>CAYJBH010000012.1:0-70621 GCA_964368625.1 uncultured Oscillospiraceae bacterium
GCTAATCACCCCGCTTTTTCTAATCTCTTTAGGGTCTACAACCAAACACTTTGGCATAATATTATTCCTTTCTTTAGGTTACTCTATCTCAAATAATGCTTCTCTTATAATTTCACAAACTGTAGGATGTGGGAACACCAATTTTTTAATGCCGTCTATCGGCAGACGGTTACCTATCATAAGTGCGGCACCGTATATACTCTCGGAGCTGGAATTTCCAACCATCGATACACCCAGGATGCACTCGTTCTTTTTATCATACACAAGCTTAATAAATCCGTCGCCCTTCTCGTTTTCTGCCAGGTAACGTCCGCTATAAGCCATGGGAAGCTGTATGCATTCACAGTCGTAACCCTTTTGTTTTGCGCTCTGCTCGGTTTCACCCACAGCCGCAACCTCAGGATTTGTGTAGATAACCGAGGGGATTGCACCATACTCCATGATATCGCCCTTACCAACAATGTTATTAACAGCAACCTCTGCCTCGCGATATGCTGTATGTGCAAGCATTATCTTGCCGTTAACATCGCCGATTGCATAAACGCCCTCAACATTGGTTCGCATATAATCATCGGTAACAACAGCACCCCTATCGGTGTAGATATCAAGTGTTTCTAAGCCAATATTTGCAGTGTTTGGGCGGCGGCCGATAGAAAGCAGAACCTTTTCGCCCTTAACCTCAACCTTCTCTTTGCCGTCTTCAAAGGTAACACCATCTTCACCGATAGAGGTAACCTTACAGCCCAGGCGAAATTCAATTCCCTTTTTCTTATAGTTTGCAAGCAGATTTTCTGCTATATCAGCATCTATAGGTCCGCCGATAGAGTTTAACATCTCAACAACGGTAACCTTGCTTCCTACCGAGTTGTAGTATGACGCCATCTCAAGGCCGATAACACCACCACCGATAACAACCATGCTTTCCGGAATAGTTGTAAGCGCCAAAACTTCACGATTTGTCATCGCAAATCCGGATTCAACAGCATTCATTAAACCATCAATAGGAGGCAACATCGGGCTACTTCCGGTAGCTATAATAAGCTGTTTTGCTAAAAACTCCTTGCCGTCGCACTCCACAGCAAAACCACCGTCAACACGACCCTTAATAGCGGCATCGCCGTTAACAACCTCTACACCGTGTTTTTTCATCTTCATTCCAACACCGGCTACAAGCTTTTTAACAATCTTATCCTTACGAGCGATAACCTTTTTCTGGTCGATTGAGGCGCCCTCTACGGTAACGCCATAGTCCCTACCATGCATCGCATAGTCGTAGATTTTAGCACTGTGTAAAAGTGCTTTAGATGGTATACAGCCCTCGTTTAGGCAAACTCCGCCAAGAGCACGTTTTTCAAAAAGAGTTACCGCCTTACCTGCCGCTGCGGCTCTCTCTGCTGCGCAGTATCCACCCGGACCACCGCCGATTACAATTATATCTTTCACCACTAATTCTCCTTTTATTTAGTTAGTCAACCAACAATAGGCTGAAGTTAGTAAGAGCCTCACAGACATCCTTCATAAATCTTGCCGCCGGTGCTCCGTCTAATGCACGATGATCAAAGGTTAGCGAAAGACCCATAGCCTGATAGCTTGTTATCGAACCGTTAACGGTTTTAAACTTTTCACTAAGCGAGCAGACACCAAGTATACCAACCTCCGGAGGATTAATAACAGGGGTAAAGCTATCTACACCGAGATTACCGAGATTTGTTACTGTAAATGTTCCTCCGGCAAGTAAATCGGGACTAATGCTTCCGGTTTGTGCCGCCGAAGCAATCGCCTTCATCTGTGCCGAAAGCTCGGGAAGACTCATGTTTTCTGCCGCCATTAGTTTTGGAACAAGTAAACCCTTTTCGGTATCCACCGCAACACCGAGGTTAACGGTGTTAAACTGACGGGTTAGGTCATCATAGTAGTTTGCATTCATCTCGGGATGTTTTAACAACACCTTTACTACAGCAAATAAAACAATGTCGTTTAGCGTTATCTTTTCAAGATGTGGCTTTTTGCTGTTCTTAAACGATGCACGAAGCTTAAGTATCTCGGTGGCATCAAAGCTACTGCTAAGTGATAGCTGCGCCATAGTTGAAAGTGATGCATGCATTGTTTTAGCAATAACCTTGCGAATATTTGAATGTGGGATATCCTCCGAAATCGGGCCGGATATAACAGGGAGCATATCGGCACCATTTGCCATAACCCTGCGCACATCGCGCTCTATAACTCTACCGTTTGGTCCTGTTCCGGTTGCAGAAGAAAGTGCTACTCCGTTTTTAGCCGCAAGGCCTCTTGCCCTCGGAGATATTCCACCCGAAACCGTTTCGGCTACAACAGCCATTGCCGGTGCAGCAGGTGCTACGCTAATAGCCGGTGCAGTTGCTGCCGGTGCCGCCGGTGCTGCATTGGCGGCGGGAGCAGCTGCCGTTGTCGTTGCAGCAGAGGGGACAGCTTCTGCCGAACTTGGTGCAAACTCAGCTGTATCCTCGCCTTTAGTTCCTATAACACAGATATTATTAAGAGCAGGGACGTCGTCGCCCTCGCTATAAAAAACTGCAAGAATCTCTCCGCTTTCTTCCGAGGCCTCGTCGAAGGAAGCCTTATCGGTCTCATAAGAGAAAAGTAGATCGCCCTTGTTAACGGTATCGCCTACGCCCTTGTGCCATTTAGAAAGTATACATTCCTCAACCGTAATTCCCGGTTTTGGCATTACTATTGCCTTTGCCATAAAAAATCCCCCTTATATTTTCTTTCCGTTTTCAATTATGTATTTTTCTGCCGCAACCGTCCACACCTTGTTTGGACAAAGCTTTGCAAGCTCTGCAAAGAATGGGTCGCTCTCACCCAGCTTCTCAAAATCGTCGATTGCAGTTAGCGGCATGCTCACATGGGTGTAGATCAGTTTTTTACCACCAGGTATCTTTGGCAGATTTAAGGTTGTTTCTACCGTTGCATCAAGACCACCTACATGTGTAATCATAAATGTTGGGTTTATCTTGCGTTCCTTTAGGTATCCCAGAACCTCTATGAGGTCATCGTTGTTGCCACCGGAAGCCGCCGCAAGATGGCTTGCATTATAATGAACATTATAAAAATTAAGTGGTGCTTTAAATCCGGTATCACTAGGACCTGCAAAAAAATTAAGACAACCATCACGTGCAAGTATTGCATCACCCTGCTCTATAAGTGCAGGAATCGGTGCCATAACAAAAACATCATCATAACCTTTGCCATCGGTAAGGCTCATTAGTATTGCCTCGGCATCACAGTCGGATGTGTTCTGATAAATTAGCTCAACTCCACGCTCCTTTGCATATTCCTCCGAAAGATATGTTTTAGCGCGTTCAATACGGGCGGCATCGATATCGGTAACAACCACCTTGGCAGGACGGATATCGGCGGCAAGCGAGTGCTGAATTGCACAGATACCCATAGGTCCGCAACCGGCAATAATACAAAGGTTACCACCCTTTTTAATGCCCATCTCATGAACATAGCTACCCGGCTTTGTGTGGTAGTTTGCGTTAAAAGAACCTACAACGCAGGAAACAGGCTCGGCAAGAGAGCCAAGGAAAAATGCTTCACCCTCGTAGGGGAGCAGGCAGTCCATCTCCATAACAACCTCGGGGATAATTATGTAGGTTGCATCTCCGCCGATATACTCAAACGAGTAACCCGGCGCATCTAAGGAGCCTTTATAGTTAAGTGCAGGCTGAATTGCAAAGCGTTGACCCGGCTTAAATTTATCCGCATGCTTAGCTCCAACCTCTACTATCTCGCCACAAAATTCATGGCCTAGAATTATCGGGTTGGTTGAACAGTTGTTCGGAACGCGTTTATGGTCCTCACCCTGAACCGCTGCCTTGTATGACGACATGCATAGTGTATCGGTAACAACCTTTGCAAGTATCTCACCTTCGGTAATCTGCGGGAGTTCAAATTCCTCTACCCTAACATCCGATTTTCCGTAAAGCCTCAATGCCTTAGTCTTCATTTTTTGCCCTTTCTTTTCTTGTTGTTCTTCTTATATTAAATACAATATTTTTGTTTAGCGACCTTATGTGTTTTTTGTAATCAGTGGGAAAAATCTTTGTTGTTACTATAACATCAACATCGGCAGGGCTGCAAAAGGTGTGGTGCATAGATTTTGAAACCTTGGTCTCGTCTATAAGCATAATAACCCTCGAGGCTTTTGAGATAATAAATCTTTTAAGATCTGCCTCGCTTTGGTTTCCACAGCTAAACTCACTGCCGGGAGCATATCCCGAGGCTACCATAAACACGGTATCGAAGTTGACATTCTTAATCGATTCAATAGCGCCCGACCCAGAGAGAGAAAGATTCTGTCTGTTAAGTCTGCCGCCTGTAAGGTGAACCGTAATGTTAGATTTTTGGCACAAAATTCCGGCAATGTTAGTTCCGGTTGTATAAACGGTTATAGCCCTATCGTTCATAATTCTTGCAAGCCAGTCGGTAGTTGATCCGCTATCTAAAAATATAAGGCAGCCATCGTTTATATATTCTATTGCCGCATTAGAAATTGCCGTTTTGTGTTCCTGGTTTTCGGCAGCTCGTTTTGCTAGTGCATCCTCCTGATAAAGAGAATTGGTTCGCCTCGCTCCTCCTCGAATTTTTATTAACAAACCCTCTGTAGCCAGCGCCTCTATGTCTCGCCTTAACGTCATCTGCGAAACATCCGGAAAAACATCTTCAAGTTCGTTTAAGTATATAAAGGTATTTGCGTTGCAAAGACTTAATATCCGCTCTTGTCGCTCGTTCATCGTTACACCATTTGTGAATATTTGAAATTTTATGTTATGTTTATAACGTTATTATAACATATTATGTAATGTTGTCAACATAGATATGTTAATTAAAAAAAATATTTTACCATCGGTTGCTTTAAACGTTTTTCTATGTTAAAATGTATAAGACTATGTAAGGAGTAAAAACACTGTAATGGAAAGACAAAAGCATATACGCAATTTCAGTATAATAGCGCATATCGACCACGGCAAATCAACGCTTGCCGATCGAATATTAGAAAAGACCAGCGCAGTCGAGGAAAGGTTGATGGAAAATCAGCTGCTAGATAATATGGATATCGAGCGTGAGCGCGGAATAACCATTAAAGCAAGGGCTGTTACCATCGACTATAGCGCTGCCGACGGTAACCGTTACGAGCTTAATCTTATCGACACGCCGGGACACGTTGACTTCAACTATGAGGTTAGCCGCAGTCTTGCAGCCTGTGAAGGCGCTATACTGGTTATCGATGCCTCTCAGGGTGTTGAGGCTCAAACCCTTGCAAACACCTATCTTGCGGTAGAGGGCGGTCTTGAAATCGTACCTATTCTAAATAAGATCGATCTACCGAGTGCCGACCCACAGAGGGTTGCACAGGAGGTTGAGGATATAATAGGAATACCCTGCCTTGAGGCTCCTCATGTTTCGGCTAAACAGGGTGTTGGAATACAGGAAGTTCTAGAGGCTGTTGTAAGAGATGTCCCCCCACCTTCGGGCGATATGGACGCACCATTTAGAGCTCTTATATTTGATAGCGTTTACGACAGCTATAAAGGCGTTATCGTTTATATTCGAGTAATGGACGGTAGTGTTACTGTTGGCGACACCATAAAGATGTTTCGCTCAGGAACCGAATATGTTGTAACCGAGGTTGGCCATAACGGAGCTATATCCATGACCCCTACCGGAAAACTTCATGCCGGCCAGGTTGGATACCTGTGTGCTTCCATAAAAAATGTTAGAGACACCAGGGTGGGTGACACTGTTATGCTTGCCGAAAACCCGGCCTCGGAACCACTACCGGGATACCGACCTGTAGTTCCGATGGTTTATTGCGGTATCTACCCTGCCGACGGAAGCAGATATAATGATCTACGTGAAGCTCTCGACCGACTGCTTTTAAACGATGCTTCTCTTTCCTTTGTTCCTGAAACATCGGTAGCTCTGGGCTTTGGATTTAGATGTGGATTTTTAGGCTTACTGCATCTCGAGGTTGTTATCGAGCGCTTAGAGCGAGAATTTATGATGGAGCTTGTTACCACGGCACCATCGGTTGAATATAGGCTCACCCTTACTGATGGAACTGTAATGATGATTGATAACCCTACAAACTATCCTGAGGTTACCAAGATTGCAAGCAGCGAAGAGCCATTTGTTAATGCACATGTTTATACCCCAACCGACTATGTTGGTGCATTAATGGACCTTTGTCAGGATCGTCGCGGAATTTTTAAGGATATGAAATATATCGATCCCACAAGGGTTGACCTTCATTACCTGCTCCCCCTTGGCGAAATTGTTTATGACTTTTTTGATACCATAAAGAGCCGTAGCCGTGGTTATGCCAGCTATGAATATGAGCTGTGCGGATATGAGAAATCAAAACTTTGTAGACTTGATATAATGCTTAACGGCGAGATAGTTGATGCCTTTTCATTGATCGTTCATGCCGATAAGGCATATGAGCGTGGTCGCAGAATTGCCGAAAAGCTAAAGGAGAGTATTCCAAGGCAGATGTTTGAGGTGCCTATCCAGGCAGCAATCGGCGGCAAAATCATTGCAAGAGAGACGGTTAGTGCAATGCGAAAGGATGTTCTTGCTAAATGTTACGGAGGTGACATCACCCGTAAAAAGAAGTTGCTTGAAAAGCAAAAAGAGGGTAAAAAGAAGATGCGCCAGCTTGGTAGCGTAGAGGTGCCGAGCGAGGCATTCACCGCAGTTTTGAAGTTAGATTAGTATTTAAAGAACGGAACAACATTTATGGAAATTGCGGTTATTCTTTTTAAGCAGATTATCGTTATGATTTTGCTAATGGGAATTGGGTTCTTTTTAAGCAAAAGAAAACTACTTAGCCAAACCACCATTGATGAGCTAACCAACCTTCTTTTACTGGTAGTTATAAGTGCAACCATCATGGCTTCGTTTCAGGCGGATTACTCCCCCGAGGCATCCCGAAACCTTGCTTTCAGCCTTGTTCTGTCTATGGTAGTTATGGCGATGGGTGTTGTTATTGCCACAATATGTTTTGGAACACAAACCGTGCGCCGCAAGCTTTGTGTTATGGGTGCAGCTTACTCAAACAGTGGGTTTATGGCTTTCCCCCTACTCCTTGCTACATTTGGAGAGATTGGCATTTTTTACGGCACCGCCTATGTTGCTATGTTTAACCTTTCTCTCTGGTCCCACGGGGTTACCATAATGTCGAGCGATGAAAAGGTTTCCTTTAAAAAGCGTGCTATCTCAATACTAAAAACCCCTGCAATCATCGCGGTAATTGCAGGGGTTATAACCTATATATTCAACATTAAATTTCCACCGATAGTAAACGATACCTTAGGATATATATCAGATCTAAACACCCCACTAGCCATGATACTTATAGGGGTATTTGTTTCTCGTTGTAACCTAAAAGAGATTTTTATCGACAAGATAATTCTTCCGGTGGTTGCAGTTAAGCTATTGGTAATCCCAATAGCTACCATACTTCTATTCTATATAATAACCCGTTTTATCGAGTTGGATATAACTATGTTGCTCTCGGTTCTTATCTGTGCATCAACCTGTACCGCAAGCACGGTGGTATTACTATCTCAAAAATACGGTAGAAATGTCGATTTTGCTGTAAGGTTAGTTACATTTTCTACCCTTTGTTGTGTCGTAACCGTTCCGCTTGTAACATCTTTTGCGAGATTTGTTCTTTAGCGTCCAAGAGTTACAACCACTATAGCTAATCCGCCCTCATGCGTAACCGAAACCGAAGGTCTGCTTCTACCACACAGCCTTCTCGCCGGGCCTGCTAACTTTAAAAAGGGCCTGCCGTTAGGTCGATGTAGAAGCTCAACATCACGTAAAGAAAACCTAGTAAGTATCCCACAACCTACAGCTTTTGAAAATGCCTCCTTTGCGGCAAAACAAGCTGCTGCGGTTTTGGGGTTAAATTTTCGTGCCGTAAGTTCGGCATATTCCCTTTCTCCGAATACTCGTTTAACGAAATGTTCAGATTTTAGGCTCTTTTCAATTCTGCTGATTAACACAGCATCTATACCTATTTTCAATTTACTATCCCCACAATTTATTAATTAATTATACCTCGTATGGAATAAAAAGTAAAGTAACGGCAAAAATACCATTGCAACGTAATAATTAAAGGAGTTAGCAATGGAGATAAAAAGAGGCGAGGTTTTTTATGCCGATTTAAGCCCGGTAGTAGGCTCAGAGCAGGGCGGAATAAGACCGGTACTTATTGTTCAAAACAATGTCGGTAATCGACACAGCCCTACCGTTATTGCCGCCGCTATAACAAGCAGAACAGGAAAAAACCCGCTACCGACACATATACCAATTAGCAGTGTCGACTGCGGACTTTCTAAAGATAGTGTAATATTGTTAGAACAGCTTAGAACGATAGACAAACGTAGACTCCGCGAAAAAACAGGCACAATTCCCGATGGACGGTTAAGGCAGGTAGATGGTGCTCTCGGCGTTAGTCTTGGTCTACAATAGGAGGATAACGTGTTTCTAGTGTTAAAAGCCATCTTGATAGGTGGCCTGTTGTGCGGTATTTGTCAAATTGTTATTGATAGCTTTGCGGTTACACCGGCAAAACTTCTTGTTAGTCTGTTCATCCTCGGTGCACTTTTCTCGGCTTTTGGGTTATATGAGCCTTTTATTGAGTTTGCCGGCGCCGGTGCTACCGTGCCACTTCCGGGGTTTGGCCATCTAATGATGCAGGGTGTTATCGAAGCTGTTGATAGCGAGGGATTATCCGGAATATTAACAGGAGGCCTAAGCTCGGCTGCTGCGGGAATTTGTGGTTCGGTAATCTGTGCCGCACTTGCCGCACTACTTTCACACAGCCACCAGCCTGAATAAATGTAAAAACTTATAGCTCGTAGGGTTGAGGTTTCCTTTTCTTATAGTAAAAGGCTTCCTTAAACCCTATGTTTTTTAATAGCTGTGTTGCCTCGGGAATTCCGCAGCCTACGTCACTTTCCCTATGGGCATCGCTACCCAAGGTAATCAGCCTGCCACCCATGTTATAATACATTTTCAATAATTCTTCGTCGGGCAAGGTTACTCCAATAGGTTGACGTAAACCAGAGGTATTACATTCTAAAGCAATACCCTTTTCAATTATTAAGGCATAAAGCTCCTTAACCTCTTTGCTAAACTTGTTCATATCGCAGGGATATCCTTCACGCAAAAAATAGCGCGAAGGATATGTTAAGTGTGCCAGGACATCGCCTAAATTAAGGTTTACAGTCTCAACGAGTTCCTTAAGATATCGTCTTATTATCATATCTCCCTCGCTACGAACTCTATCAACCTTTATACGATAAAATTCGGCCTCATCAAATAAATTATGCTGTGAAATTATTACCTGGTCGTAGTCATGTCTTTCTACAACCTGCTTACCTATCTGTGGATAGTGAACTGCCTGTCCAAGCTCGGTACCACACATAACCGTTATCCCGGCCTCATCGGCAATCGACTTAATTGCCTTTACCGAGTCGACCGAGAAATCTATCTCATTCCAAAACTCGCTGGTATGATTATGCTCGGTATCAACATGATCGGTAAGACATATTACGGATATTCCTTTTGCTGATGCGCCCCTGCATATCATGCTAAGCTCGGAATGCCCATCATGACTAATAATGCTATGTAAATGTGTATCGGCAATTATCTTTTCGAACATTGACCCCCCTAAAAAGTAAAATTAAAGATCGCCTATTTTCTTGCGACACTGCGAACATAGTAACCTATTGTTAAAATCCTTAAGTTTTTTATCTCCGCCGCAAAAAACACATGATTCCTGGTGTTTTCTTAATACAATAGCATCGTTTTCGGTATATATTTCCACTCCATCTCCAACCTCGAGGTTATGGGTACGTCTTAGTTCTATAGGAAGAACCACACGTCCGAGATCGTCAATTTTTCTTACTATTCCGGTTGATTTCATTTTTGTTCCTTTCAGTAACTTTGATATAGGGTGAGAAGTATTTCTGTCTCCACCCATAAAACTGCGATACCAATTCCTTAATCAAGGTTGTATCGCAGTCTTATTTTAATATATTTTCTTTTGAATGTAAACATTCATAATGAAAAAATCACACATTTTATACAAATATGTCGTAATTAATAATTACGTTAAATATTATCTGCTGTTGTTATACTTTTCTAATCTTGTTTCGGTGCTTTTAATTATATTAAGTAAACTTGGTGCATAAAGAGCATAGTCTTTATTAAGCTGTTCGGTATTCATAATAAACGCCGATGTATCCTTTACCGAGGCACCAAGACCAACCTCTTCACCCTTAAGTATGGCACGAACATTCGCCTCACATATATGCATCTCAGCACCGGTGTATCCCTCAAAGCTGTTTTTTGAAATTGAAAAAAGGCTTTCGGTGTTTTTTGCATTAGACCCGTAGATATACCTAAACATTTTATAAATAGATAGTGCAAAATATGCCGATATCTCACCTACCAACGCCTTATCCGGACAACCGTTAAGTTTATCGAACAAGATATTAAGCGAGTTAGATAACAACTTTTTATTTAAAGTAGGCAAAACACTTCCACGATATGCACTATCTTTAATCGAAGATGGATCCGGAATGTCGTCAACCGAAAGTGCACGTCCCGTTCTCTCAGCACTGCGTCCCAGCAAATAATCGCAAGAAACGCCATAATAGTTAGCCGCCTTAACAACAAAATCAAGACCACACTCCCTTATCCCCTTTTCATAATGGGATAAAAGAGCCTGTGATACTCCAAATTCTTTTGCCGCCTGTTTTTGGGTTATTCCCTTTTCCTTCCTCAACAGTGTTATTATTCTGCTGAAATCGCCGGCCATAAATTACACACCTTTACTTCTTCAAAATTATTACGTAATGTAAATTATAGTGTATAAAAAACCTTTTGTAAATAGCAATTTAAAATGTTTGTATAAATTTGTTAAATATACTAATATATTATAACTGTTTTGTTGGAAAGGGACGAAAAGCATAGAATAATTTACACCGAGAGGTGTTTTTTATGGTTAATTTAACATTTAGAGCATTAGGCCGTGTGGATATTAGTAAGAACTAGTAAAAATAAGACTGTTTGTGTGCTAAAAAGGGTTGACTTTTGTTGTTTCGGGTATTAGAATGTATTATATGGAAAATACAACAAGGGATTAATTTACCTTTTTGGCGGAATAGTTTTTACATGGCGCAATATAATTAATAAGAGAACGATACTAATTGAAAAACGAACGGGCTTTAAGCAGATGAATGTGGATGGATGGCACTATGTTGAATTTATTTAGCACTAATGATGTAGAAATGTACTCCCAATTTCACCGTGAGGTTAATGGTGAGAGTTATAAGTTTATGGGTGCTCATTCTGCTTTTAGAAATTTAAGAAACGGCGTTGTTTTTAGGGTTTATGCCCCAAATGCCGAAGATGTTTTTGTTTCGGGCGACTTTTGCAACTGGGATGACGAAAAGCATTGCATGTATCCCATAACAGAGAACGGGTTATACGAGTGCTTTATACCCGGTGTTACCTATGGCAATAAATATCGCTATGTTATAATAACGAAGGACGATAAGAAGCTATATCGTCCCGACCCCTATGCATTTCAAAGTATTATGGTTAATAATGAAACCATTTCAGTTATAAGCAATCCCTTTGGATATCATTGGAAGGACGGCACCTGGAGACGTGAGAGAATTAACAAAGGTGTAAAAACCCAACCAGTTAATATCTATGAACTACATCTTGGATCATGGAGAAGAAATTCTGATAACTCTAACTGCAACTACAGAACTATCGCAGATACTCTTGTTGCATATGTAAATGAGATGAGTTATACCCATGTATTATTAATGCCGATAAACTTCCCAACATCTAGATCGGTATATGGCTATATAGTAAGAAGCTTTTTTGCTCCTAACAATAACTACGGTGAAGCATCTGACCTTATGTATCTTATTGATAAGATGCATGAGGCCGGCATTGCTGTTATTTTGGATATTCCGGTGATGGGATTTCCGGAGGATGACAGAGGGCTGTTCCTTTTTGACGGTGACCATCTCTATGAAGAACCGAACCCGTTACATCGTTTAGATAGAAAAACCGGAATGACTCTTTTCAACTATGCAAGTACCGAGATTCAAAGCTTTATGATATCCGCGGCAGTGTTCTGGACATCTGTTTACCACTTCGATGGTATTAAGCTAAGTGCCGTCTCCTCGGTGTTACACCTTGATTATGAGAGGGGTGAGGGTGAATGGGAAAAGAACACCTTTGGAGGCAACGAAAATCTTGCAGGCATATCATTCCTACAAAATCTTAATAAGGAACTGCATCAGCGAGATGAACACATAATTACAATCGCTAAGGACGACAGTGGTTGGCCAACAGTAACGCAGGATAGCTTGCGTGGCGGCCTTGGATTTGATTTTACAATGGATTCTCACTGGACCGAGAATATACTCTCCTATATGTCGAACGATCCATTTTTTAGAAAAAATTATCATCAACAGCTAACCGAAAACCTTAACCTCTCTGCCGGAGAGTCTACCATTGTTGGGTTCACTCATAACCAGGTTATGTTTGGTCAATGCTCCATGATAAATAAGATGCCGGGTGATTATGAAAACAAGTTCTCTAATCTTAGAACTCTTTACGGATATATGATGTCTCACCCCGGGAAAAAAATTCTTTTCATGGGTAGCGAGATAGGTCAATTTATCGAGTGGAAACCTGATAAATCTCTTAGCTGGATGTTACTTGATTTTGATAGCCATCTTCAGCTACAACGTTATATAAAAGCGCTTAACCGATTTTACCTCAAGAATCCTTCGCTTTGGGAACTTGATAACAGCATTGATGGATTTGCATGGTTGGTTTCAGATGATAGCGAACAAAACATTATTGTTTTTTCTCGTTACGATGGTAAGGGCTCGCAACTTATATGCATCTCAAATTTTGCACCGGTGATGCGTGAAAATTATTGTATAGGGGTTCCGTCATCCGGTGTTTACCGTGAAGTTTTTAACTCTAACGAGGAAATTTTTGGTGGTTGCGGGCAAAAAAACTCAGGCGACATATTAAGCCGTCCCGGGTTAAGGCATGGGCATAATAACTGTATTAGCATAATGGTACCACCACTTTCAACCATATTTATTAACAAGGAATCCTAGGTGATGAAAAAATATAAGATATAAACAAATAAAGGAGGGGTAATTTTGAAGGAGTGTGTTGCAATGCTACTTGCTGGGGGGCAAGGTAGCAGACTTTATACCTTAACCAAAAAGCTAGCAAAACCGGCCGTGCCTTTTGGGGGAAAGTATAGGATTATTGATTTTCCATTATCCAACTGTATAAATAGCGGTATAGATACAGTTGGAGTATTAACTCAGTATCAGCCGCTTGTGCTTAATGAATACATAGGTAATGGACAGCCATGGAATCTCGACAGGCTTTATGGTGGTGTTCATGTTCTGTCTCCATACCAAAAAGCTAGCGGTTCCGACTGGTATAAAGGAACTGCAAATGCAATATACCAGAATATTGATTTTATCCGGCGATATGACCCTGAATATGTGTTAATTCTCTCCGGCGACCATATATATAAGATGGATTATTCAGCAATGCTAGATTTTCATAAAGAAAAGGATGCCGACTGTAGCATAGCCGTTTTAAACGTTTCCAAGGAGGAGACCAAACGTTTTGGAATCATGACGGTTGATGACGATAACAGGATAAGCAAGTTTGAAGAAAAACCACAAAACTCTGATTCTACACTTGCATCGATGGGCGTTTATATTTTCAAATGGGATAAACTGAAAAAATATCTTGAAGAGGATGAAGCTGAGGTAGGCTCTTCAAACGACTTTGGCAAAAACATTATTCCTAATATGCTTGGTGATGAACAGCGACTTTATGCATATAACTTTGATCATTATTGGAAGGATGTTGGAACCATTGAAAGCCTTTGGGAGGCAAACATGGATCTACTAAACCCAAATGTTGCACTAGACGTTTGGGATTCGAGATGGAAGGTATATTCAAGAAGCCCCGGTCTGCCACCACACAAAATATTAAATGAAGCGGTAGTTGAGAACTCTATGATTACCGAAGGTTGCAGTATAGATGGACATGTAGATTTTGCCGTTCTTTTTGCAGGCGTTAAGGTTGGCAAAGGTGCTACAGTTAGAGACAGCATAATTATGCCGGGTGCAGTTATTGAGGAAGGCGCTGAGGTTCACTACTCGATAGTGGCTGAAAATGTTGTTATTAAAAAGAATGCTAAGGTGGGTGTAAGACCCGAAGATATGACTGAAAAAACCGGTTGGGGTATAACTGTTTTAGGCGAGGGAATTACTATAGGCGAAGGTGCTGTTATCGGTGCAAAAGTTATGTGTGAAAAGGACGTAGAGGAGGGTGAAGAGATATGGTAAATTCTAAAGCATTAGCCGTACTGTTTCCTAACAGCCATGATAAAGAACTTGGCGAGCTTACCTCACGGCGTGCAGCTGCCGCAATACCTGTTGGTGGAAGATATCGACTTATAGATTTCCCACTTTCTGGTTTATCTGTTGCAGGTGTTGAGCGTTGTGCTGTTATCGTTAACCGCAACTATGTTAGCCTGATGGATCATATAGGCAATGGCCGCGAATGGGATTTTGCAAGTAAGCGCGGCGGAATTAGTATCTTCCCACCTTTTTCCGAAGGTAGAAATCGTACCGACGATAAGGTTGATTCACTTTATAGCATAATTGGATATCTAGAAAACGCAACAGAAGAATACGTTGTTCTTACTGATTGCAACTTTATTGCTAATATAGATTATCGCGATTTATTTGCATCGCATCGCCAAAGTGGTGCCGATGTTACTGCTGTTTATGTAAAGCATGAGATTACTCCTGAACTAAGGGATAACAATATCGTTCTTTCACTCGACGATGAAAATAACATTACAGAGATTTTATGCGATGATTTTCATGCCGGCGAACGCAATGTTGCTATCTCCGTATTTGTTATGAAGAGAACTGTACTTTGTGAGATGATTAAGGAAGGACATATACGCAATCGCACCTTCTTTGAAGTAGAATTGCTAAGCAAATGCATCGGACTTCTTAACATGAAGGGGTACGAATATACCGGCTATTTTACATTTATAACCGATCGCAAATGCTATCTTGAAGCTAATCTATCGCTGCTGGTAGACGACAACATGGAAAAGTTATTCCCTGCAAAACAGCCTGTATACACCAAGGTTCGTGATGATGCGCCTGTAAGGTATACCGTAAACAGTAAGGTTAAAAACTCAGTTATTGCAGATGGTTCATTAATTGCAGGAACGGTTGAAAACAGCTTATTATTTAGGGGCGTTAGGGTAGAAAAAGGCGCTGTAGTTAAGAATTGTGTTCTTATGCAAG
Organism: uncultured Oscillospiraceae bacterium; assembly: GCA_964368625.1. Classification (GTDB taxonomy): domain Bacteria; phylum Bacillota; class Clostridia; order Oscillospirales; family Ruminococcaceae; genus CAYJBH01. Next base: position 15,462 of record CAYJBH010000012.1, read on the forward strand.
ATACGGTTGTGGAGGCTGATGCCGTAATAGAGAATGTTATCACGGATAAAAATGTTAAAATTACCGAGGGTAGCGAGCTTAAGGGAACTGTGAACTATCCTGTATATGTAAATAAAGGCGAAACAGTTTAAGATATATTTTAGGAGAGGCGATAAATGAAAATTCTTTTTTGTACCAGCGAGGCTGCGCCGTATGCTGCATCCGGTGGACTAGGTGATGTTGCCGGTAGCCTGCCCGGTGTTCTCAATAATGATACCCAGGAATGCAGGGTCGTTATGCCGTTGTATCGCACCGTTTCAGAGCGTTACCGCGACGAACTTAAATTCATCTGTAGCTTTAATGTCGATTTAGGTTGGAGAAGCCAATATTGCGGCATATTTGAGATGACTAAGAACGGGGTTAAATACTACTTTTTAGATAATCAGTTCTACTTCTTTAGAGATGGTGGAATATATGGCTATCTTGACGATGGCGAAAGATATGCATTTTTTTCTAAAGCAATAATTGAGATGTTATTCTACATCGATTATACCCCTGATATAATGCACCTTAACGACTGGCAGACAGCCTTAGTACCTGTTCTTTTAAAAACCAACTATGGCGGAAACCCGAAAACAGATCCAATTAAAACATTATTCACTATTCATAATATTCAGTACCAGGGAAAATATGGCGATCATATGTTGGGCGATATTATGGGTATGGGCGACTGGGAGCGCAATATCTTAGAGTTCGGCGGAGCCATTAACTTTATGAAAGGTGCACTAGAGACTGCCGACTGGATAAGTACTGTATCACCTACCTATGCTGAAGAACTTCAGTATAACTGGTTTGCATATGGTCTTGATTCAATTTTACGAGCTAAAAAGGATAAACTTTCGGGCATACTAAACGGTATAGATATAGAGGGTTATAACCCCGCTACCGACAGTGTAATAGCTTCAACCTACACAACCAGAGCTTTTGCTAAGGGCAAGGCAGCCTGTAAAAAAGCACTTTGTGAGTACTTTAGCCTGGAGGATTCTTCTCGTCCTATTATAGCTATGGTAACTCGTCTTGTTACACACAAGGGAATTGACCTTGTAAGACATATGTCACAACAGCTAATAGACGACGGCTTTAACATCGTTGTTCTCGGTAGCGGTGATGGAAACTATGAAGCGTTTTTAAACTATCTTGCCGAACAAAACTCCGGAAAAGTAGGTGTTTATCTCGGTTTCGTTCCGGATCTAGCCCGCAAAATATATGCCGGCGCAGATATGTTTTTAATGCCATCAAAGTCGGAACCATGCGGTTTATCACAGATGATTAGTGCAAGATACGGAACGGTGCCTATCGTTCGTGAAACCGGTGGTCTTAACGATTCTATTAAGGATAACGGCAGCGGTGATGGCAATGGTTACACCTTCTGCAACTATAATGCACATGAAATGTACGACTGCTGCGCTAGAGCAAAAAAATTATATGATGATAAAAAAGCTTGGAAGTCGCTGGCTATTCGTTGCATGAAATCTGACTTTAGCTGGGATAGCTCGGCTAAAAAATACACTGATTTGTATGAAATGTTAAAAAAAGGTTGACAAAATAAGGAAGAAGTAGTATAATCCTATCTTATGATAGTAAAAAAAGCCTGCTGTGGTGTATATAATGCATCACAGTTGTGTCGTTCTAGTCATGTGAGATTGTGAGGTAAGAGAGTTGAGTAAGAAAATAATATTATCCCATGAAGGGTTACTGGCATTGGAAGAAGAGCTGGAAGAGCTACGTACTGTTAAGCGCAAAGAGGTTGCCGAAAAAATCAAGGTTGCCCGATCCTTTGGAGACCTTTCGGAAAACAGCGAATATGATGAGGCTAAAAATGAGCAAGGATTTATCGAAAGCCGTATTATTCAGCTAGAGTCAATGCTAAAAAATGCAAGTGAGATCGACGAAAACGATCTATCCTTCGATGTTGTTGCAGTTGGTTGCCATGTTAAGGTTGAGGACGACGATAAGGACATTAGTGATTATAATATCGTTGGCTCGCTAGAAACAGATCCAAAGAGAAACAAAATTTCGGATGAATCACCGGTAGGAAGTGCGCTTTTAGGCAAAAAGGTTGGCGATTCTGTTGAGGTTGTTGTTCCGAGCGGTGCAAAGTTTTCATTAAAAATATTAGAGATATCTAGGCAAGAAAAACAATAGAGGAAACTTAATGATTAACGTAACAGTTTGGAACGAAAATGTTCATGAAACTGATGAGAAGATTGGCCCAATCATGGCTGATTTACACCCAAATGGGATACACGGCACTGTTGCTGATATCGTTAAAGAGCTTGGAGCGGAAGTAAGCGTTCGTACAGCTACGCTAGATCAACCGCTACACGGCCTTTCAGATGAAGTTCTTGACAGTACCGATGTACTAATTTGGTGGGGACATTGTGCTCATGACAAGGTGTCTGATGAGATTGTTGCTAAGGTTAAAGCTAAGGTTCTTGGCGGTATGGGCATAATAATTCTGCATTCCGGACATTATTCTAAAATTTTCAAGGATCTTATGGGCACAAGTTGCGATCTGCGCTGGAAAGAAGACTGCTATGGGCGGGTATTCTGTGTAAACCCATCCCACCCTATTGCAGATGGTATTCCCGCTAATTTCGAGCTTGGTGTTGAAGAATGTTATGGGGAATACTTTGACATACCAATTCCTGATGAAGTTATTTTTGAAAGTTGGTTTAACATAGGTGAGGTTTTTAGAAGCGGATGCACCTTCACTCGTGGATATGGGAAAATCTTTTATTTCCAGCCCGGCCATGAAACTAACCCTTCTTATCATAATAAATATGTAAGAAGAATTATTCAAAATGCCGTATTGTGGGCTAATTCTCCAAAAAAACGTTCTATGTTTGGAACATCTGAAATTAAAGTTACCTTAGAAGAAATAAGAAACGATAGCAACTAAGAGCTAACAAATAAACTGAATTAAGGCGGATACAATAGGGTAAAACCCGTTGTATCCGCCTTATAATAATTGGTTTAAACTTTTTCTCCGCGCTCTCTAATCATTAACCTAATTGGTGTTCCCTCAAGCCCATAGGTATGACGAATCTGATTTTCTATATAGCGTTGATACGAGAAATGGAACAGCTCCTTTTTATTGCAGAAAGCAGCAAAGGTAGGTGGCCTTGTTGCTATCTGGGTCATATAGTATATTTTAAGAGGTCTTCCTTTGTCACTCGGAGGTTGAACCCTGGCCGTTGCACGGTGTAGCAGATCGTTTAAAACACCGGTAGTAATTCTCATAGCATTCTGATCGTTAACAAACTTTATTAGCTCAAACATTCTATCTACACGCTCACCGGTCTTGGCAGATATAAATATAAAAGGTACATAAGACATAAAAGAAAAGTCGTTCATTAAGCTTTTACGCATCTTCTCCATCGTTTTGGTTTCTTTTTCAACAGCATCCCACTTATTTACTGCAACGATGCACGCTTTACCCTCTTCATGAGCATAGCCGGCAATCTTGCTGTCCTGCTCGGTAAAGCCTACGGTGGCATCAAGCATTATAACAACAACCTCGCTACGCTGAACAGCCGCAAGACTTCTAAGGGTACTGTAACGTTCTACACCGGCCTCTACCCTACCACGTTTTCGCATACCTGCCGTATCAATTAAGATAAACTTGCCATGCTTATTCTCGTAATGAGAATCAACAGCATCACGTGTTGTTCCTGCTTCATCCCTTACAATCATTCTGTTTTCGCCAAGTATATAGTTAACTAACGAGCTTTTGCCAACGTTTGGACGTCCGATAATTGCAACGGTTATAGGGTCATCATCCGTCTTTTCTACAGGCTCTTCAAACGTTAAATGTTCAAACACAGCATCTAACAGGTCACCAGTACCATGGCCATGAACAGCTGATACCGGAAAAAGATCTCCTATTGCCAAGGCATAAAACTCAAAAAGCGCTGCATCGCTACTGCCAATGCTGTCTAGCTTGTTAACCGCAACAAATATAGGTTTATTACTTCTACGAAGCAGATCAGCAATATCTGAATCGGTAGCTGTTAATCCTGTTAAGCCATCTGTAACAAAGATAATTGCATCGGCACAATCTATAGCAAGTTCAACCTGCAGACGCATCTCAACGAGCATGCTATCTCCGGATGTTGGCTCTAATCCTCCTGTGTCTATTAAGGTAAATTCCTTACCAAGCCACTCACAATCAGTAAAAATCCTATCTCTCGTTACACCCGGCGTGTCCTCAACTATGGACAAACGCCTTCCGCACAACTTATTAAAAAGCGTGCTCTTTCCAACATTCGGCCGTCCTACAACTGCAACAATCGGCATCAGTATTCCTTTCTCTTCTTTGTTTTAGAAAACATTGTGTTCTAAAACAATGTTTACTCAACAACTACTATCTCAACATCAAGTTTTTCGGATATCTCCCTTGCGGTCATTCCGTCCAATGTTATGTCACCCTCGGCTCGAAACATCTGTGATGTTATTAACAGTTTATTCGTTTTAAGCTTACCCTTAAGTTGTTCTACTAAATCCTGTCCTGTTAGCAATCCTGCTACCGTTACACCCTTACCAAAAAAGTTGTTTGTAATGGTATGAACTGTTGTGTTAGTAAGGCTTTCACACATCTGCTCCATAAGCGGAGTTGCCAGAACACCTGTGGCAAGGTCAAACCCACCACCCATCTTGTGAAAGCGACCCTTGTTTTTATCATAAAAATCTCGCCACATCCCTACCCCGTTTTCCAGCTGTAGGAAATCTTCGTAATGTCTTCTTGGTGGTATCTTCTTTTTTGCTAGTAGATATATTTCATCCGATGCAAAAAACAACCTTGTTCCAAATTGCTTAAGATTCTCTCGTGCAAAGCCCTCGATTATCTGCAAATTTTTATTTGCTATCGTCTCGTTAAAGGGGGTTAACGGGTATAAACTCTCTCTAAACCTTGTTAATCCAACCGGAACCGCACTTACACTTTGAACCGCAGGGTATAGTTTTTGCAGCTCTGATAGACTGTACTCCAGCTGTCTCTCATCGTTCAGTCCGGGACATAATACCAGCTGAATATTCATGGATATCCCGGCCTTAGCAAAGCGCGGAATAAGCGACAATGCCTCGCCTGCCATAGGATTACACATTAGCTGGCAACGAAGCTGTGGGTCCATAGTATGAACCGAAATGTTTAACGGTGAAAACTTCATCTTTATGATTCTATCGATTAATCGATCATTTAGATTAGTTAGTGTTATATAGTTCCCCATTAAAAACGACAAGCGCTCATCATCATCTTTAAGGTAAAGAGAATCTCTCATACCTTTTGGAAGTTGATCTATAAAACAAAAAACGCAACGGTTTTTACAACTTCTTTTGCCGTTATATAAATCCCCCTCAAACACTAGGCCTAAAGGCTCAAACTCCTGCTTAGTTAGCTCAATAGTACCGCTTTCCAATTCTATCGAAAGCTTGTTTGCAGCGGTATGAAAACCGTAATCAAGGCTGTCTTCAACAACCTTTCCATTAACCGACACCAACTTATCTCCGGCTCTAATTCCGGCCTGATCTGCAGGCGAGGCTTTTTCTACCGCCTTAATTTCAACCAACTTATTCTCCAATAATAATTATTCCGACAAATTAAAAACAACAGGCCGTAGCAAACGCCGCAATGCGACCTTGCCACAGCCCGATAATTCGCCCGATTTAATTAGCTCTCGATCTTTATTACTTCTCTTCCCTTATACTGTCCACAGGAAGGGCAGACATGGTGAGGTAATTTTTTCTCCTTGCAGTTTGGGCAGGAGGCAAGAGTCGGAGCGGAAATCTTCCATACCGACGAACGACGCTTATCACGACGTGCCTTTGATAGTTTTCTCTTTGGAACTGCCATATTTATCTCCCTAATTAATTAATAAAAATGCAACGTTATTAATTATATAAAAAATATCGTAATTTGTCAAGTAATATTTATAAATTCATGCTAACTAATATTTAACTTGGCAAGCTAACTCTGTTTTATTAACTATATTGCTCTTGGATATTTGCTAATTTCCTCACCTATATCTGACTCATCAGCCGATACGGTAACAATAAGTTTAACATTTTCACCGGTTAGCTCGTTTAACTTTGATAAAAGTGTTGCCAATGTCCCCATATCCTTGTTAAGAACCTTTAAGATACCATCGATATAAATTTCTACTATGTCGTAGTTGCCTGCAAGAATTCCCGAAATAAAGCCAAACAGCATATCTGAATTTTCTACCTTATACTCAACCATATCAATAAGGCGTACATCATGATGGATGTCGTAGGTTAACTTCATCGAATGTTCGATACAGACAAGATTACCAGCCGAACCTGCTGCAGATGCATTGATAATGTCTATCATCTTTTTTGTCTTACCGCTACCTTTACCGCCTACTATTATACTTACCATTGTAATTCTCCGTTTCTTTTAATTATTGCTTATAATATGCTGTCTTGCATATCGGAAATACTTTATTTAGATAACCTTGCAGTTAATCTTTCGCGTTCTTCTTCAAATCCGGGTTTACCCAGTAGTGCAAACATATTCTTCTTATAACTTTCTACACCCGGTTGGTCAAATGGGTTAACACCCAAAATATATCCCGAAATGGCGCAGGCTTTTTCAAAGAAGTATATGAGGTAACCTATATCATAGGCGTTCATTTCATCCAGCTCTAGCACCATGGTAGGAACTCCACCATCGGTATGAGCAAGAATTGTGCCCTCCATCGCACGGCGATTTACAAGAGAAAGATTCTGTCCCGATAAAAAGTTAAGTCCATCTGCATTAACTTCATCCTTTTCTATAAAGAAGTCACCCTTTGGCTTTTTAAAGTCTACAACCGTTTCAAACAGTATTCGAGCGCCATCCTGAACAAATTGACCCATAGAATGAAGGTCGGTAGAGAAAACAACCGAGGTTGGCATGATTCCCTTTCCATCCTTGCCCTCGCTCTCGCCAAACAGCTGTTTATACCACTCGTTCATCATGGCAAAATCCGGCTCATAGCAGGCCATTAATTCAACTGCTTTCCCTCTGCGCAACAATATGTTTCTTGCTGCTGCATAGCGATAACAATCATTATTCTCGCTGCAGTTTAAATAGTTGTCATAGGCATCTCTAGCACCGCTCATCATAGCATCAATATCAATTCCGGCAACTGCTATCGGTAAAAGTCCAACAGCGGTAAGCACTGAAAATCGTCCGCCAACATCGTCGGCTATAACAAAGCTTTCATATCCTTCACTATCTGCAAGTGTTTTCAGCGTTCCCCTTGCGGCATCTGTTGTGGCATAGATACGCTTTTGTGCGCCCTCCTTACCGTAACGTTCCTCTAAAAGCTTTTTAAACACTCTAAAGGCAAGCGCCGGCTCGGTGGTTGTTCCTGATTTTGATATTACGTTAACCGAAACCCGCTTCCCCTCACACAATTTTAATAGATTTTCAAGATGAGATCCGCTAATATTTTGTCCTGCAAAATATATCTTTACGCCATCTGAAAGATCGTTATAAAGCGTTGAGTTAAGAGCTTCTATAACTGCCCTTGAGCCAAGATAGCTTCCGCCGATACCGATAACAACCAACACATCGCTATCCTTTTTTATCCGCTCTGCGGCTATCTTTATTCTATCAAACTCTTCCTTGTCGTAGCTTTTCGGTAGGTCAAGCCAGCCCAAAAAATCATTTCCGGCACCACTGCGCGCATGTAACGCCTCGTGGGCCGCCTTAACCGTCGGATATAGTAGGTCAAATTCGCTGTCACCAACAAATCCGTCAAGATATCTGATGTTTAGATTTAACGGCATAATTTCTCCATATTCTATTGTACTTTAACAAAGCCGACACTAATTTTATTAATAACAGCATCGGAATATCTGTTGATTATATAATAATCCTTTTTGCTCATAATGTCAAGGAAATTACAGTAAACATTTACAGTCATTTCACACTTTTATCAGTGCTATCTTACAAAAAAGCTGTAATTAATAATAAATTCTTTTTTCCCGCTTGATTGTAGCGAAATCATTCCCGGCATTTGTGATAACTCCTCAACGGTATTGTCCCTTCCCGGGATACCTGTCCATGGTTCGATACAGATAAAAGGAGCCTCCTTGCCAACTGTATGCCAAAAGGCGCAATACTTCATATCTGGATACTCAGCTACAATGTAATCGTCATCCTTATCACTTTTCAACGTTACCTTGCCTGGCGTATTGTATAGTATAAAGGCATCCTCATCAAACAGATCATGCCTAAGGTTAATTCTTCCATTTTTAAGTTCAGGGTAAATCTTATCTTCGCCACCCACCAATTTATTATCGGTAGTTGCAACCCGCATAACATTATCACCCTGCATTTCAAGATAGTAATCGCTAAAAGCAAGTGTATTATTAAGTGGAACATTAAAACCGGGATGCCCGCCAACACCAAAATACATCTGCTCATCGCCACTGTTATAAACGCTGTAAACTATAGATAGCTTTTCGCCAACTAGTCGATAGCCTATAGAAAACTCAAAGCTAAAGGGATAAATCTTGCGAGTTTCCTCGCTATCACAGATATGTAAATCAACCGATGTTTCGCTCTGTTCCTTAATATCAAAAACGCTTACCTTTGTAAACCCATGTGCAGCCATGGGATAGCTAACACCTTTATGGGTATAGCGTTGTTCAAACAATCTACCGATAAATGGGAAAAGGTTTGGTGAGCGTCCACTCCAAACCTCAGCATCACCCTGCCATAGCAGTTCCTTACCGGATTGTGATTTAATGCTCTCTAGCTCGGCTCCGAGCCGTGAGATCTCTACCGTTATTTTTTCGTTTTTAATTACTATATTCTTCATAATTAACTCTCCTATATCGTTAATTTAATTTGCGTTATCTTGCTGTGACCAGCCCTTAATATTTGAACCTAGCAATGCCTTTAACATCTTTTGCCTAAAAGCGGGATCGGTATGCGCCTTTGAGCTAACAAACTCCTTTGCATTCTGGCGATTGGTTATTCCATCAACAGGACATCCACTTTTAACAATAGGTATGACAATATTTTTTGCTGCCTTAATCAACTCTGATTCCGGTGCCAATATTAGCGGTCTTATAAGCCATAAATCCCTACGCGACAGGTAACTTTTGGGTGAAAAACAATCTATCCTACCCTCGGTGAATAAATTCATATAAAAGGTTTCTATTGCATCGTCGAGATGATGACCCAGTGCAATCCTGTTGCAACCCAGTCGAACTGCCTCGCTATGAAGAGCACCACGACGCAACACAGCACACAAAGAGCACGGATGCTTCTCCTTTCTGATATCAAAAACAATAGAACCTATGTCGCTTCGATATACATGGTGTTCTACATCCAGCGTTTTAAGATACTCGGTTAAAACGCTATAGTCGGTATCTTCTCCACCAAATCTCGGATCAATTGTTACCGCACAGATATCAAACTGTATGTTGCAATAGCGTCTTAGCTTGGCAAGCACTATCGTTAGCGCAACGCTATCCTTGCCGCCTGATACGCCTATGGCAACCTTGTCGCCAGATTCTATCAGATTAAATTTTTGTATTGCCTTTCTGGCAAGACCTTCAAGCCTTTGAATGTTTAATACCCCCAAATACTAAAGTAACGTAGGCAAATTATAACAAGCATTATAATAATTTGCCAAGCGTGAAATTTTATGAATTTTAAAGAAAACGTGCGAAAACGAAAGATAAATACCTCAAACATTAAAAAAAAGTAAAATTTTAGTTGACAGTTCTACCTCAATACTATATAATGGGAAAGCAAACTAAACAAAGGATAGGAGAAAGCAATGAAAACGTTTCTTGCAAAACCCAATGAGGTACAGCGTCGTTGGTATCTACTAGATGCCGAAGGCAAGCCAATGGGGCGTGTAGCCGCTAAGGCAGCGATGCTTCTTAGGGGTAAACATAAAGTTACCTTCACTCCCAACGTGGACTGTGGAGACTTTGTGGTTATCGTAAACTGTGAAAAGGCAGTATTAACCGGTAACAAGCTTACACAAAAATACTACCGCCGTCACTCCGGCTGGGTAGGCGGACTAAAAGAGGTTCAGTATAAAACTCTTATGGCCGACAACTCAGACAAGGCTATGTATATTGCCGTTAAGGGTATGTTACCTTCAAACACACTTGGTGCAAATTCTTTGCGTCGTTTAAGAGTTTATAAGGCAGCAGAGCATGAAAATGCAGCACAAAAACCCGAAGCTATCAGCTTGTAATTTTAGAGGTGAAGAATTATGTATGAAACTAAAGCGTATTTTTACGGCACCGGCCGCCGCAAAAGCAGTGTAGCCCGTGTGCGTATTTACAGCGGCGAAGGTAAGATTCAGATTAATAACCGCGATATAGACGACTACTTCGGCCTTGAAACCTTAAAGCTGATTGTTCGTCAACCGCTAGTATTAACAGGCCTTGCCAACAACTACGATATAAAGGTAACCGTTGCAGGCGGCGGCGTTTCCGGACAGGCCGGTGCAATTCGCCATGGTCTTTCCCGTGCACTGTTGCAGGCAGATGAAGATTTACGTCCAACCCTTAAAAAAGCCGGATTCCTAACACGTGACCCACGTATGAAGGAACGTAAGAAATACGGTCTTAAGGCTGCTAGACGTGCACCACAGTTCAGTAAGCGCTAACCTAAAGACTATTAATGACCTGTTGGTATTTAAGACAAAAAGAGAAAGTGAGGCGAGCGGTATTAACCGTTCCGCCTCGCTTTTGGGCAGCACTGTTTTTTTTGCCATCTTTAGCTGCATCTATGATGTTACTAACGCACCCTTTAGATATAACTCTTATAACCGATGAGGAAGGTAAATCCGAACTTGTTATGGGCTATATGCTTAATTCTGAGGCGATCGTAAAAAAACTTGGGTTCGACAGGGATGGCAATGAGGTTTTATCTCACACTCCCGGAGAAGGGATGACCCTTAACAGTATAAAGGTAGATTATAGTTTCCCGGTTGAATTTACTGCAGACGGCGAAAGTGAAACCTATTACATACATGAGATGACGGTATTTGAGCTTTTAGAGGAAAAGGGAATCGAGCTCTCCGAGCATGATTTTGCCGAACCGGCATTTAACCATGAGATACTTGAAGGTGATGATATTGAGCTTTTCCGTGTTCACTATGAGAAGGAAGAAATCACCGACATTATTCCTCATGAAACAAATGTTCGTGAAACATCACTAATGAATCGCCGTCCCGACGATGTTGAGGTTTTACTTGAAGGTGTTGACGGGGAAGGAACATTAACCTATGAGCACAAGTTTATTAACGGTGATATGGTGGAATCGGTTCTGGTTGAAGAGGATTTGATTATTGAGCCTATAACCGAAGAACAAATTGTTTATGCACCGGTTCCTGTTTCCGATCTAACCGAAGGATTTGAAAACTATCCGATAGTTGACGGGGTTCCCCAAAATTACATTTCAATGATACCTGCATCAAGAGCTACCGGATACTATTCAGCAACCGGAAAGGGGTCTTCAGGCCTCGGTCTTTTCTACGGAAGCTGTGCTGTTAACCCCAACATAATACCCTACGGAAGCAAGCTTTACATAGCATCAGCCGAGGGCGACAGCTTTGTTTATGGTTACGCTATCGCAACCGACACCGGAACAGCAATGATGGAAGGACATGCAATAGCCGACCTATTCTATGAAACCTTCCGAGAAAGTCAAATTAACGGTGTTAGAACAGTTAATGTTTATATTCTGGAAACTCCTTAAAATACAAAACACGAACTTATTGAGTTCGTGTTTTTTTATGTTTTTATTTTCTTTTAAGCTCTGAGTTAATAATATCATAAACGCCATCCGATAATATGATATTATTTATATTTGCCGTATATTTTGCCTTCCCTTGCTTTATCTCATCGTTAAAGGCATCAAAATGAATAATACCTTGAATGTAAACATAGGTCATTAATGCACCCCAGTGGTAAAATTTATCACTACCCTCTATGCTCTCGGCTGCCATGCCTGTAACTGCATTGTAGTTTTCACCTACTACACCCTGTTTTTTCCACCCATCCACAAACATCTCTAATCCGTTTACAGCAAGCTCGCTATAGGCATCATGATATCCATATCTTAAAAGACCTTCACCAACTATAAAATTTAGCGGAGCCCATATTCTACCGCGCCAATAGTCCTGCTCTTGATATCTCGAGTCATTTGCCGGAGTTGACGGTAGCTTATACCTACCCCAAAATTCATCCTCGTTTAGAATATGTTCAAAAACCATTTTATCTGCCTGTTCATTGGTTGCAATACCTGCAGTTAATGTATAGAAGTGGGTTGGTGATAGTGTTGACTCAAAATTTCCATTCCAGTGTTTGTTTAAAAAGCACCCTTTTTCACCAGACCATAAAACAGACTGAATGTTTTTGATAAGGTTATCGCGTCTTTCCTTCATCTCTCGTGCTCTATCAGAGTCTTTAAGAAGAATTGCCATCTTTTCAAGACACTCACAATCTAACACCATTTCAGCGTTAAGTCCAACATAGTAGAGCTTCATAAAGCCTTTTTCATGATCGAGTTCAGCACTATCCCACATCGTTGAGTTATCTAGCCCCGATTCACAGCCCAGCGCCCAACGTAAACCAAGGTTAATATATGGCCATATTTCCTCATCGTCTCGCCAGCCGCCGGGAACAATTGCTCCAAGTTCTAAAAGCCCATCGCCTCTAAAGTCTCTATGTTTTATCCTCCAGTTGTTCCAACGGTAGAGCCTTTCAAAACACTCCTCAATAAACCATTGATCCTTAAACTGTGTATACAGCTTCCATACGCAGAAAGCTCCTACCTGCGGTTGGGTTCTATCTCTAACCTTACCGTTACCGGTACTTGCGTTCGGTATATAATCATCATCACACATCTCCTCTAGCGCAGAAAACGCTGTGAGATAAGCTAAATTCTTATCAAAAAGGCCATACATAAGCGCAGCAAAAAATGTATCCCAATCAAAAAGCACATAGTTGCCATGAATATTTATCTGTGGTATACCTTTGCTTGCCTTTTCATCCAGCATGCCCGCTGAGTCCTCCTGCTCGTCGTTACCAAAATGGTTAAACATTTCAGGATTAGACCAATTTTTACTTACCGGCGTAATTGCCCTTCTGCTACGGGGCTCAAACATTATGTTCCAAAGAAGCGAACGGCGCATCGCCTCTATTCCACTTCCAAGCTCATCCTGTGCATTTATCGTACTGCAAAGCCATTTTTCTTTAGAAGCCTTTAGCATATGATCTATATCGGATGGTGACCTCTCACTGTTTACCATAATATATACAACGTCGTCAAGTGATACACATATATGAGTACTACAGCTTGGATTCCAGTCAAGCTCGCGCTGCGCTGAATGACTGGTTACCTTAAATGTCTTCTCGTTGCAACTCGCCAGAACACCGTCTTCGGTATAGCTTGTGGATACTTTGCTTCCCCATATCCCGGTTACCTCAGCCAGCATAAAGCAGTTATATCTTTTCGTTACAGGTGTTATTCTTGCCACGAATTCTTCGTTAGATGCGGCTGTTTCTATTCTGTAAAGACCATTAAGGTATTGAATCTCTACCTCGGTAAATTCGCCCTTTAGTGCGTGTTCGCCAAAGCTGTGAACATTTTCCCACATAACATGTTCAAGATATGCCGACATGTGTGGAATGCAAAATGATAGGTTAACGCGAATACCTTCCGGTAAATACACATGTGACGTAACCGAACTAACGTCCCAGGTGTTCCAACCAACACAAAATTCTTCATGCATTTTTCTAGATTGGTTACTAATGCTCATTAACTCTCCTTTATACCATGATTTTTAGCTAGCCCTTAACCGCTCCGGTAGTAAGTCCCGAAACAATATATTTTTGAACAAACATAAACATTAGTGCAGACGGAATAAGTGCTAGAACCCCTCCTGCCATAAGAGCGCCCCATTGAACGTTATATTTACCAATCAATGATTTTAATCCAACCGGAACTGTCCAATATTGCGGTGTATTAGTGAATGTTAATGTTGCTACAAGGTCGTTCCATGATCCAATAAATGCAAAAACAAAAACCGCAATTATTCCCGGTAGCATTATAGGCAATATTATCCTTATTAGAGCCTGTAGTCTAGTGCAACCATCAACATATGCGGCCTCTTCCAGCACCTGTGGAGTAGTATAGAAAAAGCTTCTCATGGTTATAACGCAAAACGGAAGATTTGTTGCTATATAGAATAGTATTAATCCCAACGGATTGTCTAGCAAGCCCAAAGTATTGTATGCACTATATACCGGAATAAGTATCAGTATACCGGGTATCATCTGGGTTGCAAGAAAAAATGTAAGAACCGCAAGCTTACCTTTAAAATTAAATCTTGCCATAGCGTAGCCACTAAAAATCGCCAACAAAACAACAAGTGAGGCAGAAATAACAGAAAAGGTTACGCTGTTTAGAAGATAGTTTTGATAGTTAAGAATTGTGAAAAGCAGATTATAACTCTCAAAAGTAATAGTCTCGGGAAAGTATGTAACAACATGTGGATTAATAATTTCTTCATGCACCTTGAATGAGGTGATTATCATCCAATAAAGCGGTAGTGCAACCAACAAAAAATAAAATGTTAATGCCAGTATTTTTGCAACTTTTTTTACATAGTATGAGCTAGCTGAACCTTTCATCTAAACCTCCGACTCATTTCCTTTGGTTATCTTTAAAACAACGATTGAGTAGATACACAACCCAACCATAAAGATAAGGCCAATGGCCGAAGCCATTCCAAAATCATATGTTGTGAATGCCTTGTTGTACATATATGATGCCAAGGTATTGGTTAACCCTGCCGGACCAAACCCTGTTATTATCATAATAAGCTCGAACGAGTTGAATATCCATATCGTTCTCAACAAAACTGTAGTAATAATAGTTGGTTTTATAAACGGTAGCGTAATAAACCAGAAACTCTTAATTCCGGTGCAACCATCTAAAACTGCAGATTCGTAAATTTCCTCAGGGATCGATTGCAGCGATGCTAGCAAAAGTATACCAAAAAATGGAATACCCATCCATACCATTGCTACAATAGAAACAAACATACCGGTTTGGGGGGTGGCCAGCCAGTTAATATTCTCGGCTATAACATTAAATCTTAGCAGAATATCATTAACAACGCCGTATTCACCGTTAAACGACCATCGAAACATCAAGCCCACAACAAATCCGGAAAAAGCCCACGGGATAAACACAACCGATTGGTAAATCCCTCTACCCTTAAAAGGCTTTTTTAACAACAAGGCTAAGCCCAGGCCCAATAAAAACTGCATTAATACAGTGCTCACTACATATACCAGTGTGTTAACACAGATCTGAACAAGTGAAGTGTCGGTAAAAATTCCCATAAAATTTGTAATACCGTTAAAATAGATATTATCGGGATCGGTTAGCTTATAGTTTGAAAATGCATATCTTATACTGTTAATCAGCGGTGCACCGAAATACAACAGTAAAAAAATAATTGTTGGAGCTAAAAAAACATAGGCATAAATGCTTATTCCTTTATTCGCTTTATTCATTAAAATTCTCCCGATAGTTAGGGTGGTAAAACTAAAGTTGATATTGCCGGCAGTTCGAATGTTCGATATGCCGGCAATATAATTGATAAATTATGCTAATGGATCTAAAAGTACAAAATCAGGGTTTTCAGTCATATATGCCTTCATTCTCTCTTCAAGAGGGTTGGTGATATTCTGTAGTGCTGTTTGTGCATCCTGTGTTCCAAGCAGATACTTTTGAACCTCTTCATGCATTGTGGTTGAATGTAGATCAGCAATATCAAATGGTCCATACTCCTGAACACGCTTCATATCAGGATCGTTAAGTTGCTTAATAAATCCGCTATAAACACTGTCTTCGCTGAATAGTGGATCCTCTGAAACTTCCTGCCTTGTTGGGAGTGCGCCCTGAATAACTGCATATTCCTTGCTGTTTTCAACGCTGGAAAGTGTTTCGATTAAACTCCAGGCTGCATCAGGATTTTCAGACTGTGTCGAGATTGCGTATGGATAGGGAACGCCGGCTCCACCGGAGTAAAGGTTGTTATCCACTGTACTTCTTGGAACAGGCATAACCATCCATTGGTCAGGTTCCATAACAGCTTGGCATGTAGCGGCTACTTCGGTATCGTTAATAAGCATAGCTGTTAAGCCACCGGTGAAGTTATCCACCATCTCAACAAAGCCCCAGTTAATTGATTCCTCCGGAACTATGCCATCAACATACATATTGGTATAACGAACAAATGCTTCGAGTCCCTCTTCGCTGTTAATCACTACGTTACCTTCGTCGTCGTAAATGCGACCCTCAAAGAGGGAGTTTGTATACATTTTAATCTGGTCGAATGCTCCGCGAGCTCCACGATATGATAGAGCATAACGCTTATTTTCAGGATCAGCTATTGCATAAGCTGCATCAAAAAAATCGTCCCATGTCCAGTTGGGGTCAAGCTCAATGCCAGCCTCTTCAAACCAGTCTTTACGAACAAACACTCCAACCGTTGTTAGACCATCCGGAATAGTGTAGATTTCACCATAGTTATTCATCTCATCATCCCACCAGATGTTGTGGATGCTAGAAACCATGTTTGTCATAGCCTCAGAACCCTCAACGTATCCGGTAAGCGGTGTTACCCAACCGGACTCAACGTGCTGGCCAAGGTAAGAAGTATGTGCCGAATAAACGTCCGGTAAATTCGTTGCGGCGCCTAATACAGTAAGCTTATTTGCCGCTTCGTCCCACGGTATACTCTCATAAACAACTGTGTTGCCTGTGTCGGTTGCAAACTGTGCGAATACCGACTCGAAAAACTCCTGTCTTTCAGGCCTTGGAGTAACATCTAAAAACCTAAGTTCAACACCCTCAGTCGGTGTTTCCTCTGCGGGTTCTGATGTCTCGGTACCTGATTGCGGTTGTGCTGTCTCCGAAGTCGTTGTCGACGAAGAAGAGCAGGCTGCCAATGTTGTTACCAACAGTGTCAGCATTAATAGGAATGCCGTAATTCTTTTAAACATAACTTTCCTCCATTAAAATGTATATCTGGCAGTCATTAAACCTTCGTTAATGCCTGTTCCAAATCAGAAATTATCACTTCCTTTTCCATCAATCCGCAATGGAGTCTTATAAGAAGTCTTGGTAATCCAACTAAATTAAGTTCATCGGCTGGCATATTATAAAGAGGCAACAAAATAAGGTTCTCATACCCACCCCATGAGCATCCGATTTTAAAGTGTTTTAACTCATCAAAAAATGCAAATATTGATTTTTCATCCTGTGTTTTTAGAGTAAAGGATAGTAACCCTGTGTTATTTCCCTGCTGGGCATCTACTATTCCGGCCTCAACCCTGCTATTTAATCCAGGGTAAAAAACCTCTTCGACCTTATCGTGCCTATGCAGCAACTTAACTACCGCCCTTGCATTTTCGCTGTGTTGACGTAGCCGCGGAATAAGTGAACGTAGCCCACGAAGTGCTAGCCAGGCCTCCATCGGACCCTGAATTGCCCCGCCAACTTCACGATAGTGCTTAATTTTTTCCGACAATTCTTGCGACTTAACCGACAAAATTCCGCCAATTATATCGCTGTGTCCACCTATATACTTAGAGGTTGTTTGCATAGATATATCTATACCAAGATCCAGCGGCTTTTGCCAAATTGATGTACAATATGTATTATCCAGATAGGTGGTAATATTATATTCTTTAGCAAGATCGGCTATCCCTTCAATATCTACCACCGACATTTTAAAAGTTGTAGGACTCTCTAAAATAATCATGCTGGTTCTGTTTGTTAGGCATCTTTTTATTTCATCAATGCTGTCACCATCAACATAACTAACCGATATCTTCATTTTTTTCGTAGCATAGCTATCTAGATAAACCTTTACACATCCATAAACATTTTTCATGCAGATGATGTGGTCGCCATCCTTAATAACCGATAACAGTGCTGCTGTAAACGCAGCCTGTCCCGAAGAAAATGCAAACGCATTTATACCATGTTCCAGTGCTGCAATCTTTTTCTCCAGTATCTCTGTAGTAGGATTTGCTCCCCTGCCATAATTATATCTATTACCCTCATAATCATCAACACCAAGATATCCGCGTATATTATCAAAAGTGTGCAAAGAGGTTAAAAAAACCGGCGGTGAAACTGCTTTTAAATAATCACCGTTATCTTCGTATAGGTCGGCTATTATTTTGCTATCCGTTTTAATGGATTTTTCCCAATCAAATTGCATTATAACTCCTACAAGATCTCATCTGGTATGATGGTCAGACCAGTTAACCTTATTATACAAAAATTTATCTGTTTGTCAATAGAATATTTAAAATAAAATTGCTTTTTCTAAATCTTTATAATAAAGCACAATTACTATTATTTTTATTGTGCACTGCTTACATTATTTTTGCTTATTTAAAATACATGTTGAAATATATTGACTAATACTATATTATTATATAAGGGTATTGAATCGGAGATGATGATGGAGCCAATAAAACGTATAGGGATACATATTCAGGTTGCAGATGCCATTAAAAAGTACAGCGAGGAAAACAAACTAAGAACCGGTGATAGATTGCCGTCTGAAAGAGATCTTGCCAGCATGCTGGGAATAAGCCGAGCTACAGTTCGAGAAGGACTACGCATGTTGGAAGGAATGGGATATGTTGAGGTAATTACCGGAAAAGGAATCTATATAAAAAATATTATGGATAGCGCCATAGTTTTAAATATATCAAAGGAAACAGAAAGTGCCGTAGAGCTTTTAGAGATTAAAAAGATAATTGACAGGCACGCAGTAAACGCTGCTATAGATAAAGCAACTAATGAAGAAATCGAGCTAATTGAAAAACGATTGCTAGCCCTTGAAAATAAATATGCGCAAACAGATACCTGGTTTGAAGAGGATTGGGCCTTTCATTGTGAGATATACAAATGCTGCAAGAACGAGATATTATATAACTTTATAACATCAACTATTAATTTCATGACCGAGAGTGGGTGGAGCAATCTGGTAAGCAACAGTGATATTACCTTTGCCGCCTCATTACCGCTACATCGAAAATTGTATGAGGCAATTAAGGAGAGAAACAAATCGGAAGGACAAAAGGTTGTAGATAAATTATACGATATTTTGGTTGATGAACTAATAACTCTTAATATTAAATAGCATCTATTTTAAAGCTGAAAAACCTTGAATTTCCAAACTCGGTAAGCAGCTAACATGAACTCATTGGACTAATGTTAACTATTTTAATAACAAGAATTTAACCTTTAACAAATGGCTTTATCGTGAACAATGTTCACGATAAAGCCATTTTGTGTTGAAGGAATTTCGCCCATTCTCACGGCTAACAAGCTTTTAAAAAGTTTAAGACTTCTGATTTTCTAGCCAGAGGTCTTTTAAGCTGTTTATGATTATATAGAAACTCAAATTATCGAAAATTACCGCAAAATATATATTTATTTTAATTTTTAAATTATATCTTGACATATATTTTATAATTTGATATAATGCACCTATAGGATATAAACGGTGGCAATTAATTATGATTTTAGGTAAAATTGATAAAGCATTTGGGCGTCCTAATGAAAAAGCAATTGTTCAATACCTTATTAAAAACCCCGGGGCCTCAAGAACACAGATAAAGGAAGCACTCTCTACATCAATGGCAACCATTACCAACACGATAGAGATATTAATAAATAATAATTACGTTATTGAAACCGGGCTTCAAAAAGCTGTTCGTGGCCGTAGCACCATGTTACTAGAGATAAACAAGAATAAGATTAAGTCGGTTGGTATCGGCGTAACCAAGCATATGGTGTGTATCCAGTTGATAGACCTAAGTGGATTTGTTTACGGAAGCGAAAGCTATCCAATGGATTTCTCTTCGTTTGATAACAACGTTAACAACATCGTTAACGGACTAAAAAAAGTTCTAGATAGTAACAGCAATCATCTTGATGATATTTTAGGAATCGGCCTTGCATTGCCGGGTTTTATTGAGTATAACTTTAAGAACCTCGATAAACTTTATATGGAAGATTGGAAAACCGATAAACTTGTAGAAACTTTGGAAAACACCTTTGGAATAGGGGTTGCTATTTCTTCCGCTTCTACCGCAGCGCTATCAGGAGAGGTTTATTTTGGAAGTGCTAAAAAAAGCAGAAATGTTCTTTACCTAAACGTTAGTAGCGGTGGTATTTCTTTTGCACATATTAACGACCATATTGTTGATAAAAAAATGGATCGAAGGGCACGAGCAATCGGACACACCCTAATCAACTTCACTAATGAGCATTGTAGCTGTGGACAAAGCGGCTGTGTTGAGATGTATCTTAACAAGGAGGCGTTAATAGAGAACTACAAAAAGCATTTCGCAGCCGAAAGTTCGTTATACGACGATCATGCTGTAAATCTAGATGAGATAGGATATACCGACATTCTTAAGTTGGGACAAAGCGGAGACATTATTGCGGTTCAGGCAATATCGAAATGTGCTACAATTTTCGGCTTCCTAGTTTTTAATTTAGTTGTCACACTAAACCCCGACCTTGTTGTTTTGGGTGGCAACATAATTGATGAAAGCCAGCTGTATTATGATATGGCTGTTAATACAGCCAACGGAAGGTTACAAAGCCTTTTGGGTTGCAGCTGCAAGTTTAGTTTAAGAAAGGTTACTCAATCTCTCCTACTTGAAACTAACATAACAGAGGTTGATGCAATTTCGGCAAGTGCCGCAACCATAGTATTTGGAAACATTTTTGCATAAACGGAGATATTTCTATGAGCAGAAAAAACATTCTTTTTCTATTTCCCGATCAACACCGCGCAGATTGGATGCCAAAACACGATAAACTATCAGGTAGCTTTCAGCACAACGCCTCACTAGATATGCCAACATTACGCGGCATAATGGATAAAGGCTTTGTTTTCACAAACGCCATGACACCCTCTCCGCTTTGTGCACCCGCAAGGAGCTGCCTTGCATTTGGTAGCAACTATCAATGTTGTGACGTTCCCAACAACCTAGTAAATCTGCCGGAGGAGAGACAGACTTTTTATAACGTTTTAAAGGATAACGGCTATCATGTTTTAAGCTGTGGCAAACTTGATGTTCATAAAGGAACTAAATTCTGGGGCGAAAACGGTTGGGTTGAAAGCCTTGAAAAAATTGGTTTTACAAACGCAATCGACAACGAGGGAAAAATCGATACTATAATTGGTGAAATGTCTGTAGACGCCTCTAGCCCCTCGGGTATGTTTAGCCGATTGGTTAACCCCGAAAAAGAGCACCGCCGCGGACCCTACATAAACTATCTCTATGGTAAAGGCCTTGCCGATTATCATATCGATGATATGAACAGGCGTAACACCGATGGCAGAGATATAGCACTAACCGAGCTTGATGATGATAGCTACTGCGACAACTGGCTAACCCAAAATGGAATAGATTTATTGGAAAAGGTACCTAACGGTGAGCCGTGGTTTTTACAGGTAAACTTTACCGGCCCTCACGATCCATGGGATATCACAGCTTCAATGAAGGAACGGGTTAAAGGACTGCGTTTCGACCCACCAATACAAGGGGATGAACGCTTTGAAGAAAAAGATTTAATTATCCGCTCTCATTACACAGCTATGTTAGAAAATATCGACGACAACATAAAAAAACTGTTAGACACAGTTGAAAAAAGAGGAGAATTAGAGAATACAATAATAATCTACTCCTCCGATCATGGCGAAATGCTTGGAGAATTTGGAAAATACGGAAAATGTGTACCAAACAGAGGTTCGGTCAATATCCCGTTAATAATCTCCGGTTCCGAAGTGCCCGAAGGTAAAAGTTGTGCTATGGTACAACTGCAGGATATTTCAACAACAATTTTATCTGCCTGTGGGTTGGAACACCAGCCCTTCCCCGATTCGCACAACCTTTTAAACATCGCACAAAGCAAACTTATGTCGATAAGAGATGCTCAGGTAAGTGCTCTCGCCGGCTGGTATTGCATAAATGATACCCGATACAAACTTATGGTAGACAAGGATAATTCTGTAAAACTTTACGATATCGTTAACGATCCTTTAGAGTTAAATGATATTTCCAGCGAAAACCAAGAAATAGTGAACGAGCTAAAGGATAAGTATCAGATGCTTAACGAATCTATAAAGCTCTGTAATAATTAAAGCATTTTATTTCACCTCGCAACACAGTCTGTTGCCCCATAGGTATTATTGATAAGGTATCAGGATAACAACCTTAACTTTATCAATTTACAAATAATACATAAAGAGGAGAATTCTATGAAAAAGTTTATAAGCATGTTACTCTCAACGTTATTAGCACTCACACTACTTACCGGTTGTGGCGGTTCCTCCGAAATTACGGCTGACAACTATTTTGATGAACCGATAACATTTTTAGTCCATGCAGGAGCCGGTGGAAACCTCGATATTAAGGTTAGAAT
Organism: uncultured Oscillospiraceae bacterium; assembly: GCA_964368625.1. GTDB lineage: Bacteria > Bacillota > Clostridia > Oscillospirales > Ruminococcaceae > CAYJBH01. The sequence goes on from CAYJBH010000012.1 coordinate 38,026, forward strand.
TGTTGCAAAGTATCTTGAAGAACAAACCGGCCAAACAATGATAGTAGAAAATCTTGCCGGAGCCGGTGGAGCTACAGCTGCTGTAGAGTATCTAAAAGAAGAACCAAACTCAAGAAAAATTTTGGTGCTGGGAGATGCCATGTTTAGCATAGTTCCGCACACCGCAGAGGTAACCTTCACAAAGGAAGACTATGCGCCTTTCATTGGGTTGGATTCAGTTAAAGCAGGTCTATTTGTTGACCCCAACATATACCCGGATTTAGATTCTTATATAGCCGCAGGAACAGACGGTGAAGTTATCTTCGCAGACAACGGTAAAGCAAGTGGCTCCTTCCTTGCACCTGCTATGCTACACGAAGCAGCAGGGCTTAACTATCAAGGTTTAACTGTTGATAGCGCTGCTGAGGGTCTCACCAATGTATATGCGGGACATGTTGATGCGGCATGGGCAAGCATGGGCTTGGGTGAACAATATGTAAACGAAGGCACACTAATACCATTGGTTACCTTTGCACCTGAAGCATACACCTATGATAATGGAACCGTTATCCCCAGCTGTATAGAGCTTGGTATCGATGTTACACATCAGAACTTCTTATACTTTGGTCTACGCAGTGGTTCAGACGAAGCACTTCTAGACATGCTTTACAACGAGTTTAACACCGTTTACCAAAACGAAGAATTCATTGCCGAAATGGACAATGCCGGCGTTACTTTGTTACCGCTAGACGCTGAAGGAATTGATGAGTTTGTAAACAAATCCATAAGCGACATAAGTAATTACTATGAAAGCAACCAATAAACCTTAACACGGAGATTATGATGCTAAAAATTAAAACCCATCTGGTTGGCGGTATATTCACAGCGGTAATAGCAGTAATACTTCTGCTATTACTCCCAAGCCAAATCGGCGATGAGCTGATGCTTCCTAAAGGGCAGATAGCCTCAAATTTTGTTCCTACGCTTCTGTTATACCTTATGTTAGGCTTGAGCATTTTATTAATAATACAAAGCCTGTTTTTCAAGATTGAACATATTGTTGAGATTAGTATTTCTGAGGTTAGGGATGTTGGAGTCTTCACACTTAACCTATTGGTAAGCGTAATTCTGTTCCACCTGTTGGGTTTTATAGTTTCCATGATTGCCATGTGTGCAATGACTTTCTTGCAGCTAAAATGCAAACGAAAGAGTATTTATATTACTAGTGCGGCATTAATTGTAGTGGTATATTTTTCATTTACAACACTACTCAATGTTCCACTTCCATAGTGCGGGGAAGGAAAAACAATGATAACAGATTTACTATCCGGTTTTACCCAGCTTTTAAGCATCGAAAATTTCCTTTTTATTAACATAGGTGTTTTTCTTGGCATAATCTTTGGTGCTATCCCCGGCTTAAGCGGTTATCTTGGCATTGTTATCCTAATGCCAATAACCTATAGCATGAGCCCTCTCTCAGGTATTTCAATGCTCATCGCCATCTACTGCGGCGGTGCTTACGGCGGCTCTATAAGTGCAATCCTTCTCGGAACTCCCGGAAGCAACGAAGCCGCTGCAACCGTTTTAGACGGTTATCCTCTCGCAAAGCAAGGAAAGGCAAAAAGAGCTCTTGAAGCTGCACTCGTAGCTTCAACCATGGGTGGTATTATTAGCTCGCTATGTCTACTCTTTGCAGCTCCTGCTATTTCACAGCTAACGCTATCTTTTGCCGCACCTGAATATTTTGCGGTTTCTATCTTTGGTGTTTCAATTATTGCAGGTGTAAGCGGTAAAAGTATTGTTAAGGGTTTAATCTCCGGCTGCATAGGCTTTATGATTTCCATGGTTGGAATGGATAGCCTTAGCGGAATCTATCGTTTCACCTTTGGTAACCTTGAGCTTTCGTCCGGTTTTAACACCATAGGGGTAATGTTGGGTGTTTTTGCTCTCCCTGCTGTTTTTGAAAAGATAGAGAAAAAATTATATAAAGACGGCTCAACCGTAGATATCGAGATAGACAAGGAAAAAGGGTTTGGCTGGAGCGATTTTAAAAAACACTTTGCAACCATGTTAAAATCTTCAGGTATCGGAGTTGGAATTGGTGCTCTACCCGGTGCCGGTGCCGCTGTTGCAGCCTTCGTTAGTTATAACGAGGCAAAACGCGTTTCTAAACATCCCGAAGAGTTTGGCAAGGGTTCAATAGAGGGAGTTGTTGCGCCTGAATCCGGAAACAATGCGGTTACCGCCGCCTCGCTAATCCCACTGTTAACTCTCGCCGTTCCCGGCAGTGCGGCAGCAGCTGCTCTTACCGGTGCACTTATGATACATGGCATGGTTCCCGGCCCTCAACTTTTCTCTACCCAAGGCCCTGCAATGTATGCTATACTTATAGGTGTTCTATTTGCCAACATATTTATGCTTGTTCAGGGTAAATTGCTTGCGAGGTTTTTTGCTAAGATATCTAAGGTTCCCCAGATGGTTCTTATACCGGCACTATTAATATTCTGTTTTGCCGGAGCCTTCTCGGCTGCTAACTCGGAATTCAACGTATCTGTTTTGCTTGCATTCGGAATTTTTGCCTATATATTCACAAAGCTTGACTTCCCAACAGTACCGTTGGTTTTGGGTATGATTCTAGGTCCAATTGCCGAAACAAACCTTAGAAACTCTCTAATTATGTCTGGCGGATCTTTTTCCATTTTCTTTACTCGACCCATAAGCCTTGTTATCCTAATACTAGCTGTAGTATTTATAGTTATTTTAAGAAGACAGGCAGTGAAGTTAGAAAAAATGGCAAAGTAACATGTTTTTGCTGCTACCATGAAACAGGGTTTTGCAACCACCATATAACACTGTTTTGCAACTACTATATAACACTGTTTTACAGCTGCCGTTTTAAGGTAGCAAAAACAAGGTCAACCCCACAAAAAAGGAAATGTGCATGAAAAATATTTTGTTTCTTCTAACCGACGATCAACGTTATAATGCTATTCACGGCTTAGGTACTAGCCAGCTAAAAACCCCTGTCATGGATAACTTAATAGCAAACGGTGCAACATTCACACAGGCTCATATCCAGGGTGGCACATGTGCTGCCATCTGTATGCCTAGCCGAGCTATGATAAACACCGGCGTTAATATCTTTTCGCTACAAGACGAGGGTAGCTGCATACCAAACAATCACACCACAATAGGTGAGACGTTTCAAAAGGCCGGTTACAACTGTTTTGGCACCGGTAAATGGCATAACGGAACCAAGGAGTGCAGCCGCAACTTCACCGATGGCGACAATCTGTTTTTCGGTGGAATGTGGGACCATTGGAATGTCCCTGCAAACAGTTATGATCCTACCGGTGAATACAAGCAAACAATAAGAGTTTCTCCGGATTTTATGAACGCAAATCACTATTTCACCGCACACAGTAACAAGATGAGTAACGGCGTTCACTCCACCGATTTAATTGCCGATACCACCATTAATTATATCAACTCATATAGCGATGATAAACCTTTTTACATCTATTCTGCATTTATGGCACCTCACGACCCCAGAACCATGCCGGATGAGTTCTTAAATCTATATAATGCCGATGATATCGAATTGCCTCCAAACTATATGGAGCAACACCCCTTTGATTTTGGTGTTTCTGATATTAGAGATGAAAAGCTGGAGCAGACGCCCAGAACCGAAAAGGCAATTAAAAAGCATCTTGCAGAATATTACGGCATGATCTCACATCTAGATAAACGAATCGGTGATATTATTGAAGCCCTTGAAGCTAAGAACCTTTTAAAAGACACCATCATAGTGCTTGCCGGAGATAACGGTCTTGCAGTTGGTTCACATGGTCTTATGGGTAAGCAAAACGGGTATGAGCACAGCATAAGAGTACCGCTTATCATGAGCGGACCTAAAATCCCTAAAGGCGTTAAGATTGATAGCTATGTATACCTTTCAGATATCTTCCCAACCCTTTGTGAGCTACAGGGCATCGATATCCCCGCAAGCGTAGAATGCCCAAGCTTTGCAAAAATGTTTACCGATGCCACCCTTAAAACAAGGGAAAGCATGTATTTCGTTTATTCTGATATACTAAGAATGGTTAAGAATGAGCAATACAAGCTTATTGAATATCGAAACCACATAAATAAGACTCAGCTGTTTGATATTATAAACGATCCGTTTGAGCTTAACGATCTATCGTCCAACATCCAATACGAAGAAATAAAGCATAAACTAAAATCACTAATGTCAAAGCACCGCGACGAGCTATCCGAACTAGATAACAACTTTGGTAAACAGTTCTGGAAAGCTATTTAAAATCCATTAGCTACCAATCCGGTAAATTCAAAAATTTTTCTTACAGCAGGTATTTGCAAAAGCTCCACCATCGGTGGAGCTTTTTTCTCTTTACTGCCAAGGAGTTAAAGATTCCGTTTAGCCTACCTTGCTTTACACCACAAATACTTTGTGTTTAGCAGTTCTAATAGCTGAGGGCTCTAGGCATTAAATTATTCTACAAGCAAGGCTAGTAATAGTATAACCCTGAAAGCATGATTATTAATTTGCTATATGTTTTAAAGCATTTAATAATATTATTTTAATAATATATTTAAAAGGTATTGAAAAACATTTAAATAGCAAATATAATAGTTGTACTAAAAGATTTACACGCAACTATTAAGGATCGAGGAAATGATGAGTATTATTGAGCAATATGTTAAGGAATTATACCCCGATAATCAACAGGAAACGCTAGATAAAATAAACGAACTAACTACTAATTGGAGCAAAAAAAACTTCCCGACATTTAACGATGTTAACCATAGCGATGTGTTAATGATTAGCTACGGTGATAGCTTCAACAAGGAAGGTGTCGCCCCTCTTGGAGCATTAAAATCATTTATGGACAGCGAGTTTAAAGATACTATTTCCGCTATACATATATTGCCTATGTTTCCATTTTCTTCTGACGACGGCTTCTCGGTTATTGATTTTAAAAAAATCAATCCCGATTTGGGCGGCTGGAAGGAAATCGAAGACCTTAACAACGGTTACGATTTAATGTTTGATGCCGTTATAAATCATGTTTCACAGCATAGCGATTACTTCAAGGGGTATCTGAGCGGCGACGAGAAGTATGCTAACTATTTCATAGAAAAGAAGGATGGGTTAGATTACAAAAATGTAGTTCGCCCCAGAGCATTACCCCTCTTTACCGAGTTTGAAACCTCTAGAGGTAAAAAACAGATATGGACCACATTCAGCGATGATCAGGTTGATCTTAACTTCCAATGCCCAGACGTTTTAATCACTATTCTGGATATTTTATTCATGTTTGCCTTTTATGGTTCGCGTTTTATCCGCTTTGATGCAATTGGCTTTGCATGGAAGGAGGACAACAGTAGCTGTATGAGCCTCCCACAGACGCATACATTGGTAAAACTTATCAGAGCTGTATTAGAGGTTTGTGTTCCCGGCGTAACAATTATTACCGAGACTAACGTGCCACACGAAGAAAATATAAGCTATTTTGGTAATGGACACGATGAGGCGGCCCTTGTTTATCAATTCCCGCTCCCCCCACTTGTGGTTCATACATTTTTAAGGGGCGACTCCTCAGCACTAACAAACTGGGCACAATCGTTAGAGGCTACAACCGAAGATACAACATTTTTCAACTTTTTAGCCTCTCACGATGGAATAGGTATGCGTCCGCTCGAGGGTATATTATCAAGAGAGGATCAGAAGGTTATCGCCGATGAAATGTTAAAAAGAGGTGGAGAGATTGGCTACCGTACCCTACCGGATGGAAGTGAAGTTCCCTACGAACTTAATATTAACTATCTAGATGCAATAGCTGGAAACCTAACCACGCCTAAACAAATTTCTCAGAAATTTTTAGCCTCACAGTTTATCATGCTATCGATGATAGGCATGCCGGCAATCTACTATCACAGCTTAATTGGAAGCCGTGGGCATAGGGAAGGTTATGAAACAAGCGGTATAAAGAGACGAATAAATCGCGAAAAGCTTAATGTAGACACAGTGATTGATGAATTACATACCGAAGGAAGCTTAAGAAACCTTGTTTCTACAGGCTATAAACAGTTAATCAAAGCCAGAAGAAACGAGCCATTGTTTGCACCACAAAGTGAGCAACTTGTTTTAAGCCTATCTGATGCGGTTTTTGCAATCCAACGTTCAGATGCTAACTCTCGTTTAATTGCTGTTGTTAACGTAACCGATAGCGAAGTAGATATAGTTCTGCCATTCAGTGGCACAGATATTATCAGCAATACTGCAGTTGATAAAAACCTTACACTTAACCCATGGCAATATATGTGGATTTTATCTGAATGAAAAAATTGTAGTGTTACCTATTTTTGAGCATAAAAAACCACCATCTTGGTTTAACCGCCACTATGGTGGTTAAGCATTTTTAATTGTATTTATAATGAAACTTTATTATCTAATAATATAGTTCTAATTTTATTTATTTCATTTAGTGTTTCTTCTTGCATATCAACTTCATTTGGCAGATGACATGGTAAAATTTCGTCTAAAACACCATTTTTACGAACTACAATACCCTCGTTACAGTTATGTCCATAGCCACAAGTGTAGCATTGATTATACTGGTTCACTTGCATTTTGCCAATTGTTTTAATTTGATTGAAATTAAACATTTTTTCGATATATCCTGCTACCGGATCATCTGCTTCTCTGCTCTCGCAAGTTGTTACTATTACACCAAGTTTGTTTTTAAGCGAATATGTACTTCTATGTCTAAAAGCAAAAGTTCTCTCAAGGCAGGCATGAGCAAGTGCATTTACCATGCCAAAATAATTCGGTGCTCCGAAAATAATAATATCAGCTTGTTTCATTTTATCGCCAATATCATTAAAATCATCACGAACCTTACATTCGTTATCTGATGCACAAGCTGTACAGCCAATACACCCGTTAATTTTCTTACCGGCAAGTGAAACTATTTCAAATTCATCATTGCAACCTTTTAAAATATTTTCGATCGCATTATGTGTCATTCTTCCTTTTCTGCCACTACCACTAATTGCTAAAATTTTCATCTAAACTCTCCTTTTAAGTTTTGGTTTTGTTATTTCATAACTATTTGTTATAAATTTTTTCAGTGTTTCTAAATCTACATCTTCGTTTAACCAGATGCTATTCCAATGTGTTTTGTTCATGTGATAGCCAGCTGTAACGCCTATAAAAGCTTGCCTTAAGAAATCTGCCTCCATAGGCTCGCATTTTACATTCACATATTCTTTACCATTAAGATTACCTACTAAAACAAAAATTTTCTTGCTCATTCGGTGTCGAACAACAGCAGTATTAATCGACTTGTTTTTGAATGGATAATCAATATATACATCAGAAAATTCTGATGCAAAGTTAATAACCTGCTCCCGTGTAAAGATGTTTTTCATAATTACATCTTAGAAAGCAAATCATATAGTGCTTTGATTTCATTTTCAGATAAATTATTTTTATAAGTAAGTGCGAGACGTGCTTTATCAGCGTTTTTATGAACTTCTTTTCCTGTTTCGGTTATTTTCACTTTTACTACTCGCTGGTCAGTTAGCGTCCGCTCTTTTTCAATAAATCCATTTTCCATTAGCTTATTTACAGATCGTGATACATTTGGGCTATCAGATACCATTTTTTCTTTTATTTCCTTTATAGAAAGTGCATCTTCTGTTGCTAAATGAAGTTCATGTAGTATATCTAGTTGTAGTTTTGATATGTTAAATTCAGAAAGAGCTTTGTTTGTTGCCGACTCTAAGTCACCTGCAACACATAAAATAAGTGCATAAGTTTTTGTTAAAATATTAAAATCTGAGTTTATTATTAAATCTTTATTTGCCATAACATCTCCTTAAATAGTTAGTAGCTTTTCACTTTCTTTAAGAATATTAGTAATTGGTTGCATACATGAACACCATTGTGTGTGCTGTTTGTGGATTGTCATTCAACCATAGAATATTGAGTTTATTATTCATATTTAAAAATCTCCTTTTGTAATATACTATTTATAATACATTACGCAGAATAAAAAGTCAAGGAATTATAATCCGCGGAATGTAATTGCATAAAAGTACTGAAAATATTATTTACCATAAAGCATTGTTATTTTCAGTCAGTCATGATTTTGCGAATTGATAAGGATTTATTAGGGCTAATTAAATAAAGAAGGAGCTGTGTTAGCTACACAACTCCTTCTAGTTATTTATAGTATTATACATTAACAGATAAGGTTTACGCTACTGCTACTACATTGTAGCGGAATTCATCTCATCTTCCACAGCTATTTGTTAACTATCCTGCTTTTTATATTCATTTGGAGAAACTCCTGTAATTCGCTTGAATATCTTAGAAAAATAATTTGGATTTTCAAAACCTATCATATTACAAATTTGGTAGATAAGTAGGTTGCTGTTCATCATTTCTTTAGCTAGTCCAATTTTATACTTATGGGTATACAGAATAAATGTATCCCCTGTCTCCTTCTTGAACACCTGGCTTAAATATGATTCCGACATATTCACATGTGCTGCTGCCTCGGCAAGCGAGACAAACCTAGAGGAGTGCGCAACTATATAATCTATAACCCTTCTAACAGCAGGTGAATATTTTACAGATTTCCCGAGTGTTGTTGTTGCAAAGAAAAGAGAAGCAAATGCTAAAAGTTCATTCTTAATTGTAGTATAGCTTGGTGCCTTTACAATCACATTCTGGGATGCAAAGTAACTACTTTCCAATGAAGGCACCCTAAATAAATCTATTAATGACAGCGAATACTCTATAAAATGTTTAGGCATAACTACCATTTCTTCCGAAAAGGCCAGTGAAAACCTTTCAATAGCATCTGTTACAGCAGACGCATTTTGGGCAATAATATTTCTGCTTATGCTATTTCTTAGGTTGGCAAATTCCTCTTCAATATATGTCGATACAATGATATCACCTTCGTATTTTTCAACAACACCGTATTTTTCAAAAAACGCAAGCCTCTCTACCTGTCTTGCATAGCAATAGTGCTCATATATTTGTGTTGCATCGGTATACACCTTGCTAAAGCCAACTGAACATCTGGCATCAAGGTAATTTTCTAAATTGTTCTTCAATGCTCCGAATATAAGAGCACTGTCAAAATCCTTAGGAAGCAGCAGGCAGATGGTATCATTTTCGTTATGGCAAGCAACAACATCAACCCCACTATTTTTTAATGTCTGCAATGTCATATTTAAGCAAACATTCTGCGGCATACTCGCCCCATCCTTAGCAGGAACAAATGAAATGCATGCCACAAAACCTTGACGATAGAATAAATCTCCTGCTATCTGTTGACCCGGTTCATTTACCAGTGTAGAAAACCTCTTACTTATTTCGGTTATATCCAGCTGATTATCATTAAGTTTGTTATCAATAATTTCCTGTGAATTGTTCATCACGGGTTTAATATTCTTTAAAACCTCCAGTAAATTATCAGGGTTAAGTGTTAACTTATTAATAAAGTCGATAACTCCCAATCGCAATGCTAATCTAACGCTATCAAAATCATCACAGCAGCTTAAAATTATTACGTTAACATTAACATTTTCGTTCTTTAACCGTTCTAAAAGTTCAAAGCCATTTAATCTAGGCATCTTAATATCTAACAAAACTACGTCAGGACGATGAGTTATAATGCGTTCATAGGCAGATTGTCCGTCAAACGCATCTTCAAGCAGGTTGTATCCATGGCCATTCCAATCAATGCAGCTACGTAGCCCTACTCTAACAAGATATTCATCCTCAACAATAAGTACATTTAACATTAGTTAAAAATTTTCCTTTCCTTATTCCATCGCAAAAATTATGATTTCCTATTTTAGGTTTGGCAGATTAATTGTTATCGTGCAACCGCCATCCGGCAACGAATCAACCGATAGACCATATCGAGAACCATAAAGCAGGTTTAATCTCTTTCTAACATTTGCCAAGCCAACACCGTTACCATTTTGTGATATAAACTCCGGCTTAAAGATTTCCTTTGCCCTCGACTTTTCCATTCCAACACCGTTATCGGTAAGCTCTATGATAATATCACCTTTATCGTTAACCGAAACAGCTAGCATAATTTTTCCATCCGGTTGGTTAAATATTCCATGTATAATTGAATTTTCTATAATGGGCTGTATACAGAATCGCGGAATTTGCATCTGCATTAAATCCTGAGGAACATCATTCTCAAATGTTATGGGGTTACCGTAACGCATCTGCATTAACTCAACATAGCCAGCTAAAAACTTAATTTCATTTTCTATAGTAATATCTTTAGTGTTGTTAAAGGAATAATGTAGCACCCCACCAAGTTTTGAAAGAGCTTCTGCAACCGAGTTGTTGCCGTTAATTGTTGCCATCCAACGTATCGAGTTTAGTGTATTATATAGAAAATGTGGGTTTATTTGAGATATCAAAGCCTCATAACGCAACTTTTCTTTTAGCATTGCCTGCTCTGCCGCTGTTTTCATGAGGCCGCTAATGCACATTGCAACCTCGTTAAACACGTCGTTTAGCATATTAATTTCTTTAAAGCTGTTGGTAGGAGGCATTGTACTGAAATCGCCCTGCCTCAAACGTTTCATCTGCGCTATGATGGTATTAACCGGAACCGTAATTATTTTTGTTATAACCTGTATAATAATAATTAGAAAAACAATCAATAACCAAAAGTAAACAATAAAAAGTTGTTGTTGTTCCTCTACTTGTTCTGTAAGTATCGATGTAGGAATGCTTACCCTTAGTTTTATATCCCAGCTTGTTAATTCTTCTTCCAACACACTTAAAGTATGGTCTGCATCTACAAGCGTTAAATTAGATGAAATAACATCATCTTTATACAATATTTCCTGATTATACTGTAATATTGGATGATTAGTAAGGTTCTCCCAAAGTTCATCTTCTGAGATTCTAATGCATAAAAGAGCGAGAATGTCGTCCCCATCTCGAACTACCCATATGCTATCAATATTAGATGAGTTATTGTCGCTCGATGCTTCACTCCATTCGCTATGCTTATCGTTCCAATATTCACTTTGAAACATTTCAGCATTGTACTGCACCTGCAAGTTTTCAGAATAATTAATTATCTGTCCACTATTTAGAATTAATGTAAATTCAGGATTAAAGGCATATAACCTAGTGTTTGATACGTTTCTTAAAGATTTTAACAGTCTATCCTTCGCCATATATGCCTGAGCGGCGTCATCCGGATCAGCAACATTTCTAATAAGCTCTACGTTTTCTTCATCCGAAATAACCGATGCCGCGGTATAGCTAATGCTCTCTATAATCGTTTCTAGCTGAAGTGCATTATTTTGAACAGTTAGCTGTGCAAATTGTCGTTCTATTTCATACAAATAATTATTTAGATTTACTGTAAAAAACAAGGAAAAAAGTATAACAGGAATAATTATTCCTAATAACAAAAAGGTGAGCAAAGCTTTTCCAATCGTAAATCGACCTAAGAAATTGTTCTTCATCTTCCCTACCTTAACTTATTCACTATCTATTTCTTATTAATATAGTTTAAGACATTTTGTCTTATATTGCAACTTATAAATTTTTTCTTTTATATATTTAAACTAACCTCTGAATCAATCAAAATTTTGATATGTCATATTGCATAAAAAAATTTTTATTTTTTGTAAGCGTAAAAAAAACGTTGCATAACAGCTAAAAAATGTTGCATTTTCGCTATCGACTCATCATCTATATTAGGGTGTTGTAAAAATTGTTATATAATTCATAATATTTGTTACTTTAAATCACCCAAAAGCTGTGATAGTATTAAACAAGATTAACACGTAAATTTTACAATTCTTTAACAATTAAAACTAACGGCAAAGCTTACACCACTATTTAGCTTTTAAATGTATTTAAGTATATAGAGGATATACTTTAAATAAAAACAATTTTTTGAAAGGGATTTTTAAAGATGAAGAAATTTTTAGCTTTATTAACAGCGTTGGTATTGATGCTATCTGCATTTGCTTCATGCAGCACACCGGCAGAACCAACATCCGAAGCAAGCACCGAGGAGGCAACAACAGAGTCAACCGCTACTACCGAAGAAGGAGCAGAGGAAGCTGCTTCTGCTCTATCCGGTGATGTTGCACTGATGGTTATCGATTCCTTTACAGGCGACAGCGATGCTGCAATTTATGGAGCTGCTGATGAATTTATGAGCCTAAACCCTGATGTTAATGTAACAATAGAAGGTGTTCCGGCTACAAACATCAAGGAAAAATTCACAACATCGGCAATGTCTGGTGCAGGCCCTGACATTGTTTCTCTCGATTCATCTGGTTGGGCAGTAGATGCAGCTGCAGCAAACCTTTTAATGCCACTTGATGAGCAACTTGCTCCTATAGCTGATCAGTTCCAGGAAGGACCACTAAACTCCGGTATGTTTAAAGGTAGTTACTATGCAGTTCCTTGGTACATGAATAACATGGGCATGTTCTACAACATAGATATCCTAGAGGAAGCTGGTGTTGATGCACCTCCCGCAACATGGGACGAGCTAACAGCCGCACTTGAAAAAGTTTCAGCTATTGGCAAAGGTGGAATAACCTTCCAATACTTCCTACCGGCATACACAATGTACGCATTCTTCTTCCAGAGCGGAAACCCGGTTGTAGACACCAGCGGTGATGTACCGGTTTCTGTATTGGCAAATGAAAGCGGCACAGCAGCATTCAACTTCCTTGCCGAATTACACACCGAATACAATGCTTTCCCTGAAGCTGTAAAAGACACCTCTTCTTGGGATCAGGTATACGCTCCTTTCACACAGGGTGATGTAGCATTCTTATTCGTAGGTGACTGGGCAAACAATACTGTCGCTGCAAGCGGCATCAACTACGGTATCGCACCAATGCCAGCAGGCGCAGAGCAGGCTACTGTTCTTGGTGGATACACCCTTTCAATTAACAAAAACACCGATAACTTTGACGCTGCATGGGCATTTGTTGAATATCTTACAGCATCAGAGCAGAATCATATCCTTCTAGATTATGGCCGCATGGGCGCTCGTAAAGATATAGATACAGCTGCTTTAATCGAGCAGATGCCACATCTAGAAACTTTTATCGAGCAAAACTCTATAACACAGGCAAGACCGGCAATTATCAAATCATATGAGTTTGAAGAAATGCTTGGTAATGCATACAAAGAAGTTATCCTTGGAACAAAAACAGCAGAAGAGGCACTAGCCGATTTAGATGCTGCAGCCAACGACTTCTTAGCAAAAGAATACGCATCGTAATTTGTCGGGGCAGAGGATAACCCTCTGCCCCTTTTTTCTACAAAAGATTATGTTTATAAGGAAGTTAGATTATGAGACCTACCGACTACAGCTTTAAGAAAAATTGGGTCGGCTACCTACTGGTATTGCCAACTTTCATTGCTATTATCTGTGTAGCAATATACCCGATGATCCACGGTATAACAATAGCATTTCAGAATTATTCGTTAACACGCTCTTCTGAACCCGATTATCAAACATTTAATGGTATTGAAAACTTTATTACTATTCTCAACCAACCTGAATTTCTTCAGTCAGTTTTCAACACTGCTATCTGGACAATTTCTAACGTTGCAGTTCAGGTAATTTTAGCTATTCTAATTTCACTTATGTTAAACAAAGAGCTAAAAGGTCGCAGTTTTTTTAGAACAGCATCGCTTATCCCATGGGCTATACCATCCGTTATCGCTGCGCTAACCTTTAAATTCTTATATGATACTAATGTTGGAATAATCAACATTATTCTAGTTAAGCTAGGCGTTTTAACCGAGGGAGTGTCCTGGCTCGGCAACCTAGACACTGCTCGCTGGGCGGTTATTATTGAAAGTATATGGAAGGGAACACCTTTCGTTATGATTTTCATTCTAGCTGCATTACAAACCGTGCCTAACGAACTTTATGAAAGTGCTACGGTAGACGGTGCAGGCAAAATGTTAACATTTTTCAAAATAACACTTCCTATGATTAAAGAACCTCTTGCTATTGCAACAATCTTAACAACTATAGGAACAATTAACAACTTTAATGCTGTTTGGTTGATGACACAGGGGGGACCTTTGGGGTCAACCGAAATTATGTTTACCTATGCATATAAACGTGCATATGGTTCATACGAGTTCGGAGAGGCAGCCGCAATTTCTACAATTATGTTCATATTTATTGCCCTCTTAACCTTCATGTACACAAAACTTATTGAAGATAAGGAGGATTAATAATGACAAAATTTAACAGAGGCATTGAAAAAGCTGTGCCCTATATAGGGTTGGTGATAGTAGCCATTTTCTCAATTTTTCCTTTACTTTATGTTCTATTAACTTCATTAAAGAACCCGGATCAAATATTTGATGCATCTCAGATATTACCAAGCTCAATCACCTTCGACAATTTTAAAAATGTTATTGTTCAAGCTAATTTCATGCTCTATTTTTCAAACAGCTTGATTGTAGCTGTTTCAACAACATTAATAAGTATGTTGCTTTCAATATCCTGCGCATATGGCATGACTCGTTTTCGCATCTTTGGAGCACAAAAAATTAAGATGGCAATTCTTTATACCAGAATGTTTCCTGCCATCTTGTTATCGGTTCCATTTTATGTAATAATGAGAAACCTAGAATTAAGTGATACCCTATCAGGCCTAATTTTCATATACTGCTCTTTCACATTGCCATTTTGCATCTGGAACATGCAAACATTTTTCTCAAAACTACCATGGGATCTCGAAGAAGCAGCAAGCATAGATGGCGCTAGCAGATTCCGCTCCCTCTTCACGGTTATGCTACCAATAGCACGCCCGGGAATAGTTGCAACCTCTCTCTTTGCATTTATGAACTCATGGGATGAATTTATGTTTGCAAACCTCTTTATATCCTCAACCGATAAAAAAACGATTTCGTTAGGAATTCAGTCCTTCATCGGTGAGTACAGCACAGACTGGGGCGGCTTAATGGGTGCTGCTGTAATAAGCTTAATTCCAATAATAATATTCTTCGCCTTTGCACAAAAAAGCCTTGTTGGTGGATTATCTGCCGGCGCTGTGAAAGGATAGCGGTGATTACATGTATATTGATTTAAAAGAATATAGAGATTTTGCGCGCTCTGACTATACCGGCGATGATGTTATGCTCAACATCCCTCGCCAAATTAATAGTGTTAATTTCAATAACGGTATTTTAAACGTTTCCCTTAAAGCAATTGTATGTAAAAAAGATTCAGTTGTTGTTAGTGCGCTGATGCTTGCTAGAAAGTTTAGTTTCACCGGAAACTATGTAGACATGAATATGCGCATAGAACTTACTGCCGAAGACACGGTGCGTCTGCGTTTGTGCGATGGAAAAGAGATACTAAACAAAGAGCAACCCATGTTGCTAAAAGAACCTAAAGCGTTAAACATTGCAAGTCTTACCGAGACAGATGAGCAGTATGAACTAACGACAGAAAACATAAAAATAGTTCTGCAAAAAGACCCATATCGAATGGAGATTTTTAACAAGGATGGGTTATTGCTTTACAAGCAATATAACGATGATCTTCATAATGTTACAAACGACCGAAGAAGAGGTTTTAAAGAGGGCGATAGCTCTAGCGAAGATGCGTTATACGAAAAGCTTAGCTTCCCATCTTTTGAAGTGTTTCCTTTCGGAAAGGTGTACACCAACGATGGAAGGCATTCATCCTTCACCGAGAGTGTAGCAACGAGCTATGATGAGAGTTATTATGGGCTTGGAGAACGTTTTAATCGTATAAACAAAAAAGGCCAAGAACTACTAAATTGGACAATTAACCCGGTAGGTGTTTCTAATAACAAGGCATATAAAGTTGTTCCATTCTTTATTAGCAGCAAGGGTTACGGTGTTTATTATAACACGCCTCGTAAAATACGCTTTAGCATGTGCGACTACTATTTCAAGGCTTACGAATGCCAGGTAGAAGATGATCTGCTCGATATGTTTATTTTTGTTGGTAATACAAAAAGCATATTAAAATCATATGGTAATTTAACCGGCAAAAGCGCAATGCCCCCAAAATGGGCTTTCGGCGCCTGGATGAGCAGGAATTGTTATATGACTCAACAGGAAATCGAGGATGTAGCACAGCAGCTACGTGATAACAAGCTACCCTGTGATGTTATGCATGTTGATTGGTCGTACTGTAAAACCCCGGATTATGATTACGAGTTTGACAAAACCCGTTATCCCGATGTTCCGGCTATGGCCGAAAAGTTGCTAAAGCAGGGAATAAAACTAAGCGCATGGCATCTTCCTTACGTAAAATTCAGAACCGATACCTTTGCAGAAATTAAAAATAAGGGTTATCTGGCTCATCACGAAGATGGCTCGATTGCAGATTCTCAGGCAGAGGAAGGTGTTCTCGACTTTAGTAATGAAGAAACGGTTGCATGGTATAAAGGAAAAATACGAAACCTATTAAATCAGGGTATAAGAGTTTTAAAAACCGATTTTGGTGAAAATGCACAGCCTACTCATATTTACAAAAATTGTGATGGAAGAGACATGCATAATCTTTACCCCCTCTATTATAATAAGATAGCGTACGAAACCTGCATGGAGGTGCATCCAGAAGATTCTCTTGTTTGGGGCCGCAGTGCATATTCAGGCTGCCAGCGTTACCCTCTTTATTGGGGTGGAGATTCCGATTCTGATTACAATGGCATGTATAATTCACTACGCGGCGGTCTTTCCATTGGTCTTTCCGGCTTTCCGTTTTGGAGTCATGATGTAGGTGGTTATTTCTGTACACCCGAGCCGGATGTTTATATTAGATGGCTTCAATTTGGCATGCTATCACCTGCAGTGCGTTTTCATGGAACATCTGCAAGAGAACCTTGGGCCTATGGCGACGAGGCCGTTAATCAGTATAAAAAATATGCCGCACTAAGATATTCATTGATGGAATACATATATAGTGAAGCGATAAAATGTTCTGATGACTGCACACCTATGATGCGTGCTCTTGTTATTGACTTTCCAAGCGATAAGATGACATCCGACATAGATGACGAGTATATGTTTGGCAGAAACATCTTAGTTGCGCCGGTTTTCTCCAATGCGCCTACAAGAAAAGTTTATCTTCCTGCCGGAAATAGCTGGATGGATCTTCATAACGGCAATTGGTATGACGGTGGTAAGTGTATAGAGGTTGCAACACCTATTGATATTACTCCGGTATTTTTAAGAGGCACTAGTGCTACTCCTTTTATTGAACCTATGAATTACGTAGATGAAAATCCCATAACTGTAATCACTTGGGAGGTATGCCCTAATAATAATTTTGCAGAGTATGATCTTAAAACCGATAAACTGGATGTATCATTTAGATACGACTTTTGTGAAAAAAGCGGTGTAGCAAAAATTACCTTAACAGGAAAAAATATTCCTACTTGCAAATATAATATTAATTGCCCTGATGTTAAAAAAGTTTATGTTAACGGCGAGGAATGCCGGCTAACAATTGGGCGAAATAACTTTGTTACGGTATAGGCCTAGCTAGCGAGTATATATTAAACTCAATACATAAAATAAAAGATAGTGCCACAGCGGTTTCTAGGCCGGTGTGGCATTACCTTTTCTCAAAACCTTATTAAAACAAAAAAACACAACAAACAATAATAAAAAACAATAAAACCACTTGCAAAAAAAGGTTCGCTATGGTATAATATACGGGCGATTGATTTGCGCCGGCATTGTTTTGCGGGGCAATAATCGCATTAAGTACGTAGATATGATGGTTCTTTTGTGCTGTATTTGTGCGGTTGTCATCATATCGAGAAGAACGAAAGGAATAAAAAATGCCAACTATTTCAATGAAGCAACTATTAGAGGCAGGTGTTCACTTTGGACATCAAACACGCCGCTGGAACCCAAAGATGAAAAAATACATCTTCGGTGCACGTAACGGAATCTACATCGTTGACCTATCCAAAACTGTAAAATTATTGGAAACAGCGCTAAACTTTATCCGTGATACTGCTACCGATGGTGGAGAGATTCTATTTGTAGGAACAAAAAAGCAGGCCGGAGACAGCATTGCTGACGAAGCAAACCGTTGCGGTATGCACTACGTTAACGCTCGCTGGCTTGGCGGAATGTTAACAAACTTTAGAACAATTCGTCATCGTATCGATCGTTTAGAGCAGCTTCGCAGAATGGAAACCGAAGGAACATTCGAGCTTCTTCCAAAGAAAGAAGTTATTAAGCTTCAGCTAGAGATCGAAAAACTAGAGAAATTCCTTGGTGGAGTTAAGAAGATGGATCGTCTTCCTGCTGCACTTTTCATAGTAGACAGCAAAAAAGAGCATATCGCAGTAGCCGAAGCTCGCAAGCTCGGCATCCCGATTGTTGCTATTGTAGATACAAACTGTGACCCCGACGAAATCGACTATGTTATCCCGGGTAACGACGATGCTATCCGTGCCGTTAAGCTAATTTCCGGTGCAGTTGCCGATGCAGTTATCGAGGGACGTGGCGGTGCTGTTGAAGAGACCGAAGTTGAGACACAGGCAGAAGAAAACGAGTAAGATATTATATATTAATCTAGCCTGCCGGTTTAACAACTATTGTTTGCTTGTAAAGCAACAAAAACAATGTATTGATATTGCACAGCGGATAAGTTAAACAGTATTTCCCCGCTTTTGGGCAATACCGAGAAGTTTTAATCCAGCATAGGCGGAGATAATTCATATAATCTATATAAATAGAAAGGATTGGTCATAATTATGGCTTTTACAGCACAGGATGTTAAGGAACTACGCGAGCGTACCGGTTGTGGTATGATGGACTGCAAAAAGGCTCTCACCGAAGCTGGTGGAGACATGGAGAAGGCTATGGACAACCTTCGCGAGAAGGGTCTTGCCGCCGCCGCAAAGAAGGCTGATAGAATTGCTGCTGAGGGTATGGTTTTTGCCTGCTCCGACATTGCAAATAAGCTTGGTGTTATCATCGAGGTTAACAGCGAGACCGACTTTGTTGCTAAAAACGAAGCTTTCCGCACATTTGTTGCAGATTTAGCCGGCGTTGTTGCTAAGGAAAACCCGGCAGATGTTGAAACACTTATGACATTAAAAATGGGCGACGGTACCGTTGAGGCTGCCCTACAGGATAAGATTCTTGTTATCGGCGAAAACATGAAGATTCGTCGTTTCGAGCGCTTTGAAGGCGTTTCTGTTGCATATATCCACGGTGGCGGTACACATGCTGTTCTTGTTAACTTTAAGACAGACGACGCAACAGCAGCAAAACCTGAGTTCGAAGGTTTTGGACGTGACGTAGCTATGCAGATTGCAGCTGTTAACCCACTTTATCTTGCACCTTCAGATGTACCTTCAGAGGTTATCGAGCATGAGAAGGAAATCCTTACTGCTCAGGCTATCAACGAAGGCAAGCCAAAGGAAATTGCCGAGAAGATGGTTGCAGGACGCATTAAGAAGTACTACAAAGAGTTCTGCCTACTAGAGCAGGAATTCGTTAAAGATCCAGACAAAACAATTGCTGCTTTCGTTGCTGATACAGCAAAAGAACTTGGTGGTAACATCGAGATTGCAGGTTTTGTTCGCTTCGAAAAGGGCGAAGGACTTGAAAAACGTCAGGATAACTTTGCCGAAGAGGTTATGGGACAGATTAAGTAGGTTAAATAATCTAACTAAATAAAAAACGCCACCTAAAAGTATTCATTACTTAGGTGGCATTTTTTTATCCAAATTTAGTCTTGGCAAACAACTGTGTACTATTATAGCTTAATTCAAGATACAATTACAAAAGGACATCGCTATTTTAACTGGGAGGCATAGTTGCCAAACACCGGAGTGTTATTTACAGGATATAAAGATGGATAATAGCTGAACTCTGCTCCTTCATACGGAGCGCTCACCACCTCAACGTCGTTATACATCTCACTTATATTGCACCGTAGATACAAAACACTACCTGTCGTTTCGTAAAGAAGATCTCCTCTAACATTCTCAGCCGAATTTTCATATATCTTCATTGGAGCACCCCAGCTGTTTACGATAAGGTAGTACTCATTGCCACCCTCTGTTGAGAAAAATTCTATGCTGTTTTGTTCCTCCTCAGTTAGTGCGGTAAACACAGGGATTTCATAACCAAAAGCATCAAATATTTCCTGTTCATACCCAACAAATAACACATGGTAGAGGTCATCGTATTGTCCGAGATGATTACTATCAAAAGTTGAATCTAATACAACCTGTGTATCAGATATTTTATCAACAATATGCCACTGCATGTGCGGTTGACCATACTGTCCCTGATATTGCACTACCTCCATATCGATAACCGACTGTCGCTTTGTGGATATGATGCAAGGGTTTTGCAGCTGTGAAACATCGGTATTTTGTGCAATAGATTCGGCCAAGGCAATTGAGTCAATGCCTGCTTCCTCTATATACATTGGATTTATGTTTTCTAAAATTGCGCCCGGCAGGTATGATCCTCTCTCATACATATCGATGACATAATCAGCCTCTTCCTCACTATTGGTAATTCGCAACAACTCATCATAATCACGAAGTACTTTTGCCTTTTCAAAATCCACAATGGCAATCTCTTCGTAAGTTTGGGGATGTTCTTCTATTATAACAAATGCACCATTATTAAATACTGCCGACTCTCCAACACTGTTCCCTCTAGGGTAATCTTCAAGAAATGCCTTCGTTTTTTCGGTTACCTCTTCATAGCTAGTGGGGAATCCTACACCCACTATTGTATGCGACTCGGTATTAGAGTTCCATTGTTGCATCTCATTCTCAAAGATTTCATTTGATACCTGGTTGCTGTCTACATAGTAGCTGGTTGGGTGATACATAGCATTCTCGTATTCATAACTCGTCTCAAATATTTTAGCAACGCTAAAGTATCCTTCACTATACTCCCATAGTATCTGCTCATAAACTTCACCGGTGAAGTTTGAGGTTACTAGATAGTTTTTTCCATTTGCAGCTGCATATTCAACGTTAAACTGCATCCCTTCTTCGCCATAGAATGAAAGGCTAAATTTCTGAACAAAACTAGCACCACCGTCATCATCAATAGTGTATACCATCACCGTAGGATTATAATATCCACCTATAAAGTCCTCGTGGTTTATATCTAGATGTTCATCGTTAGGATATTCACCATATTCTCCGTTAAACACCCTAGCTACAATTAGCTCTAAAGTCTCATCGTTGTTTAGGTCTATAAGGTTCGCATATAAGGTTCCGTTACCTTCCCCTGACCCAGGTATTGTTAACGCCTTTTCATATGCATATAATAATGATGAGTAAACTCCATAACCAAAAACCTTATCAGCTTCCGGTTCATCAGTACTATCATCACCACCCTGCTCTATCGGGCTAATATTTACTAAGTCTTCTTCGAGTGCATCTCTAAACCCAGAGCCAGCTGAGCAGGAGTAAAACATCATCGTTATAACAAGAGGGAATATAACTGCAACATTTAGCTTTCTCATAACATCTTCCCTATTTAATAACAGGCGCCTGCGCAATACTCACAGCAACCTGTTGAGTCCGGCATTGTAGTTGCATGGCAGTTGGGGCAGGTTATGGCCGCTTTTGGCACATTTGCTGCAACAACCTCATCTCTAACCTGCTCTCTAATGTCGGTTAAAATTCTTTCTATCTCCTCGGCATCCTTCTTTGCCTCACTATACTCTCTACTAAATTTGCTATCAATAGCCCTATCATTAATATCAAAGCTTATGTCATCGAACCACGGAGAGTTAATGTATATCTTCATATTAAAGTCGTAGCTATAATCATATCTTCTTGGAGTATAGCTCTCTCTTTTACCGTCTCTACCCTCTCGATATATTTCGGTTCTACGCTCTTTAATATCAAGGTTACAGCCGGTTACCTGAGAAAACGAAATAATGTCCGGATTATTTTCGCGCCAATTTTTCGTTCTAGAAAACAACCACGTTTGATTATCTTCGTCTATACAGATAAGATTTTTTCCACCAATAACCTTGGTAGGACTAAAATTTTGAACCAGTTTCTTGTTTTCTTCTCGGTAGGAAAGCTGTGCCTTAATTTCCTCTACTGTAGAATTTCTTCGATCGTCAAAGAAAGGGGATAGTAGTTTTGCACAGTCTTTACAAAGGTTGCCGTCCTCTAACTTTCGATTCCCCAGTAAACCTATTTTATCGCCACAAACATCGCAATATTTTTTATCGAATAACCCCATAATTCTATCCTTTCCTAACTATACCACTCGTACCCTCGAAACCATATATTCAGTATTGAAAAAAACTATTATATCTTAGCGTTAGTAATCAATCTGGCTTAGGTTGTATGTCATAGTAAATGATTCACCACCGTAACTATAATAATAAGTAGCAGATAATATACCATTAACAAGCGTTGGTGAATAATGAATTTCGGCTTCGGCTTCAAATGGAACTACATATTCGAGATTGTTATCGCCATACTTTAATCCATCAATATTAATCCATGCATAGTCGTCAACTATTGGGAAGAAGGTGCTATCTCCCATTTCGCAGTTAAAGGATATAACCACAGATGAATAGCTTTCGTAGGAATGCCCTTCTATATATAATTCAAAGTATGGAACACCATCAGCGTCATAATTTACATAGGCATAACTTTCATATACTCCTTCAATATAGTTGGCATCTCCTTGGTAGTCAGAAATAACCAACTCGCCATACCATTCAGTTGGAAGACCAATTGTATCTACATAGATTGTCTGCTCGCTTCCAAGTCCAGGAGGAGTAAACCCGGCTGTAGTATTTTCACCTTCGGATGAAGTGCTGCCATCACCATCCCGTTCCTGGCTTGTACTATAGACGAAGGTGACATCCATTCCTTGGGTACTGTATGTTATTGTGTTACCTTCAGCAACAAGAATAAAAGGATCACCGTTAACCATAAAGGTCATTGTTTGTGGATCGAAATCAAGAGGAGGACTTAATTCTCCAAACAGCTTCATCTCGAGAGAGCTATCATCTATAAAATATATGTAGTCATCCTGCATACCATAAACAATTAACTCTTCAGCCGTAACTTCTTCGCCATCAATTTTTACGGCTGAAATGTCGTACCTGCCTATTAATTGACCATCCAAGGGCACTTCGCCCTGGGTGTTCTCTGAATTATTATCGGCAGTGCCGGCTGCAGAAGGCACTTCTGTCCCCTCTTTGTAAAAGATAATGTCCATTCCAAGATCTAACAAATTAACTAACTTAAGCTCATTACCAATCAGTGTTCCTGCAAACTCATCCGTTCCATCTATTAGGGTGAAAGTTGTTCCATCCAGTTCCCACTTTGCACCATACTCTAAGCCGTTGTAAAACAAGGTGCATTTACCGCCATCATTAAGCTCGATATTTATTCCTTCCGGCGATATATCTTCAACGTTAATATCCAGTCCCATCATGCTTGCTTTTGTTCCTATCCACATCCCTGCATTTGGATCATCTGAGGAACCAGCAAAAAGCTTAGGGATAAATATTATTGCAAGAATAATTGCTACTATTGCAACTAAGCCTATCCCACCAAAAATAAAAATTTTGTTGTCGATTGGTCTTTTTGCAGTCGTTACTCCGCCATACTGGGGTTGAGGCGCTCCCATCGGCATTCCCGGTTGGTTTGGCGGCATTGGTGCACCGCTCATCGGCATTCCCGGCTGGTTTGGCGGCATTGGTCTACCGCCCATCGGCATCCCCGGCTGATTTGGCGACATTGGTGCACCGCCCATCGGCACCCCCGGCTGGTTTGGCGACATTGGTTCACCGCCCATCGGTGTTCCCGGTTGTATAGAACTCTCTTTTTGCGCACTACCAAGGTCGGAAACAGGCGCCATTGCTGCCTCAGGAGCTACATTCTTGTCACCCTGCGAACCTTTATAGGTATCCGGAGCGCTTCCGTAGGTAGACGGAGAGCTGCCATATGTAGTTTTAGCATCTCCAAATTTTGGCGTTTCGCTATCCATTTCCGATGCTTTAAGTATATCATTCGGTTTAGATGTTTCAGCTGATTCCGGTATTTCAACCTTAACGCCGCAATTATCGCAGAATTTCACAAAATCCGGCAACTCGGTTCCACACCTATTACATTTAATCATATAATACCTCCATTATATTATTTAAAATAAAACTTATTCTATAAAGTTACAATTGCATCTACAAGATAATTCAGTCCTGAACTTTCATAAAAAAATGCATCAATTTCTCCGTTTGCCTTCTGCCTTTTCACCAGTTCAGCAGTTTCCGGATAGTTTTCATCATCTACAAGTATTGCTACCTTGCTTTTTGAGAGCGATTTTTTCATCTCATGAATTCTATCACTCCATTCCGCTAGGGTATTGGGGCAAGATCCCTTTACTTCAACAACAACTATGTCAGGTTTGTATACTTCTGCGGCACTAACAAAGAGTTTGGTGTTGCGCTCTTGAACTATTCTTCCCTCTTCGCTCTTTTTTCGAAGCACACTAACTATTCCATCCGATACCAACCCGTTGCGAATTGATAACAATATTGTTTTATTCAAGACTATCACCCCCTAAAATAAAATAACAACACCTTATTGTGTTGTTATTTTAGCACAAATATATTATTATCACCCCATACATTTGTACAGTTATAAGAGGTTTTAAAGTATGAAGTAGCTTTTCACAGCTTAATCGCTGCCATCTCCGCCACTATCACCACCGCCGTCGCTACTGTCTGCATTACTATAGCTATCACTGCTATCACTGCTATCACTGCTATCATATGTGTTGTTCTGCTGTTGGTAGCTCTGGGTATAGGAATCGGTATATTCCTGACCTTGATTATCTAACATTACTGTTTTATCATCCTGCTGTTGGTAGTATTGCTGGTTCGGTTGCTGATAGTATTGCTGGTTCTGCTGTTGATAATACTGTTGATTAGGGTCGGTATATTGTCCATAGGGTTGCTGATAACCCCCGTCTATTTCTCCGTTCTCGGTCTGGTTGGGCTGTTGTTGCCAACCCTGTTGTGCGGGGTCGTTATACGGTTGATATTGCTGATTGTAATTATCTGGTGTAGGGTATGGAGTTGGGTTATTGTTATAACCGTTACTGTAGCCGTTACTGTAGCCGTTACTGTAGCCGTTGTTATTTCCATAGTTATATCCATAATTATTCGGCTGTGTATTGTATCCATACTGTGGTTCAGGGGCTTTTATCTTATTATAGAATATTGCCAATGTTGTCTGCATATATGGGAAAACATATATTGAGGCGATTCCAAGAGTTATGCCAACCAACAAACTCCATCCAATGAACGAAAGAATAAGAACAAAGTAATCTAACTTGCGGCCCTTCATCATCTGCTTGCTTTCGTCAATAGCCTCAAAGATACCCTTATTAGGATTTTCTGCCATAATATAAAAAGCCATGGAATAAGATATCCCCTTAATAATTCCCGGAACAACAAACAAGAGGCTCCAAAGAAAGGTAAAAAGTCCTACCATAAAGGAGAGTCCGAAAGCCTTGTGAAAGATGTTTAATCTCTCAAACAATACTCTTGGTTCCGGTTCTACGCCTTTTAACAAATTAAGATAAATCAGAAGTGTTCCTAATGTTATCGATGATGTAACACCAATTAGTGCAAACGACACCACTAAACCCACCAACGGTATTGCACTAACAACAAAATTAATACTGCTTATTGCAATCGATATTGCAAAAACGATTAGTGAAATTAAAAACAGCCGACCTATGTTCCCTCTTATATAACCCTTTGCCATTTCCTTGATTTCTCTACGTGTAAACAAAATAATTTCCTCCAAATATTGTATAACCATATTATATCACAAAACCAACAATTTGCAACAATAAACAACAGAACAAAATAGTGTCCTGTTGTTTATTAACTAATATATGTTTTCCAATACCTTTATAGAACCACAGATGGTTGAAGCTATTATCTTTAATGGCTGATTAAAACGTTTCTTTTCTTTTTGATTATCTTGTATAACCTGCTCCATCTCGATATTGCCCGAAAGCGTATTATAGTCGAAATCGCAGTCCGCACCGACGGGAATAGCAATTTTTATATTGCTGTTTATGCTTTTTGCTGTTAGCAATTCACTTTTAGCATCGCAAAGCGTGCTTATTTTCCCGCTTACCGAGTTTATGTTTTGATATAAAAATGGGGCTTCTATCTTAACCGAACCACCTGCAGTACTTACACTAAGGCTATCCCCACCCTGTTTCACCCTAATTTTACCGCTAACGTTACTAAGTTTAGTTTCACCAATCGTAGGTGCATTTAGCGTTATATCGCCGGTAGCGCTGGCAAGCTCATACTCCATAGCAAATCCGAACGGGACCTCTAGTGCAACCTCACCGTGAACCGACAACACCGATATTCCGGATACATCGCCCTGCTTAAAATACAGCGTTCCGTTATCGGTAAAAATCTTGTTATCCGCAACCTTATCAAGGTTCTCACGTTCTATCTCAACATAATCAACCATGCATACATCATCACGCATGGTTTCCGTTACCGTTACCGACAACGAACTGCTACGAACAACAATCTTTTTTATGTTAATAAATGTGTATATGCTTTTTTTGGAAACTTTCTTTTCCTTTTCCTTTTCCTTTTTTTGCTTAGTAGATGACCTAACCACATTGCGAGTGATCATAACACCACCTCCGCTCAAACACATTTTAATTTTAACACACAAATACGATAATGTAAAGAACTTTAGTTATTATAATTGTTTTCGTATATCAATTATCTACAATTGCTGCAGACCCACTTACTCCGTTTATCTCTATTTCCAGCGTAACCCCTGAAGGTTCTGCATCGTTTCCCCCGGTATAGCTATCTCTTATATCTCCCGATACGGCATCATGAGTAACGCTGTACACCACACCTTCAAAGAGGGCAACAGTAACATCTCCGTTTACATAATCAATATCTATCTCATCACAATAAACATCCGCAACTGTTTCTATGTCGCTATTTATCGATTTAATTAGCTGTGTGTTAAATGAAGAACCTATGTCTATATCTCCATTAACGCTCTCAATCTTAAGGTTATCGCCCCCCTGCTTAATCTTAATATCTCCATTTACATTTTCAATTTTCAGCAACTCGCTTGACGGAGCATCAATATTTATTCCTCCAGTTACCGAACTTATTTCATAAACAAGCTCTACGCCCTCGGGAACTTCAATAATAACCTCACCCGTCACTTCATAGTTAAAGTTTATGCCAAAACTTAGCCATTTAGGATAACCCTGCTCAAAATATAGTGTATTTTCGCTTACAAGATATTTATTTTCATCTATCCTATTTGCAAACATACCGACAATCTTTGTGTTGTCGATAAGTAAAACATCGTCTCTTTGCTCCTCTACTATCGCTAAAGGTATCGAATGGCCGTAAAAAACAATCTTTTCTATCCCTTCAAATGTTTGTTCTTGTTCTGTTGGAGTACCGCCCTCCAGATTACTTTTAAAACCTAAACTTGATAAGCTGATTGAATAACCAAAAATTAATGTAACAGCAATGCCACATATAACTATCAATGTAAGCACCAATACAATTAGCTTAACTACAAGCCAATTCTTTTTACTCATTAGTTTCTCCTATCTCATATATTGTATTAATTATGCTGGATATAATTCCCGCTATCGGCCAAATTATCCAGCTTATATGCCAGTTCTGAAAGCTAAAGCTAACACCAAGGTATAGCAACAAAACTACCGACCAATAAACCGACATCACCGACCTAAACACCTTTTGCCTTTTAGTTTCGTTTTTGCGAGACTCAATTTCCTCTTCTCGGTTAAAATCTTTAAATTCGCTCGGCATCGACATATTTGTATATATAAGTAACGCGGTAGCAATCCCAGCAACGGTAAACATAGAAATTACCCCCAGTATGCCTAAAAAATCTTCAATCACTCCTCCTACGAACATTCCGCTTCCTGCAAGCGTTAACATCGAAATTAAAGCTATTACATATAACCCTACTGCTATCGCAGTATTTCTCGCCTTTCGCTCTCTGTATTTCTTTGCATCGGTTACAAAGTTAGTGTCCGGCTTAACGCTTTCCAAAAGCTCGTCGATATCGCCCATCCCACTAACAGCTAAGCTGTATGCCTGGGTTTCGCTTTTCCCTTCGTTAATATAATCGTCAAACCTATCCGAGAGATTACCAAGCAATTCCTCTTTAAGTTCAACCGCTCTTTTGGTTTTGGGTATGTCAGAAAACAACACCTCAACATAGTTTCTAATCTTATTGTTCATCACCATCTCTCCGTTCTAATAAATTGTCTAGCATCCGTCTGGCTCTCCCCCAGTCGGTACAGTTTTCTTGATATAACCGCCTACCTTGTTCGGTTACGGAATAATATCTCCTTCTCGCACCGGTATTCTCATCGCCCCAGTAAGATATTATACATCCTGAAGTTTCAAGCCTGCGAAAGGTGGTGTATAATGTTGCCTCTTTAAGCTCTAGCTCTCCGCCAGTAGCATTTTGTATCGCCTTGTTTATCTGATATCCATAGCTATCACCTTTCATGAGTTGCGCAAGAATAATCGTCTCACTGTATCCGCGAAGTATATCGGATATATTAAGCATTTTCACCTCCATTCCATTAAATCGATAATAACATTGCTTGATTTATATATATAATAACACAAGATACCTCGCCTGTCAAGGTATCTCCACACAAAATATTTTGGGCTGTTGCAATTAGAATTCTACTATGATATAATTTAGCTGTAAATTTACTATATTAAGGAGTATACTATGCTGCTGTTAACGACTGAAAATGTACCCGGTAAAAACTTTGAGGTAATCGGCCTGGTAAAGGGATCTACCGTTCAATCCAAAAACGTTGTTCGCGATTTGGGTCAAAGCCTTAAAACAATAGTAGGCGGCGAGCTTAAAGCCTATAACGAAATGATGAATACTGCTAGAGCGTTAGCAACAAAGAGAATGGTTGATGAAGCCCAATCGCTTGGCGCAGACGCAGTTATCGCCATGAGATATTCATCCGCCTCTGTAATGGCCGGCGCTGCCGAGGTTATGGCATATGGAACTGCAGTTAGGTTTATATAATGGAAGTTACAATGAGCATTCCTCCTCTCACGATGGTTTACATGTTCATCACCTTTGCGCTATCATTTATTCTCCCGATAGTGGTATGGATTATCCTATCTGCAAGAATTAAGGGGATGTTATCGGCTATAATCGTTGGAGCGTTAGGTTTTGTTGTTCCGCAAATCGTAATTAGACTAAACATTCTGCAGCTGTTACAACTCTCCCCTACTTATCTAGAGTTTGCTAACAACAACGTTACCTTATTCTCATTTTTACTAGGCTTCTCCGCCGCCCTGTTTGAAACGGTAGGAAGAGTAATGGTATTTTATTTCATGAGAAATCGTCTCAGCTATATATACGGCATGGGGGCCGGGTTAGGACATGGCGGAATTGAAGCGATATACATTGTGGGCCTTACCTACATTAATAACCTTATATTCTCTTTAATGATTAACACCCAGGGTGTTTCTGGTGTAGCCGCTTCGTTAAATAACGATACAACAATACAGGGAATTGTTGATTCTATTTTAGCAACCCCTTCATCACACTTTCTTGTTGCAGGTGTTGAAAGACTTAGTGTTATGGTAATACATGTTGCGCTTTCACTTATTATTTGTTACGGATTTGTTGCAAATAAGTTGCCTATTTGCATTGCCTTAGTTTTATTTTTACACACCACGTTAGATACCGTATCTGTCTTAATGAGCTATAACGGATTAAGTATAATAGCAATCGAGCTGTTCGTTATTGCATTTGCGATTGCTTCATTAGTTACTATTGTAATGATCAAAAAACATTTTCCACTTCAAGAAATCCCTAAAGACGAGGGACAGTTAGCGGTAGACCAAGGATATTAGGTTTATGCATGAAGGCAATAATCGTAATGTTTAACTGCTACATAGAGCTTAACATCTGATATTTTTTACCGCAAATCGGCACAACACACCTTGTTAATAGCTCCGCCTGCGGTGTAGCTACTAGAAATAACATATCAAAGCAGAATTAAATAAGCACCAATTCTAGCAAAAAAAAATACTTAGAGCTAAACCGAAGAGATTTTTTTATAAATCAAGAGATAAATAGTAAATAGCTATTGCATTAGTGTTCATATTGTGTTAAAATACATTAATATAAGCCGGTGTGATGGAATTGGCAGACGTGCTGGACTCAAAATCCAGTGGTGGCGACACCGTATCGGTTCGACCCCGATCACCGGCACCACATAGTGTGACCAAGAAGGTTGTCATACAGAAAAAAGCCCGTATTTACAGGCTTTAGAGGGGTAAAATCACAAGATTTTACCCCTCTTTTTTCATGTCCGTTTTTAGGTTGTCATCGAGAATATTACAGGGTTTGAACTCGCACATCTATGGCAAAAGCAGGAAAACGAAATATTAAGCACCGATTTTAGAAATAAAGTCGGTGCTTTTTTTCGTTTCAGCACAAATAGGCTGTGGTGGTGACCTTACCGAATGGGTGGATGGTATTAGATTAGTTGGAGGTACATACGCAAGAAAAAATTATTAGATAGTGGTTATCAAATTTAAAGTAGTCAAATTCAACCACTTTAAAAAATCAATAAAAGCAATGCCGACTGTCGGTGCCGAATTAGTAGCATTTGAATAGAAGCTGCGTTAGGGCTTATTACTTTATTAAGCAAATTAAATTATGCATGGAAAAAGCCGATGGAGCTTTAATCTCCTCGGTTTTTCGCTTAATATTTGACATGCAAAGCATGTATTTTTATAACAAGCTATACTATTAATCGATATCCCTTACCAATCTTACTGAATTTAATATATTATCTTCACCTTCCGAAATAGCATCGCTGCCCTCGTATTTTGGAGAAAATCTAACAGCACCTGCGCCGTGAGAGGTATAGCCAAAGGCAACATACCATGCCGAATCATACTCAGGCGCCATTTCGCTAAAATATGCTGATGTACTCGTCCAATAGTAGTAATTTTCATTTTCAAAGAGCTCGGTGCAACTGAAGTATTCTTGATTGATTGCGGGATATGAGCCATCATAACTTACTATGCTTTGAAGCTCTTTAACATTTGGCAATCTCCAATCTTCATAACCGGCAAAGGTTGAATTTTCGGCAAGCAACAATGCTTCTTCCCAATCCACAGCGACACCTAGGTCAGCTTCTAACCACATAAGCCCTGATGCATTATCTGTTATTGTGCCATCTTCATTATTTGTGTAGTCCTCTGCGCCATAAACATCACCACGAACAGCACGAACATATTTACCCATTTGTTGTGAATTAGAAGGATATGCTTTGATATGCCCTGTTAAATGATTTACACCAAAAGAAATATCACCCAGTCGCTCATCACCTTCTACCATATTATAATCAGAACACCAATATTGGCCCTCTTCTTTTGAAATACCTCCATCAGCAGTTGTGCTTGGTGGAGTTTCTATATTAAATTGTGAAGCTGCTGTATCTGAAGTTTCACTTGCACTATCCTCAGGAGCACTGCCTTGAGGACCGCCACCCTGTGGAGAACCACCAGACGCAGGTTCGGACGTATCAAATCCGAAACTTTCAGTGTCGAGATATGGCCATCCCGTTTCAAAATCACTTATAGAAAATAACTCCTCAGCAGTGGGTAATCGCCAGTCATCATATCCACCTAAGGTGAGATTTTCACAATATTCTACTGCTTCATCCCAAGTCATTTTTCCATCAACCGGAAGTGTCACCCATGTCAGTCCGGTGTTTTCATCATATGTCGTGCCATCATCATTAACTGTAAATGAAAAGTCTATACTTTGATAATCGCCGTCTTGTCCGTAAAGTTCTATAGATGTATCAACTATATTACCATCAATATCATATGTTGATGTTTGACCTGTCGTAACAATAGGGCTACTATAGTTTGTGGTGTCTGATGCGGTTTCAATTTGCGATTCTAATTGTATGTCGCTTTCTTCGCTTATAGAAGTAGACGCTGCATCGCTTACAGCTACATTAGAAGTACAAGCAGATAAAAGTAAAGTCGTTGCAATCAGTACAGAAATATTTTTTTTCATAAAATGCCCTCCAAAGCAAATATAGTAAATAATGACTTTTCATGTTTATTATAATCAGTAACCCTTAAATATACTTAAAATTCTTAGTACAAATAAATTTAAGCGTACAGCTATTTTGGACAAAGTGTGCATCAATACCACCAAAAAAGATGTCCTCGGCTGAAAATGCCGAGGACATCGGTGTTACGGGCCTTTTTTAAGAAAAAAGGCTCGTTTTTATGCCCTTTTTCAGTGCTATCATATAGGTGTATTGTGCCAGCTGTGTATTTGACCTATCTT
Source organism: uncultured Oscillospiraceae bacterium (assembly GCA_964368625.1). Lineage (GTDB taxonomy): Bacteria > Bacillota > Clostridia > Oscillospirales > Ruminococcaceae > CAYJBH01. The sequence continues at coordinate 70,513 of CAYJBH010000012.1, forward strand.
ATTAAAGCTAACAAAACATAATTAACATAATAAAACTAAGAAGAACAAGTACATATCCGCTTTGAAAGAGTATCACGATTTAATGTAGATTAAAGAATATGCCCTTTTT
>CAYJBH010000013.1:0-69481 GCA_964368625.1 uncultured Oscillospiraceae bacterium
TTGATTTGAGTAACGGGTAATATTATTTATATATAATGTAAAGTTGACATAATGTTACAGGATATGATACTATCTTGTTATATTTGAGTTTGTGGAGGTATATATGGCTGTTGCGTCGTTGGTTTGCGGAATATTAGGTGTTGTTGGTTCGTTCATATCAATTCCAATTGTTTCAACACTAACATTAGTTTTTTCTATTGTAGCTATTGTTTTCGGTACAATTGCACGTAAAAACCCTGAGCAGAACAGAAATATGGCTACTGCCGGAATGGTTCTCGGTATAGTTGGGGCTGCATTTAGCGTAGCAGCAATTCTCTGTGTAATTTGCGTAGTGGGCGCCGTGGGTTCGCTTGCTAGTTTAGGTATATAATTATTTATGCCTGCCGATCCTATTATTTTCGGTAAACTTATAACTTGGTATGCTATTTTCTCGTTAATAGGAGTTTTGGTAGTAGGTTATTTGGCTACAAGACGTGCGATAAAATTTAATCTCGAGCCTGATAAAGTTGTTGATACACTGCTAATTTCTTCTATAGGAGTTATAATAGGTGGAAGTTTACTCTACGGGTTTACAAGATTCAACTACCTTGCATCGATACCAGAAGTAAGTAGCGTTAGCGAGCTGCTTTTATTGCTAGTAACGACTTTTGGCGGCTCTGTTTTTTACGGTGGGCTTTATGGTGGCTTGATAACAGGTTGTATTTATATTACCAGAACTAAACAAAGTCTGTCAGGTTACTGCAGTGCAGTAGTTCCGCTCATAGCATTTTTCCATTTTTTTGGCAGGATAGGGTGCTTTATGAGCGGTTGCTGTTATGGTGTAGAATGTCGGGTAGGGATAACATATGAACATTCTTTATACCCCCCATCAAACGGGATGCAGCGCATTCCTGTACAGGCTATTGAGGCTGTGCTAAATCTATTAATATTTTTTTTGCTAATGAAAATTAGTGAAAATGAAAAAGCAAGAAAACATATTCTGTCTATATATCTAGCCAGCTATTCCACTATTCGTTTTTTACTAGAATTTATTAGAGGCGATGAGATTAGAGGTGTTTACTATGGTCTTTCAACATCGCAGTATATAGCTCTTGTCACGCTGTTGGTAATAGGGTGCAAGATTACGTATACATTAATTAGGCGTAATAGGTAGTAGCTGTATGTGTGCTATAATATGATTGAATAACTTTGTTTCTTTAAAAGTTATCCGATTATCATGCAAACTTCTTGAATTAAAGCAGGGTTTGTGGTATTGTTATAGAATAGATTAATATAAAAAGGTTTAGAAATGTCCAATTTTAACTTTGAGCATACCGAGCTTAGTGGCGCGGTAATAATAACTCCAAAAAAGTTTGGCGATGAGCGTGGCTTTTTTATGGAACTTTATCGACAGAATGCATTTCACGATGCAGGAATTACTGCTAATTTTGTTCAAGATAACTGTTCAAGAAGTGTTAAAGGAGTTCTTCGAGGTCTTCACTTTCAAAAGAAAAAACCGCAGGGAAAACTGGTAAGGGTGAACCTTGGTAGTGTTCTTGATGTTGCGGTTGATTTAAGGCCAAACAGCCCTACGTTCGGAAAACATAAAACGGTTTTACTAACTGCTGAAAATTGTAAGATGTTCTATGTGCCGGAAGGGTTTGCGCATGGCTTTTATGTTTTATCGGATGTAGCAGAGTTCAGCTATAAATGCACTAACCTTTATGATCCATCTGACGAAGGCGGCGTGATTTTCAACGATAGCTATTTAAATATCAACTGGCAGCTGGATGTTGAACCGTCGTTATCCGAAAAGGATAAATTACTGCCATCTTTTAAAGATCAGGAGTATTCGTTTTATAGCGATCTAGCTTAGAACTGTCCTCTTCGCTTGAAGTTATCTTGGTTTTGTGTTATTATATAGTGTATATTATTTTAAAATGAGGTTATTTTGACTAAAGTAGTTGCACATTTTCATGGGTTTATTAAATATTGGCCACTGTTGACACATCTTATTAAAAGGGATGTAACCATAAAATATCGCCGGTCTGCTCTAGGAATATTGTGGAGCTTATTGTCGCCGTTGTTAATGATGCTGGTAATGACAACGGTGTTCTCATATTTTTTTAGATTCGATATTCCAAACTTCCCAGTCTACCTAATGGCTGGTCAGTTAATATTTAACAGCTTTAACGATGCTACCACCGGTGCAATGTCGAGTGTGATTTCAGCCTCGCATCTTATTAGAAGAGTTTATATCCCAAAATATGTTTTTCCGATGGAAAAGGTTATGTTTGCCTTTATAAACATGATGTTCAGCTTTATAGCATTATTGTTAGTGATGATAATTACCGGACAGCCGGTTAGTGTATACACCTTGTTTTTTCCAATCCCAATGATAATATTATTTGTCTTTGAGTTGGGTTGCGGACTTATTCTTTCATCATTAGCAGTGTTTTTTAGAGATGTAATGCATTTTTATACGGTGTTTATGTTAGCGTTAACCTATCTTACACCGCTATTTTACCCGGTAGAAATGCTACCTCCATATATGCAGCAGATAATAAAGATTAACCCTCTTTACTGGTTTGTTAGTTTTTTCCGCCAAGGCATATTATACAACGAGCCGCCAACAATAGAGCAATTTGTATTTTGTTCAGGATTTGCAATTATTGCCCTTGTATTAGGATTAATAATATTTAAAAAAACACAGGATAAGTTTATATTATATGTTTAAGTCAAATGAATCAGAAAATACTATGCAAGCTTCTGCCACGAAACAGCCAAATATTGCTATTGAGGTATCGAATGTTTCCATGAGGTTTAATCTCTCAAAGGAAAAGCTTGATAGCTTTAAAGAGTATATGATTAAGCTTCTTAAGGGGCAGCTAAGGTTTACTGAATTTTATGCCTTAACCGACGTTAGCTTAACGGTTAGAAAGGGTGAAATTTTTGGCATTATTGGGCTTAATGGAAGCGGGAAAAGCACCTTGCTAAAGATAATTGCAGGTGTATTTAAGCCCACTACAGGTAAGGTTAAGGTAGCGGGGAACATTGCTCCATTAATTGAACTGGGGACAGGCTTTGACCCAGATCTTACAGGAAGGGAAAACATATATTTAAATGGATGTGTTTTGGGATATTCAGAAGCTTTTTTAAAAGACAAATTTAATGAAATTGTTGAATTTGCAGAACTTGCAGACATGATTGATGTGCCGATAAAGAACTATTCGTCCGGTATGGTCAGTCGTCTGGCATTTGCTGTAGCAACTGTAGTTGAACCGGATATTTTAATATCGGATGAAGTTCTGTCGGTAGGCGACTTTTTATTCACAAAAAAATGCGAAGATAGGATAAACTCGCTGATAAAAAACGGAACAACTGTTCTACTTGTAAGTCATGATATAAATCAGATTCAAAGAATGTGTAATCGTGCAGCATGGCTGAAAAACGGAAAGATGGTTATGATTGGCGAAACGCAGGAACTATGCGATGCCTATAGCCATTCCACAAGGTGATAAATGTCAGATAATGTTCCACAAAGAGATAGTGTTTCTGCTGCAATTAAGCGGAATCTTTCGTTAAAAAGGCTACTCGGACATGCGAGGAGGCTTTCAGATTGCTACAGAACAAGAGGTTTAGAAGCTACTTTAAGAGAGGTTACGTTTAGAATAGCATTAGCTACCCACAGTGAAATATGGATGTATCGAGCTGATATACCTTTGAAAAAAGAATTAAAAGAACAACGTCTTGCAAGATTCGATAAAATGCCTAAAATTTCGGTGATAGTACCTGTGTATAATCCACCTAAAAGATATTTCATCGACTTGTTGAACAGTGTGGTCAATCAAAGTTATCAAAACTATGAGCTGTTTTTAGTAGATGCAGGTGATTATAGCTCAACTAGAAAAATATTAACCAGATTTAAATCGGATAGAATAAAGCATATATGTATAGAGAATGAGGGAATATCAGAAAACACAACAAAGGGGTTAACCGAGGCAACAGGTGATATTCTCACATTACTCGATCATGATGATCTACTATATAAAAACGCTCTTTATGAGATAGTTAAGGCATATAATGAAACAGGAGCCGAGTTAATATACAGTGATGAAATTATTCTTTCGGCAGATTTAAAGAGGTTATCAGAATTTCATTTTAAGCCGGACTATTCGCCGCATTATCTTTCGTGTTGTAACTATATAACGCATCTTACAGCTTTTACTAGAGACTTAATTAAAAAAGCAGGTTGTTACGAGCTAAAAGAATATGAAGGGGCAGGAGATTTCGACTTAATTCTAAGGTTAAGCGAAAAGGCAAACAAGATTCATCACATACCTAAAATATTGTATTTTTGGCGTGGACATGAAGGATCGACTGCAGCAAACATCACGGCAAAGCCATATGCCATTGCGGCAGGCGCCAGGGCTTCATCAGCTCATTTTGACCGAATTGGTCGAAGCGCTGAGGTTTCGCCAATAGAAGGTAGACCCGGGGCGTATAGACCAAGATATATAAATGTAAGTGGTAGCATTTCGGTAATAATACCAAACTATGAGCATAAAGAAGATCTAAGCCGTTGTCTCATGACGTTATACGATAATGCAGGAGTTTCAGACTTCGAGGTTATAGTGGTTGAAAACAACTCTAGTTCACAGGAAATTTTTGATTACTACGATGAAGCAACCAAGCTCTATGATAATTTGAAGGTAATTAAATACGAGGGAGAGTTTAATTTTTCTGCGGTATGCAATTATGGTGCAAGAGAGGCTAATGGCGATCATATCCTACTTTTAAATAATGATATTGAGGTTGTTTCTGCGGAATTTTTGAGAGAGCTATTGAGTTATTCTTCTCAGAATGAAGTAGGGGCCGTTGGTGCAAAGCTATATTACCCAAATGAAACAATACAGCATGCAGGAGTATTCGTTGGTATAGCTGGAAGTGCGGGACATAGTCATAAGGGGCATCCTGCAGATTCGGGCGGTGATATGTATAGACTTTCTACCGTTCAAAACCTTCTTGCAGTAACCGGTGCCTGCTTAATGGTGAAAAGGAAACTATATTTTGACCATGATGGTCTAAATGAAATAGACTTTGCGATCGCATTTAATGATGTTGATTTTTGCCTACGTTTATGCAAAGCTGGTTATCAAAATGTGATGACTCCATTTGCTGAGGCTTATCATCACGAAAGCCTTTCTAGAGGTAGTGATGATTCCGGTGCAAACAATAAAAGATTTTTAAAGGAAAGGGATAACCTTAGAAATCTACATTCCGATATATATCGTGATGGTGACCCGTATTATAATCCCCACCTAACCCTTGAAAACGAGAGCTATGGTTGGAAATAAAAAATCAAATAAATAAAAACATAGAAATAGAAAAGGAGAACAGATGAAGCTTACATTTTTAGGCGCAGCCGGGATGGTTACCGGTAGTTGCACCCTTATTGAACACAACGACCTAAAGATTGTTGTTGACTGCGGGATGTTTCAGGGTAGAGATCACGACCTTACTCAGACAATGCCTTGTCATGCATCTGATATCAATGCTATTATTCTTACTCACAGTCATATCGACCATTCAGGTCATATACCAATGTTGGTTAAAAATGGCTTTCAGGGTGTTATCTATTCTACCTCAGCGAGTCGTCGATTAGCAGAGCTACTTCTTTATGACTGCGCACACATACAGCAAACAGAAATGAACTGGAAAAATAAAAAGCTAATTCGCGCTGGTAAGCCACCTGAAGAGGCTATCTATGATCGTGAGGATGTTACACAAACGATGCGCCTTTTTAGTTCGGCGGAATATGGCGAGGTTATTGATGTTGGCGCTGATGTGACCTTAAAATTCTATGATGCCGGGCATCTATTGGGCTCTTCCATTGTTAGGATAGAGCTAACCGATACGAATGGTAAGCGTAGAGGGCTTGTATTCTCAGGAGATCTCGGAAACGACAGCCGTCCATTGCTTTGCGATCCCGATCATGTTACGGATGGAGACTGTGTTGTTATGGAGAGCACTTATGGTGCAAGAACACATGAGGGCCTTGATAACACCAAGGAAGAGCTTAAGAGTATTGTTAACAGCACTTTTGCAAGAGGTGGCAAGGTTGTTATTCCTGCCTTTGCAGTGGGTCGCACACAGGAAATCTTATACCACCTACGTGAGCTGTTTGATGAGGGTGCTTTTAGAGGATATGAACATTGCCCCGTATTTGTAGATAGTCCTATGGCTGTTGAGGCAACTAAACTGTTTGAAGAATATGCCGACAGCTATTTTGATGAAGATACGCGCTCTGTGCTTAGAAGAGGTGACGACCCGATCATCTTTGATCAATTGACCTTATCGGTCACAACAGAAGAATCGAGGCGAATTAATGCTTACAAAGGTTCCTGCATAATAATTTCAGCATCTGGAATGTGTGATGCAGGCCGAATAAAGCATCATCTCAAATATAATTTATTCAACTCGAAAAATAGTATTGTGTTCGTTGGCTATCAAGCCGAAGGAACTCTTGGACGAAGATTACTTGAGGGAGCGAAAAAGGTAAATATCTTTGGTGAGACTGTATCTGTTAAGGCAATGATACGCAAAATTTCAGGAATTTCAGCCCATGCAGATCAACCGGCACTTGTTAAATGGATTTCACATTTTTCACCTTCACCCGCTACAATCTTCCTAAATCACGGTGATCCGGACTCCACCGAAGCATTATCGAAATTAGTTGAGGAGACTACTAAAGTTAAGCCGATTCAACCCAAAATTGGAGAAACCTTTGAACTAGAATTTGCCGGTGATACACATGCTGTAGCTACCGAGGTAGCAGCGGTAGCTGATGTTCCTGCTAAGTCGGTTAAGGTTGAGGCTGACCGTGCACTGTCAAGACTATATGCAGTTGCAGGAAAGATTGGTTATTTGATAGAAACCGATCCTGAAGGCGAACACAAAGACATTATGCTTGCCGCTGAGAAGATAGAAGAAATTTGGAAAATACTAAAACAAAACGACATAGCTTAATATCAGAGGAGTAATATGATAGCGATTATAGATTACCTAGCCGGAAACGCACCGAGCGTGCTTTCGGCTGTAAATCATCTTGGATTTGACGGAAGATTGATATCCTCACCGGATCAACTAAATGGAGCTACAAGGATTATTTTACCCGGAGTAGGGAGTGCGGGCGCAACCATGCAGTCGTTAAAGGATGCAGGATTTATTGAGCCACTAACAAGTAGTGTTATGGAAAAAAAGATTCCATTTTTAGGTGTTTGCGTTGGAATGCAAATACTTTTTGAACATAGTGAAGAGGAAGATGCATCATGCTTAGGTTGGATAAAAGGTGATGTGATAAAATTTGACCAAAATGGTCTGAGAGTTCCGCAGATGGGTTGGAATCTAGTTGAGTTTAAGAAAGCCGTACCTTTTAATGCAGTTGATGATTATTTTTATTTTGTTAACTCCTATCATGTTAGACCTAAAGAAGATGTTAGCTGGGGAACAACAGAGTATGGAGAAATCTTTACATCGGCAGTTAATAAGGCTAATATATTTGGAACGCAGTTTCATATAGAAAAGAGTGGTGAAGCCGGTTTAAATCTTTTAAAAGGTTTTATTGAGGGAGGTGCAGGATGCTAACACGTCGTCTTATCGCATGTTTTGACGTAGTAAATGGCAACGTTACTAAGGCACAACAATTTGAAGACAATATTCATGTAGCGCCAGCACAGGAGCTTGCAGAAAAGGTATACGCCAACGGCATTGACGAGCTTGTATTCTATGATATAAAGGCTAGTGCAGAAAAGAGAAGAATAGATATTGAAATGGTAAAAAAGGTAGCTAGGAAGGTTTTTATACCATTTACTGTTGGCGGCGGAATCAAAAATCTCGACGATATGTATATGACACTAAAAGCCGGTGCGGAAAAAATAAGCATTGATTCTATGGCTGTGCGTAATCCTGATATAATAACTGAAGGGGCCAAAGCTTTTGGTTCACAATGCATAGTATTGTCCACTCAGGTCAAAAAGGTTGAAGTGAGCGAGAAGATACCAAGTGGATACGAAGTTTTTATAGATGGTGCACGACTAGCTACAGGTCTTGATGCACTTGAGTGGGTAAAGCGAGGTGAGGAACTCGGAGCCGGTGAGGTTTGCCTTAACAGTATTGATAACGATGGCATGGTTGGAGGCTACGAGATGGAGATAACCAAGCTTGCAGCAGAGAGCTTAAATATACCACTCATTGCATCTGGCGGCGCAGGAAAGCCAGAACATCTTGAACATCTTTTTTTAAACTGTCATGCACAGGCAGCAATTATGAGTAGTATGTTGTATTCGCCAAGGCTTGAAAAGAATTATACGGTGGCAGAGGTAAAGGAATATTTAATTAAATGTGGCATACCGATGAGGCCACATTCGTAATCTTGAAACAAATTAAGAGGATTATAAATGATATATAAAAGAATAGGCGTGATAGGCGCACTGGAAAAAGAAATCCAGCTTACCGTTTCACATATGAATAGTGTAGCTGTTAGCAAGGTTGGAGGTGTAGAATTTCACACCGGAAACTGTAAAGGTGTAGAGCTTGTCGTTTGTTGTGCCGGTATGGGAAAAGCTGCCGCTGCCGCTGCTACACAGCTACTGTGCAGCCATTTTTCGTGTAATGCAGTTATTTTTAGTGGAATTGCTGGTAACATGAGCGGAAAGGTTGGAATAAATGAGGTAGTTTTAGGGGAATCGGTTTTCTATCATGATGCCGAGATTGAGATGTTGGCACAGTCGTATCCGCATTTAAAAGCCTACACTGCTGACAGTGCACTTATTTCTGCAGCCGATAAGGCCTGCGCTTTAATTGGTGTTAAACACATATGTGGAAGTATAGCTACAGGTGATCTGTTTGTTGGAAGTAACAAGTTAAAGGCGGATATACGCACACGTTGCAACCCTGATTGTGTTGAAATGGAGGGCGCATCTATAAGTCATATTGCCGCAAAAAATAATATCCCATGCCTAATAATTCGTAGTATTAGTGATAACGCAGACGATATTGCCGGTGAAGAAGTGGCGGGTAATGATAAATTTGATGTAACAGAATTTTGTGAAACAGCATCATCAATACTGTTAAGAACTATAACAATAGTAAATAATATTACATAAAGTAATATAACCTTGTCGAAAAAATGTGATGTCTACAAGAAAAAACAATTATTGACAAACGTATTTACTTATTGTATACTAACTATATAATTATTACAAACAAGGGGAAGTAATGCGATTTGTAAAGGGCGATAAAAAAGTACCTTTTTACGAAAATAACAAAGCAGTTGATAAAAATAAAGGTAATCTGAATGCTAACGTGCAGGGATCGGATTCTATAGATAAAAGACCAAATAGCCAGAAATACAGACCAACTACAACAAAAGCAGATGGTATAATATATACAGCAAAGCCTGGATCTGTTACCGATGTACTTAATCTTGTAAAATCAGACAAGCTAAGTAGCGGTGGTGCTACCGTGGCTGTATTTGATGCCGAAAAACCGCAGATAACAGGCGAGCCTATTAAGGAAGAGAAGATTACTTTACCAACTGAACCTGTAGTAAAGAATTCGTTTTCAGATAGATTAAAGGTTTTGGACGAAATTGCACCGCTACCGGAGGCTAGAGCAAAAAAATCAAGAAAGATAAAGTCTGAAAAAAATAAAGGTAAAGGTAAAGGTAAATCGAGAGTTGCCGTTATCTCCTCGGTAGTAGGATTATCATTAATCATCATAGCAACATCAGTTTATGGGTTCCTGTATTTTAATGAACTAATCCCTGTAAATCTTCTTGATAATGTATCGGCAACAGAAAACATAACAGAGCATGAAGAATTGATACTACTTCCCATGGGCTCGCCGGTAACGGAATATGAGCTGTTAAGCGCGAATATAGAAAATTCTACTGCTACGGCACTAGAGCTTTCGCTTGCTTCTGCTAAAGACTTGCTTGAAATAAGAGTTGTTGACTCAAGCGGTCAATTAGTGGAAGGTCTTCCACTTGAGGTTACCATAGTAGATCCGGAGGGAGATAGTAATTCCTATGATATAGGAGACAACGGTTCTTTGGAGTTAGATGAACTTGAGATAGAGGGTCGATATGCCGTTATTCTTCATCCGGTTGAAGGATATCCAATTGTAGAACCTAAATTCATAAATATTAAACTTGAAATAGACACGACACCAATTGATGCAGAAACATTAAAGGATATAGTTAAAGACGAGTCAGAGGTTGATGTTTCCAAGGAAGATTCTCTGTATAACGGATCTTCATCCGCAGATTCTGATGGAACAGCCCCGGCCCCGGCAACTGTTATAACACCTGTTCCTTCGGATAAAGACGGCACTACCGAAACCGTAGGAGCGGAAACATACTATCTCCCTAAAGATGGTGTAAAGACTTTTACCATTACAGATGGCGAGCATTCCGGTGATTACATTTTTACACTAGACGGTAATGGTAGGATTATTGGTGCAGTAAAAGTGGTCCCTGTGACCGCATCAGTCAATACATTGTCCGGTGAATATTCTACTTTTAATTTTATATCATCATTGTTTATTAACACAAATAATACTGTAGATACTACGAGTGGCAGCCGTACATCGGTTACTGATAGTTCACTCTCTCTACCCGGTTCATCTTCGGAAGTGATAAGTAGCAGCTCTTCTGCTTCAACCCCTTCTTCTTCCAGCGAGAGTACAGACAGTGGCAGCTCAAGTGGAGATGATAATCAACAGCCAACAACCACCGAGACGGTTTCTAACAGTATATTATTCAGTGGCTCGGGGAACAATCTTTTAATGCGAGAGCCATTTAGTGGCTTTGCAGTAAAATATGAAAGCGTTGGAGAGACTATTTATTATGGATGGCACACTATAAATGGTGATGAGTATTATTATGATGTTAACGGTAATATTATTACCGGATATGTTTCAATAAATGGAGTTTTTTATACCTTTTCATCTGACGGTAAGTTACAAAAGAGCATAACTGATGGAATAGATGTTTCTAAGTATCAACCGAACATCGATTGGAATGCAGTAAAGGCAAGCGGAATTGACTTTGCTATTATAAGGGTAGGATATCGTGGTTATTCATATGGAACCTTGGTAGAAGATCCATACTATAGACAGCACATAGAGGGAGCTATTAATGCTGGCTTAAAGGTTGGAATTTATATTTATTCTCAGGCAATAACAGTTCAGGAAGCTATAGAGGAGGCAAGTTTTTGTCTTCAGATGACCAGTGGCTATACTCTTGAATATGGCATTACATTTGATACCGAATATGAAGCCAACGGAGGTAGAGCAAATAGCCTTTCAACTGCTCTTAGAACCGAGATAGCCAACACATTCTGTGATACTATTCGCCAGGGTGGCAGAGTACCTATGATTTATTCAAATAAGTCTTGGCTTTTAAACCAACTTGACTATACAGCTATCGACCATAACAGAATATGGCTTGCACATTATACAGCACAAACCGATTTTGCCTATCGTTATGACATTTGGCAGTACACAAGTACCGGAAATGTAGCCGGTATATCCGGAAACTGTGACATGAACTTTAGTTACATAATTCCTTAAAACATTTTATCTAGGTTATGATTTGTATGCTTAATGCGTTTTAACATTAGCTCATATATTGAAATCATTGTAATAAGTATTATGCCGTTAAATACTGGATAAAGGTCAAAACCTATTGTTCTACCAACAACTCCAAATAGTGCAGGCATAGCAAGAATTCCAACATAGGCAGATGCCATCTGAACACCGGTTACCGCCTGAACATTCTTAGCCCCAAAGTTCTCTGGGGCAGAATGTATTATACACGGGAAAACAGGTGCTGAACCTAGCCCTATCAGTGAGAGTCCAACCAGAGCAACAACGCCACCAAGTGGTAGCAACAAGACAATTACGCCAAGAACCATTATGGTAGCTCCGGCTCGAATCATCTGTTTATCATTATATTTCATTGCAATAAAGCCACAGATACCACGCCCTATCGTAATCCCAAGATAGTAGAGTGCGGAAAATCCGGCAGCAATTTCGGGATCAAAGCCGCGATTGAAAACAAGATAACTCCCTGCCCACATGCCAACGGTACTTTCCACTGCACAAAAACAAAAAAATGCCACTGCAATATAACTTACTCCCGGTATCTTAAAAATCTCCTTTAATGAGGGAGATTTTTTATTTTTATCGGCATTAAACTTTAAAGATTTTATTCTCCATGCTTTACTGCTAATAAAAATAATTGTAGCAAGGAAAGTCTGAATTGTGAAAAGAATAATATATCCAAGTCTAAACGTTTGTCCGCCGGTGAGCGCCATTCCCATTATGTAGGGCCCAAGAGTAGCCCCCACTCCCCACATGCAATGTAGCCAGCTCATATGCTTGCTTTGAAAATTAACTGCAACAAAGCTATTTAAGGTAACATCTACACATCCTGCACCTAAGCCATAAGGTATTGCCCAAAGGCATATAAATAGGAATGATGGTGCAGATGAAAAACCGAAAAGTGATACTGCAGTTGTAAATATGCTAAAAGTTACAACTTTATGGACTCCTATGATGTTTATAATACGTCCTGCATTTAGGCTTGATATAATTGTACCTGCAGAAATAATTATAGTAACAATACCCATGTTGGAGATTGAAGTGTTAAATTCCTCACTTATCACCGGCCATGCTGAACCTAAAACAGCATCAGGAAGTCCTAGGCTTATAAAGGATATGTATATAAGTGCTAGCAGTAATCCAATCATAAAACGCCTTCAATTTCTAATAAGTATTCATTTCCAAATAATAAATCATATTGAAGCATAGAATGGTTGTAAAGCAGGCTATTTTGTTCCATGGTTCTCTCACGAGTAAAGCTGTCATCATTAAAGAACAGGACGCCTTTATTGTTTGCGGTATAATAGTTAAGTTGTTGTAGCAAAAGGTCGTAAAATAATGGAGTTTCCATCGAATAAAGCTCTAACATTACAGCAGGTATGTTATAGGTAGATAATACACCTAGATCAATTTTGGTGTTTTCTTTGTTGCTCCAAATTAGTAGCGGAAGTTTATAAAGATTAGGATCGGTGGTGTCACCAGCTTCTATATACCCGGTGTCCTCAAATATTCCATAGCCATTCGACATGGGGTTTAGATGATCGCCCCAAAATACCACAATGGTAGGCTTATCTATGGACAAGAGATAATCTGTAAGCTTTCCAAGTGCACTATCCATTTCACTAATTCCCGTTGCACAGTCGCTTAACTCTCCAAGAATATTTTCGCTGATATTTCCGACATTATCGGTTACACTAACCAGCTCATTGCTTGGGTAGGAATCAGGGGAATAGGTAGTATGATTTTGCATCGTTACTGCATGGATGAAGAGGGAGGTGTCATCAGTTGAACGGTTTTGTTGTTCTAAGATTATTCGATCAATCATTGCATCGTCGGATATAAATCCACGTCGACGTGTAGCATCAGACATCTGTTCTTCGGCAATAAATGTGTCGATACCAAGGCGTGGATAAGCAACATCACGATTCCAAAAGCGTTCGCCATAGCCATGTATAGCCATTGTTTCGTAACCATCATTCTTTAATAACCATGGAAGCGAGAAAATATCATTGTTAATATATTGCTGAAAGGGTTTGCTACCGGAAGGTAAGAATTCCATCGAAAATCCGGTTAACGCCTCAAACTCTACATCACATGTTCCGCCACCATAGCTTGGCGAATATGCCCAACCACTTGCAGCCTCCTCGGCTAAACGATTAAAGTTTGGCATAAGCTCTCTGTCATAAGTAATGCCATGAAGTTCCTCCATATCCCAAAATCCCTCTGCCATTATGAATATTATGTCTGGCTGTGTTCCTTCAGAAAAATCTGAGTTATTATTTTCAGCATAGATAAATGACAGATTGCTTTGTTCAATTTGGTTTGCAATGTCCTGAACAGTATCCTTATCATAGTCGCTTGGTCTATCTATATTAAGAAGTGGAACGTTTGTTAAAAAACCTGAAATAGCACCATAATATCGATAGTACCTATCCTGCATCCACATATCCGGAATAATTCCCAGTGCAAGAGTAGCTGTTGAATTAAAAAAAACAAAAAATAGAAAAGCAAGAGTAGCCACGGCAGAGATAACAGAGAAAACAATTCTTTTAACAATACCAAGGTTGATATTATTAAAGGCTAAACGCTTGGCTAAATAAGAAAGAGTTAAAATAAATGAATAAATTAATATAGTTACTATCATGGACGGTTGAACCTGCAATGTAACCTCATCAGCAATTCCTATCAACTCATCAATCTGAAGTAAATCCCAAGGCAACAAGGGCTCATTACGCATCGAGAGTTTGAAGAAGGTAGCTGTGCCAATAAGATTACCAAATAGTCCAACAAAAACAATAGCAGGCCAATGTCTGTTTGTAATCAACAATAAACTAATATATGTAAAAAAAAGCAGAAGGAAGGAAATAAAAAAGCTTAAAAAATTGTGTTTTATAGCATCAGCAAAAACTAAAGCAGGCCCCTGTGATAACAAGCTACCTCGTGCATTCCACTCGGTGGTAAGTATTGTGATAACAGGAACTAAGAAGCAAAAGGCAGCATGAATAATAACACCAACCCAATTAGTGGGTTGAGGGTTTGAGCCAACATTGTCTTTTCTGTATGTGAAAGTAAATTTGTTCATTTATTAAATTCTTTAACCATGTATGTGTATTTACGTAGCATAATTCCTAATAGCACAAATGAAGTACCAGAAAAAAAGCTTGCAAGCGATAAAAAAGTTAAAACGCTATTATTGATAAAAGGATTATATGATTGCGAATAAAATAGCCATAATTAAGTACATAAAAGAAGATGCAACTATTATAATAAAGATGGTTGCATCGTTTCATAACATATTAGAATTATTATGAGTGCTGTAAACCGATATAACTTGATAGGCTGGTATCTCAAATATAGTATCGTAGATAGTGCCATAATTTTTTATATATAACTCTCTTCTTAATAATATGCCGCAACCATTAAAATAATTATAGTGATCGCAGTTATGTCTATTACAAACAAGCATATAAAATATGCCTATAGCCACTCTGTTTGACCGAGTTGGTCGTTATCATCTGTGGCTTCAGGTTTGGATATTATTACGGGATATAAATCTGCATTAATTCCCTTGTTTTTAAGAGCTTTATTAACTGCAAGGCTGGTTATATGATATAACACTGCAAAAACCGGAACGCCGATAACCATTCCAATAACGCCGAAAAGATCACCCCCAACGACTATTGCAACTAGTACATAAATTGCAGTAAGACCGGTAGAATCTCCAAGTATATATGGCCCTAGTATGTTGCCATCGAACTGTTGAAGAGCAAGCACAAAGATACCAAACCAAAGAGCATCCCATGGATTTACAATTAGAAGTATTAGTACGCTGGGAATTGCACCGATAAATGGTCCGAAAAAGGGAATGAAGTTAGTTATACCTATAACAACGCTAATAAGTGGGGTATAGGGTAGCCCGAGTATAGTCATCCCAATAAAACAGAGCATACCAATAATCAAGCTGTCGACAGCCTTTCCAATGATAAAACCAGAAAAAACCTTATTTGAATGGGTTAAAACAAACCTAATCTCTTCGGCTTTCTTAGGAGAAAATACTGCATACAATAATTTTCTTGCCTGTCTTAACAGTCTATCTTTGCCCTGGAGCATATAAATTGAGACAATAAATGCCATTATAACGGTAACTAAACTGCTTCCAAAACGAACAGAGTAATCCAGAATTTCCGGAAGAAACCCTGCAACAAAATCTGTTATATAAGTTACCAACTGCGAATCTTCAGAAACCAGGGACGTTAGAGTTCCGGTAGGAAGAGTGAATTGCTTCTCAAGGCTTTCTAGCAAGACAACAAGGTTATCTATGTAGGTTGGTAATGAATTAAAGAGTGTAGTGATACTTAAAATTACCTGGGGGATTACCATTGCAACCACAAGTGATAGCATTGCAAGAGCAAAAACATAGCTGAGGAAAATTGATAGGTTGTTTCGAAGTTTATCTTTTTTAGGGATTATCTTTATTAATCTCTTATCTATCTTTTTTACAAGGGGGTTCAATAAATAGGCAAATGCAAACGCAAAGATGAAGGGGGAAAGAATAGCTAATAAATCATTAAGCCAGTTTAAAACTGATTCAAGGTTTTGAAGAGCTGCATAAAAACCAACCCCCATCAGTACAATTATGATGGATGCAAGAACTCTTGGACTAATTAATTTTTGCCAAATCTTGTTACGCATATTACCTCACTGTTTAATGCCAACAACTCCACGAATGGTATTGTTGTAATCATAGACCATATCGGTCAAAAAAAAGTTTTTATTTAATAGAGCAGTAATATCATCTTCTCTGAAGGTTGGTATTTCAAAAACTATTGCTCCACCTCGTTTTAGTTTTTTTTCATATAATAATATTATTTCACGATAAAAGTATAGAAAAGAAGGCTCGAATAGAGCTGATTCAGGTTCGTAGCTGAGTTCTTTGTCTAATAAAGGCTTATCACTTGCTGGTATATAAGGCGGATTTGATACTATTAGAGAGATTGATTCATCCATTATATTCCTATGGAAAAATAAAACATCATCTAATACCGGTTTTATACCGCTGCCACTAAGATTTACCTCTAAATATTTAAAAGCCTCTGGGTATTTCTCAACTGCTAATATTTGTGCATCACTAATAAATTTCTTTATAGCTAATGCAAGAGCACCACTGCCGGCACATAGATCTAAAACAGAGGGGGAAGGCTGTTTTTTCAATAACGATATAGCCTTCTCAGCAATACACTCACTATCTGGACGAGGACAAAGCACCCCTTTTCCTACCTTTAAAGGTAGGCCCATAAATTCCCACTCTTCTAAAATATACTGTAATGGTTCCCCATTTAATCGCCTTTTGACCATGTTGGTTAGTTCAATTTGTTGAATATTGGTTAACCCGTTAAAACTAGGCAGCCTTGGGTCCTGTTTACATAATTTGTGCAACAAAAGCCTAGCCTCCTTGCCCGGGTTTTCTACCCCGCTTACAAGCTGCTCTGTTAGCCTTGCAAGTGCTTTGTTACCATTGGTCATCGATCTTATTTTCCGGCAAAACAGGTTTAACTGCTGCTATTGCAATCTCAATCATGGAATCGTCCGGTTCATAGGTAGTAAGATTTTGTAATGCTAAACCTGGGGCAGAAATAAGCCTGGTGATTGGATTATCGTATCTGCCGGCTAGTTTAATAATTTCATATGATATACCTATTATTATGGGGAGAAGTAGTATTTTATATATTACTCGTATTATTGGGCTTCCCCAACTTAACATTGAATTAATCAATATGCTAATAATTATAACGATAAGCAAAAAGCTTGTTCCGCATCGAGGATGAAAGCGAGAATACTTGCGAATATTTTCAATACTTAGCTCCTCTCCTGCTTCATAACAAAATATGGTTTTATGTTCAGCACCGTGGTAACCGAACGTTCTTTTTATATCGGGTAGCCGTGAAACAAGCGCAAGATAGGATACAAAGATAATTAGCTTAAATAAGCCTTCTACAACAGCCCTCAAATCGCCAAGCGAGATAAAATGATTAACCCCAACTGTTAAATAAGTGGGGAGTAACATGAATAAGAATATTGCTAGCCCTACCCCTAGAACAGTAGATATTACACCAATAAACTGTTCTGCCTTCGCTCCGAATTTTTCATTTATAAATTTCTCAAATTTACCTTTTTCCTCTTCAAGTTCATCACTGCTCATAGATACCTCTGCGCTTTTCATAAGGCAGGAATAACCTGATTTTAAGGTAGAAATCATAATAAATATGCCTCTTATAAATGGGTATTTAGAGATTTTACTTGACTTTATATCCCATTGCTCGGTGTATATCTCTCCGTTTGGCTTTCTTACAGCCATGCTCCCCAGAATGGAGCTCTTCATCATTATACCCTCTAGCAGTGCCTGACCGCCTATTGATGTTTTAAAACTTCGTTTAGCCATTAAATAAATTTCCATTAATTCTATTCTTCCATGATATATATTAAAATTAACTAATTATATCGATTTAAGTATATCATATCAATATATGGAATACAACCTTTTTAAGAAAACTGAAAGGTAATACTATGTATACCCAAAATAAGCTTAAATAAAGGTTATTTAGGTATCTTCATGTAAAAAATGACTTAAAAATTCTGAAGTCTTAACATTTTTTAGATGCACACAGGAGAATTTATGATTTACACTAACATTTTTTAACCTAAAGCTGGATATGCTACTACTCGTAACATCAGCAATTGATTTATACACAAAGGATATCCCTACATCCTTTGCAACAAGATCTATGATTGAGTTAAATGAATTTGTTTGTATTTTGTTATTAAAACTGTTTATAGTTAAATTGTTTTCGGTTAAAATTAACTCGAAAGCCTGTCTCGTTCCTGATCCTTCTTCTCGCAATATTAATCGGTTAGTAACAATGTCTTCCAGATTAACATACTTTCCCGAAAAATGATGCTCCTTTGAACAAATGCCAACCAACTCGTCGGTTTTATAATTAAAGAAAGCAAATTCATCCTTGTTTAGGTAACCTTCTATAAATACGAAATCAAGAAATCCGTTTCTAAGTTTGTTAAGTAAAACTTCGGTGTTATCGATTATATATGTTAGCTCTATATCGCCTAAAGAAAAAAGTGAGGATACTTTATCATTTAACAAAAATTGTCCAATAGTCTTTGTAGCGCCTATTTTAAGTGTGGGTATTTCGTTGAGAGAAAGATCATTTTTTATACAGTTAGCATTATAGTTTGCAGAAAGCGCATAACTTTCCAATTTTTCGGCCTGCAAAGTTTTATTTAACACTCGGTTTTTGTACTCAAAAAGTTTACAGCAATATTCTCTTTCCAGCTGTTTTATATGGTTTGTAACGGCCGGTTGAGTCATATTTAACTGTTCTGCGGTAACACGGTAATTCATGTTTTTGCATAGCGCTAAAAATGTATAAATCTTGTAGTCTAACATATTTCCTCCGTTGATAAATAATTTTTATCAATCAATTAATAATGATTATTTTATTTTATCATACTGCTGTGGTAAAATCAATATTGTTATGAAGAGGAGATAAAATGAATAAAGTTGTTAAAATTATCCCGGGGGTTGGGCTTGCGTTAATGGTTGCAATAATTTCAAGATTTATTGAAGGGTTGCTTCCTATCCATCTAATTGGAGCTTCGGTTATTGCGCTGTTTCTTGGAATTACTATTAACTATTTTAGGAAACCTGCAAAAACAGTGGTTGGATTAAACTTTACCTCAAAGAAAATTCTTAAGTTGGCAATAATTTTGCTTGGTGCATCTCTCAATATACAAACGATTTTAACGGTAGGACGAAGTTCGCTTATAGTAATGGTATTTACGCTGGCAACATGTTTTGGCGTTGGTTTTTTTACCGGTCGAGCGCTTGGACTTAACTGGAAGATGTCTAACCTTATTTCGGCCGGTACCGGAATTTGTGGAGGTTCGGCAATTGCAGCTATAGCACCGGTTATTGATGCCGACGATACAGATATTGCTTTTGGTATGTCTGCAACCTTTGTTTTTGATATGATTATGATTTTGTTATTTCCGTTTATGGGGCAGTTGTTAGGTCTTTCGGATATGGCGTACGGTTTGTGGGCAGGAACCGCAGTTAACGATACCTCAAGTGTGGTTGCAGCCGGTTATGCCTTTAGTGAGAATGCTGGCGCCTATGCAACAATGGTTAAGCTAACCAGAACACTAACCATTATACCAACCGTTCTTGTTTTTGCCGCCATTGGAGTTCATGTTAAGAAAAAAGAACTCGCTAAAAGTGAAGGAACTAAAGAAACTCATAATAATTTAAACATGATGAGCGTTATTCCCTGGTTTATCTTAGGTTTTTTGGCCCTTGCAGGAATTAACAGTTATGGCATTATTCCTGTTGAAGTTTCAGATATGCTCAAAGAGATAAGTAAATTTTTGATGGTAATGTCGCTGGCGGCAATTGGATTAAAAACCGATATTAAACACATGAGAACAGCCGGAATTAAGCCAATGCTCCACGGCTTTATCATTTCGGCACTTGTTGTAATTGTTGCCATTTCTGTTCAGTATATGATTGGTATAGTTTAGGTTTTTAAAAGTTAAAAACAACAGGTTGCCGGATAATTCGGCAGCCTGTTGTTTTAACAAACTAAGAAAAAAGTGTTTATCTATAAGATAAAATTTCTCGAATCTCTTTCCTTTTGGGAGTGTCAGGAGTCATAGCCGGATAGCCCATGCAAATAAGAGCTGCAATTTTTTGATTTTGCGGGATATTTAATAAATCAATAATCATTTCTTCATTAAAATAGCCGGTGATTACCGTTCCTATACCTTTATCATAAGCTGAGAGGCAAAATGTTTGGGAAGCAACTCCTGCATCAAACATCTCAAAACCATCACGCTTTGGCGTTGAGAAGGTACCATCTCGCTCATATCCGGAGCGCTTAGTAACATAAGAGATAACCATAACGGCAGAACAACCTTTAAGAGTTGATTCGTTCATCTTAAAGTCTAAAATCATTTCTTGAGATATTTTGTTTATGATATCCTTGTCTTCAACTAGGATATATCGAGGTGTTTGAGTATGCTTCCAGGAAGGTGAATAAGACGCATCTTCAACTATTTGCTCAATTATATCATGTGGGATTTGAGAGTCCTTAAACGCTCGTATACTTCTTCTGTTTTTAATAATTTCTGATAAATTCAAAATGCATTCTCCTTTTATTAGCTTGGTGTAATATTTCATTTTATAAAAATATTATATCGTATTTTGCATGTATTTTCAACGAAGACAAAGTAAGTTTTGTAATCAAGATATATCTGCATTGCAGCAGCAACTATTAGCCCGGTAACTAATATTTCTAATTTAGGAAAAAAATGTTAAAAAAATAATAAATAACACTAAAGTTTTAAAAAGTTGTGACGATATAATAATTAAGAGATAATAAACTCTGTTTTTTATATATTAACTTCACATGTTTTAGGAGGATAAAATGTCTGGTATATCATCACTTAGCTCCCAACTTACCTATTCCAGCAACGGCATGGCAGGTCTTGCATCAGGAATGGACACCACTTCATTAGTGGAGGAAATGCTTGCGGGTGCGCAGGCAAAGATAGATGCACAATATGAAGACAAGGCGGTTCTTGAATATCAGCAGGAGATGTATCGTGATGTGGCTACCATGTTACGTAACCTTCAAAGCAGTTATTTTGACTTTGTTAACCCCACAACTAATCTTTTATCTACAACATTCTTTAATCAATACGAGCCTGAACTCGACAGCATTATGTCGAATTATCTGTCGGTTGAAGCAGGAAGTAATTATAATGGCGACGAACTGACGGTAGATTATATTCGTCAACTTGCCTCTAATACCGTGGTAACCAGTGCCACCGAGCTTACCGATGCAACAATGTCGGGAACGGTTGATTTAAGCAAGCTTACCGATAGCAGAATCACTATAGGCGTAGAAGGCGGGGCAAACACCGAAATTACGCTACGCGGAGACACTGCAGACGAAGTTCGTACAAACTTAGCATCTGATCTAGCGTCAATCGGTGTAACCGTTGAGGAAACTGAAGATGGGACGTTAACACTTAGTGCCAGCTCGGGTGCTACCGTAAATGTTGTAAGCGCTACCAGTATTGCTACATCAATGACAGGGCTTAGAGCAGGGGATTCAGGCGATGATATCGAGCTTGAATTTGCAAAGGCACCTTCAAGCTTTGAGCTATCCATGAATCTCGACGGAATAACCAAAACTCTCACCATTGATGCTTCAACATCCAGTGTTAATGAACTTGTTGATAGTCTTAACGAGCAGATAAAATCTGCATTTGGTAATGGCATCAGTGTAACTACAGATGGCTCGGAAATTGTTTTTGAAACTATCCAGGCTAACGGTGATCCGGACAAGAGTCGTCAGCTAACTATATCGTCAAGCGGTGTTGCAACCAGTGCTCTTGGTGTGAGAAACGGAGGCAGTACTAAGGTTTCAACATCCACTAAGCTTTCGGATATTAACTTTGCCCAAGGCTTAACTCCGGGCGCAGATGGAAACTACAATTTCTCGATAAATGGAGTGGATTTCTCCTTTACAAACGATAGTACTTTAAGTGAAGTTATTAATGAAGTTAACAATAGTGATGCCGGCGTAAAGATGTCGTACTCTTCTCTTTCAGATCGAATTACAATTGAGCGCACGGATAGCGGTGCAGGACTCGATATCGAAATGAGCGACACCGAGGGTAATTTACTTTCCAACCTTTTCGGCACAGGTAACGGTGCTGCAGCAACAATGACAGCCCCTCTTGATGCGAATGAACTTATTGCACCGGAAGGATCAGACCTAACTGTTAACTTCGACCTAGGTTCTGACTTTCCGCCAATAGCAATTAATCTTGCAGGAAAATCAATTTCGCAGGTAGTAGAGGAACTTGAAGCGCAGATTCAGGAGTATCAAGCTCCGCCTGAAGCTAATGTAAGTTATGATCCCGAAACCGGCCGTCTTGCAATAACAGGAATTACCAACTATCCGGTAATAATAACCGGAAGCAATGAGCAGGCATCAGAAAAGCTTGCCGAATTGTTTGGAAGTAGCACTGTTAGCATGGCCGGAACAGGTGAAACCCTTGGAAACAAGGTTGATGGACAAAATGCAATTCTTTCTATAAACGGAGTGGAAACCGAGAGAAGCTCTAATGATTTTACGGTTTCCGGTCTACAGGTAGAGCTAAAAGAGGTTAACTGGGATGGCGTTTCCGAAAAACCTGCCGCAGCCGAGATACAGGTTAACCATGATACAGACTCCATCGTAGATGGTATTTTAAGCTTTGTTGATGAATATAACAAGATTGTTGAGGAGATTAATAGCTTAATAACCGCTGAAACTACCTATAAAGATTATCCGCCACTTACTGATGAGCAAAAAGCTGAACTAACCGATAGCGAAATTGCCGCATGGGAGGAGAAGGCGCAAGAAGGTCTGCTTCGTAACGATGATATACTATCAGAAGTTTTGTCGAGCATGAGGAGTGCACTATACCAAAAACCTGAAGGAGCTGAGTTTGCTCTTTATGACTTTGGAATTGAGACAACCTCCGACTGGAAAGATGGTGGGAAACTTACGGTAGATGAAACGCTTCTTCGTGAGATGGTTGGCAAACATTCCGACGAGTTGAGCGAGTTATTCACCACAGAAGAAACAGGTCTTGCAAATGTTTTAGAAGGTATTATTGACCGAGCTGTTAACACCAGCACCGCAAGTCCCGGCTCTATAGTAAACGTTGCAGGCTACACCGGCATGGTTGAAGACAGCTATACAATAGGACGTGAACAAAACAGTATTGATGATTATATAGAGCGACTTGAACTTAGCTATCAGATGGAATACGATCGTTATTGGAGCGATTTTAACGCAATGGAAATGGCGATAGCGAGTCTTAACCAGCAGAGTTCCTGGCTTGCAAGCCAGTTTGCTTAAATACTACTTAACGGAGGTATAGAAATGCCGGTAAATCCCTATAACAGCTACAGTGAGCAGGCAATATTAACAATGACTCCAGGTGAACTATTGGTAAAGCTTTTCGATGAGACTGAAAAGTGTTTAAACTTAGCTATCATGTATATAGAAGAACGTGATTATGTTAATTCACACAACAATCTCATGAAGGCACAGCGTATCGTTAAACACCTAGAAGAAACCTTGGTAAAGGATTACAGTTTTTCAAAAGATTTAATTAAGCTCTATGACTTTATTCTTGAAAGATTGCAACAAGCAAATATTAAGAAGGATATCGGACTAATAAACGAGGCACTTCCAATAATTACCGAACTCCGACAGACTTTTGCTGAATGCGATAGAATAAGTCGAAGCAAAAGTGGAAATATAGCTTAATATTTATTCCTGATGAAGCTTTAGTAAAAGCTCAGTGAATAGCATTTGCCAATTAACACTGAGATAAAAAGCCCTTGAACATTATATTCGCTATTTGGCTTTTGTATTGCTTATGTCACCCCCCATATCAACAACTACCATTCTCTGTTGTTGATATGGGGGGATTATACTTTTGTGAAACTTGTCTTCAAATTATCACAAAACAAGTGAGAAAAGATGCCATAAAAGCTATAAAAAAACACAGCAGAACTAAACTAATGATATTTGGTTTTTAGTATAAAATTAACAAAATGTATTTTTTGTAGAATTTAACAACTTCACAAAAATAACATATAGTTATGTGGAAAACTATTAACAATCAGTTGAAAACACCATGTTAAGGGTCTTAAAATCGTTATAACAAGTGGGTTTATTAACACTTTCAACAGCTCTTTCAACAATGACATTGACCTGATTGGATAATACAATTTGTATATTTATTGATATTTGACCATATATCTCAAACAATAAAAGGAAATATATGGAATAAAAAAATTACTATCTACCATACTTTATTTGTGTAAATTTAAATATCAAAAAGAGGGAGGCACTAAATGAATAATAAAAATAAAGAAAAGACAGCTCATGAAAAATTGCAGCTTAGCTGGAAGAGAAGTTTTGGAATACGAGAGGTTGTTGTATTCTTTGTAGGTTTAGCAGTGGGTTTTTCTGCCATCCTTTTTGCTTAGCTAAAATAAATGGTTATGGCTACTTGTAAATTCTTGATAACTGTGTTATATTAATAGGTGAAAGTTTTAGCGTGTTGATGCTAACATAATTTATATTTATTAAGAAAGGGTAACGCCTGTCAAGCTATAAATCAAACTTGGTTTTATTTAGACAGTGCGTTTGGTTTGGTGATGAAATTTATTAAGAACCATATATTAGTTAAAACGATGCAGGGTATCGGCACTAATCCCAGAGCCTCAATTTTAACCGAGCCATTATGGTTTATACCATATTCTTTGTTTACACCATTCCAGTCTATCTACATGCGCCAGATAGGTCTTTCTAACGAAGAGATAGGATTTACTATTGCATTTGGTTTGTTTTTGCAGATCTTTGGAGGTTTGGTTGGTGGCGTAGTTGCTGATAAGATGGGTCGAAGAAAATCAACATTCATCTTTGATATTATAGGCTGGACCGGCCCTTGCCTTTTATGGGCATTTGCAGAAAACTTTTGGTGGTTTCTTTTGGCGGCAGCGATAAATTCTACTATGTCGTTAACACATGTAACCTGGGCATGTCTTTTTATAGAAGACTGTCCTCCAAAGTTGGTTAGGAACGCATTTTTAATTATCCAAATAGCAGGAATGCTGTCGGTATTCTTCTCTCCTATAGCCATATGGCTGGTTGCCGACCATGGTGTGGTTCCGGTAGTTCGTGGCTTATTTATTCTCTCGTCTATATCCATGACGCTTAAGTTTGTTTTACTATATATCTTTGGTAAAGAAACTCAACTCGGTAAAAAAAGAATGCAGGAAACTAAAGATACAAGTTATTTTACCCTTGTTGCCGGATACAAGGATGTATTTTTAAAGGTTCTGAGATCAAAAAAAATGATGTTTGTGGTTATTTTTATTTCAATAATCAACATAACCTTAATTCCAGTTAATACATTTTTCTCAATATATATTACTGAAACGCTAAAACTCCCAGAAGAGTTGGTTGCCTTGTTTCCAATGATAAGAACATTTATTATGCTTATATTTGTATTACAGCTGCAAAATTTTGTGCAACGTCTAAATATGCGTAGCGGTGCTGCAATAGGATTATTGCTATACATAGCTAGCCACATTATTCTTATTATTAGTCCTTTACAGAGTATGTTAGGCATAATAATTTATACCCTTCTTGAAGCAGTAGCATTTTCGTTTGTTACGCCAAGAAAGGATGAATTAATGGTATTATATGTAGACGAGAAGAACCGATCCAGAATTTTTGCTATATATTTAACGGTGATGCTTGCAATAAGCGCACCATTTGGGGTGATATTCGGTAGGCTATACGATTTTAATTCAAGGGCACCTTTTATTTTGAATATAATTTTGTTTGTAATAGCAACAATATTAATATTAAGCTCTAAAGATATAAAAAAACATGAGGAGCATATAGGGGGGTAAACTATGTTTGAAAATAATACTGCAAGAGATTATATAGAAAATATGCTTATTGCCCCTTTCTTTAGAAAAGAAGCTCGGTATATAGGTGTTGAGTTTGAGTATCCTATCCTATTTCTTGATGGATCTCAAAGCTCAAAAAAACTAGGTATGGAATTTTTGACTTTATTGGTCAATTCAGGAGATTTTGAAGAAGAGAAGGCTACCTGCTCCCCCGAAATCATGCGAGTTAAAAACCACCATGATGATAGCATAAGCTACGACTATAGCTATGCTACCATTGAGTTCTCTATGGCAAAAGGGATAACGATACATGAGATTGCCGAGAGATTTTACTCGTATTTCGATATGGCTTATGAATTTTATGAATCAAAAGGTTGTATCATAACTGGTATGGGGAGCAATCCTTTAATGCCTAAAACGCTTGAATATACAATAAGCAACTACACGAATACCCTTCGTGAATACATTAGTCGCTACACTCCTCAGAAAGATCCACGTTACTATCTTGCTAATATGCAGTCTGTTCAGACGCATATAGAGGTTCCGGGTAAGCGCTTGGTAGAGAAATTTAATACCATGTGTATGATGGATTTTGTAAAGGGTTTATTACTGTCTAACTCATTACCTGAACCTTCTAATCTGCCATCGGGCATTAGCTATGAAGAGGGAACCCTTTGTGCTCGCGATCTAAACTGGGAGGGTTCTGGTTTTCCAAACACCGGAATTTGCACCCAGAAATTTAACAACATAGAACAGCTTATAGATTACTTTACCGATAAGGATATCTGCTTTAGGGTGGATGGACTGGAATATGAGTGCTTTGAACCGGTATCACTTTCTAAATACTTTAATGAACAGCAGCATCCAGAGAGCGACCTACATGGCTTCTTTAATGTTGAAAGGGTTACAATAAATAGGTATAATGTTATAGAGATGCGTGGTGATTGTATACAACCACTAAACAGTACATTTTGCGCCACTGCTTTTAATATCGGAATTTGCTATAATTCAGAAAAGGCAATGGCTACTTGTGAAAAATTTATAGCTGATAATCGCTTAGATGGGCTTAATATAAAGGAGCTAAGGAAGTATGCTGTAACAAACAGATGTACAGAGCTAGTTTCCCCAAGGACTATATCAAAATTTTTGACCGAAATGGTCGACATCGCAAAGCACGGACTTTTAACTCGTGGCTTTGGAGAAGAAATTTATATTGAAGTATTGTACGAAAGAGCTGCAAAACTAAAATGCCCTGCAGAATATCAGCTAGAGCTAATATCTGAAGGGCAGGATATTGTTGATATTGCTAAGCTGTTTGCAATACGTGAATAACCGAATACAACAGCTTATTTGATTATTAGCGATGTTTAGGATTAGCCTTAATAATTACAACTGCCTTAATAATTGCAGCCGAGATTACTCCATGATCCTGCTTTGATAAAGCAGGAATTTCTTCGTCGCGCTCAAGAACAATATAACGAGGTGGTAGCTCATTTAGCGATAATGCCATTATCTCCTTTCTACAACGATCACAGTCGCAACAGGAGAACTTGCTCAGCGCAGTATCTAGTTTTTCTTTTACCCAATATTCCTGGATATTTATATAGCGTGAATTACCAACAGAAGGCGGATGGTTTTTGTGGATAGGTGGTTCATCTCCATAATAATAGCTACCTATCTGCTCATTCTCCAAGCCTTGTGTGGGCATTAACTTCTTATACATATCCTCTTTATAAAGTTCTTTTTTGTTTGCCAAGATTTTATACGCTCCTTTTTAATCTTTTTCCCAACAATTCAGGTAAATATTTATCGATTGGCTTTGCGAATAATAGATAGGCTGCCGCAACATACAACACCGATAAAACAATAGCCTCAGCAGGTGTTTGTATATTCGGGAATGAAATACCAACCGAGGTAAACAGTAACGGTAACAGTGTTTTAATTATATGCTCGGTGCCCATAATAGCAGCCGATAGGCTGCCTGCCTTACAAAAAATCGGTATTCTAGCGAGTACTATTGAAATTAGTATAGCAGTAGAGATAAAAACTATATTATAAAAAAATTGTGATAAAGATATTAATAAATAGCTTTCTTCAATGCCCAATAAGCTGTAAAAATATCCATTGCGATAGAAAAAATTTATATATAACAGGTATGAAGTAATAATTATTACTGAGCTTAAAGCTAATATAAACAGGGGTTTTCGTTTCTTAAAGAAGGCAAGAAATCTCCCATCCTCAATCACCCTGCGAACCATATCACCAATACAGAAATATATTATAAATCTAACTGCCTGATCTATACCCCAGGGTAGGGTAGGGGCTTCATGTATAAGCTTAACCGCCGCAGAAAGACCAAAGCAGATAATCGTAAGAAGAATAGGATTCTTAACTAATTTACGTAAAAGATAATAAATTATCGTCATTATTAAAAGGCATGGAAAAAACCATAGCGCAGTTACCGCCACACGGGTGCGGCTTGCATAGAGCATATCGGATATAAATGCAATTATCTCACCAAGGTCATATTCATAAAGAACAACCCGCATTGCAAGCGAGATTAAACTAAAAGAAAAATAGGGAACCATTATTCTAATAAACTTATTTTTTATTAGCTCTAAAAATCCGTATTTTTGGGCGTTAAGTGCAAAAAAGCCGGAAGCAAAAAAGAAGCAAGGTAGCTGAAATGATATGGCAAGAAAGCCAATCCTACCAAGATCCGGTGCATGGCACAGATAAACACTGTAAACCGCAAGTAGCTTTAAACAGTCTATCCAGTCATACCGTTTAATCTCAGATTTCACCAAACCCCTCCAGCATCTCCTTAACGAAGCTTTTATAGTCGTGTACTGCATGGCATTTTGGGGAATATCTCAGGATGTTCTTTTGTAGTGCCTGAGCTTCCCTCATGGCTACGCTATCTCTTATTTTACTGTTAAATAGCTTAACACCTAAATCTTTTGTGATTAGCTCAGCAGTACCAAGAATCTCTCTTGAAAAAACACTGCGCGTATTATATCTTGTAAGAAGTATACCTTCTATCTTAACCTTAGAGTTACAATATTTTTTAACCTGTTCTACGCTCTCATAAATCTGCGCCAAACCCTGTAAGCTAAAAATATCAGCCATCATCGGAACGATAATATTCCCTGAAGCTGTAAAGGCGTTAACGGTTAACAGCGAGAGTGCAGGAGGGGTATCTATTAAAATATAATCATATTTTATCGGCAGGGTTTTAATTGCCTCGCGAAGCAGATATTCTCGTCCCGCAGAAACATATTCTAGCTCAATTCCGGAAAGCATAATGTTGCTTGCGATAACATCTACCGTGCTAGTGCGTTGGATAGCATGCCGCATTAAAACATCGCCTCTCAATACCTCGTAAAGTGTAGCGCTATGCTCATTATCTGCCCCAAGTGAAAAAGCAAGGTTGCCTTGCGGATCCATGTCTATCGCAAGAACGCTGTAGCCCATCTTTTTTAAGATAATACCAACTGTAGCAGTTGTGGTGGTTTTGGCCACTCCGCCTTTTTGATTAGAAAAGGTTAAAATTCTGCCCAATCGGCACCTCCGAATAATATAATTACATTCTATTATAACATAACTATTCTAGTTATTCAATAATTAATATCGTTTTGTTTTTAAAGTGTGAGTGAAATATTTTTTGGATTGCTCACAGGCTGATAAAACCATGTTTGTAAGATCGGATAAATCATCAAATTTTTTTGGCTCAAACAGGTACTCATGAAAAGATAACAGCACGTGTTGACCATATAGGTCATCGACCTTAGCTGCAATTGTAGTTTCGCAGCTTACAGCACCATCTTCGGTAAAGGATGGCCTAGCAGTTACCCCTGTAGCAGAGGGATAAACATTAGTATCAATGCTAGCTGTAGTTATATAAACACCATTTTTAGGGATTACAAAACCATCCTCCCAGTATTGATTAATAGTAGGAAAGCCAAGTTTAGAGCCAATACCAAATCCATGTTTTACAACATTGTTGATGCAATAGGCACGTCCTAGCATGCTGTTAGCTCTTTCTATATCACCATCTTTCAGTGCCGTTCTTATTCGGGTAGATGATATTTTTTCTCCATCTTTATCACATCTTTTTGGCGTGTTGACACAAAAGCCATAGCTATCACCCTTGTTAATAAGAATTTCAAGATTGCCCTGTCTTTTATGTCCGAACCTAAAATCTGTACCACATGTTACCAATTTACAGCCAAGTCGGAGGTGTAAAATCTTATCAATAAAGTCATCTGCAGAAATGGTATAATAATCTAGAAACTCAAGCTGAAAGCAGTGATCGATACCCAGTTCTTTTATATGTTTCCTTCTAAGATATTCATCTTCTATTAACTGTTCAGTTTTTGGCGGCATTAAACAGAGTGCAACTGATGGAACTTTTAGTTTGCACGCCTGCTTAACAGTTTCTTTTAATATAACTTGATGTCCCTTGTGAACACCGTCAAAACTACCGAGAGCTACTGCCGACCCGGCTAATTGAAAAGTCTCTTTAATTATTTTCATTGGACTCTTTTGAGTTGTTATCATTTCTTGTAGTATCCACCGTTGGCGGCTGCATAGGCGGCTGCATAGGTGGCTGCATAGGTGGTCGCATAGGAGGAGGCATCTGGCTGTTAGGAATATGTTGATGGTTGTTCATCATCTGTTGGTGCAAAATTGTAGCTTTTTCACGTTTTTGCGCATCCTTTTTTAACCGTCTGGCAATTCTTTTTGGCTCTGTGGCCCTAAGAATTAGCATAACAATAATTAGAACTATTCCTGCAAAAACTAAGGTTGGTAGCATTCCGGCCAGTATTGTTATTAGGTAGGATAGTGCGCTTATTAAAAAGTCAATTCCTTCAATAAAAGCGACGCCTACACCGGCTAAAAATCCCTCATTTGTTATAATTATATGCTCTGACTCGGTAAGTGTAAGGTTGATAGTACTCATGCTTACCTGACGTTCCAGATAAAGGCGTTGCTGTTCATAGCTCTCTCTTTCGTATCTCACGTTTGAGAGCTGATACTCTATCTCCATAATTTCGGAAACGTTGGCAGCCAGCTCTAACAGCTCAACTAACCTATCTTCCTGTGCCTCAAGAGACTCTATCCTTGCGGTTATGTCGATATACTCAACCGTTACATCTTCGCTGGATTCATTCATGGATTCAAGCGATGCACTGTTCTGCACACCGTTTAATAGGTCGTTGTAGCTGTCAGACGGAACTCTGATAACCATGTCGATATTTCGGCGGCTTTCAGCTTCAGAACCACTTTTCCATATGTTAGACTGGGTAATCTCTCCACCATACTTCTCCACCTCGCTTTTAATATTATCCAGCGAAGCTTCAAAGTCGTTTGTCTTCATGTCAAGATAGGCATTTTTAATTATCATCCTATCGTCTTCAATTTCAACATCATTGCTTCCGGTAGTGTCTAATAACTCACCGGAGGGCATAGACTCTATTGTAGGTGATTCCTCTGCATATTCATATGAATCGTTGGTGGAATAGGTCGACGAGCTGCTACAGCTTGCCCATACAACAGCAACAAGAACGATAAGCAACAAAAACAATAACGGCTTAAACCTTTTCATTCCTTCTCTCCTAACCTTTTATATTTTTTTAATTACCGGGCCGTTTCTTGTATCTTCAACGGTGTATCCGAGAGCGGTTATCTTATCTCTTATGCTATCTGCAAGGGCAAAATCTTTTGCCTTTTTTGCAGCAGTACGCTGCTCGCAAAGCTGCACAACATCAGCAGGAATATCATTCTTCTCAAAAAAGATACCAAGAACATCGCAAAGCTCGGTTAGAGTGGTTAATGCTTCCTGCATGCCATTTTTGGAAAAATTGTCCTCGGAATTAATAACCTTAATTAGCTCAAACACAACAGAGAGTGCATCTGCTGTGTTAAGATCATCTTCCATTGCATCACAAAAATCAGTTTTTGCTTTAGCGCAAATGTCGCTTATAGCATTTCCGACATCAGGTGCGTTTGGAAGCTCTCGGTTTAGCTTACCAAAGCAATTTTCAATACGCTCTAGTGCCGAGATACTCTGTTCTAGTACATCTTCACCGAATTGTAATGGACTGCGGTAGTGAGCAGATAGCATTAAAAACCTGATAGGAGAGTATCCATAACGCTCTGAAACCTCTCTTGTTGTAAAAAAGTTTCCAAGACTTTTACTCATCTTGTTTCCGCCCATGTTTAGAAATCCGTTATGCATAAAGAAATTAGCAAAAGTCTTTCCGTTAGCAGCTTCACTCTGAGCTATCTCGTTTTCATGATGCGGGAAAACAAGGTCGACACCACCGCCATGCAAATCAAAGGTGTCGCCAAGATATCTCTTAGCCATTGCACTACACTCGATATGCCAGCCGGGACGGCCCTCTCCGAATGGAGCTGAATAGCTTGGCTCTCCCGGTTTAACACCCTTCCAAAGCGCAAAATCGGTAGGGTTTTCTTTGCTCTCGCCCGGGTTTACCCGTGCACCCTCTTCCAACTCTTCCATGGGCATATGACAAAGTTTGCCGTATTCTTCAAATTTATTTGTTCTAAAGTAAACATCACCACCACTTTGGTAGGCATAGCCCTTTTCAAGTAGGGTATTGATTAGCGCTATCATCTCGTCGATATGTTCAGTGGCTCGTGGAGTAGCAGTTGGAACGAGGCAGCCAAGTCCGTTACGGTCGGTAATAAACTCGTCTTCATAACGACGCGCAACCTGTTCTACCGTAACGCCCTCTTCGTTGGCCTTCTTAATTAGCTTGTCATCGATATCGGTAATGTTGGAGATAAAGGTTACCTTATTTCCTCTATACTCAAGGTAGCGACGAAGCACATCATAAACAATCAACGGCCTTGCGTTTCCTATGTGAATAAAGTTGTATACAGTGGGGCCACAAACGTAGATTTTATAGTGATTATCCTCTATCGGCAAAAACTCATCCTTGCTTCTTGTAAGCGTGTTAAATATCTTCATGCTTTTTAGTCCTTTCTATTATTTTGCTAAAAATTCTCTTCCTTTGTATATGTAATCGGCTCCTGTAACAAGTGTTACTACCGCTACCAACCACATTAATCCATATATAAGTTGTTGAGCTAAAGGTATAACAAATCCTATCTCAGAGGCTACTAAAATTAGTAACCACAAAATTGTTACTATAATTTGTAATACAGTTTTTATTTTACCACCAAGATTTGCAGCGATAACAGCTCCATGACTGGCGGCAATAGATCTCATTGCCGTTACAGCAAACTCTCTTGCAAAGATTATGATAATAACAACAGTATCGGTGTATCCCATAACAAGCATATATAAAAATGCCGTACTGGTTAGTAATTTATCTGCAACCGGATCAATAAATTTGCCAAAGTCGGTTACGAGATTCATACGGCGTGCTAACATACCATCTAGAAGATCGGTGATAGAAGCGATTATATAAACTATAGTGGCAAAAGTATAGTTGTATGGTATGTTGTCGAACTCCATCAACAAACATAGCACAGGTATAAGCATAATACGTAATAATGATAGTTTATTAGGTAAATTCATAGTTAAGTGTCAATCCCTTCAAAAATTAACTAAAACGGTTTACTCCTCAGGAATTTCGGCTATAAGATCATAACCCTCAACCCCAGTTATAAAAATCTCATATTTTTCGTAGAGCGGTAAAGTTTCGTTTACCATAATATGGGTATCAACCTCGGGGGCAGAATAGCTGTCCCTCAACACCGTTCGTCCCGATTGCTCGCATACATCTTCAGCATATGCACCGAGAACTTTTCCTACCTTGGATTTAAGTTTTTGCTGAACAACCGTATATTGAGCCTCCATTATTTTTTTATGACGCTGCTTTTTAACCGAAGCAGGAATTTGATTTTTTAGCAAAGCGGCAGCCGTATCCTCCTCTTTTGAATAGGAAAAGCACCCAAGATGGTTAAAATGTCCTTCCTTTACAAAGGCTAATAGCTGCTGGAAATCCTCCTCTGTCTCGCCGGGGAATCCAACCATTACGGTAGTTCTTAAGCATATGTCAGGCATGGCCTTTTTTAAACGCTCAACAGCAGTTTTAACTATTTGTGAACCGCCCCTCCGAAGCATATTTTTAAGTACATCATCGCTGATATGCTGAATCGGCATGTCGATATATCTTGCAACCTTAGGTAATCGTGCCATAGTATTAACCAGTTTATCGTCAATGTTTTCAGGATAGGCATACATTATACGAATACAGTCGATTCCATCAATATCATGCAAGATATTAAGCAGTTCCGGCAGTTCACTTCTGCCACTAATCTCCTTCCGAAACGCTGTGGTATCTTGAGCAATGAGAATAAGCTCTTTAGTACCGGCGGCTGCAAGTTCGGATGCTTCTTTATAGATGCTATCTATATCTCGACTGCGTTGCCTTCCTCTTATCATAGGTATAGCACAATAGCTACATCGGTTGTTACACCCATCGGCAATCTTTAGATAGCTGTAATGAGGGGGTGAGAGTAATACTCTATCGCCTTCTTCGGTTAAGTTTTCAATTTCACCGCTATATAAACCGCCTTTTCCGGCTGATATTTCTTCTATTATATCAGCTATATCGCCATTCCTGCCGGGGGTTACTACTGCATTGACCTCCGGAATAAGTTTTAGTATATCGTTAGAATAGCGCTGAGCAAGACATCCGGTTACCACAATTTTCATGTTTAGATTGTCGTCTCTTGTTTTTGCAAGGTGTAAAATGTTTTCTATACCCTCCTGTTTGGCATCGGCAATAAATCCACAGGTGTTTACGATAACAAACTCCGCCTCTAAAATATCAGGAGTTAAGGTATGACCGCGTAAAAATAGCCGCCCAAGCATCCTCTCTGCATCCACGGTGTTTTTTGAACATCCGAGCGGTATTAATGCAATTTTCATCCTATATGTACCTTTCTTAGTAATCATTGTTGTTTTTAATTTCTTCAATAGCAAGCCTAACCTTATCGTAGGAAAAGCCACGCCTCATAAGTGAATCGGCTACTTTTTTATAATCACCTACAGCTATTCTGGAAGCATATTTTCTAAAAAGTGCTCGATCAATAATTTCGGTCTCGTTAATGTTCTCACATAAAGATTCAATTATTTCACGTTCAATTCCGGCCATCCTTAGTTTTCCTGCAATCTCTTTTTTCGATTTTCCGGCTCTTATGTAAGAATCGGTTCGCAACCTTGCGATGTTTTCTTCGTCGATATAACCGTTTTCTACAAGGTACTCTGCGGCTGTCTGAGCCTCATCCTTACTAAAGGTTCGGCAAAGTTTAGCTGTGAGCTCTAATACGGTATGATCTCTCATGGAAAGAAACAAAAAAGCCTTTTCTACAGCCTTGTTCATCCTCTAAACCTCCTGTCGAACGGATGGATATAATGATTGTACCACACTATAAAGTTATATGCAACATTCATAGCTATAAAGAACATCAATACTACTGTATAACATTATACTCAGGGAGGAGTGTGGGGTAGGCCTTTGTCTCTTCATAGGCAAGAAATATTTCAGCAACAAGCTCGCCGAGTTCATAGCCATTAGCCCCGTTTTCTACTACCGCTGCAACTGCTATTTCAGGATTATCTGCAGGCCCGAAAGCTATAATAGTTGCGTCATAGTTACCATTAGTCGACTGTGGGGTTCCTGTTTTAGTTGCAACATCGTAAGGGAGCAACGATAGATAGTCGGCAGCTTCAAATGTAGATGAAGCTGCAATCATACCGTTTTTCACTTCTTCGTAAGCATAGCTGTTGAGCAGAACCGAAGGTTGCTGTGTAAGCTCGCTCTGCTGAACCAGATGAGCCGTGGGAACCCGACCACCGGTAGCAAGAGTAGAAGCATATACTGCCATCTGCACCGGAGTAACGAGTATGTCTCCCTGCCCAATAGCTGCCTGAACTACGTCTCCAACAAACCAGTCCTCGTTATTGGCTTCACGGTTTTCCGGTGTAGAGAGCAATCCGGTAGCTTCCGGGATTTCAATTCCGGAAGGTCGTCCGAGTCCCATCAACAATGCTGTTTCAGAAAACTCGTAAATACCAAGTCTGCGACCCATCTCGTAAAAGTAAACATTGCAGCTGTGTTGCAGTGCACGGTGCAGATTAACGCTGCCGTGATAGCCGGTACAGCCCGGAGTAAAACCAACATCGGAATAATAGCCGTAAGACCCTGTACAATATACAGTGTCATAAGGAGATACAATACCGCTATCTAACGCCTTTACTCCTACCACCGGTTTAAATGCAGATCCGGGACGATATAGTCCTGAAAAAGCTCTGTTAAACAGTGGGTTTTGTTCGTCGCTTGCGAGAACGGAGTAGTTCTCATTATACTGGTTAAGGTTATATGTAGGCTCGGTCGCTGCCGCAAGAATCCCGCCGCTGTTAACTTCCATTACAACTACAGCTCCGGCATAAACATTTCCAAATTTTTCGTTAAGTCGGTCTATAACACTTCTAAGTGCCTCGGAAGACTTTTTTTGAAGCTCACTGTCTATGGTTAACATCAGCGTATCCCCAGGCTCAACCGGGTCAATTATGGTTCTGGTATACTGCTGACCGCTTAGGCTACGTTCGATTACCCACTCGCCCTCGTTCCCCTTTAGTTCATCTTCAAAAGCTTTTTCTATTCCGTCGCGCCCCAGAATATCGTCTAGATCATATCCAAGCTCGCTAAGCACTTCATACTCCTCGGGATAAATTGGGCCAACGCTACCGAGGATATGGGGCATTAAGTCTCCATCAATAACTGTTCGCTCTGATTGTTCCTGTATACTCACTCCAATAAACTTAGAGCTGTTTTCTGATATACGGTGCAGCATATCTTGAGGAATATCCTCGGCAAATATATATGGAGTAATATAGCTATATTCCATCTCTTCCATTCTTTTGCGAACCCCGCAAATAGAGCGCTGAAAGCTTTCAGGATACTCATAAAGTCCATAAAGTTCAACTAGTTCACTGTACTCTTCTTCAGTAACCTCGGAAATTAGAGGAGTGAAATACTCTTCACGACAGATTAATAATAACTCATATATAACATTATTAAGTTCACTAGGAGGAAGAAAGGCTCGTTCCATCAATATATTAAAGGTGAGTTCATTACTAACAAGTGATATCCCGTTTCTATCCAGTATTTCGCCTCTATCAGAATCTACAACATATTGATACATTACGGCGTCCTGTGCTACCGTACGTAGCTCCTCTCCTTTAACTACGGTAAGTTGAACAGCTCTTAAAGAGAAGAAGGCAAAAATCATAACGGTAAATATTACAATAACCTTAAATTTCACCGATATCCTCCTTCCGGCTTTGAAGGTGTTTAACTAGACTAAACATGGCAAACACTACAGGAGAAAATAATCCGGTAAAAAGAATAGTAGGCAGGGTGAGGTTAGAAAAAGTTTCGGTTACCGTTTCATAACCGGGCATATAGCTAAAGAAAACTAGCTCTATAAGGCATAACAGTGATGTGGTAATTGTAACCTCCATCATAAAACTTCCAATAGTTACAGGAATTATAAGATGACGATGATGAATAATAACAGCTACAACAAATAGAAAAAAACCGAAATAGCCGATCGAACGTCCTATAAATATATCCCAACCAAGTCCACAGATGATTCCGAATATCGAAGAAAGTGCGGCTGAGCGATAAAGAGAAGCGTATGCTATTATGGCAGGTAATATAAGGATAGGTTTTACTCCACCTAGAACAAAAAGTCCCGGAACTTGTTGAATGATAAGACATAGTAGCAAAATAAGGGATGCTATGATAATAGATACCCCTTTTCTTAACCATGCTAAACCGTTTAACTTCATAAAACACGCCCTAAATTATTACAAAAACCGACGAAACTCTACTTATATCCTCGGCCGTATTTACCACTGCTGTCATACTTTTTCCTCCAGCAGAAAGTTCTACCGACTCCACAGCTCCAATAATAAGTCCGGCTGGAAGAATACCGCCCTCGCCCGATGTTATTACTAACTCGGATTGTTGTAACTCGGTATTTTTGGAGAGCAATGTTAGTGTAGTGGTTTCCTCCACCTTTGATTCAGCACCGGTAACTATACCCGTTTCACGGCTGCTGCTAAGAATTGCAGATACTTTTAGCGATGGACTAAGTAATGTTCTTACAACAGAATAGCCTACGCCTGTTTCAATAACCACCCCGCACAAGCCGGCGGCCGATACAACAGCATTGCCAACCATAACGTTAGATTCGGTTCCTGCATTTATTGTAAACAATTCAAACCCTGCCATGGGGTCTCGACCAACCACCGTAGCCGGAAGATAGTTTTCGCTTGGCTGTTGTAGCTGAAGTGATTCTAATTCCTGTTCGCTTTCATAACTTGCAATAAAACTTTCATATTCAGTAATCTGTTTTTGGAGTGCAGAAATCTCTACCTTAAGTTCTGTGTTTTCCTTTGCAAGTTCCTCCGACCTAAATAAATTATCTATATACTGTAATGCATCTCCACCTGCTGCCTCGGCAAGCCGAAGTGCAGGAGTCATTATTGATACAAAAACTCGTTGCGGTGCCGAGGCAGGATTTTCAATACTGCCGGCATATCCGATTAGCGCCGGCAGTAGTATAATCGCTGCAATCAACGCCGCAAACTTTCTACTTTTAATAAAGTTTTTCATTAGAGTAATCCGTCGAGGAAAGAAAAGGTTCCGGTTTCTATCTCTGCGAGGGTGTACTCAACTCCATTCAATGCCAGTAGATTTAATTCCTGTTCGAGATAGCCACTATTGAGCACAGCAAGTACTGCAGCAAAAAATGCCGCGGCAACTACAAAGCCAACTACTATTAGTATTTTCTTTAAAACAGCCAGAATCTTGCTGCTAGTTTTGGGTGTCTCCACTATGCTCCTCCCTCCACATCTCTATCAATTTGTGGTTACCGCACCTTAAAACCTCAGGAACCTCCACTCCGCGCCAAACCGCCGGACGGGTATACTGTGGATGTTCAAGATAGCCGGGACGATAATGACTTTCGTTAATATATCCTTCAGATAAAGAAAGAACGCCATCCTGAAGCCTAATGATGCTATCGGCAATGCAGACTGCTGCTGCTTCACCTCCGGTTAAAACAAAATCGCCAAGTGATATCTCTTCATCGGCAAATGCATCGATAACCCTTCTGTCAATGCCCTCATATCTTCCACATATCAACATTATGTGTGGAAGTATTGCAAGCTTTTTTGCCGCTTCTTGATTATATCTATTACCCTGTGCAGTCATAAAAATACGATAAGGTTTTCCAACCTCTGCCTCTATAGCCTCGCAGCAACGGGCGATAGGCTCAGGTGTCATTATCATGCCATGTCCGCCCCCAAAGGGCTCGTCGTCCGTCTTGCGGTGTATGTTATCGCTATAATCTCTTATATTATGATAA
Source organism: uncultured Oscillospiraceae bacterium (assembly GCA_964368625.1). Classification (GTDB taxonomy): domain Bacteria; phylum Bacillota; class Clostridia; order Oscillospirales; family Ruminococcaceae; genus CAYJBH01. Next base: position 39,650 of record CAYJBH010000013.1, read on the forward strand.
AATATCTCAACCTTGCCTGCTTGCTGAGCTCTGCCGGTTATGCTTTCGGCCAAAAAATTGCTGCATATTTCTGGGAAAATTGTTGCAATGTCGATACGAATCATACGTCGTCCTCGTCAAACATACCGGGTATGGTTCTAATATATATCCTTTTTTCATCGAAGTCACGTCGATCAATAAAAGGTTTTGCCGCAGGGAAAAGGTAAGTTTTTCCATCTTTTTCTATATGATAAACATCGGCTGAACCATGGTTATCAACCTTGGTAAGACATCCGTAAATCGTTCCGTTGTCGGCATCTAATACCTCGAAACCGAGGATATCTGCGATAAAGAATTGACCTTTTTTAAGTTTGGCATCGGATCGTTCAAAAAAAAGGGAACAACCGATAAGCCGCTCAGCGGCCTCACGGCTGTTCACCCCATTTAGTGTAAGTATTGCCACGTTTTTATGTACGCGACAACTCGACACCGAGTACTCATTATTCTCGGTGTAAAGTTTTTTAAACTGCCGTGCAAAGTCCGGTGAGTCGGCAATAACATGAAGCCTTACCTCTCCCGATATACCGTGTGCCGACGTAATATCGCCTAAATAAATTCGGTTAGTCAATCTCTACAATCACCTTTTCGCCACCTCGAACGGCCGACGCCCGCATAACGGTACGAATAGCCTTTGCGATTCTGCCCTGTTTACCAATTACCCGTCCCATGTCCTCCGGAGCAACCGACAAACCGAAAACAATGGCGCCATCTTCGTCACGACGTTCGGTGACAGAAACGGCTTCTTTGTTTTCAACAAGTCCCTGGGCAATTATTATCAGTAGTTCCTTCAAAGAATCACCTCTAACCTAAAATGTTGTGGCGCTTCAAAAGTGCGCGCACGGTATCGGTAGGTTGAGCACCGTTTGATAGCCAACTACGAACTTTATCAGCATCGATTTTTACCTCAGCCGGCTCTTTAGTTGGATCATAGAAGCCTATTTCCTCAATAAAACGACCATCACGCGGGAAGCGAGAATCGGCTACTACTACACGATAAAAAGGTGCTTTCTTTGCGCCCATGCGGCGCAGACGGATTTTTACTGCCATTGATTTAATTCCTTTCAAATATACGATTAAAGTGTATGTATCTAAATAACCGAAGTAGATGATAATAATCTTGTTTCTTCAGTAATTTTGATCCTAATTATTGCTGTACAATTATCAGCTAAACATTCCCATCTGTCTTGCCATGTTTTTCATGGCTTTTGGATTTTTGGTAAAGCGCTTCATCATCTTTTCCATTTCAAAATACTGCTTTAACAAACGGTTAACCTGTGGCACATCAGTGCCGCTTCCAGCTGCAATTCTGCGTTTGCGTTTCGGGTCGATAATGGAAGGCTTTTGACGCTCCTTCTTAGTCATGGATCTTATTATTGCCTCAATATATTTAAGCTGATCCTCATCAACATCGTCAGGATTAATCTTATTTGCTCCGGGGATCATAGAAATTATCGAGCCAAGGCCACCCATTTTTTTCAGATTTTGAAGTTGATCTAACATATCATTAAGATCAAAGTTGCCTTTTGAAATATTATCTACCGAGGCATTTCCCTCAATTTCAAGTGATTGTGCTTTTTCGATGAGTGACATAACGTCACCCATTCCAAGTATACGGCTAGACATTCTCTCTGGATAAAACGGTTCAAGATCATCTATTTTTTCGCCCATACCTACAAATTTAATTGGTTTTCCTGTTGTTGCCTTTACCGAAAGCGCTGCACCACCTCGTGCATCACCGTCTAGCTTTGCAAGAATAACCCCATCCAGTCCTACCTTGTCGAGAAACTCTTTTGCCACCGATACCGATTGTTGTCCTAACATGGAATCAACTACCAATAAGGTTTCGTCTACCTTTACAGCCTCCTTGATGTTGGAAAGTTCCTGCATAAGTTCGCCATCTATCTGTAAACGGCCGGCGGTATCTAGAATAATTATGTCGTTTCCATAATCTTTGCTATATCGATAACCCGCCTTTGCAACCTCAACAGGGTTAGTTTGGCCCATTTCAAAAACAGTAGCTCCGGCAGCCTCACCAACAGTTTTAAGCTGATCTATAGCAGCAGGACGATAGATGTCACATGCTACAAGTAAGGGGCGATGGCCCTGTTTAATAAAATATTTTGCAAGCTTTGCTGCATGAGTGGTTTTACCGGTACCCTGTAAACCACAAAGCATTAACACCGTAGGTGGCTTAGAATTAATGTGTATTCTAGATACATCGCTACCCATCAGCGAGGTTAGCTCATCACTAACAATTTTTATAACCTGTTGTGCCGGGGTAAGACTGCTCATAACTTCGGCGCCTATAGCACGCTGTGTTACATCGCTGATAAAGTTTTTTGCAACCGGCAAGCTAACGTCGGCATCCAGTAAGGCAAGCCGAACCTCTCTCATTGCAACCTTTATATCATTTTCCGACAGCTTACCTCTACCCTTTAATCGCTTAAAGGTGTCGGCCAGACGCTGTGTTAACCCTTCAAATGCCAATTTATACCTCAGTTAGTCTACTCGTAAAGTGTTTCGGATATCTGCACAATCTCCTGTGCATTACGGCGTATCTCCGCCGACATTGTGTAGTTTTTCTCGTTATAAAAATTAATGTCCTTTGCAAGCCTTGTTATTTCGGAAAGGCTTTTTTGTATCTCGGTATATTTTGAAGCAAAGCCCACCTTGCTTTCTAACTCTAAAAGATAGTTTTCACCGCGCTTTATGGAATCTCTTACACCCTGGCGTGTAATACCAAACCCCTGTGCAATTTCTGCAAGTGAAAGATCATCATTATAATATTGCTCCATAACATCTCTTTGTTTTTCGGTTAACATATCACCGTAAAAATCCAAAAGAACCGACATGTTAAGATTTTTAGCCACAAAAACCTCCCGCTTACGACAACTGTAAAGGCGTTTACTTTCACATTATATACCGAAAGATAAAATTTGTCAAGTACCGATGTTATATTTAATATTAATTTATTAGCAATATTATTTACTGCACCTTTATTCTATGATATAATAATGATACAACAGGTTGTGAATTTTTTAGTAGGTGATTTATGATTAACCGTATAAACAACTTAAATGAAAACAACTATAAAACAACAACAACAGCGAAATCTACCAATCGGCAACATGTAGCCGGTAAAAATAGAGCCGATAGGGTGGGTATATTGGCGCAAGCTAAGGAAACGACAACATCACAAACGATGCTTATCGAAATGATGAATAGTTCGCTTGCTGCTATGCAGGCAGATATTAAGCGGATAGAATCCGAGGCAGAGTACAATAAAATTTTGGTTGAATGTATGAAGATAGCGGCAAAGATAACTGATGGCACAGCATCTATGGAGGAGATTCGATTTCTCCAAAAGCATGGCGTAGAAATGTATGCAATGGCAATGTCTTTACGTAAACCTAAAGGCGATGAAGATGACAATAAAGAGAACGAGACCACCACAGATATTAAAAAGTTAGGAGAAAATTCACCGAATACAGATAATATGATGGTAGCTTTTTCGAGCTTATCGGCAGAAGAGTAAAAACATTATAATGAAATATAGTTTAGTTTTTGGTAAAGGTAACTTGTAGTATTATTCAAGGTATCTTTACTTTTTTGTTAATTATAGATTACCATTATTATGTATAGAAAATTAACTTTTACTTGACAAAAAGCTAATAATAAAATATTATTAAAGGGAGTATTCAATTTTAATAATTTAAAGAAAGGAACGTAAAGGTATGAAAAAAGCTACCTCATGTTTACACGCAGGTTATTCACCGAAAAACGGTGAACCCGGCGTACCACCAATTGTCCAAAGCACAACCTACAGATTCGATTCCACCGGTGAAATAGCAGGCCTTTTTGACATGCCTACGGCTCACCTATATTCTCGTTTTTCAAACCCGACAACCGACTGTGTTGAAAAAAAGATAGCTGAACTTGAAGGTGGGGCTGCCGCAATGTGTACCTCCTCCGGCCAGGCAGCAACAATGTTTGCTGTATTAAATATCTGTTCAGCCGGAGATAGTATTTTATGCTCTACAGCCATATATGGTGGCAGTTTAAACCTGTTATCAGTAACATTAAAACGTTATGGGATAGACTGCATATTCTTCGATCAAGCTAAAAGCGAGCAAGAAATTTCTGCATTAGTTAAGGCAAATACAAAATGTGTTTTTGCCGAAACACTTTCTAACCCCACCCTTAAGGTTCTTGATATAGAAAAGATTGCATCGGTGGCACATTCTAATAATATACCGTTAATAGTCGATAACACCTTCCCAACACCTATACTTTGTCGCCCCATCGAGCATGGAGCAGATATCGTTATCCACTCCACCAGCAAATATATGGATGGACATGCGGTGCAGGTAGGCGGAGTTATAGTTGATAGTGGTAAGTTTAACTGGGATAACGGTAAGTTTCCTGATTTTTGCACTCCGGACGAGAGCTACCATGGTGTGGTATACACCCGTGATTTTGGGGCTGTAGCTTATATAGTAAAGGCGCGTATGCAGCTCATGAGAGACTTTGGAGCCTACCCGTCGTCTCATTCATCCTTCCTGCTAAATATGGGTTTGGAGACGTTGGATGTTAGGATGGAACGTTACTGCCAAAACACCGTTAAAGTTGCAAACTACCTGTCTGATAACGATAAGATCAACTCGGTGAGCTATCCTGCATTAGAGGGAGATTCGCAGAACGAGTTGGCAAAAAAATATCTAAAGAATGGTTGTAGCGGAGTTATTTCGGTAGATATTAAGGGCGGAAGAGAAAAGGTAGAGCTATTCTGCGATTCGTTAAAGCTTGTTAGCCGTGAGGTGCATGTTGCCGATATAAGGAGCTGTATACTTCACCCTGCAAGCAGCACCCATCGCCAGCTAACCGAAGAACAACTTAAGGCTAGTGGAGTTTATGTTGGCATTGTAAGGTTATCTATAGGGCTTGAGGATGTTGATGATATCATAGAGGATATAGAACAGGCGTTAGGAAAAATATAATATAGGAGAGGGCGAATACTATGGCAAGCAAGAAGGAAGCATTGGATACCGCAATTGCTCATATCGAACGACAGTACGGCAAGGGAGCCGTAATGAAGCTTGGCGACAGCGTCGGAATGCAGGTAGATGCAATCTCTACCGGCTCGTTAGGCCTTGATGCTGCACTCGGAATAGGCGGACTTCCTCGTGGTAGGGTTGTAGAAATTTATGGCCCTGAGAGTAGCGGTAAAACCACACTTGCACTGCACTGTGTTGCTGAGGCTCAAAAAATAGGCGGTGAAGCAGCGTTTATCGATGTTGAGCATGCCTTAGACCCGGTTTATGCAAAGGCGCTTGGTGTAGACATAGATTCTCTCCTTGTTGCCCAGCCGGATACCGGTGAACAGGCACTTGAAATTACCGAGGCACTAGTGCGAAGCGGAGCAATTGATATCATCGTTATTGATAGTGTGGCGGCAATGGTGCCACGAGCCGAGATAGAGGGAGAGATGGGAGATTCTCACGTAGGCCTTCAAGCTAGGTTGATGAGTCAGGCTCTTAGAAAACTAACCGGAATACTAGGTAAAACAGCTACCATTTGTGTATTCATTAATCAGCTTCGCGAAAAGGTTGGAGTTGTATATGGAAATCCCGAAGTAACCAGTGGTGGTCGTGCATTGAAATACTATTCCTCGGTTAGAATAGATGTAAGAAGGATAGAGGGATTAAAAAACGGAACCGAATTTATCGGTAATAGAACCAGAGCAAAGGTTGTTAAAAACAAGGTGTCTCCGCCATTTAGAGAAGCAGAGTTTGACATCATGTTTGGTGAAGGCATTTCTAAATATGGTGAGTTATTAGATATGGCTGTTAAGATGAACATCGTTCAAAGGGCCGGGGCTTGGTTTGCTTATGGTGAAACAAGACTTGGTCAGGGACGAGATAATGCTAAACAGTTTTTTAAAGATAACCCTGAAATATTTTCTGAGGTAGAACAAAAAGTTCGTGCAGGCATGACAAATTCTATAGAGGCACCACCAAAACGTGCTGATATTGATAAACAGGAACCCACAGTTACAGCCGGTAAGGGAAAATCTACCGGAAAACGTCGAGGAGCGTCTATTGATATAGTAGTGGAGTAAGATTTTATGCAGAACAAATCTATTTTGGTTTTAGAGGATGAAAAGGCTTTACGTGAGACACTTTGCAACCATTTAAACCTACTCGGCTATACAGTTTATCCCGCTGATACCATAAAAATAGCAGAGGTACAATCGGTGAGACATACCCCGGATTTGTATATTTTGGATGTAATGCTACCCGATGGTACCGGACTTGATTTTTGCCGTAGATTACGTGAATATTCGGCGGCACCGGTTATATTTTTAACCTGTCTTGACGATGCTGATGATATTGTAAACGGTATCGAGCAGGGCGGTGATGCATATCTTACAAAACCGGTAGACTATAATGTGTTATCGGCACATATCTTGGCACAACTAAGAAGGAGCGGTTCAAACTATACCGGCTCGGTTGACCTTTATCCAATGAAGATAGATCTAATGCGTGGCGTGGTTATCATTGATGATTTTGAGATTGCATTGTCGCAAAAAGAGGCTCAGCTACTTGCATTCCTTGCTACTAATGTTGAACACGCATTTACTCGTGATGAAATTTTTAAAGAAGTTTGGGGTGATGGAGTAGATAGCGGAATTGTAAGAAAATACATTTCGATTCTTAGAAAAAAACTATCCGAGATAGAGGTGTGCCCCGTAGAGATTATCTCTACACCTCAGGGGAGATATCTTCTAAGTCGTCGAACAATGTCGGAATGGTAAAGTAAATACTTGTGCCGATTCCCTCTTCACTTTCAACAAATATTCTACCACCGTGAGCTTCCACAATATGCTTACAAATGTATAATCCTAGTCCGGTTCCGGTATCATTACCAGAGCCGGAATCTTTTTTTGAGTAACGGTCGAACAATATGGGCAAAAGTTTGGCCGAGATTCCTGGTCCATTGTCTACGATGCCGATCTTAATAAAGTCATCATCTATTCCTATATCTATTCTTATTTCACCATTAATGGTGTGGCGCATGGCATTAGCAACAAGATTAACAAGAACCTGCCTGATTCGAGTCTCATCAATATTTACATCCGGTAGATCGTACACACGATTATAAATTACTCTATTGTTGTTTTTATTTAGGGCAGGGCAGTAGGTATCGAGGGTTGTTTTAATCATGGCATCAAGCTGTGTAGGTGTTCGCTTTAAAACCATACGCTCCTCTTCAATCTTGGCTAAATCTAGAAGCTGAGACACCATCAATGCAAGCCTATCCGACTCAGACGAGATAAGTCTGAGTCTTTTGGCATTTTCAGCAATATTCCCTTCCTGCATAAGGCTTCTAGAGCTGGTTTGCGCATAGCCTGAAATCACAGCGAGAGGGGTTTTAAGCTCATGAGATATGTTTGCAAGAAACTTAGTTTTAAGCAAGTCGAGCTTACGAAGTGATTCCCTTTCAGCCTTAACAGCCTGGCTATATTGCATCGCCTCTAGGGTGCGCCTTCGGTTCATCATAAACAGGTATATGAGCTGGGTTACTATTAGTAATAGCATTGCAATATCGGTAAAGGTATATACCCCGCTAACAACAAGGCTGTCTACAACAATAAAGTCATATACGGTAGCAAGTGCTAACGCAACCATGCCAAATAATGAAATTATGTGCTCAGGCCAAAAACTTTTCATTTTCATAAAAAAAGGAATTAGGAAAAGTAGGTAGGCAATAGGGGATAGTACACCATAGATACTGATAATAGATGTGAAGAAAATTGGTTCGGTAAGGCTAATTATTGCAATTAAAATTAGTGTTATAGCCCCCATAACCCACAACATTGGGTTAGGTATAATGTTTGGGAAAACGGTGCTAAAATACATTATGAAGAAGAACATAATTATTGGTTGCCCGAGATAATATGCATAGTAAACGAAATTTTCGGTAGCAATCGGAATAATTTCCGAAAAAGTACCGCCCTCCATTCCGCTATTAATGGCGGTAAACATGCATACCACGGCAAGCCAAAGGTTTTCTGTCTGGTTGATGTGTGTAAAGAAAAGTGCAAGGGTGAGCATACCAAACCCAATATAGATACCTACTAAAACAGCGTCGAAGCTGCGCCCAACCGGGGTAAAAACATAGCCTGGGTCGGTGTTAACTAAGGAAATATAGGCAACAAGTGGTGTGCCATGTTCGTTGCTGTTCATAAATGAAGCTATCTGTATTATTAGATCGATATAGCCGTTTTCATCTGGACTAGCATAGATAGTTAAGGGGGTTCTACCTATTTCAACATCATCCACATTGTCGGCAGGCATACCGCTGGTATCAACAATCTGACCGTTAGCATAGGCAAGTGCAGAATAAAAATCCCCTTCCATAGATATCTTGTAGGCTTGTCCGTTTTGTGGAACTTTAATTTTAAATCGTTGGGTAAGATACTCTGTTGAGGCATCCGGATTAATAGTAACAGCGTCATAGTTGTCAATATTATCAGGTGTTAATAACATATTTGGATAGTAGTGGGTAGATGTAAGTTGATAAACTTTATCTTCAAAGTCGCTTGTAGAAATGTCATAGGTATCTATAGTGTTACTTTGCGCGTTAACTGAATATGTTTTAGTGTTTCCATAATGTTCATCCCGAGAAAAACCACCAATAACTAACAAGGTTACGAGGGTGATAGAGATTAGTGCCAGTAAAACTTCGCTGTATTCCCTTATAAAATTCTTAGTACGCATTAAAAGTTCCTTTCGGCGATCTCCTACTAACCTCATATTATCATAAATACAACCTTATTTCAACCAATATGTTAAATAAACAGATTGCTTTTGCATTGCCCTATCAGACAACTTGCGAGCGCAGTTAGATAGCTGTAAAAATAGTAAGGTTAATACACAAGATATAGTTTGTAAACAGATAGCACCATTAATGTATCGTATTACTTGTCAAGCTCAGCATTTCTAAATTATAAAATAATGCTATAAGAGCACTAATGCTTATCCGGCTATGGATAGGTTAGCTTTTTTATGAAGTAGGAAAAAAACAAAATGTGAGGTGGGAAAAAACAATTAGGCAAAAGCGGAACGGCAATTGCACATCCCTAACTATGAGAAGAACTCACATTGCTTGCTGCCCCCCATGCAATTGCCAATCATAGGTGCAACTATCTCGCTTCACTCGCTTTATCGTGGGGGGAGGTGGATCGTTCTGCTCAACTCTTTGTTCACTGCAGTGAACAAAGAGTTCCACCCACTGCTGTGGTCTGGGGAACGGAAAAAAACAACTAATATGAATAATATCAGGTCTTAAATAATATATATTTTATGAAACAATAAGGGGGAACTAATTATGGATGCTATAATTCAAAGCAAAAACATTCCGGTTTATCGAGGATTAACCGACAGCTATTTTGAGCTGCCGATTGAAACCGAAATACTGGTTCCGGACTATGTTGCCGAAGTGTTCAGAATAATAAAGTGCACGGTAGGCCATACGGTATTTCAAAAAAGCATGATATCGGGAAAAATATTGATTGAAGGTTATCATAAAGTTTCGGTCTTTTATCAGGCTGAAAACAGCAGCGCTATCTGCCAGATAGAACAAAAACTTCCATTTTCAAAAAGTCTTGATTATAGAGGCGAGTGTATCGGAGAACATCGCATAACGGTTAATGGTCAATGCGAGTATCTTAACTGTAGGGCCATTAACCAAAGAAGGATTGACGTTAGAGGATCATACGGTATGACAGCTTCGTTGCGATCCTTTGATGAGATGCCGGCGGTTGGCGCTATCGACTCCGAAACTATTTATCAAAAGTTTAATGAACTTAGCTATATCAGTTATAATTCAACTGTTGAAAAACAGTTTACATTAGAACACGATGTTGAGTTTTATGAGGCACCCCGAAGTGTTCTTTATAACTATAGCGGGGCAAGTGTTAGTTCGGTAGAACAGGTAGGCGACCGAATTATAGTAAAAGGCGAGGTTAAAACCTCGATTAGCTATATTTCTAACCAAGAAACCTTTATAAAGGAGGTTAAAACAATACCGGTAAATCAGGTTTTAGAGGTGGATGTTGAGGAAGGAGAGCTAATAATTTGCCCAACCATAACCATAAATAGTTGCAGTGTGATGGAGTCGGAAAATGAGGGTTATGTAGTTTCTTTAAACTGCGTTATATCAGCGGCCATCTACCTTGAGCAGAATCAAACGGTGGTAAAAGATGCCTTTTCAGCTGAATCAAATTACTGTACCACATATAGTAATGTCGAGCTACTTAGTGATAGGGAGAGGGTGGCTACAGATATGACTCTTAGCATACCAGTGCCTATCATAGAGGATATTGTGTCGGTAGTTGATAGCTTTACAACTATCGGAGCAATAAAGGTGCAGCACTCTGAAATTGGCTCACAACTAATGGGAGAGCTAACGGTACATTTAATATGTGAAAATGAGCTGGGAGAGCTATGCTGTCTCGACAATGCAGGAGAATATAAAATTTCTACTACAGGTAGCATTAATGAATCAAGCTTTATAGATCTGGCTGCATCGGTAACAAATACAGTATGCAATCTTTCAGGGAAAGAGGTTTCGGTAGAGGTATCTGTATCTGTTTATGGCATTATCTGTAGGAAAAGCAGCTTTAGTATTTTACAGAGTATCGAGCTAACCGATACAGTATCGGAGGAGGCGAATGCAGCGCTTTGTATCTACTTTGCAGATGCGGGAGAGGCAGTTTTTGATATTGCCAAAAGATACGGAGCATCACCCGAAGGAATAATGTCTCACAATAGCTTAACAGAAGAGATATTGAAATCAAAACAGCGACTTATAGTGCCGGTTTAACCAAGTTAAAAACCACAATCAACAATATAGAATAGCATGAAATGTGCGGAAAGGAATAGGCTCATAGATGGAAAATTTTGATATATACAGCGATATTGCACAGCGAACCGGCGGGGATATCTATATAGGTGTTGTTGGTCCGGTGAGAACAGGAAAAAGTACATTTATAAAACGTTTTATGGAGGAAATGATTTTACCTGAGATAGACAGTGTTCCGTTAAGAAATCGAACCGTAGATGAACTTCCACAGTCAGCAACCGGCAAAACAATTATGACAACCGAACCCAAGTTTATACCTGAGCAGTCAATAGCAATACAGCTAGAAAACGGAACACATTTTAACTCGAGATTAATAGATTGTGTTGGCTATGTTGTGGAAGGTGCAATGGGTCATGAAGAAAATGGTGAACCAAGAATGGTGAAATCGCCATGGTTTGAAAAAGATATACCATTTGACACCGCTGCTGAAATTGGCACAAAAAAGGTGATTAGAGATCATTCAACCATAGGACTTGTTATAACAACAGATGGTACTATAGGGGATATACCTCGTGTTGCATACCAGGAAGCTGAGCAGAGGGTTATCGAAGAACTGCTGGAGATTAAAAAGCCTTTTGTAGTTTTGCTCAACACCATCGATCCATACAGTGAACAGGCAATTGCATTGGCACAAGGGCTTTCACAAAGATACGGGGTTACGGTAAAACCTGTTAACTGTCTCGACCTAGGAGAATCAGAATTTGCCGATATACTTCGCTCAGTGTTATATGAATTTCCGGTAAAAGAAATTCGGGTTGACATGCCTCGCTGGATTAACCTACTAGAAAAAGGACATTGGCTTCAACAGTCGGTATATCAGGATGTTCTTGTTTTTGCAGATAAGGTAGAGCACATTAAAGAACTTTGTGATGTTGCCACTATTATGGAAAATCCTAATGTAAACGATTGCTGTTTAGAGGATGTGAATCTTGGCACCGGAAGCGTAACCATTGCATTAACTCTAAACGATGATATTTTTTATAAAATTCTTGGTGAAACCACAGGTCTTAATATTGTGGATGAAGCAAGTCTGATGCCCTGTATAATTAAGCTTGCAAGGGACAAGAGGGAGTATGAAAAGATAAAACATGCCCTCGACGAAGTAGAGGCAACCGGCTATGGAATAGTTATGCCAACACGAGAGGAGCTTGTTCTTGAAGAACCGGAAATTATTAAACAGTCAGGAAGATTTGGTGTTAAAATTCGTGCAGGGGCACCTTCAATACATATTGAATGTATCAAACAGAAGTTATGTTTTTGGGGGATGTGCGGGGAAAGGTCGGCGTGAGAGGAGGTTTGAGGTGGGGGTTCATATAATAATCTAATAATGCATGATAAATAAAATGAATAGTTTATGAAAGCGCTTCATGTGATGATGAAGAGCTTTTTTGTTTATTGTATTATAAAACAACATCTGAATTATAGACACTATCAATAAAAAGTGTTGAAATACTGTATTTTTATGGTATAATATAAAAGTTAGTATATTAATAATAATAGAGTGTAAGCTAATATGAAAAAGATTATAACCTACGGTTCATTCGACCTTTTTCACGAGGGGCATCGGCGTCTACTAGAACGTGCAAAAGCTCTTGGCGATTATCTCATAGTTGGCGTTACAACAGAATATTACGACGAAAGCAGAGGGAAACTAAATATAGTAGACCCCCTGCTTAAGCGCATAGAAAATGTCAAGTCATGCGGCTTTGTAGACGAGGTTATTATCGAAGACCACGAGGGACAAAAGCTTGAAGACATTTTAAAGTATGATATTGACACATTCACGCTCGGAAGCGATTGGGTTGGGCGGTTTGACTTTCTAAAAGATTACTGCAAGGTTGTGTATCTGGAGAGAACGAAAAATGTATCCAGCACGCATTTGCGCGGTGAAAGGTATAAAATAATAAGACTCGGAATAATAGGCACCGGCAGAATTGCCACGAGAATAGTCCCCGAGAGCAAATTTGTAAGCGGAATAAACGCTGAATACGTGTTCAACCCGAATTCAAACAGTGCAAAAAAGTTTGCCGAAAAATACTCTCTTGAGCACTGTGAATCGTTAGAAAATCTATATAAAAAAACAGATGCAGTGTATATAGCCAGCCCACACGACAGCCATTATTATTACATAAAATCTGCCCTAAACAGTGGCAAGCATGTTATATGCGAAAAGCCAATGGTTTTGAATGCCGATGAGGCAAAAGAGTTATATTCGCTTGCAAAACAAAAGAAGTTGATTTTGCTGGAGGGCGTTAAAACGGTATATGCACCGGGTTTTCAACAGCTGCTTGGCATGGTTAGAAGCGGAACTATCGGTAGCGTGCGAGATGTTGAGGCTTGCTTCACAAAACTGGTAGATGAGAATTTGCGTGAGATGACAGACACAAAACATGGCGGAAGTTTCACAGAGCTCGGCAGCTATGTTTTACTGCCGATATTCAAGATATTCGGATGTAATTATGAAAACGTAAGATTTGAGTTTTTTAGCGCAGAAAACGGAGTAGATGTTTATACAAAAGCCTTTTTTAAATTCAAAAACGGCCTCGCGACCGCCAAAACCGGTCTTGGTGTAAAATCTGACGGACAACTTTTAATATCCGGCACAAAGGGGTATATTCTAGCAAAATCGCCATGGTGGCTTATGCAGGAGTTTGAGGTCTGTTTTGAAGACGCAACGCAAAACCAAAAATACAACACAAAATTCATGGGCAGTGGTTTGCGATATGAAATAAGCGAGTTTGTTAGCAGGATAAACGGCTACGAGCACAAGATAAACCGCCTGACTGAGGGGGAATCAATAGCCATGGCTGGGGTGCTTGAGGATTTTTTGAAGCTTAGAAATACTTAAAGTTGGTTATATGGAAAACAAACAAATAACAGAACGATTTAACAAGTCGAAGAAGGTAAAGTTTTTATATAGGTTGATGCAAATCTTCCCTATCAATAAAACAAAGATTGTTTTTACCTCCTTTGAGGGAAAAGGGGGTTATTGTTGCAATCCACGATATATTGCACAAAAACTCATTGATGATAATAGTGGATATAAACTTGTTTGGATTATAGATGATGTCACTAAAAAATTTCCAAAAGAAATAAAGGTTGTAAAAAACACTCTATTAAATCGAGCTTTTCATCTTTCTACCGCTAAAGTATGGGTTGACAATACGCGAAAACCATTAGGAACGATAAAAAGAAAAGGACAATTTTACCTACAAACGTGGCATGCCGGCATCGCAACAAAACCGATTGGCAAATTTAGGGGTAAACTTTTCCCGAAAATTGCCGAAGTAATAAGTAGGGAAGATTCGAAGTTGATAGACTGTGTAATCTCCGACAGCGATTGGTGCACCAAACTTTATCCTGACATGCTTTTGTATGACGGCGAGATTATTAAAACCGGATTACCAAGGTGCGATGTGCTTTTTAACAACCGAGAACGCACCTATATGAGTATACGAAGTAAATACGGGTTAAAAAACGATAGCAAGATTGTTTTGTTTGCACCAACATTTCGTGGCGGTAGCCAACAAGGTAAACGCAGTATTTATTCCGAGATACCAACGCTTGATTTTGCAAAACTTCAAAGCACACTTAGCGATAAATTTGGCGGAGAATGGCACTTATTTCTAAGACTGCATCCACAACTTTCGGCGGCCATGTCAGAAATGCCACTTGATGAAAAGCCGGACAACATGGTAGACGTTAGCACCGCAGACGATATGAACGAGCTCATCGCGGCTTGTGACGTATTCATAACAGACTATTCCAGCGCCGCATTCGATGCACTCTGTGCCAAAATCCCAACCTTTATCTATGCCGACGACTATGAGGAGTATATAAAGGAGCGAGGCAATTTAATGTGGGATATGCGAGCACTACCGTTCGCATTTTGCGAAAACAATGAAGAGCTTAACGATAGTGTTTTACGCTTTGATGAACCTGCTTATAGCAAAAAAGCTGATGAGTTTTTAAAGGAACATGGTGTGCTGGCAGATGGGATGGCGAGTGAGAGGGTTGCAAAGACAATAATCGCAAAGCTGCGATGATGTTTTCGAGTATGGAATTTAACGAGTGTATTGACTTAAAAGAAGATAGGAGTAAACATGGAAAACTTAATCTCCGTTGTCATCCCGATATATAACACACGGGAGTACCTACCGCAGTGTTTAAACAGTGTAATTAATCAAACGCACAAAAACCTTGAAATTATTCTTGTGGACGACGGCTCAACTGACGGCTCGGCCGAGATATGCGATGAATACGCAAAGCGTGATGAGCGAATAAAGGTGATACATCAGGAAAAAAACGGTGCGATGTTTGCAAGAAAATCTGGCATAAAAATAGCACGAGGTGATTATATCGGTTTTGCTGATAGCGATGATTGGATGGAATCAAACCTCTATGAACATTTGCTTGAGTTGGTAGTCATGCATGATGTAGACTTTGCAACTACCGGGATTCTTTATGAGGCAAAAGATTTTTCAGAACAAAGATACGTCGGACGTGAGGGGAAGTATAGTTATCATGATGCCGGAAAAATGTGCACCTATAAGCATATGTACTATTCGGATAGGAATAGCACAAGTTGTTTAGCCCCACACCTTTACACAAAACTTTTTAAAAGAAAAATTGTAGAAAGTTTTTTCTTTAAGGTACCCGACGAAATAAGTATTTGCGATGATCATGCTTTTGTTTTTGGTTGCGTTCCCTTTATAGATTCTTTTTACGTTTCAACCGAGCCGCTTTACCACTACAGGCAACATCAAGCATCAATGATGAACACTACTCGCAAAGACTATATTTACAGTATCTCATTGTTTTACAATCATTTGAAAAATATGTTTGAAGAGCACGAAAAAAGTTCTTTGCTGATGGAGGAGCTTGACAAGCATTACGCGGCTATGGTTTTGCGAACAATTACAAAACTGTTGCCGAAAAATATTGTTGACGATCTTATTTTGTGCCACCATTTTCCAATAGAGAGCTTGTTACCTTCGACTAAAATTATTATTTGCGGTGAAAAAGCAATTTGCGATTCTTACAGTAGACAACTTAATAATTGTGAAAACATTGAAGTTTTGGAGATTGTTGATTGGCACAGTGTGAAAATTACGAATCATAATTACGACATTGTAATTGTTGCAACCGCAAAGTATGATATCGCCGAAACAATTATAAAGGAACTTACCGAAAAACACAAAATCAAGTCCGAGAAAATTAAATGGAAAATCCCAAAGAGAATTTCGGATATTATTATTGTGAAGTAAATGAATATTTGGCAAACTTCGATTAATATTTGTAAGAAAAAAGGAGTATAGTGAATATCCTATTTGTTGCAGGAAAAATGCCCACAATTTCATTTGCACATGTCAAAATTGTTATAGATATAATTACTGAATTTAAGACTTATGGGCATAATTGCATTATCAGCGGAGTATCTGATGAAAATTCGTTTGAAGAAGAAAATGGCATATTGATGCACAGATATTGCGACAGTGACGAAAAAAATAGAGGGTTAATGCACAAAAATTATGCAACCGAGCTTTGTGGAATAATTAATAAATATGAAATTGGAATTTTGATTGCAACAATATTTCCTTTCGGTGCAGCTCAAGCGGTGTTTGCAAATGAGAATATAGCATGTGACAAATATATATTGCAAGTCGACCCCTGGGGGTTGCATGAGCAGGAAACGTTTTTTATTAAAACACAGCCGGAGCGAATAGCCCAAGAAAAAGAACTTTTTGATAAAGCCAAATATATTTTCACAACTGCTTGCCTATTTGAACAATATATCCAAAACGCACACTATAAAATGTATACAAAAAAAATGTGTGTGCTTGAATTCCCGACAATTAAAGCACATGAAGACAACAAAACTGGTGTATTTGATTTCAACTCTGACTATTTCAATATTTTGTTTGCGGGTTTACTTGACGATAATTATCGAAACCCCGAAAAGTTTCTTGATGTTTTATGCAAAAACAGCTTTAAGCTGCCGAGAACAAGCAAAGAGTTACGCCTGTATTTTTTAGGTGGGAGCAAATCAAAAATTGCTTTAGACTTTAGTAATAGGTTTCCAAACAATATTTTTGTAGGCGGCAGGGTTGAATTGCCTGTGGCGATAGGCACAATGCAAAAAGCCGATGTATTGTTAAGTATTGGCAACGTTTTTACTAATCAAGTGCCAAGCAAAATATTCGATTATTTCAGCCTGGGGAAGCCGATATTGCATGTGAAAAAAATCGAAAAATGCACAAGTATCAAATATCTGGACAGATATCCGCTGAAGCATATTTTTGATGAAAATAAAGAGCCAAATTTAAATGGATTGGGTGAATTTTTAAACGATGCAATCGGAAAAAATGTCGATTTTAAAACTGTTCGGGCATTGTATGAAGAGTTTACGCCCGAATACGTAGCAAAAAAAATGGAAAATATTATTTGTTGCGACTCAACACAATAACATCAACAGCTCTGTAATGTACCGACTTCCGAAATATCGCTTAGAGCGAACTTCCCCGTCAATAATAGCGGAGGGAGGGTAGTGAGCATGCTGAATCTTGTGGTAGAAAACGATACAGTTGAATTATTATATCTGTTTCCGTGCAAAAAAGGCGCAGTAGAGGGAAGTACAGAAAAATATAGATTTTGCGGGTTTTCATTTGATGCTTTAGGCCATGATCGAGGTGTTGAGAAAATATCCCGATGCACAAATTTACACCAACGGATTAAACCCTACAACTATAAAATGGCATCGAAAGCATCTTTTGGGAACCTACAAGTGATATATTGCAAAATTGATGAGGAGAAACGAACTATTAAGTATGTTACATTTTTAGATACATTATCAGAAAAACAGATTTTTGAAAGAATACAATAGTTGTAAAGCACATTTATATATTTTATAGCAGTTCAACAGGGAGGAAACGAGTGAAAAAACGTTGTACTATATTGGTTTTATACGACAAAGATGGAGTTTTCGATGACTACGTATTTTATCTAATTAACGAATTAAGGCAAGTTTCTACTCGTGTTATTGCAGTGATAAACGGTTTTGTTCAAAAAAAATACAAAAAGCAGATTGAAGAAGTTTGTGACGATGTCATTACTCGAGAAAATATAGGCTATGATGCAGGTGCATATCAGTATGTTTTTAATCAATATCTTAGCAAAGAGGATTTGCAAAATTACGATGAGATAATATTTTGTAACGATACTTTTTTCGGGCCTTTTGTCCCATTTAAAGATGTTTTTGCGACCATGGACAATCGTCAATGCGATTATTGGGGGTTAACATTTTATGAAAATGGATTTTCCTCCTGCATTCAAAGCTATTTCATTTGTTTTGGGGAAAAGATAATTAAGAACAATGAGCTACATTATTTTTGGGAACACATAATGCCCAAAAAAGTGAACTCTTACGATGAGGTTTGTAGATATTATGAAGCCGGAATTTTTGAATATCTTAACTCTAGATATTACCAAAAGGACACTTTTGTTTCTTCAGACGACTGTTTTTTATATGTTGACCCTGATCATTACATTAAAAATCTAAAATGTCCCATACTTAAAAAAAGAGTTTTTACTCCTCAATACTATAATGTTGAAAAAACAGTTAATGCTTTAAAAGTCATTAAGTCTCAGTATAAATACGATATCGATTTAATACTAAATCATATAGACAGATGTTATTCGATTAGCAACAATGATATCGTGATTGACGAAACTACGGATAGCGTATTTCAAATTGATCGCAAACCCCATATAGAGCATAAATTTATTTCGCATGAATTGGTTAATTCTTTCTATTATAATTTTGACAAAATGTATATATACGGTATAGGCCAATTTGAAAAACATACGAGTAATTACTTTTTAATTAAAGCACATAAAGAATTAATTAAGTTTGAGGGATATGTTGTTTCAGAGGGACACAAAACAAAATGTGAGCATAATGGTTATCCACTTTATGAAGTTATAGAACTTGCTAGTGACAATAAATGTGGAGTCTTAGTATTGTTGAATTATGAAAATAGTTTATCCGTAAAACTATCAGCTCCAAAGCATTTAAACTTGTTTTATTTATATGTTGAATTAAATAACTAATTAGAATTAATGAACATTTGTGCTTGCTAAAAATATTTGACTACGCACATAAGTGCAGGTATTCATGTGGCAGTAGGTGCTTATCATACTAATAAGATCATTTGTCAACTTGAGTAAAGAATAATTAGTAATAGCTTAAAATTTACGAATGTTTGAAATTATCCGGAGTGAAAATGAAAAAACGTGTTGCGGTTTTTGGTACAGGTAAACTTTATGAACAAAAAAAGCACTTGTTGCAAAATGTTAAAATAGTTGTTTTCTTTGATAATGATGAAAAAAAACATGGCAAAATGCTTGATGGTGTGATTGTTGCTGCTCCTGATCAACACAGGCTGTACCATTTTGATTATATTATCATAATGAGCATTTACTATAACGATATTATGAGCCAGTTATCACAGTTGAATATTGATGACAATAAATATATATATTACCTCGAATTGGATGAGAAGGGAGATTATGAGCCTCAATATACTTACGATTTAAATAAGCTTATCAATGCTATTGATAAAGACAAAATAGTTTTACTAGTTACTAATGAATTATCTTTAACGGGAGCACCTATAGTGCTCTATTATATGTCTTGTGTTTTTCAAAACTTAGGCTATAATCCCATTGTGATAAGCCTGAGAGACGGAGATTTAAAACACGATTTTTTTGCTAAGTCTGTTCCGGTTATTGTTGAACCATATGCAAGTGTTAACAATCAATATTTAAAGTTAGTAGTACAAAAATCTGAGGTAATAGTTTTTAACACAGCCACGGTGGGATTTTTAATACCTAAATTTCAAAAATTCAATAAAAATATTTTGTGGTGGATACACGAAAGTGCATCCTTATATAAATCCATTTATTTTCATCAAGACTTAAAAAGAATTACATCTCAGATTAAGATATGTGCAGTAAGCGAGGTTGCAAAAAGAAACTTTTGCAATGAATATTCCAAAGAGAACATATACATCTTACCGTTTGGATTGCCGGATACAGCAACCGAAAACAATGAAAAGCCATCAAGCAAACTTACTATGGCAATTATTGGCACGATACACCCAATTAAAGGTTACGACATTCTCATTGAAGCATTATTAACTTTAGAAGATTCAACTAGAAACCATTTGAAGGTCATTTCAGTCGGCAAAATGATTAACGAATCTATAACACAAAATTTTAGTGATAAATTTACAGATGCAGTCAATGAGGGGTTAATTACTCATTTGGGTGAAATGAGCAGGAATGAAGTAGAAAAAATAATTAAAGAAGTAGATATAATAGTTTGTGCTTCAAGAGAAGAAACGATGTCTGCTGTCGTTGTTGAAGGTATGATGCACAGCAAAGTGTGTATAGTGTCAGATTCAGCAGGTATTTGCGAATACTTGATCGACAAGGAGAATGTATTAATATTTAATAATTTATCTTCAAAAGATTTGGCGAGAAAAATTGAATGGTGTATCTTAAGAAGCGAAAATCTTAAAACAATCGGTTGTAATGCTCGTAAAACATTTAAACAGTTTTTTTCTTTGGATGTTTTCGAAAAAAATTTAGAAAATTTGTTAAGTATGTAAATTCAAACCATGGGTAGTTATGAAAAAAGTCGGTATAATAACGTTATATGAAAAAACATATAATTATGGGGCGCAGCTTCAAGCGTATGCGCTACAAAAAGTTATTTCTAGTTTGCATTTTGATTGTGAGTTAATTCGCTTTATGTGGATGAATAGATTTGCTGAAAACAGTTATGAGAATATTAATAATTTAAGCGAAGGGCTGTTTTTAGATTTTTTTAATTCAATCCCACATAGCAGCAACTCATATGACAGCAACAGCATTTTTAATGCAAATAACAACTATGACATTTTTGTTTGCGGTAGCGACCAAATATGGGGTTGCGAAGATAGCCTTCCAACCTACAACCTTCCTCTTATGACGCTTGGGTTTGCTGACGATTCAAAAAATAAAGTTGGTTATGCAATAAGCTTCGGAGGGGCTATTCTAGATAACCGTAGGGCTTTAGCTGTTAAAAGTGCGGCATCTTCTTTGGATAGTATTTCTGTTCGTGAACATAGTTCGACAGAATTTGTTGAAAATCTCGTTGGCAAGAATGTTCAAACGGTGGTTGACCCTACCCTCTTACTTACTAAAGAAGATTGGGGCGATTTTGTGAAGCTAAATCATAGAGATTATGTTTTAGTGTATACGATTACTAATAACTCCGATGCTATTAATTATGCAAACTTATTAGCCGATAAATTAGGTTGTGGTGTTGAGGTTATAACCTACACCAACAATAGACCTGTGGGGACAAAAGAATTTGTTAGCCTTATTGCCAACTGCAAATTCATGATAACCGATTCTTATCACGGAACAATTTTCAGCATAATTTTCAACAAACAGTTTTTTTCAATGTATATAGAACCGTCGGAATCGAATTTTTCGAAAAATATTAGAATTAAAGATTTGCTAATAAAGTTCGATTTAATTAATAGATATATTTCTTTTGAAGATAATATTATACAAAAGTACACCACAGCAAAAAGTATCGACTACAGCAAAATAAACGTGTTAGTAAAAAATGCCAGAGAAAAATCTATTGCATTTTTAAACAAAGCTCTTATGTTCAACAAAAAAAATGCATCTATAGGCAATTCACCTAAATTTTGTAATCCGTACGAGCTATACATAGACTCTTTATCGCAATATCTACCACCAGAGCTTCTCAGCTATGAAAAATGCTTGTTAGAAAAAGAAATATTGCGGGAAAATCAAATTTTTTCATTAATTAAACAAAAAAACATGTGGAATATTTTGTCAAGAATCGAGAGATGCATTTCAGAAAATTATAAATTTAAAGATATTGATGTTATAAAAGAACATGTAATAATATATGGGTTAGGCATGATTGGCAAGCGAATATGTGAATTATTTTCAGATAAATTAATTGCCATAGTTGATGAAAAATTAGCGCCAGGAAGTTATAATAGTTTTAAAATACTAAAAATCGATGACGATTCACTGGCAGAACTAATAATAGGTAAGAAGGTAACATTTATAGTAACTCCTACTTGGGATAAAGAGATTATAGCAAGAAAAATTATCAACAGACAATTTATAGATTCAAATGTTGTTTTTATTGACAATATTTTGCCAAAATATAAAATTTAGTTACACCATAGTTAAGAAAGAAGGCAATAATGCTTAAAAATTATACTGTAGAAAGAAATGTTCAAATACTTATTGACTTACTGAAGCAACATAATGTAAAAAAAGTAATTGTAAGTCCCGGTACAACAAACGTTTGCTTTGTCGCCAGTATACAACAGGATACTTTTTTTGAAATATATTCCTGTGTAGATGAACGTTCGGCAGCCTACATGGCCTGTGGGTTAGCCGCGGAAAGCGGTGAACCGGTAGTGCTCAGCTGTACCGGTGCAACTGCCTCGAGAAATTATATGCCGGCTTTAACCGAAGCTTACTACAGAAAACTTCCTATCTTGGCAGTAACTTCTATGCAGCATTCGGCTCGAATAGGTCATAATATACCACAAGCAATAGACAGATCAGTGATGCCTAATGATACTGTTAAGTATAGTGTAGAGCTTAAGGTGATGAGAGATAATGATGACCTATGGGGTTGTAATGTTGCTGTTAATAAAGCTTTATTACTTTTAAAAGACAAAAATCCAGGACCGGTACATATTAATTTGATAACAACCTATCACCAAGATTTTTCCACCGATTCACTTCCAAGGCAGCGCGTGATAAATAAAATATATTCCGACGACCATTTTCCGAAGATCACTGAAAAAAAAGTTGTTATATTCGTTGCTGAACATATTGAATGGAATAAAGAATTAACCATAGCAGTAGAAAAATTTTGCGAAAAATATAATGCCGTAGTTTTATATGATCACACCGGTAAGTATAAAGGGGAATATGGAATTTTGCCAAATTTATTGTTGAGCGTAGATCAACCATCTCCTTTTAGTGAAATTGATTTAATGATCAGCATAGGAAATGTTTCTGGTGCTTATTTGCCTTTAACTCCCAAAACTGTTTGGCGGGTAAACCATGACGGCGAAATAAGAGATACATACAGAACGTTAAGGTATGTGTTTGAGATGAAAGAGGAAATGTTTTTCACTAAATATTGTGAATTATCTGAAGCTAACAACCTGTCGTATTACCACCAATGGAAAGAGGCAGATGAAAAAATAAGGAAACTTGTGCCAGATTTGCCATTTTCAAACCCTTGGATAGCTCAAAGAACTATTGCGCATTTGCCGAAAAACTCGGTTCTTCATTTAGGAATACTTAACTCGCTGCGCTCATGGAACTTTTTTGAAGCAGACAAGAGCATTACGGTTTATTCTAACACCGGAGGTTTTGGCATTGATGGATGTGTATCAACACTAATCGGAGCCTCCTTAGCCAATACCGATAAACTGTTTTTTGGTGTCGTTGGAGATTTGGCCTTTTTTTACGACATGAATTCGTTAGGAAATCGTCACATTTCAAACAATCTTAGGTTAATTGTTGTTAACAACGGCAAAGGAACTGAGTTCAGGCACTATAATCACTTTGCTGCAAAGTTTGACGAAAGTGCCGATACGTTTATTGCTGCTGCTGGTCATTTTGGGAACAAGTCTTCTTTATTGATAAAAAACTATTCTGAAAATCTTGGTTTTGAATATATCAGCGCTAGTTCAAAACAAGAATTTGATAAGGTGTTAGATGATTTTGTTTTTTCACAAAAGAAAAATCAATCCATTATTTTTGAAGTGTTTACAAATAATGAAGATGAAAGTAACGCTCTAAAAAAAATTAACTTTATGAGCACCAACGGGAGTTAATATAAATGGAAATTTTAGTTTTAGGCGGAACCGGTGCGATGGGCGTACACTTAGTACATTTTTTAACAAACACAAACGCAAACGTCACTGTAACTTCAAGAAGAAGCCATCAGTCGTACGCGAACATTAAATATATTGTGTGTAATGCTAAAAATTCCGATGAATTATCTAAGGTTTTACTGAAGAAATGGGATGTGATAGTCGACTTTATGGCATATGATACAACACAGCTTTTCACAAATAATATAACGAATATTTTGTCGCAGACAAACCAGTATATTTTTTTGAGTTCGGCGAGAGTATATGATAATTTGTCCACCGTAATTACGGAGCAATCTACACGGCTACTAGACACTTGTGTTGACAGTGAATACTTAAATACTGATGAATATGCGCTATCTAAAGCACGGCAAGAAAATGCTTTAATTAACGGCGATTATGCAAATTGGACAATAATAAGACCATATATTACCTATGATACATATCGCATGCAGCTTGGGACATATGAGTTGAATAATTGGCTGTACAGAGCAATTAATAAAAGATCGGTAGTATTCGATACCGAAATGCTAAACCGAAAAACAACCATGACATATGGGGCTGATGTCGCAAAAAGAATAACTGCGATAATTGGTAATAAGGCAGCGCTTGGAGAGGTTTATCAAATTGCTACTAACGAGTTTAAAACATGGCGTCAAGTAATGGATATTTACTTTGATGCAATCGAAGAAAAACTTGGTTTTAGACCTAATTGTGTTGAAGTCAAAAATATTCAAAGTGCTTTAAATATTAAAAATTCGAAGCATCAAATTGTTTACGATAGAATGTTTGACCGTGTGTTCGATAGCTCGAAAATTAATACACTTTGCTTAGATGACAACTACACCAACTTGAAAGAGGGCTTAACGAAGTGTCTTGACGATTTTCTCCTCGAGCCTTATTTTGGTAATATCAATTGGGGCTTTGAGGCCATTAAAGATAAAATAGCTAACGAGAGAATACGATACAGTGAAATTGGCAATGTTAAAAAATATTTAAACTATTTTAAGTGCCGATATTTTTAATGAAATTATCGATAAATATTTTGGGGATTTTATATTAACCCAATATCACTAGATATATTACACATCACCGCTTCCCCAATCTTAAACACAGTTGAGATTTACAATATTTGTAGAGTTTTACTAAACTAAAGGAACTAAAATGAAAATAAATTTTAAAAGAAAAATTTTAATAGCACTCGAGAGTATAGTTGAATGTCACGAATATATAAAGAAAATGAGCACAGCCACCGACATCTCACATTACTTAGCATTGTGCCAAGAGGTTGCAATGTCGGTGAAAAATGTTGTTGAAACAAAAGAGGATGCAGGATATGAAAAAGATAATTTGTTAAAAATGTTAGGTGAATACAATAAAAATCTATTTTTAGCAAATAATATTGGGGAAATAAATATAGAATTTGAACGCGCTTTTTGTGTTTGCGAAGAAAATATTGTTGAAATTAGAAATTCAGTTGTTGAAAAACTACCGAATGAAAAAATGGTTGCAGTTTTCCTTCCTTACAACGCTTCAATGTGGGATTGCTTTGACAGTATTTGCACTGAGGCTATGAAAAACGATGATTGGAATGTATTTGTTATGCCCGTTCCATACCATTCACTTAATGCACAACACTTGCCATACGAGTTGAATTATGAATATGCTGCATTGCCACAGCATCTGCCACTTGTGGACTATAGAGACTGCTCGTTACAAGAATTAGCACCCGATGTAGTTTTTTATCACAATCCATATGATGATTTTAACCGGTTAACAAAAGTTTTTCCGGAATTTTATTCGCGTAATCTTTTAAAAATAACTCCAAATATCGTGTATATTCCATATTATGTTTCGGAGCAAAATACGATGGAGCATATGTTGGAGTTACCCGGAGTGAAAAATGCCTGGAGAGTTGTTATTCAGGAAGAACTCAAAGAGCAGTTTTTAAAAATTTATCCCAAAGAAAAGATTCTTTTGTACGGCAACCCTAAATTTGATGCTTTGTTTAATGTAAATAAAGATGAAATACCGCAAAAATGGAAAGAGAAAATTAGTAACAAAACAGTGTTTTTCTATAACACTCATTTGACAAGTGTAATGTCCTCGCAAGACAAATTTTTCCACATGATTGATTATATTATCGAAACACTAAAAACTTCTGAAGATGTAGTAATACTTTGGAGACCGCATCCTTTATTAAGGCAAACACTCTTGACGTTTTCTGATAATGCGGAATATATGAAAAAATACAAAAGACTAATAAAGCAATTTAAGTCTTTGCCTAATGCAATTTATGATAATTCTGGGAAATTACACACAAGCATGGCTATATCTGATGCATATATAGGTACTGCTCGTAGCTCGGTATTAAAATTGTATAAAGAATTGAATAAGCCTATATATATAATACCGGACTTTTTTGAGAGTAATTATTGGGAGCGTAATTGTTTTCGTGCAAACAGAGGCGGCATCGTTTGCAATAACGAATTATGGCAGTTTGATTCAAACTTTAATGCTTTATTTAAAATGGATATGAGCACTTTTGATGTGGAATTTATTACAACAATCGAAAAATATCCATTTGCAGAAAAACAATTATATCACCTTGTTGATAACTACGACAAATGGTTGATTCTTTTGCCTACAAAGAAAAAAGAAATGGTGATTTTTAATATCGAAACTAATGAGCAGAGAAAAATTCAACTTACAAAAGAGGATCTTTTTGAATACCACCATTATCTTTCCGCTTTAAATGATGGTATTCTAACTTTTGCGCTAAATGGCAGCACAGAACGTTATTATTCCTTTTCATTTAAAAACTTTGAATTGAAGGAATACAAAACAAACTTAGAAGGACAAATTATTGGTGTTGAACAAAATTATCTTTGGCTATTTGATGCTGATAATAAACAATTATCAGCACAGAACGTCTTTGACGACGAAGTAATTATTTATTCCTTACCCGCTAATCTTACCTTTAAAAAGCTACCGTTTATTAAAATTGACTGTGATGATTTATGGATAATTGAACGTGACGAAGGCGTTTTATTATACTATAAATATTTTAAAGATCCAACCAACTTTAGTATTCACAATGTATCCCCTAATTGTCAAAAAAGTAAGGACATACATATACGTATGTGCCATGTTCATAATAAAAAATTACTTCTTAGCAACACTTACTCGGATGAGATTTATAGCTATTATCCTAAAACCAAGACTTTGACAGCGCTTGTATCAAAATCAGATGGCAGTATCACCCCACATTGTTTAACTGCAGTAAGCTATAACGAGTGCTCTTATATTATGCCATTTGATACGAATGAACCTTATTTGATAGAGGTAGATAAGTACGCGACAAAAATACAAAAAAGACGATTCAAATTGAGAAAATCAGAAAAACTTGTAAATCATTTGTTGGACGACTATGTAAATGAAAATTCCTGTATAGCCAATTTACAAAGTTTTCCGATTAGTCTTACCGATTTTATTAAAGCGATAAAAGAAATTAGAAAAACAGAGAATGATGCGATGAGATATAAATATGCTAACATAGGTGAAAAAGTCTTTAACCATATTTCTGAGGAATTGTTAGGTTGAAGCTCCTATAGTTATTAAGCAAAACATAATAAAAAGATATACCATATTTTAATAAAATAGATCGATAATATTAATTATGCACGAATAACATATTTAATAAATCACTATATAATGATTTTATGTAATCAATTTATCTAATAAGTAATTATTTACGAGTCGTTAGATCTTTTTCACGAGAGGCATGCCTATCAACTTGAGCATGCTAAAGTGTCTGTTTTTTTGGGGTTTGGGGCTTGCCCCAACATGGCAAAGCGGGGCGGTGTGTACCGGTCTGCCTTGCTTGCAAGCTTGTTTGCTTTTAAATACATAGTCTAAAATTATATAATAAATGTGTTAAAAATCATTTGCGAAACATTCTATGATTTTTAACACGTTTATTTTTGTGCAAATTTTTTTAACACCACTACCCAAACCCACTCTTTTTTCACGATTAGTGAGAAGAACAGCATTTCGAAAACCATCAAAATACAAAAGCAATGAATATCGGGTGCTAACCTTTCATATTAATTGAAAAAGGGGTGGGATGATGACTGGAATAGATAATAATATAGCAAATGTAAAAACCGACATAAAGCTCGCTGTTAACCGCAGCCTTTATCAAAAAGGCGTTATTACCGAAGAGATGTATATAAAGGCAAAAGAGATGTTGATTAAAACAATGCCACCAAACAATAATCATGATAAAAAATTGTAAGATGAATTTACTCTTGCCGCATTATGGCTGTTGTGGATTTTATTTTAAATGAAATTGTTAACTTTAAAACCGTGTGAAGTGCTTCCGACTTTCGGAAATGTTTTACACGGTTTAATTTTTAAATGCGCCATACACTCCACGATTACTATGTAAAATCATAAGTTTATAGCAATAAGGGATGAGCAAACGAAAACAAAAATTTTTACAAAAATAAATCTTTTGGTACTTAACCCCTTTATTTTTCGGCATGAATATTGGGAGGTGTTTTTCGCCGCCTAGTCTGAATCTTAAAAACAGTCTCAGCAAGCACTGAATTTGATTATCCAAATTCGCTTGTTAGGAGACCTAAAACCCACAAAAAAGATTCGGACAGAAAGAAAATAGTTTACGAAAGGATTTATTAAATGAGAAAAAGAAATGTTCAAATACTGTTTCGCCTCGCAAGTGATGAAGCACAGGAATTTGACAAAAAGGTTAAAAAGTCAGGTCTGCATCGAGAGACTTTTTTGCGAGAGATGATTGCAGGTTTTACCCTGCGAGAAAAACCCGACAAAGACTTTTATAGCGTCATGAAACAGCTCACTGCTATCGGCAACAATTTAAATCAGCTTGCTGCAAAGGCTCAGTCACTCAACTTTATCGACTCGCCCGAACTTGAAAAGCAGTCGCGAGAGTGGGCGGAGCTTCAGTCGGCCGTGCAGGAAAAATATCTACTGCCAAAAAGGCGCACCGATAGTGGTCGTTAAGATTTAGGGGCGCGTGGTAGGTTTGATTGTCCTCTTTACTGTCGTGAACCATCGTAAACCCATTATCAGAAACCTCTCCGCGAGGAGTTCGGAAGTTTGCAGGATGCCATACGATAGCGAAGGTCAGAGCGTTTTTAATATCGTGCAAAAAACAAGTATATTAAACGTCGTTGCTTAATATTAATTATAAAAAGAGACAAGGAAAATAAACGAAATGAGAAAGACAAACGAAACACAGGAAATTAATGAAATCGACAGCAATATCAACTCGACAAAAACAGAGTTAAAACTTGCAGTTAACAAGAGCCTTTATTTAAAAGGCGTAATTACCGAGGAGATGTATATAAAAGCAAAAGAGGCGCTGATTAGGGCGCCTATGTCGAACATTCAACACAAGAAGAGAGGCAGTTCTTTAGAGCGATAATGATACAACTCTTGACAAACATATAAATACATATTATAATGAATTGTAACACAAAGAAGTGTTTTAAAAATTTATAACAATCCTAAAAGGAAGTTTAGATTATGGACTTATATGACTTAAGGAACGAATTGAGCATGGGCAAATCCATCTACGATTTGCCTCTTAAAGTTACCTTTTATGCACGTGTTTCAACCGGCAGTGATGAGCAGGCTCATTCGCTTAAAAATCAGATAAATTATTATCGAGATTTTATCGGCAAAAATTCTAACTGGACATACGTTGAGGGATATATCGACGAAGCTTTGAGCGGGACGAGTGTTTCTAAACGTGAAGCCTTTTTAAGGATGATCGACGACAGCAAGCTTGATAAATTCGATTTGATTATAACAAAAGAGATTTCGCGAT
>CAYJBH010000014.1:0-67145 GCA_964368625.1 uncultured Oscillospiraceae bacterium
AACCTTCCAGTCGTCTCCCGAAAGTTCGATGGTTCTGTCACCTTTATAATCGGTAAACGGGATGTAGTAAGCTCTTGGTTCACAACAACCAATGTGAAGGATATTTGGATCTTCATAATAATTCTTTAACTTCATATATAATTCCTTTCATAGCTTGGGTAATTTGTTTTATCGATAGTTTATATAAAAATATAAATAACTAGTATCCATATTTTTTTGCACACAAAATATTATAGGTAACAACCGAAGCAACTACAATTACAAATCCTACAGCTGCAAATATTGTTATCATCTCGCCATAAAATATTGCAACCCAAACAGGATTGAAAATCGGCTCAACTGTACCAAGTAGGTTAGCTGTAACCGGACGAACATGTTTTAAAGCGATTGCAAGCAAAACATAACCTCCACCTAAAATAATTCCCATGGCAATACCACCACCTACTACGTTTGGAGAAAAATCTGTTTCTTGCAATAAAAAGGGAAACCCAACAACAAATGACATTAGCTGTCCTACAAAAAAAGCTGAAAGTGCATCCCCTTTAGGTAGTATATTAGTCATAAAAACCACTGCGTAGGTGCAACCACTAATTAATGCAAGGGCATCTCCGAGTATATTACCTGTCGAAAGGCTATCAAATAAAAAAAAGATAACCCCAATAAAAACCGAAAAACACATTGCTAAATCAAGCTTTTTCGGTTTAATCTTAAATGCCGCATAGGAGAGTATGATAATAAATAGAGGACTTGTATACTGCAAAAGAATTGTGTTAGCAGCAGTAGTTAATCTATTTGAAACGCAGTAAAGCGTAATTGTAAGCATAAGACATACACCGCTGAGTAAAACCCAGCGGTTAAATTTAATCTTATGTCCGATAATTTTTATGTATATAACCGTAATGATAAATGCAACCAGGCTTCTTGCAGAGTTAATGCTTAATGCATGCCATGGCAAAAGCTTAACTATTACACCACCGAAACTAAACAGTAGTGCTGCTGCAAGAGCTAGCCCCGGTCCACAAAAGCTTTTTTGTCTGAAATCAATCATATATACCTAACAAACACAAAACAAATCAATACATAAATTAACAATTAATATTTATAGCTTTATTATGCTGTTTTCAATATCTTTCAATCGCTGTTCGGCAACCGAAAGCTTATCTTTTTGTTGTTGAACAAGATGTTGGGGGGCTTTATCAACGAAACTTTTGTTTTGTAGTTTGGCCGATAGGAAATCAACCTCTTTTTTTGCTGATGCCAACTCCTTTTCAAGGCGCTGTCTTTCCTTTTCTGTATCAATGAATCCTGAAAGTGGTAACACAACCTTAGCATCTGTTACAACAAGTGTTACAACCTCGCCTTGAGTACTATCTATTGGTGTAATGTTGCAGAATCTTTTAATAAATCCGGTACAGCCTGAAAGATCTATTTCAGTTTCAATTACCGCATCTATAGCCTGCTTCGGTGGAATATTTCTTTCGCTTCTCAGGTTTCTAACAGCCTTAACGATCTCGATAGCAACATCAACCTCATGAACCTTTTCAAATTTTTGTTTCTCATCGTATTTTGGATATTCTTGTAGCATAATTGTTCCTTCGAGTGAAGGTATGCTTTGATATATTTCTTCGGTTACAAACGGCATAAAGGGATGCAATGCAGAAAGAATACCTCTAAGAATATACAAAAGAAATTGCTTTTGATTTGTTTTTTGTTCCTCGTTATCACCGTTAAAAACAATCTTAGAAAACTCGATGGTAAAATCGCAGAAAACATTCCAAAGAAAATCTTCAACCTTAGCGGCCGCAAGCGCAACATCTAATTTTTGCATATGATCTTCTACGCTCTTTGCCATCTCAAAATAATGATGAAGAGTCCATCTATCGGTTATGGATAGCTTATCAAAATCCGGTAGGGAACAGGGGGTATCGTCTTCAATATACATCATTAAGAAACGTGATGCATTCCAAAGCTTATTTGCAAGGTTACGGCAATATTTAATTTTATCAAAGGAAACACGCATATCGGTTCCCGGAGTTGTTCCGAGAATCAACGACATTCTAAGTGCATCTGCACCGTATTCTTCTATAATCTCAAGCGGATCGATACCGTTATCAAGAGATTTAGACATCTTGCGTCCCTGTTCATCCCTAACAATTCCGGTAAATAAAACACGTTCAAACGGTATTTTTCCTGTGTTATGAAGAGACGAGAAAACCATTCTTATAACCCAGAAAAAGATTATATCATATCCTGTTACAAGTGTATCGGTGGGGAAAAACTTTTCAAGATCGGCTGTTTTGTCCGGCCAACCAAGTGTAGAAAATGGCCATAATGCTGATGAGAACCATGTATCTAATGTGCTCTCATCCTGATGCACCTCATGTCCACAGGATGAGCATTTTTCCGGCTTTATTTTGGAAACTATTGTCTCTCCGCAGCTACAATGATAAGCAGGTATACGATGACCCCACCACAGTCGACGACTAATGCACCAATCCTTAATATTATCAAGCCAGTTCATGTAAGATTTTTCAAATCTAGGGGGTACTAATTTCAACTCGCCACTCTTAACAACATCAATTGCTGGTTTTGCTAACGATTCCATCTTAACAAACCATTCAAGCGATAGCATGGGCTCAACAACACTAGAACAACGTGAACACACTCCCACGCTGTGGTTGTGTACCTTAGTGTTTACAAGCAAGCCTGCCTTGTCCATATCGGCAACAATCTTTTTGCGAGCATCAAACCTTTTTAAACCGGCATACTCTTTGTAATTATCGGTAATTAAACCTTCTTCGGTTAACATCATCTCCTGGGGTAGATTATGCCTTAATCCTACCTCATAGTCGTTAGGATCATGAGCAGGAGTAATTTTAACAACACCGGTACCAAACTCGCTATCTACATAGCTATCAGCAATAATCGGTATCTTTCTACCTACTAATGGAAGTATAACATTCTTACCTACTAACTGCTTATATCGCTCATCGTCAGGGTTCACCGCCACCGCAGTATCGCCAAGCATTGTTTCGGGGCGGGTAGTAGCTATCTCAACATTACCGCTTCCATCTTCAAGAGGATAGAGGAAATGCCAGAAATTACCGTCACGGTCATCATGGTCTACCTCTGCATCGGAAAGGGCTGTAACACAATCAGGACACCAGTTAACAAGCCTTTTCGCGCGGTAAATTAAACCTTCTTCATAAAGTTTAATAAATACTTCGTTAACGGCTTTATTACAACCTTCATCAAGCGTAAAACGCTCACGTTCCCAGTCAAGCGAGGCGCCCAGTTCTCTTAGCTGAAGATTAATTCTATTTCCATATTTATTTCGCCAGTCCCATGCACGCTCTAGATATTTCTCACGTCCTATTTCTTCCTTAGATGTTCCTTCATCTAAAAGGGTACGAACAATTCGAGCCTCGGTAGCAATGGAGGCATGGTCGGTTCCCGGCATCCACATTGCAGCATATCCCTGCATACGTTTATGACGAATAAGTATATCCTGAATTGTTACCATCAGGGCATGTCCCATATGAAGCTGTCCTGTAATGTTTGGTGGGGGAATAGCTATTGAATATTTGGGCCTATTATCGTCTGTTTCGGCATGAAAATATCCATTTTCCATCCAGTAGCTATATAGGCGTTTTTCAAACTCTTTAGGGTTGTAATTCTTCGGTAGTTCCTTACGCATTAAAATCCTTTCCAAAAAAATGCTTTTATCTATTATAACGTTAAAATGTTAAGTATGCAAGAATATTATTTATTCTAACATCTCACCTAAAAAGGTTATTGTTATTGCAACTCCCTTATCGCAGACTACTGATCTAAAATCAGAGTCGTTTGTGCTAAATGTATTTTCGTTTGTTCCGTATTTAGAGTAGATTAGTATCTCTTTATTAAGCTCGATGTCAACCGCATTTCTTTCCCACCCGAATACCTGCATTGATGTCTCGGTAAAGTTAACATCTAAATTTGGTGTAGTATACTTGGTATGACCGTTATCATCAATAGTGTATAATGAAAAGGAGTTGTCTGTTATTTTTATAGCCAGCTTAGAGTTTAGGTTAGAAACAACCGATTGAGTTTTTCCGTAGTTAACCCAAACATCATCTTCATACACCCAAACATCAAATGATACTGCTTCTACACTATCGTTAACAACAATATCATAAAAAGCTATTTCATCATCAAAAAGGGATAGAACTTCGGTAGTTTCTTCTGTAAAGGTAGTTGGTTTTACAATCATTGCTTCCTCTTTTTGCGAACAACCGGTTAAAAATATCGTAATTAATCCAACAGCTAACAGCCAGCAAAATATCTTTTTCATTCCTTTACTCCAAATTTATCATAAACGTCTCGGTTCTGCAATACAACAGCTCCGAGACATTGTTGAGTTTTATTGCTAACCTAGAGAAATCCCCATTTTCCTTGCAACGCTTATCATATCATCATTTTCAGGAACAAGCTTTTTGCGTCCGGCAACTGTTGTTAGCAGATTTGCCGTAACAACATTATTTACCATGGCTACCGATGTTCCATACTGTTCAAGCTCTATCAACTTTGCAGCAAAAGCTCCAAACTGGGTTGCTAAAACTCTGTCGTATGCAGAAGGGGATCCACCTCTTTGTATATGACCTGGAACAGCCATTCTCGTTTCAAACCCTGTTTCCGATTGTATTGTCTCTGCAATTATTTTAGTGGATGTTGCTGTTCCTTTTTCGGCAAAGTATTCTTCACGCTCACGTCTTTTAAGCGAGCTTAGTTCCTTGCTATATACACCTTCAGCTACTGCAATAATAGAAAAGCTTTTACCTTCTTTATGTCTACGTTCAATAGCTTTAACAATATTATTCATGTTGTATGGCATTTCAGGTAAAAGAATAATATCTGCCCCTCCGGCTATTCCGGCATATAATGTTAACCATCCGGCTTTGTTTCCCATAAGTTCAATAACCATAACCCTACGATGGCTAGATGCAGTTGTATGAATTCTATCAATAACATCAGTTGCAATATCTACCGCACTGTGAAAACCGAAGGTAACATCGGTACCGAAGATGTCGTTATCTATTGTTTTTGGTAAACCAATAATGTTAAGTCCATTTTCCGAAAGTAGGTTTGCAGTTTTATGGGTACCGTTTCCACCTAGGCACAAAAGACAATCTAGTTTTAACTTTTTATAGTTCTTCTTCATCTCATCAACCTTATCAAGGTTGTCGGATCCTTTTTCCTGCATTTCACTAAATGGGGTTCGTTTAGTTCCAAGTATCGTTCCACCTCTGGTAAGAATACCGGAAAAGTCGATGGACTCCATTTCTTTGTAGTCGCCATGAATAAGACCATAATAACCGTTTTGTATACCGATTATCTCAACATCGTTTTTAAAGCGTTGATACAAGCCTTTTGCAGCACCTCTAATGGTCGCATTAAGTCCCGGGCAGTCGCCGCCAGCAGTTAAAATACCCACGCGTTTTTTCATGACAATGCCTCCTTTTTATTCTAATGTTAATTGTTCCGATTGGTCGGTTTTTATTATCTGTCCTGTAGATGGTAAACTACGGACTCGATAACGATAAGAATCCGGGATACTTTCGTTAGAAAACACCGAAACGCCATTTATCTGTATCCCTTTACGAAGCTTAACAACCTGAACGCCCTGAGTGTTCTTTGTAGTTTTAACGGTTAGTTGAGCAGTATTTAGTATTAACATTCTACCGGCAGATGTTTCTATAGAAATATCTGCATCTTCTTTTAGGTAAAAGAATTTTATTGTGTTGCTTTTATTGTTAAAAGCATTGAGAAGTTTTTTACGATTTAGCTTAGTTTGATATGCAGTTATATCTACTTTTGCTATTCGCCCGTCATCAAATACAAATATCATAAAACCGGTATACTGTTCAACAACAGCCATAAACAAGCACAACTCATCTTCTTCAAAGCTAAGTGCAGCTGGAAGATAGTCACCGATAACACTTGCTTTTGTATCATCAAACTGAGCAGCAAAACACTTGTAAACCTGAGCCTTGTTTGTAAAGAACAACAGCTCGGCATTATTGCGTGTTTCCTCGCTATGGCGAATACTATCGCCCTCTTTTAGCTTTTGCTCTCCACTCATCCTTAAGGATTGTGCCGTTATCTTTTTAATATAGTTTTCCTCGGTAAAGAAAACAGTAACAGGATAGTCCGCAAGCTCTTGAACCTCGTCCTTAACTGTTGCAGGCTGTGCCGAGTATAAAATTTCGCTGCGGCGAGGAATTGCATATTTATCTTTAACCTCGCGAAGTTCTTCACAGATAACCTTTAACAGCTTCTTTTTATTTTCAAGTAGATCTTCAAGATCATAAATTTCGTCTCGAAGTTTATCAACCTCTTCTGTTCTGCGAAGTATATAGTTACGATTTAGCTGACGAAGCCTAATTTCAGCAACATACTCTGCCTGAATTTTGTCTATACCAAAACCTATCATTAGGTTTGGAACAACCTCATCCTCCTCTTCGGTTTCACGAACTATCCTAACTGCCTTATCGATATCAAGCAGAATAGCCTTAAGACCGAGTAAAAGGTGCAGACGTTTTTTCTTTTCGCCTGCCATATAAAATGTTCTTCTTTTAACCGATAGCAGCCTAAAAGCAATCCACTCGTTAAGAATATCCTTAACGCCTAAGGTTTGAGGGGTGCCACCGATAATAAGGTTAAAGTTGCAGGAAAAGCTATCTTCAAGCGGTGTCATTGCAAAAAGACGATTCATAAGTTTTTCAGGGTCGGTGCCGCGCTTTAAATCGAGGGTTAACATAAGTCCGCCAAGATCGGTTTCGTCGCGCATGTCTGAAATTTCTTTTACCTTGCCTGTCTTAACCAGCTCGGATATCTTATCCATTATCGCTTCTATGGTGGTAGTATAGGGGATTTCGGTTATCTCTATGCGGTTTCCGTCTTTTATATACTCGTATCTACTGCGAACCCGAATAGATCCACGTCCATTCTCATAAATATTAGACAACTCATCTGCATTATGAAGAATCTGTCCACCGCCAACAAAATCGGCATTATGCAGTGTTGATTCTATAGGGTGACTAGCATCCTTAATAAGAGCAATGGTAGTATCGCAGATTTCGCCAAGATTAAAGCTACAGATACTGCTTGCCATACCTACAGCAATTCCGATGGTACAGTTTGTTAATATATTTGGATAGCAAACAGGGAGCAGGGTAGGCTCGGTTCTGGTATTATCGTAGTTTGGAATAAAGTCAACCGTATCCTTATCTATATCGCGAAACAGCAACTCGGAAACCGGAGCAAGTTTTGCCTCGGTATACCTGCTTGCAGCATATGCCATATCGCGCGAATAAAACTTACCAAAGTTTCCCTTAGATTCAACAAGCGGATTTAAAAGTGCCTCATTACCGGTAGAGAGTCTAACCATTGTTTCATAAATAGCACTATCACCATGAGGGTTTAGTCTCATGGTTGTTCCAACAATGTTAGCACTCTTGGTCTTAGCACCTTTTAAAAGCCCCATATCGTACATGGTATAGAGCAGTTTTCGGTGAGACGGCTTAAGCCCATCAATCTCCGGCAATGCACGGCTAATAATAACGCTCATTGCATAGGGCATGTAGTTTTTTTCTAATGTCTCGGTTATTCGATTTTGCAGAACAATGCCGGCATCGGCTATCTCGATATTATCATCAAGTGCCGTTTTACGTTTCTTTTTTACCTCTTCATTTCTTTTTTTTGCCATAACTTCCTTTTTAATTCAATACTGTTTTAAGAAACATCAATATCTTCAAGATACTCGTAACCGTGGTTTGCAATAAATTCCTTACGCCCAGCAAGGTTATCGCCTAGTAGAAGCTCAAATACCGAGGCAGTATGCTCGGTAGTGTCTCGCTCTACCTTAATTAGCCTTCTGCTTTCCGGATTCATGGTGGTCATCCACATCATGTCAGCCTCGTTCTCGCCAAGACCTTTACTGCGTTGTAGGGTAAAACTTTCCTTGCCGATTTTTTCAAGAATTGAACTCTTTTCCTGTTCGGTGTATGCAAAGTAAGTTTTCTTTTTAGTGTTAATCTCATAAAGAGGGGATTCGGCGATATAAATATACCCCTGTTCAATCAGCTCCGGCATTAATCTATAAAACAGAGCAAGTATCAACGTTCTTATCTGGTAGCCGTCAACGTCGGCATCAGTACATATAATAATTTTGTTCCAGCGTAGCGAATCGATATCAAAACCCGCAATTCCGGTTTTAGCCTTGCCCGGAACGTCAACACCACAACCTAAAACCTTAATAATATCGGTAATAATTTCACTTTTAAATATACGTGGATAGTCAGATTTAAGGCAGTTTAATATTTTACCTCTTACCGGTATTATAGCCTGGAACTCGGCATTTCTACTTGTTTTACAGGCACCGAGAGCAGAATCACCCTCAACAATATATAACTCTCTTAATGATAAATCCTTTGTTCTGCAATCAACAAATTTTTGAACCCTATTAGCAATATCTATATCTCTTCCAATGGTCTTTTTTAGGTTCTGCCTTGTTTTTTCTGCCTGTTCACGACTTTGTTTGTTTACCAAAATTTGTGATGCAATCTTCTGGGCATCATCCGGCTTTTCGATAAAATAAACCTCTAGCTGATGCTTTAAAAAATCGGTCATTGCCTGGGCAATAAAACGGTTGGTTATAGCTTTTTTTGTCTGGTTTTCGTAGGAAGTTTGGGTAGAAAATCCTGAGGTTACTATGCAAAGGCAATCCTGAACATCGGCAAAGGTAATTCTACTCTCACCTTTTTTATATAGATTCTTCTGTTTTAAATAGCTGTCTATCTGGTTAACAAAAGCCGTTTTAACTGCACGCTCCGGAGATCCACCATGTTCAAGGTAGCTGGAGTTATGATAGTATTCGAGTAGGGTATGCTTATTAGAAAAACAGAAAGTTGCATTCATCTGCACCCTGTACTCCGGCCTGTCCTCACGGTCACGACCTACCGCGCTACTTTGACATGTTAATACCGGTGTGATATATTCATCACCAACAATTTCGATTAGATAATCTTCAATGCCCTTTTCATAAAGGTAAACTGTTTCGGTTTTTCCCTCGGCTGTCTCAACTACCAGCTCAAAGGTGATGCCTGCATTAACAACAGCCTGCCTTTTTATCGTATCGTGAAGATATTCTACATCTATATCAACATCTGTAAAAACATCATTATCCGGAAGATATCTAATACAGCTCCCGGTTTTCTTTCGTCTTGTTTCTTCTTTAATTAAGCCGCCAACATTTTCTCCTCTTTCAAAATCAAGGTGATAATGCAGTCCATCTCGATAGACATCCACCGTCATGTATCGAGATGCATACTGGGTTGCACAAAGTCCAAGTCCGTTTAAGCCGAGGGAATATGCATAGCTCTCATCATCCTCGTTGTACTTGCCGCCGGCATAAAGTTCACAAAAAAGAAGCTCCCAGTTAAACCTATCCTCTTTCTGGTTAAAGTCAACCGGAATACCTCTTCCAAAGTCTTCAATTTCTACACTGCCATCTTTAAATTTTTTTACAATAATCTTATCGCCGTTGCCGCCTCTGGCCTCGTCAATTGAGTTTGAAAGTATTTCAAAAACGGTATGTCTACATCCTTCAATACCATCACTGCCAAAGATTACACCCGGGCGCTTACGCACCCGGTCTGCACCTTTTAAACTCTGTATGCTATCGTTATCATAGGTCTGAGTCTTTTTTGTCATCCTCTATCCTTTGTTTCCCCTCTGCTGTTATACTACTTTCAGGCTCAGTCTTTTTTTCTTCTAGGCTCTTGTTTATCTGACGTTGAGCTTCGTCAATACCCTCCTGAGAAATTTCTAAAACTTCCTTTTGAGGTGGCGCTTTAAGATCTATGGGTAATTTTTCGGCACGTGGCTCAAAAGCAGGGAGTTCCTCTCCATCCATTAACTTTTTAAATTCTTCACCATCTAGTTTATCTCGAATTAACAACTCGTCTGAAACTTTATGGAGTTTGTCCATGTTATCGAGAAGGATTTTTTCTGCCTTGTCATACGCATTATCAAGTAACTTTCTAATCTCGGTATCAATTTCCAGAGCAACACTGTCGCTATAGTTTTTCTGCTGATTAAAATCCCTACCCAAGAATGTTTCGGTAGGATTACCGCCGTAAACAACCGGGCCCAGATTATCAGAAAATCCGTATCTTGTTACCATGTTTCTGGCTATTGCTGTTGCTCTTTCAAGGTCGTTTGATGCACCGGTAGAAATATCATCTAACACTAATTTTTCGGCTACTCGTCCACCAAGAAGTGTTATTAATTCATCCAGCATCTGGTTTTTGGTTCTGTAATTTGTATCCTCCTCCGGTAGGCTCATCGTAAATCCTCCAGCCATACCTCTTGGTATAATTGAAATCTGATGTACCGGGTGGGTGTTTTCTAAAAGTATAGTACTGATTGCGTGCCCTGCTTCATGGTAAGCTGTAAGTCTACGTTCCTTTTCAGATATTATACGACTCTTCTTTTCAGGACCTGCAACAACTTTTACAGTGCTTTCCTCAATGTCATACATTGTAATAGCCTTACGACCATGTCTTGCCGCAA
This sequence comes from uncultured Oscillospiraceae bacterium, assembly GCA_964368625.1. GTDB lineage: Bacteria > Bacillota > Clostridia > Oscillospirales > Ruminococcaceae > CAYJBH01. The sequence continues at coordinate 10,615 of CAYJBH010000014.1, forward strand.
GTAGGGCAGCCTCATTTACCAAGTTTTCAAGATCAGCTCCAGTAAAGCCCGGTGTACCCTTGGCAATTACCGAAAGATCTACATCCGGACCAAGTGGCTTTTTACGAGTGTGGACTAATAAAATTTCGTGACGGCCTTTTATATCCGGCAATCCAACATATACCTGACGGTCAAAACGACCCGGGCGAAGCAAAGCCTTATCTAAGATATCGGCACGGTTGGTAGCTGCAATAATAATTACACCATCATTAACTCCAAACCCATCCATCTCAACCAGTAGCTGGTTGAGCGTTTGTTCTCTTTCATCATGGCCACCGCCAAGTCCTGCACCACGCTGACGACCTACTGCATCGATTTCATCGATAAACACTATGGCAGGAGAGCTCTTTTTAGCTTTATCAAACAAGTCACGAACACGTGAAGCGCCAACACCAACATACATTTCAACAAAATCCGAACCGGATATGGAATAGAATGGAACGCCGGCTTCACCCGCACAGGCTCTTGCTAAAAGGGTTTTACCTGTTCCCGGAGGGCCCACAAACAAAACACCTCTCGGTATTCTTGCGCCAAGTTCATTATATTTTTTAGGATTTTTAAGGAACTCTACTATTTCGGTTAGCTCCTCTTTCTCCTCATCGGCACCTGCAACGTCATCAAATGTATTTTTTCGTCCACCATCTTCTGCATTACTCTTAACCTTTGCTTTACCAACATTCATTGCGCCACGTCCACCGGACTGGCTGTAAATCATAAAATACCAGATAGCACCAAGACCTAACAACATAAAAAGGGTAGGGAGTAGGCTAAACCACCATGGGGTTTCGGATGCAGGAAGATAGTCGTAGTATTCTACCGGATTATCGCCTTCGAGCGATTTTTGAATGTATGGATCAATATCGTCTACAAATAGACTAACATTAGGAACATTGTAAACCTCCGGTTCTTCTTCTGTTGAACCGCGAAGATTATATTCTAGTGCTCCTGAACCGATATCTAAGGTCCATGATTCAATCTTGTCGTCGGCAAAAAGTTGGATTATTTCCGAATATTTAACACTTTCTACCTGTTGTGGTGTTCTTAGAAACACAGCCAGCATAATGGCTGAAGCTATAATAAGAACATAAATAATAATCGAATTATTGTTTTTGTTACGTTTTACCAAAATTCATCCTCACTTTATTCGTAAACTTCAGGGTGTAGTATTCCTATATAGGGAAGGTTGCGAAATCTCTCATCATAATCAAGTCCGTATCCAACTACAAATTCATCCGGAACTTCAAATCCTATATAATCGCTTTTTATATCTGCTTTACGTCGACAGGGTTTATCAAGCAACGTGCAAATTTTAATTGAAGCCGGGTTTCTCGATTGAAACATCTGTGTTATATGATACAATGTTTGCCCACTATCCAATATATCCTCTATTATAAGTATATCCTTACCTTCTAAAGATATATCAATATCCTTAACAATTTTTATGTTCCCAGGACTCCTAGTTCCACTTCCATAAGAAGAGATAACCATAAAATCCATTTCAAGCGGTAAATCGATATATCTAATAATATCAGCAAGAAATACAACAGCACCTTTTAATACGGTTATCAGTATAGGCTTTTTCCCTTGGTATTCTTTAGTAATAATTTCACCGAGCTCCTTACACTTTGCGTCTATCTGTTGCTCGTTAATTAGTATCTCCTTTATGTCTTTATGCATAAAAACCCCCAATTTATTTAACATGATTATAACATTATTTTTGTGTTAAATAAAAGGCTTTTTCAAGCTTTTGTATATATGCATAAAAAATCATGTAGAAGCATCACAGATAATGACAGCTTTACCATTAATACGTTTTAATACAACACCCTTTTTTATCTCTAAACTGATCAATCTTTTTAAAAGCACCAGTCTAAACTTTGAAACCATATCATACGTAGGTTCTCTATGCACTTTAATTAGCTGTGCCGCTATTTCCAGCTGAACCGCCTTGTGAAGGTTAGCATAGCTTTTTAGCTCTGGTAAGGGATACTGATTTAAATAGTCTTCTGAACATTTTTTCACTAAATCTTGTGCGAGCTCGGTAGAAGCTGCAGCACGTATAATCGTACGCTCGCAGGATGGGTTAATGCCTTTTAGTAATGGAATCACCTTGTTTCGAATAATATTTCTGTTGTATAAATCCTCGTTGTTAGTAATATCCTCACAATAACTTAAGCCAATCTCATTAGCGTAATTTCTAATTTCTTCTCGTGAACAATCAATAATCGGGCGAATATAAAACTCCGACTTAGCCTTTATACCATGCATACCTGCTGATGAAGTTCCTCTCGTCATTCTTAGTAACACTGTTTCTGCAACATCACCCGCATTATGTCCCGTTGCAATTAATGCATTGTTCTCTATACTTAGCTTGCTAAAAAAAGCTCTTCTTAGGTTTCGCCCCCATGCCTCAGAACCAACAGGATTCCCTTCAATATCTCGTTTATTTTCAGCTACCTCTAAAAAAAACTTCAGGTTATGCTTTTCTGCAAGTTCTTTGCAAAAATTTCTATCGGCAACAGAATCATCACCTCTTAGCATATGGTCGAGATGAGCGACACCAATAATATCAAGTTTTAATAATCTACAATTATTTAATAATAGGGACAACAAAACTACGCTATCGGCACCACCGGAAAGCGCAACAATTATCTTATTATTGTTTTCTATAAGTCGCCTACGTTTAACCGTCTGCAAAAATCTCTCGTTAATATTCATCGCTGTGAGTATAGTCGGGGTTTAAATAGCGTGTATGATTACCGTCCCACATAAGCCGTGCCGTTCCAAGACCGCCATGTCTATTTTTAGCTATAATGCATTCCGCCTCGGTATCATCTGCCTCATCATCATAAAGATATTCTCTAAATAAAAATAATACTGCATCAGCATCCTGTTCGATAGAACCGGAGTCTCTAAGGTCGGCGAGAACAGGACGATGTTCTTCCTTGCTACGCTTTTCTGTAGCACGGCTTAGCTGCGATAATGTTATAACCGGAACCATAAGGTCTTTAGCCATTATTTTTAAGCTTCTGGTTATTTCACTTACTTCATTAACCCTACTGTCGCTTCTCTTTGCACTGGTCATTAGCTGCAGGTAGTCGATAACAACTAAACCTACGTTTGGCATACGTGGGTCGCTGTTTATCCTTCGTATCTTTGCCTTAATTTCCGGTACGGTTATACCGCTACTATCATCAAGATAGATTGGCAGTTGGGATATCCTACTTGAAACTTCAGCTAACTCTCGCCATAACTCATGGTTTGTTATACCACTACGAAATATTGAGCTGTCTAGCAAGCCTTCACTGGATAATATTCTGGCTGAAAGTTGCTCTCTACTCATCTCCAAAGAGAAAATAGCAACGGCTTCCTGACAACGTTTAGCAACATTTGTTGCAATATTTAATGCAAAACTGGTTTTACCTACACCGGGTCTCGCGGCCAAGATAATCAGGTCAGATTTACCCATACCACCGAGAAGGCTATCCAAGTAATCAAACCCTGTAGGTATTCCAAGATAGCTATCCCTATCCGGACCACTAATTTTCTGTATGTATCCGAGAGTTTCGGTTATCGGTGTTTGTATATGTGATAGGGCAGAGCTGTCGCGGCCCTGTCTTAAGTCATATATTTTTTGTTCTGCATACTCTAATAGAACCGCAGGATCAGCCTCGGTAGTAGTAGCTTCTAAAATTTCTGTTGCCGCAGCCATCAATCGTCTAATGGTATGCTTTTGCAGGATTATAGAAGCATATGCTTTAACGTTAGATAGGGAAGGAACCGTCTCTGCAAGGCTGGCAAGATAATGCTTAGCATCATTCTCACCTGCAATGATACCATTCTCTACAATATTATTTAGTAATGTAACTATATCAATGCTTTGACTTTGTGTAAACAGCTGAATCATCTGTGCATATATCTGTCCACGTTGGCGATTGTAAAAATGATCCGGCGATAGTATTTCAATCAGTTCGGATAACAATCCTGCTTCAAGAATAACTGCGCCTAATACCGCCTGTTCTGCCTCATGGCTATATGGTTCCTCAACGCCGAGGTTTCTAAGCTGTAAATTTAAGTCTCCTGCCATAAAATCCTATATGCCAACTACACTTAATAAATAACACTAAGTACAGCGTAGCGTTCCTTTCTTTAATAAATTTTATATAATATTATTCGGCCACAACCGAAAGGGTAACCTTACCACTAACTGCGGTATGCAATTTTACCGTAACTTCATATTTTCCCAAATCTTTAATATCAGCAACGGTAACCTTTCGTTTATCAAGCTCAACACCAAGTTCTTTACCTATGGTCTCGGCAACATCCTTAGCAGTAACTGTTCCGTAGATCTTACCGTTAGGTGATGTTTTAACAGCAACTGTAACAGTTTTTCCAAACAATGATTCACCAAGCTTTTTTGCATTAGCTAGCTCTTCATCAGCACGATGCTGTTTTGCAAGCTCTTTATTTTTCACATCATTTAAAGCTGAGGCAGAGGCCTCAACCGCAAGACCCTTAGGGAACAGATAGTTGCGAGCATATCCGTCTGATACCTGCACTACTTCATCCTTTTTTCCGGATCCTTTTACATCCTGTTTTAAAACAACCTTCATTTACCCTGTTCCTTTCCTTTTTTTGCTAAACTTCCATAATAATCGGTATAATAACAGGACGACGTTTAAGCCTCCTGTATAGTAAGCTCTGTAGCTGTTCTGTAAGCTTGGTAGTTACAGATTGAATACTAGCTGAGCTTGAAACCTCATACTCGTAAAATACATCGGCAGCAACCGATTTTATCTCGTCGATAATGGCGGTAGATGCTTTTCCGTAAATAAATCCTTTAGATTCTACCTCAGGTCCGGAAACTAACTCTCTGGTACTGCTCTCTATCGAAGCAACAACAACAACCAGTCCTTCTTCTGAAAGCAACTTTCTGTCTCTTAATACCGAAGTACCAACATCGCCGATTCCAAGGCCATCAACCAATACCTCAGATACGTTAACATACTCTCCCTTGGTTATCCCTTTGCTGCTAATACAAAGTGTTTGTCCTACCTCTGGAATAAATATATTTCGTTTTTCTACACCTGTAGCCTCAGCAAGCTTTGCGTGCTTTATAAGTTGACGCATTTCACCATGCACCGGTAAAAACATTTTAGGTCTCACCAGCGTTAACAAAAGTTTAAGTTCCTCAGCGCATGCATGGCCTGAAACGTGTACGTCATACATAGATTCATAAATAACATCAGCACCAAGCGTTAGAAGTCCGTTAATAACCCTACTAACAGTTACCTCGTTACCCGGTATCGGTGTAGCAGATATGATAATAAAATCACCGGGCACTACACTTAGATTTCGATGAGTTCCATTAGCCATTCTTGACAGGGCAGAAAGCGGCTCTCCCTGACTTCCTGTGGTTACAACAACAAGTTTATCTGCCGACACATTACGCATCTCTTCCATGTTAACAATAATACCCGGCTTTGCATGTATATACCCGAGCTCCAAAGCCATAGAAACATTTTTTTCCATGCTCCTACCGGAAAAAACAACCTTGCGATTGTGTTGTGCTGCAAGTTCAATAATTTGTTGAATTCTATAAATGTTTGAAGAAAAACTAGCAATAAAAATTCTTCTGTCCTGAGCTTGAGTGAATAATCTTTTAAAGCTCTCGGCAACCTTCTGTTCACTTTCGGTATAACCGGCTCGCTCAGCATTTGTACTATCCGACATCATACATAGAACACCTTTTTTACCATAGGTAGCAAAGGTTTTTAGGTCGATACTTTTTCCCATGATAGGGGAGAAGTCAACCTTAAAGTCACCCGTATGCAAAACTATTCCCGCTGGCGTGTCTATAGCGTATGCTACGGCGTCTGGTATAGAATGATTTACGCTAATTGGTTCTACAGTAAAAACACCGAATCTTAGTTTTTCACCCGGTTTAACAACGTTAAGCTTAGCCATATTGTTAAGCTTATGCTCTTCGAGTTTATTTTGAATAAATCCTATGGTTAACTTGGTGCCAAAAACTGGTATCTTAACCTGTTTTAATAGATATGGAATTGCACCAATATGATCCTCATGTCCATGAGTTACTATAAGAGCTTTAATTTTAGAAGCATTTGCTATTACATAGCTAAAATCCGGGATTACCAAGTCTACGCCAAACATATGGTCGTCGGGGAATGAAATGCCACAGTCAACCAATATCATGTCACCGTCGCATTCAAATAATGTAATATTTTTTCCGATTTCTCCAAGACCGCCAAGAGGAAGTATTTTAACAGTTTTGTTAGCGTTTCCTGTAACTCGGTTGGTAGCTGAACTTCTTTTTTCTTGTTTTAATTCATTCTTAATTCTTCTAACTGTTGGGGTTTCGATTGCTGCAAGGCTTGTTGTTTTAGTTTGCTTTGAAGATTGTTTTGTAGTTTGTTTTGTTGATTTCTTTTCTGCTGATGATTTAGCTTTTGATTGAGTGCCTTTCGTGGCAGAGGCAGACTGCTTTACTTCCGGTTGTGTCATAACCTTTTCAAATGTAAACATCTGTCTTGTTTTCTTGGTTGTCTTTTCTTTTTTAGGGGCACTTTTGTTACTGTTTTGTGTCATAAATTACCTTCATGTTTATTTTTACAATTAAAACGACACAAACCCTCCTGTCGTATAATTCGACAACAGGTGTATTTGTTAAGTTTTAATATTATTCTCAATTTATTACTATTAATTTTATATTAAAAAGTTTTAATAATCTATAATTTAAAGCCCATATCAATAATCGGGCACAATTAACTAAGGGGCACTATCTATTTATAGATTACTACTTTTTATGATGAATGTCAAGAAATATTTAAATTAGCAGTAAATAATCAGAAAATACTATGTAAATAAAGTGAATTCTATTGACCGATTATTATATTAATATTATAATCAGTATATAATTATTATATACATAAACATAAAATTATAGAAAGGCAATTATGAATTTAAGAGAATTAACGGTTCACGAGCTTTCGTTAAATCCATTTAATTTAAAGGATGAGTGGGCTTTGCTCTCGGCAGGTAATATAGAAAAGGCCAACACCATGACGGTGTCATGGGGTGGCCTCGGTGTTTTATGGGGTAAGAGTGTTGTTACAATTTATGTTCGCAACCATCGCTATACATATGAATTTTGCGAAAGAGAAGATTATTTTTCGCTTTCATTCACCGGCAATGAATATAAAAAGGATTTAGGTTATCTTGGGTCAAAATCAGGTCGCGATGAGGATAAGTTATCGAAAACCTCATTAACTATGAGTTATAGCGATTGTGTACCTTATATTGAGCAGTCGGAATTAGTCTTTATATGTAAAAAACTATACCATACCGATTTAGATCCTAATAATTTTTACGATGAAGAAATTGAAGGGAACTATCCTGATAAGGATTATCATCGCGTTTATATCGGTGAAATTGTTAAGGTATTAGGACGGTAATACCTCACATATACCTATTGGCCTTATCGAAAGTCGGTGACAATTCTTATCGCCAAACACCTTCTCTAATTCGGCTTGATACTCATCAGCTAAATCTTTAGGAACAAACGCTTGGATAGTTCCTGCAAAACCGCCACCCTGCAGGCGACAAGCCCCTCTGTCAGCTAGAATTAGTCGACTTATGCAAAGCGCAAGAGGTATATTTTGAACCTTACTATCTTCTGGTTTATAAGCATTTTGCAAAAACTCAAACGATGAATGTCCACATTCCTTAATAGTTTCTAAAAAACCCTTTATGTTGTTTTCTTTTGCGGAGGTATACGCTACATCTACCCGAGTGCATTCCATGTTAAAATGCAAAGCTCTCATTGCTGCACGATCCCCAAGTTTACTACGCACTTCGGGCAATCTTTTTACAAGCTCATTTAATGGAATTTCTCTTAACAATGATTTATCAAACATTGCAGCTACTGCCTTCATCTCGATAGGTATAGAAGCATAATCTGCGGTTAGATCTGCATGATTTCCTCCGGTATCCGTTATACATAGTTCTAGGTCATGCGTACCAAGATTAAAATCTAGCTGCTCAACAACAGGATTTGCGGTATCTTTAAAATCTATTCTAACAATACCGCCTACAGCGCATGCCATCTGATCCATAAGACCGCTTGGTTTGCCAAAATAAACATTCTCAGCATATTGGCCAAATTGAGCAATTTTTATAGGATTAAAGCTATGATCGTTGTATAGTCCATTAAATATTTCTCCTATACAAACTTCAAATGCAGCAGAAGAAGAAAGCCCCGAGCCGCGCAAAACATCGTTAGTAGTATAGGCGTTAAATCCACCCACCTTGCCGTTATTCATCGTAAATGCCTTTGCAACACCCCTAATTAACGAAGCTGAATGCTCTTTCTCTTCATCTACAATATCTAAGTTATCTAGATTAACTTTGTCGGTTTTGTCATAACCTTCCGACTTTAATGTTACGCATTCGTTATCGGTTTTTACCGCTACGGCTATCATATCTAAATTAACAGACCCGGCCAACACTATTCCATTATTATGATCAGTATGATTTCCGGCTATTTCGGTTCTGCCAGGTGCTGAAAAAATTCTAATATCGCCATCACCATACAATTCGCAAAAGCTGTCGATAGCATTCTTGTAGCGCTCCTTCATACCTACAGAACGAGAACCATATAGCTCAGTAAACACAGCATCAAGGCTCCCGTCTGATAATTTTTTATTCCATAATTCTCTATTCATAATTTATCTCTAAGCTCCTTATTAGTAACTTAAAAAACATTATATCATATTGAAACGGAAAATAAAATACTTATGTTAAATAAAAATGAAATCATAAAAATAAAAATCACCGACATTAATAGCGAAGGTTTTGGAGTTGGTAGATTTGATGGCATCGTGGTTTTTGTACCATATGCTGCTCTTGAAGAAGAGGTTCTATGTAGGGTTGAAAAGATTTCAAAAAACTTTTGCCATGCTAGAATAACTGAAGTAATTACTCCCTCTAATAATAGAATTGAACCTGATTGCCCTGTATATTACCGTTGTGGTGGATGTTCCTTTCGTCACATCGATTATGATGCTGAGATCGGTATAAAAAAGAATACAATAGACAGTGCTTTTAAAAAGATAGCTAAGGTTAGTTTACAGTGTGAGGACATAATTCCATCCCCAAGCACTGTCAGGTATCGGAACAAAGCTCAGCTGGTTGTAAGACAGATTGAAGGAAAAACCAGAACCGGATTTTTTGCTCCGAGGAGTCATCGCTTTATCCCGATTGAGGATTGTTTGTTACAACCGGAAATTTTCACATGCACTGCTAATATATGTTGTAGCTTCCTAGACGATAATAACATCCCATCATATAACGAAGAAAATAATAGCGGTATGATACGCCATATTCTGTTAAGATACAGTGAATCTACATCCGACCTTATGGTGTGTATTGTTAGTCGTAAAGAATTTGATTGTAGCAAGCTTTCAAAAATATTATCAGAGAGCATACAACAAAATGTTACTGTTTTGCTAAATATTAACCCGGATCGAACAAACGTGATTCTTGGCAAAAAAACAAACATTATCACGGGAAGGGGAAAGATAACGGAACAACTGTTTGGTATAAACTACGATATTACTCCGTATTCATTTTTCCAGGTTAATACTAAGGGGGCTCTACTCTTATATAACACGGTAAAATTATTTGCATTGCCAAAAAAACAGGATAAAGTTTTAGACCTTTATTGCGGTGTTGGCAGCATAGGCTTGTCAATTTCAGATAAATCCCAAAGTTTGCTTGGAGTAGATATAGTTAAACCGGCAATTATTTCAGCAATAAAAAATGCAAAGCGTGCTGGTTTTATTAATGCCAAATTTATTGCAGGAGAAGCTTATAAAGGGCTTATTGCAGATTTTGATCCTGATATCGTTATTTTAGATCCACCAAGAAAAGGTTTAGATGAAAATACCATCGAACAGCTTTTATCCATACTTCCTAATAAAATAGTTATGGTTAGCTGTAATCCGGCAACAGCCGCTAGGGACGTATCAAAGCTTCTTAATTCATATAACATTGAGAGATTAATAGCAGTGGACATGTTCGCCCGATGTGCCCATGTTGAGTGTGTGGTGCTTTTAACGCTAATAAATAGTTAATAAAATATTCGTTTTTCTGTTTTTTTCGTTAAGTTACCCAGCTGAATTTATCATAGGTTTTTAGAATTTGGAGCTAGCTACATCATTGAGGATAACATACTTAGCGACAAAATAACACCTTTGGTTTTAGCTATATTTTTCTTTTGGTGCTTTTTTAAATATAATTAAGCTTGTAAATATTAATAATAATGACGAATAATACTATAAATACAATTTGAAATAACTTAAAAAACACTTACTCCTACCTTTATTAAGGTAGGAGTAAGCTGTCAAAAAAACTATTAAATCTCTTATATTGTCGGATATTGAGTTTATATTCTAAACTCCTCAGGGGTGTTATTATAGTAGCTCTCCCAAGCCCATTCCATACTAAAACTACTATATGACCTTGCTATATTGTTTACCGCCATCAACTCCTCGGTATAATCCTGTAGTTTATATACACAATAGTTTTTAAAGCCGGCTTCACTGTGAACAATGGTAGGATGTGCAACAACATCTGATATCACAATAGGAGAATCCTCTTCCTGCGTTACCGTAAAGGATACCACACTACCGGTAGTATTGGGTGGCTCATCCTGACCGGATAAAAAGTTGGCCAGCGAATAAATACAAAGCATACGATGTCCATCAGCCGACTCATACCATTCAATAGGTTGTAGCACATGTGGATGATGTCCTATTATTACATCGACGCCTCGATCACAAAGCCACTGCGCAAGCTGTCTTTGATATTCTGCAACGTTATGGCTATTTTCGTCTCCCCAGTGTAACGAAACTGCAAGAAGGTCTACTTCACTTCTAGCCTCTGCTATCTGTTGCTCCATGCGTTCGAGTTCGTCAGTATATATAACCGATGCTACTGCTTCACCCGGTGTCGGAAGTCCGTTGGTGTGTTGAGTATAACCTAAAAATCCAAACTCAATGTTGTTTACGGTATACGGAGTATATCCTGCCATCTCTTCATTATAAAATCCAGTTATCGCTACATCTTCAGGCATTTTTGTTTTCCAAAAATTTAGAGTATCTTCAACTCCTGCTGCACCTTTATCGTAGCTATGGTTGTTGGAAAGGTTGAAAAATCTAAAACCGGCATCATATGCATCAAAGGCAATTTCGGGTGGGGAAGCAAACATTGGATAATGCGAAGGAGCAAGCGTTTCAACCACTAGGCTTTCTTGATTAATAAATGCCAAGTCGTATGATTTTATAAGTGAACTTATCTGCGAATACATTTTACTAAAATCGTATCCACTGCCGCCTGCAACATCTTGTGCATCCATATAGAGTGCCGCATGAATAAGGTTATCACCCGCAGTAATTACCGTTGCTACGTTAGGCTCAGGGTCAGGTGGGGGAGATGGAACACTATCTGGCTGAGAATTTTCAGCAACAGAACTTGAAGCCGGCAGTTCCTCAGAAACTACCGGTGCTTCCCGTCGTTCACATGCTACTAACAATAGCATAAAAACAATTATTAATGCCAGTAAAATTTTTAGCTTCATAATACTATTAGGTCATTCATACTATATAAACCTGCAGGCTTATTATGCAAAAACATAGCCGCTTTTATTGATCCTGCAGCAAAAACCTCTCGCGAAAATGCACGATGAGAAATTGAAACTGACTCGCTATCTGATATAAACATTACTTCGTGGTCGCCCACAATATTTCCGCCTCTAATCGCATGAATTCCTATCTCATTTTTAGGCCTTGCTGTTCTCCTATCAGAACGATTATGGCAATACTCAATCTTACCATCATTAGGATTATCTTTATTCTTGCGATCTAATTCTATAGCGTCCTTAACTTCGTCGGCAAGCATCAATGCTGTACCGCTTGGTGCATCAAGTTTTCTGCGATGATGAGCTTCAACAATTTCAATATCAAAGTCATCAGCAAGCATTGAGGCGGCATATCTTGAAAGCTTTGCCAATAGATTTGCACCAAAAGACATATTGGCGCTGTAAAACAAGGGAGCCTTCTGCGCTACCACAGGAATTCTATCCTTAGTTTCCTGTGTTAGTCCGGTTGTGCAAATTATTGCAGGCGTTCCGGTTCTCTCACAGTAGCTTAAAAGCATATCTGTTAGGGTTGGAGCTCCAAAATCAATAATAACATCAATATCAATATTTATATCATTATAGGTTGGGAATACAGGGTATCCCTCAAATGGGATTCGATCTACCCCTCCAACCACTTCAAAGTTAGGGTTTTCTTCAGCTATTTTTCTAACAGTAGAGCCCATAAAGCCACTAAATCCTGATATTAAAAGTCTGATCATAAAAGTTATATTACCTTTCCTGGTTTACAGTATTTTTAGTTCCTCACGTAGCAGGTTAATCTTAGCTTCACTTATTGTTCCTAATGGTAACCTACATTCGCCAACGTTGTATCCCATAATACTCATTGCTGCCTTAACCGGTATAGGGTTAACGTCACAGAATAGTGCTTCGATTAAGCTAAACAGGTTCAGCTGTAACTCACGTGATTTATCTACATTTCCATCTAAATACTCTGCAACAATATCATGTGTTTGTTGAGGGGCTACATTCGCTAAAACTGATATTACTCCAACACCGCCAAGCGATAATAATGGTACTATCTGATCATCGTTACCGGAATATATAGCAAAATCTTTTCCACATAGAGCAGCAGTTTTTGCTATCGCACTAATGTTGCCCGATGCTTCTTTTGTTCCAACTATATTATCTATAGTACTGAGTTCTTTATATGTTTCTGGATTAATTGTCATTCCTGTGCGTGAAGGAACATTATAAAGAATTACCGGAGTATCACCGGCAGCTTCGGCACAGATAGAAAAATGTTTAATCAATCCTGATTGATTCGTCTTGTTATAATAAGGAGTAACATGTAGTAATCCGTCAACTCCAATGCTAGCCGCACCCTTGGTAAGTTCTATAGCATGGCGGGTATCATTAGAACCAACTCCGGCAACAACAGGTATCCTGCCTGCTATATGCTTATAGCAAAACTCAATACAGGACAGATGCTCTTCGTCATTCATTGTAGAAGCTTCGCCGGTTGTTCCACATACTATAATAGCATCGGTATTATTATTAAGTTGAAAATCCAATATCTTTGCAAATTCTTCATAGTTAACGCTATTATCTTTGTTAAACGGTGTAACAATCGCTACTCCACTACCACGAAATATTTCCTTCTTCATGTATGTACCCTCCATCAATTATTTATATATTAATTATATGTTTGTGTTTAATATTATTTGCCATTTATAAGAAGAACAGCAATTTCTACTGCATTTGTAGCAGCGCCTTTTCTTATATTATCTGCTACTACCCACATGTTTAAAGCGTTAGGAGCGCTTTCGTCTCTACGAATTCTTCCAACAAAAACCTCGTTTAAATCATCTGCCGTTGAAGCTAATGGATAAAGATTTTCTTTCAAATTATCAGAAACTATAAGTCCCGGAACACTTTGCATCAACTTAACAACATCTTCAATTTCGTAAGGCTTAGAAAGTTCAACATTTATCGACTCACTGTGTCCGTTTGTTACCGGAACTCTAACACAGGTAGCGGTAATTGCTATATCATTATCCTCTAATATCTTACGAGTCTCTTCAATCATCTTCTGCTCTTCCTTGGTATATCCATTATCAAGAAAAACATCGATATGAGGTATGCAGTTGTCAACTATAGGATGTGGAAATTTTCCAGGTGTAAAGTCTTTTCCGTTCACAACGGCTTCTCGACCTTTAACAAGATCATCAACGCCACTAACTCCGGCGCCAGAAACAGCCTGATATGTAGAATATACAACTCTTTTAATTCCATATTCACGATGTAGCACACTCAATGGTAGCATAGCTTGAATTGTTGAGCAATTTGGATTTGCTATTATTCCTTTGTGTTTAAAAGCAGCATCGGGGTTAACTTGAGGAACAACAAGAGGAACCTCTTTATCCATTCTCCAGTGAGAGCTGTTATCAATAACTATACAACCTTTTTCAGCAGCAATTGGTGCAAATTTCGCACTTGTTGAACCACCGGCAGAAAACAGTGCATAATCAAAACCTTCATCAAAACTATTTTCGTTTAGCTCTTTAACTGTATATTTACTTCCTAAAAAATCAATAACACTTCCCGCGCTTTTAGCAGAAGAAAACAAGGTGTACTCAACATTTTCAATGTTAAACTCGGCAAGAACTTTTAAAAACGTACGACCTACCATTCCGGTTGCGCCAACCACAGCAATTTTGATACTCATAATAAAACCTCACAAAAAAGTACTACTAATATTTTATGCTTTTAAGGGCTTAGTTGCCAAAAAGATAAAAATAATATATAATATTTAATATAATAACAAATTACATGATTTTTTGCAAGGGTAATAGGTGAAAACTAAAGATTTTTTTTACACGCTGCCACAGGAATTAATTGCTGATACGGCAGCAGAACCTCGAGACTCATCAAGATTGATGGTCTTAGATAGGGATAACAATTCAATAGAGCATAAAATTTTTACTGATATTTTAGATTATCTATGCACTGGTGACCTTTTGGTTTTAAATAACTCAAAGGTTTTACCTGCACGCCTTTTAGGAAGGTTTGATACAGGTAAAGAGTTTGAGATTCTGTTATTAAAGGATTTAGGCAACGACCATTGGGAATGTATGGTTCGTCCCGGTAAAAAGCTAAGAATAGGCGCTGTTGTCGAATATGGCAACGGTGAGCTCTTAGCAAAGGTTATTAACGTTTTAGAGGATGGTAGCAGAATTGTTGAGTTCTCTTCTAACAGCGCTAGTGTTTACGATTGTTTTTACCGATACGGAAAGCTACCTCTTCCACCATATATTAAAAACACAAAAAGTGATGAGGATCGTTACCAGACTGTTTATGCTAAACACCTTGGCTCTGCAGCAGCGCCTACAGCAGGTTTGCATTTTACCGACAGGCTTCTTAACTTGGCAAGACAGAAAGGAATTAACATAGCCGAGGTGACTCTACATGTTGGAGTCGGCACCTTTAAGCCTGTTGAGGTTGATAAAATTGAAGACCATAAAATGCACAGTGAATGGTATGAGATTAACGATGAGGCGGCACAACTGATTAACAATACTAAAAAAAATAATAAAAAAATTGTATCTGTTGGTACTACTGCAGCAAGAACAATGGAAGGCATGTTTCAAAAACGAGGTTGTATAGAGGCCGGGAGTGGCGACACTAATATTTTTATTACTCCTGGCTATAAATTTAATGTAGTTGATAGCCTTATTACTAACTTTCATCTACCGCAAAGCACCTTACTTATGTTGGTTTCTGCTCTAGCCGGCAAGGATTATATCGATAAAGCCTATCGGCTAGCCATAGAGGAACGTTACAGGTTTTACAGCTTTGGCGATGCAATGCTTATCATTTAGTATTCAAGAAGGAAATATATATGTATAATCTTATAAAAAAGGATGGTTCGGCTAGGCTAGGAACCTTAACTACCAGGGACGGAGAAATTAAAACTCCGGCTTTTATGAATGTGGCAACTTCTGCTGCCATTAAGGGCGGTTTATCGGCCGGTGATCTTCTCGATATCGATTGTCAGGTTATGCTCTCTAACACCTATCATTTACACATTCGCCCCGGGGATGAGGTTGTTGCTACCATGGGTGGTTTAAAAGGGTTTACCGGATGGAAGGGGGTTAGCCTTACAGACAGCGGCGGTTTTCAGGTGTTTTCACTTTCATCACTTCGTAAAATAACCGAAGCCGGTGTTACCTTTGCATCTCATGTAGTTGGCAAAAGAATTTTTATGGGTCCGGAAGAAAGCATGAACATCCAAAAAAATCTTGGTGCAACGATAGCCATGGGATTTGATGAGTGTGTTGAAAATCCCGCAGGGTATGAATATGTAAAGGCTTCCTCTGCAAGAACACTCAGATGGCTCGAACGAAGCTTGAAACACCACCAAGAGATTTTTTCTCTCGTTGAACCGGCTATGCGTCAGATGCTTTTTGGAATTAATCAGGGGGCAACCTTTAACGATCTTAGAGTAGAAAATGCTAAACGTCTTACCGAGATGAATTTTGATGGGTTTGCAGTTGGTGGACTAGCAGTAGGTGAACCGAAAGAGGTTATGTATGATATCTTAGACACTGTTACACCTTTCCTTCCTCACAATAAGATAAGATATTTAATGGGGGTAGGTACTCCGGGTAATATTATTGAGGCAGTTTCTAGAGGAATAGATTTGTTTGATTGTGTTATGCCATCACGTAATGCAAGACATGGCCATTTGTTCACCCATGATGGCGTTATTAATCTAAACAACGCTAAATACATTACCGACAGTAGACCTATTGAAGAGGGTTGTGGTTGTCCTGCGTGCACTAATCACAGTAGGGCATTTATAAGACATCTCCTAAGAGCAAAAGAAATTTTAGGATTAAGGCTTGCAACCCAACATAATCTGTGGTATTATAATAAACTGTTAGCAGAAATACGTGAAGCTATATCTGAAGATAGGTTTACTGAATATAAAGCGGCTAACGTAGAGAAATTTGATAGACGTATTTAAATTAAATGTAAAAAGGAGTTTTAAGATGGAAAATATACTACTACTCAGTGCTACTGCTACAACCGAAATGGGCATGACCGAGATGATAATCTCGTTTGCACCTTTTGTTGTGGTTTTAGTTGCCATGTACTTTATCCTTATTCGTCCACAGCGTAAAAAGGAAAAAGCAACACAGGAAATGCGCAAAAACGTTATTGTTGGTGATACAGTTACAACCATTGGCGGAATTGTAGGCATTGTTGTTAGCATTAAAGACGATACTGTTCTTGTTGAAACCGGCGCTGACAAGATTAAAATTCGTTTCAAAAAATGGGCTATTAGCGAAGTTGAAAAACTAATAACAGAATAATAGCATAAATTATCTTTTACCTCCATAAAATGAATTAGGCTTCGTTTTATGGAGGTATTTATGTTTAATGATCGCTACTCAAGAAGATCACACTCAGAGGGACTTTTAATACCGATAACGGTTTCGGCAGTTGGATCTGCTGTTATTTTATTGATAATGCTCTCAATCTGTTCTATGATTTCATTGTCTATAGATGTTCCCCAAACCTTTATCACCCCACTCGCAACGATGTCGATTTCTGCTGCCACATTTGTAAGTGCGGCAATTTTCTCCGGTTTGTTTGGCAAAAATGGATTATTAATGGGGGCGGTAATTGGCATAATAACATTTATGTTAATCTTTATTATTGCTTTAATTTATGATCTACCAAGCATTACCGGAACCGGCGTAATAAAGTTTCTTCTTTTAACCTTATCTGGTGCATTTGGAGGATACTGCGGAATAATGATTAGAGAAAAAAGAAATCGACGTAAAAAATAATTATTCCATTTCGACATAGTTCACTTTTTTATTTAGATAAAAAACCTTACCATGTAATTGATTAAGAATCAGTTAATGGAAGGTTTTTTTGTTTTAGGAGGTTTAAATGTGTGAGGTTGCTTTTAGTAGAGCAAATGAAATTTTAACGGTTTTTTTAAAAGGTGAAATTGATCACCACACTTCAAAAACTATTAGTCGTACAATTGATACCGAAATTATCTGCTCTGCACCGGAAAAGTGTGTGCTAAATTTTTCTTCGGTGGGCTTTATGGATTCATCCGGAATTGGACTTATTCTCGGGCGCCATAAAATGCTTAAAACTTCGGGAACTACTCTTGTAGTTGAAGGGGTGTCATCACAGGTAGAAAAGATATTACAGTTAGCTGGTATTAGCGGTTCATCAGAATTTAAAGGAGGATTATTATCATGAAGGTAAGAAATAGTGCTAGAGTATCATTCTTAAGTAGAAGTTGTAACGAAGCTTTTGCAAGAAGTGTTGCGGGTTCTTTCTGCTCACAGCTAGACCCAACACTAGAACAGATTATAGACATAAAAACCGCAGTTAGCGAAGCGGTTACAAACTGTATAGTACATGGGTATCCGGATAGAATTGGAAATATTGTAATGACGATGGATATTATCGAGCCGGACACTATTCGCATATCTATTGCCGATAGGGGAGTAGGGATAGAAGATGTAAAGCTTGCTATGCAACCGCTGTTTACAACCGGCAACAGCGATGAGCGAGTAGGGCTAGGTTTTAGCGTAATGGAAACTTTTATGGATAAAATTCGTGTAACCTCAAAAACCGGTCGTGGAACCAGAGTTACGATGAAAAAGCGAATTGAAAGCGTTTAGTTATGGTTGATTTAAAGGAAGATAGAGATGCTTTTATTGAGGCAAATCTCGGACTTGTTCACTCTCTATCAGGTAGATTTAAGGGGAGAGGTATAGAATATGAAGAGCTTTTTGCCGCCGGTTCATTAGGGCTTATTAAAGCTTATGATAGATTCGATAAAGAACGTGGACTATGTTTTTCTACCTATGCAGTTCCTGTAATTCTCGGTGAAATAAAAAAATTATTTAGAGATGGAGGCACCGTTAAGGTTAGTCGTTCATTAAAAGAACTATCGTTAAAGATTAACATGAAACGCAGTGAAATAGTTGCTAAAACTGGATTGGAACCTTCGGTAAGCCAGCTATCTGAAGAGCTCGGAACAACCCCAGTTCATGTTGCAGAGGCAATTTGTGCTGCACAACCAGCTTTATCATTATCACCTGTTTATGATGGCGATAACGATGGAAAAGAGATTGATATTCCTGTTAACAATGAAGAATCTGTTATTGAAGATAGATTAGCCGTTAAAGAGGCTTTGTCGCGAATTACAGAGGAACAACGAACATTAATACGTTTAAGATATTATCAGGGAAAAACACAAAGTGAAACTGCAAAAATTCTCGGAACAACCCAGGTACAAATTTCTAGAATGGAACGAAAAATATTAAATAAGATGCGAGAAGAGTTTCTATAAATAACTCCTCTCGCATCTTCTCATGAGTATAATTCTATTATTATTTTGTTTTAAAGTGCTTGAAAAACACAAAAAATATGTTATAATAATTATCGTATTAGCCAATCAATTAATTTCACGCTTGCGTAGCACAGCTGGCAGTGCAACGCGGCAAAGCCGGGTTTGATCATCTCGTTATGAGCTTTTGCGAATTATACCGTATTCTTAGTATCTAAATTTATATGCTTGTGTAGCACAGCTGGCAGTGCAACGCGGCAAAGCCGGGTTTGATCATCTCGTTATGAGCTTTTGCGAATTATACCGTATTCTTAGTATCTAAATTTATATGCTTGTGTAGCACAGCTGGCAGTGCAGCTCATTCGTAATGAGCAGGTCGTCCGTTCGAATCGGATCACAAGCTCCATTTTATATAAGTGCATAGACATGAATCTTAGTTTTCAGTCTGTGCCCTTATAATTTTGCCAAACTCTATTTTATAACTTTATTCAAAATGATTTATTATTACAATAAACAAAGTAAAAAAAATATTGACTAACTGGGTTAGCTATGTTATAATGCTAACTGGGTTAGTTAATTTAAATTTAAGGAGTATACCTATGGCAAAACATGAAGACATAATATATGCGATTGAGTTATTTCATAAAAACAGACCACAAAAAATATTTGAAGAGGTAAATAAGAGTGAGGTAGGAGGGTTTGCCGTTATAAAATATTTGTGTGAAGCAGAAAATGAAGTAACTTCGGCAGACATCTGCAAGGTGTTAAAAATTAGTTCTGCAAGAATGGCTGTATTAATTAAAAAGCTTGAGACAAGAGGAATAGTGACTAAAGAAAATTCAAAGCATGACTCAAGATCTAAGATATTAAAGCTTACCAAGAAAGGTATAGTGCTATCTGAAGAATTTAAAGCAAACCTTTATAAATCGATAGAAAAGGTTGTTGATGAGTTCGGGATTGAGGAGCTTGAGTCACTATTTCGTAAGTTAAAAAAATTAAAATCAATATTACACGAAAATGTTCCGTCTAATTTGGAGGAATTTAATGGTTAAGATATTAAGAAATTTATCCGTAAGGGATTATCTATTATCGGCATTAGTATTACTACTAACATGTATTCAGGTATTTTTGGATCTAACTTTACCAGACTATATGTCTCAAATAACTTTGCTTATTCAAACTGAAGGCAGTGTAATGAGTGACATATATATAGCCGGTTTGAATATGATGTTTTGTGCCATTGGCAGCCTTTTACTCTCTATCATAGTAGCTGTAATTGCTTCAGGAATTGCAGCAAACTTCTCATTTATCACTCGTTCTAAAATGTTTAAAAAAGTAATGGGATTTTCAATGAGAGAGGTTAATTCTTTTTCAACATCAAGCTTAATTACACGAACAACAAACGACATAACCCAGGTTCAGCTACTAATTGTTATGGGATTGCAGATGCTTATAAAGGCCCCAATAACCGCAGTATGGGCAATAATAAAAATTTCAGATAAAAACGAATCTTGGACTATTGTTACCGGTGTTGCTGTTTTAGTTTTGATGGTTGTAGTTTTATTCTGCCTTACATTAGCAATACCAAAATTTAAAAAGCTTCAGCTCTTAACGGATAATATAAATAAAGTTGCTAAAGAAAGTTTAGATGGATTAAGCGTGGTAAGGGCCTATAATGCACAAGATTATCAGGCAAAAAAGTTTGAAAAAGCAAACGACGAGATGACACAAACCAACCTGTTCACCTCTAGAACTATGTCATTTTTAATGCCCAGTATACAGATGATAAGTAGTGGCCTTACATTGGCTATATATCTCGTTGGAGCTGTATTAATAAACGAGACAGTAGGTCCTGAGCAAATGATTTTATTCTCTGATATGATTGTTTTTTCATCGTATGCAATGCAGGTTATCATGGCATTTATGATGCTAGTTATGGTATTTATGTTACTTCCGAGGGCTAGTGTTTCTGCAAAGCGAATTAACGAGGTTTTGCAAACTAATGACAGCATTGTTAACGGTAATACAACAGAAGGCTTGAATTATAAACAGGGTGAAATTGAATATAAAAACGTTAGTTTTAAATATCCACAATCTGATAATTATGTGCTAAAAAACATAAATTTCACAGCTAAACTGGGTGAAACCATCGCTTTTATCGGTTCTACCGGGTGTGGTAAAAGCAGTTTAATTAATCTTTTACCCAGATTTTATGATGTTACCGAAGGTGAAGTATTGGTAAATGGATTAAATGTAAAAGAATATACAAAATCATCCCTAAACTCATTAATAGGATATGTGCCACAGCGTTCGATTTTATTTACCGGTACTGTAAAATCAAATGTTGTATTTGGAGATAATAACAAACAAAAAAATGACAAGGGACACTTAATAAGCTCGGTTGACATAGCAAAAGCTACCGATTTCGTTGATAATTTGGAAGAAGGCTATGACGCATATGTTGCACAGGGCGGAAGAAATTTTTCCGGTGGTCAAAAGCAAAGGTTATCAATTGCAAGAGCTGTTTACCGAAATCCTGAATTCTTTATTTTCGACGATTCTTTTTCTGCTCTCGACTATAAAACCGACCGTATATTACGTGAAAATTTAAAACAGAAATGCAGCAACGCTACAGTGTTGATAGTAGGACAACGAATTGGAACAATCAAGGATGCAGATAAAATAATCGTTCTTGAAGACGGGGAAATAGCAGGTATCGGAAAACACAAAGAATTGCTTGAAAGCTGCGATATATATAAACAAATTGCATTATCACAGCTTTCAGAGGAGGAATTAAAAAATGCCTAAAGATAATTATGAAATTGGATCTAACCAAAAAGATAAAAAACCTCAAAGAGGCCCTGGCATGCAGATGGGAGGGGAAAAGGCAAAGAATATAAAGCTAACCATAAGAAAAATGATGGAATATATTAAAAAGCGTAAAAATTTAATGATTATATCCATCATTTTTGCAATGCTTGGCTCGATATTAACCTTGATTGGTCCCGGACAGCTTACCAGATTAACAGATACTATTACCGATGGCATAGAAGCTAGCATTACAGGAAATGGATCGATTAATCTTGATATCATTTTTTATATTGGCTTATTCCTTGGAGTTGTTTACGCAATAAGCTATATTCTTTCTATAACTCAAGGAATAATGATTTCCACCGTAATGCAGCGAACAGCTAAAAGCTTACGAACCGATATAGCAAACAAAATTAATCGATTACCTATGAAATATTTTTCTAATAACTCTAAGGGAGATGTTTTATCTAGGGTAACAAATGATGTAGATACTATAGGCCAAACCCTTTCCCAGTCGATGGGAACATTTATATCCTCTGTAACCCTATTAGTGGGTTCTGTAATAATGATGTTTGCAACAAATGTTACCTTAACTTTCACCGCTATCATTTCAACTGCCATTGGTTTTATTTTCATGATAGTTGTAATGAAAAACTCCCAAAAACATTTTAAAGATCAACAAAAGCATTTAGGAAAGATTAACGGTCATATTGAAGAAATGTATGCAGGACACACCGTCGTTAAAGCATATAATGGCGAGGAAACTGCAATTGAAATTTTCGATTCTGTTAACAAGGAGTTAAAATCAAGTTCATTCAAAGCACAGGCTTTATCCGGTTTAATGATGCCAATGATGACATTTATAGGAAACTTCGGCTACGTTTGTGTTTGCATTGTTGGCGCCCTACTAGCATTAAACTCCATAATAAGCTTTGGCATCATTGTAGCTTTTATGATTTATATAAGATTGTTTACCCAACCTCTTGGACAGATTGCTCAATCAATGCAAAACCTACAATCAGGTATGGCTGCTGCTGAAAGAGTTTTTGAATTTTTAGATGAGACTGAAATGAGTGATGAGTCTACCAAACTCAAACAGCTTACAAATGTTAGGGGAGATGTAGAGTTTAAAAATGTTCGCTTTGGTTATGATGAAGATAAAACTATAATTAACAACTTTAGTGCACTGGCTAAAAAAGGTCAAAAAATTGCAATTGTAGGACCAACAGGAGCAGGTAAGACCACCATGGTTAATCTATTAATGCGTTTTTATGAGATAAATTCCGGCGAAATATTAATAGATAATGTTTCCATTCAAGATGTAAAGCGTGAAGACGTACACTCTAAGTTTAGTATGGTTTTACAAGACACATGGATTTTTGAAGGAACTCTTCGTGACAACCTTATTTATGCATCAGAAGGTGTTTCTGAAGAGGATCTAACACGAGCAACTAAGGCTGTAGGGCTTCATCATTTCGTTAAAACACTTGAAAACGGTTATGATACTATTCTTGACGATAAGCTAGAATTGTCTCAAGGACAAAAACAACAAATAACCATCGCAAGAGCTATGATTGCAGATAAACCTATGCTCATTCTTGATGAAGCAACATCTTCTATAGATACGAGAACAGAACTACAGATACAAAGCGCCATGGATGAGTTAATGGAGAATAGAACCTCATTTGTAATTGCACATAGACTCTCTACAATTAAGAATTCCGACTTAATCCTAGTTATGAAAGATGGAGACGTTATTGAAACAGGTACACATGAAGAACTTTTATCTAACAAAGGTTTTTATGCCGAGCTGTACAATTCACAATTTGATAATGTAGCCTAAATTAATAACATTGTTTTTCATTTTAATAATGTTGTACCGCTCCTTGTTAGTTTAACTTACTAAAAAGGAACGGTACAATAATTTTGTATAAGCTTAATCAGTAGTGAAAATATATAGATCCTGCAATAACCTTTACGACTCTCGATAGCTACCAAGATAGGTGAAGGTGTCGGTACTGTGTTTTAGCTGAACAAGAAGTTTTTGTATGTTTGGATCTGCAATATCTGCATCAAAATCAGCATAGAAAACAAATTCAAAATCCTGTTCAGGTATTGGACGGCTTTCAAGTTTAGAAAGGTTTACACCCATAACAGAGAATTTAGTAATAATATTATAGAGCGAACCTGGGCGATGTGGAACTGTAAACATAACGCTTATCTTATCAGCACCGGGATATATTTCAGGCTTTTTAGAAATACAGATAAATCTAGTATAGTTATTATCACGGTTTTGAACATGATTTTCAATTATATCAAGATTATATATGGTTGCACAACTTGTATCTGCTATTGCGGCAATATCACTACAATCAGAATTTGCTACCATCTCTGCTGCAGTTGCTGTGTTATTCCACTCCTTAACCTCTACGCCTTTTAATCCATTTATAAACTCACTACACTGTGCTAAGGCTTGCGGGTGAGAATAAATTTCCTTAATATTATCAAGTTTAACGCCAGGTTTAACAAGGAGGCAATGATCAATTTTCACCTTAACTCCTTTTACAATCTGAAAACTATATTTTTTCATCAAATCGTAAACCTGAGTTACCGAGCCATGCAAGCTGTTCTCAATAGGTAGTATTCCATATCTGCAAAGACCGCTCTCAACGGAACGAAATACAGCATCAAAACTCTTCATAAACATGATACTTGCCAGTGGGAACATCTTATCACATGCAGACGATGAGTATGAACCGTCTGTGCCTTGACAGGCAACTGCTGCCTGTTTTGGAAATAACTTATCTGTGCTATTTAGTGCCTCGGTTATTTTGCTTTCAAAATCTTTGTCGCCCATAATTTCCAGTTCTTGATAAGATCTAGAAATATCGAAAACTGTTTGGTATAATGATTTTATGTTCTGAGCAGTAGTCTCATCTCTTCCTTGAGTTAATCTCGTTATTATGTCTCTCTCTCTCGATGAATTTAATACCGGCAATTTGTTTTCAATCTTATATCTGGCAACATCGCCAACAATATTTATACGTTCATTAAATAACTCTGCAATCTTACTATCTATTTCATCGATTCTATTTCTTGACTGTTCTAGTTTATTCATTATTTACTCCTAAGCCTTTAATTCTTCCATTAAGTTTCTAAGTTTAGCAACCTTGCCAGAAAGTTTGTTAAAGCTCTCGGGTGTTAAGGATTGTGCGCCGTCGCATAGAGCCATTTGAGGATTGTTGTGAACCTCAATTATTAATCCATCACAGCCGGTAGCAACCGCTCCGAGTGTTAAAGAAGGGACATATTGATAGTAACCGGTTGCATGACTTGGATCAACAATTATTGGTAGATGAGTTTTGGTTTTTAATACCGGTATTGCAGATAAGTCGAGTGTGTTTCTTGTCGCGGTTTCAAATGTACGTATACCTCTTTCACAGAGCATTACCGATGTATTACCGCTTGCCATAATATACTCAACACTCATCAATAACTCATCTATCGTGTTAGATAAGCCTCGTTTTAAAAGTATAGGTTTATTTACCTTGCCCAGTTCACGAAGCAGTGTGAAATTTTGCATGTTTCGCGCACCAACCTGTATGATGTCAACCTTCTCAAAAAGAGGAAGCTGAGAAAGATCCATGATTTCGGTTATAATTGGCAATCCGGTTTCTGCCTTTGCGTCTAACAGCAAATCTATTCCTTCTCCTCCCATACCCTGAAAAGCATACGGCGATGTTCTTGGCTTAAATGCTCCTCCTCGCAGTATATTTGCACCGGATGCCTTAACGGCTTTTGCAACATCACAAATTTGCTCCCTTGATTCTACCGAGCAGGGTCCGGCCATCATGGCAAAGTTTCCGCCACCTATCTTTGTGCCGTTATCCAAGGTTATAACCGTGTCGAATGGATTAAACTTTCTATTTGCTTTTTTGTATGGTTCCTGTATTCTCTTTACCGACTCAACAATTTCTATTGATTCCAAAAGCTCAATATCAACCGAAGCTGTGTCTCCTACCAGTCCTATAATAGTACTTAGTTCGCCCTCAATAACATGAAGATCAAGCTGTTTTTCGGTAAGCCAACTCTTTAAACCCTCAAGCTGTTGCTTGTTTGGATTTTGTTTTAATACAATAATCATACTGTTTTTCTCTCCCTTTTCACAAAAATAAAAAGTGCCTACTGTCTTTTCAGAAACGTAGGCACTAACTTCTATCTTAAGATATTAGAACATCATCCGTTACGTGACAAAGACACCTTAGCGAAAAAATCGTTAAAGCTAAAAAAGTAAAATCGAAAAATGGAACTCTTTTTTATCACAATATCTATTCCGGTTAATAACTAATGATTTATATTATAGAAGTATATTTCATATTTGTCAATAGTTTAATGATGATTTAGTTCTTTTCTATTGTCAAAATATTGAATTATGCTATAATTAATAATAAAATTGAACATAAAAACATGCTGCGATTTTTCATCGGCGAGCAAAACATTCAGCTAAAGATGTTTATAACTGAATGTTGTTCTGTTTCTTAAATATTAATAGGATGATATTTTTAATGAGGATATATAAAGAGGAATTCATGTCTCCGGTTTCGGAGTTAACCATTAGAATTTTAATAAACAATGTTAACTCATCTAAAGCTATGGTAGGTGATCATTGGCATGACTATTATGAAGCTCTATATGTTATGGATGGAGTAGCTAGCCAAACGGTAGGAGATGAAACATTTCTTTTAAATAAGGATGATATTTTAATTATAAGACCTGGTGAAATGCACTCTACCTATTCAATAACTGACATTGGATGCAGCATAATGGTTTTGTTGTTTTATCCTAATTGCTTAAATTTTGATAATTATAATTCATCATTTTCAAAATATCTAAACCTCTTTGTTTCTAAGATGAGCGGTTATACCAATATATACAAACCAACTCTTTATAAGGACGAACTTGTCAGAATTATATCAAAGATGAATGAGGAATACACCTTAAAAAAGAACGGATATAACCTAATATTAAAAGGCCTCGTTTATGAATTCCTTGGCTATCTTCAAAGAGTTAACAGCTTTTACCTTCAAACAAACAATAATCACAATCATTACTCTAAAATTATAGAAGCTTGCAATTTCATTGAAAACAACTATACTGAATATATTACTCTAAAAGATATATCTGCAAAAATAGGATACAGTCAGGAGTATTTTTCAGCTCTCTTCAAGGAATATACAGGGTATAATTTCAAGCATTTTGTTGATTACGTTAGAATTTCTGAAGCCGATAAACTATTAAAATATGAGGATATATCTATAACTGCTGTTTCTGAAAAACTTAACTATCCAAACATCAGTAGTTTTAGCAGAACTTATAAAAGGGTAAAGGGGTATCCACCAAGTAAGGTAGCAAATATTAATTATTGATAAAAAGTAAATAAGAATTGAGATTGTTTTAATCGTTTTCTTCAGTTAAAATAATGTTACAACCTCTTAGTAAATAACCGTTAGACAGTATAGAACTAATCTGTAACTAATTTTGAAAGGAAAATGATATGAGACAACCTAATTTTAACAATATGCTTAAGGTACTGGAGAGAAAAGTTCCAGATCGTATAACTTTATTTGAGTTCTTTATGAACAATGATCTATACGCTAAGCTGAACGGAGAACCTTCAACTTTCGAGCCTAACTCTGTTGAACAGCTCGCATATTTAGCAAATGCCTTTGCCAATGCTGGATATGACTATGTGACCTGCCATGCATCTGAATTTAGATTTGAAGAAAAAAAGGCAAATAACAAAGATACCATTTCATTAAACGAAGATGCCGTTATAGATTCTTGGGATACATTTAATAGCTTTGCATGGCCTGATCCTGAAAGTTTTGATTATTCTAAACTTGATAAGATTAAACCACATCTACCGGAGGGTATGAAGGTTATGGTTATGGGACCCGGTGGTGTTTTAGAAAATGTTACCGCCCTAGTTGGGTACGATAATCTTTGTTATATGATATATGAAGATGAATCTCTTGTTGAAGCTTTGTTTAATGCTGTAGGTGAACGGCTACTAAGGTATTATGAGATTGCAGGTAAATATGATTCTGTAGGAATGTTAATTTCTAATGATGATTGGGGATTTAATACGCAGACATTTTTAACAACAGATCAGATGAGGCGTTTTGTTTATCCATGGCACAAAAAAATAGTTGATGCTATTCATGGCAACTCTAAACCAGCCTTGCTTCACTCATGTGGTAATTTTGATATCGCTATGGATGATGTTATTAACCTAATGAAGTATGATGCAAAGCACTCATATGAGGATAATATACTTTGTGTTGAGGATTCTTATGAAAGATGGCATGATAAAATTGCAATTCTAGGAGGAATTGATGTTGACTTTGTAATAAGAAAATCTGAACAGGAAATAAAAGAAAGGTGCAATGCGATGCTCGAAAGGGTTAAAGATAGGGGGGGGTATGCTCTTGGAACCGGCAATAGCGTTCCTGAATATATTCCCATCGAAAAGTATTTTGCCATGATTAACTGTGCAAAACAATACGATTAGTAGATACAAAAAGCAAAGCGGTAGTTAGAAAAAAGCTACCCTTTGCTTTATTCAAAATCATTTCAGTTATTTGACTTTTTCTGCTTCTTTATGTTATAATTATCAACATATTGAGTGAGGTGACTGTTTGTTTTCTGGAACGCATATAATATCAATAATAATTTCTTTAGGTAGCATTATTTTCCTTCTGCATTATTATAACAAGAAGGATGTTAACTTTACTAAAACCACATTAAAAATTATTGCAATTATTTTGTTTTTCTTAAATCCTTTAAACTGGCTGTATGAAATTTTTCTATTAGGTTCTGTAAAACTTTCCCTTAACCTTCCTTTACATCTCTGCTCTCTCTATTGGTATTTATTCCCCTTAGCAGTTTTTTTGAAGAAGGACAGTACTTTAAGGCAGATTTGCCTTGCCAGCTGTGCCACTCTTGGGATAATTGGTGGTTTGCTTGGTTTACTTATGAATCAGCATTTAAATCTTAATTCATTTATTTCTTTTCCAGTTTTAAGAAGTATCACTTACCATTATTTAATGATTTTTTCTTCTTTGCTATTATGGACAAAAGGCATTTATTCTCCAAAGAAATTAGATAAATATATAAACTATATCCCTGTTATAGCTTTAGTTATTATTTGCTGTATTGTTGAAATATCATATGGTTATGAATATTGCTATGTTAAGGATGGAGCAGGAACACCACTTACAATAGTTAGCTCGCTTCTGCCGCGCCCTCTTTATGTAATAACACTATACCTTGGGTTGTATCTATTTATTAGATTGGTTTTTTATAATAAATTTACACAAAAATTTTTAAAAATTTAACGCTTAATCATTGAAGAAAGGGATTAGTTTATGAAAAAAAATATGCTTGGTAGAACAGGATTAGAGGTTTCAAGGGTTGGATATGCCGGTATAGTTTCAATGTTTGTAGAACAGGATAGTAGTAACGAATATGTTAAATATGCAATTGATAAGGGCATAAACTACTTCGATGTTGCTCCGACATATAACGATGCTCAGGAAAAAATGGGGCTATCTCTTAAAGAGTTTCGCAAGGATGTGTATCTAGCCTGTAAAACAACACAACGAGACGCAAAGGGCGCACAACAAGATATGGAAACATCCCTTAAAATGTTGTATACCGATTATTTCGATGTATACCAACTTCATTCCGTAACAACTATTGAAGATGTAGATAAAGTATTTGCGCCTAACGGAGCATTTGAAGTAATCTTAAAAGCTAAGGAAAAGGGAATAGTTAGAAATATTGGTATGAGCTGTCATAGTGAAGAGGCCGCTATGTATGCATTACAGCACTATGATTTTGATACAATACTTTTTCCAACAAATTGGGCGCTGAACATGGGTAAACAGTTTGGAAATGATATTATTAAGAGCGTTAAAGAAAACAACAGAGGTTTTCTTGGCATGAAATCATTAATACATCGTAGCTGGAAAGATGATACAGAAAAGCAAGCTTACCCAAAATCTTGGTGCAAACCAATTTATGGCAATGATGAGCTAGCTGTTGCTGCAATGAAATATGCAACACAGGTGATGGGTGCACAAATCCTTATCCCTCCAGGAAACTTTGAGCATTTCTCTTTTGCGGTTAATAATGTTGAATCTGCTTTTTCACCTTTAACTACCAAGGAGAAACAGTTATTAGAGGATGAGCTTATTGCGATAAACGAGATGTATTTTTTCTAATGTGTTATTTTAAAATAAGTTTTCACCGTTATTGTTGACAATGCTATTGTAGTAATGTATAATTATTTTGAATAAAAGGGAGTAGCTTGCATCATAAATTGATGTTATGTATTCGGACATTATGTTGAAAAAAACGGATGCAAAGTAAGTAGCGAGACTTTTATCGCTTTTAGTGGTAAAAGTCTTTTTTGTTGAGGATTATTATGATATATTTTTTATTGTTAGTAGGGCTTGTAGCTCTTGTAAAAGGAGCTGACGTATTTGTTGATGGTAGTAGTAGCTTAGCCAAAAAATTTAAGATACCCTCTATTATAATTGGACTAACAATCGTCTCACTCGGCACTAGCCTACCAGAGGCTGCTGTTAGTATTACCGCCTCGTTCACCGGAAGCAATGACCTTGCTTTAAGTAACGTAACCGGTTCAAATATATTTAACCTTATGATTGTTGCCGGTATTTGTAGCATCATAAGACCGATGAAAACAGATAACAAGTTAATTAATAGAGATTTCCCTGTTGCTATCGCTGCCTCAGTTGCATTGTTGATATTTATAATCGACGGCAGTATTAATCGATATGATGCACTTGCATTTATTTTAGGCTGTGCTATTTATATGATTATTTTGGTAAATAATGCAAAGAGTGAAAAAGAGCACTACGATGAAGAAACTGTTAAGCCTCTTCCGGTTTGGTTGAGTGTACTATTTATCATATTTGGTATAGCTGCAATTGCTGTAGGTGGTGATTTAGTTGTTGATAGTGCAACCGAAATTGCACGGATCTTTGGTATAAGTGAAACGGTTATCGGTCTTACCATTGTTTCTATAGGAACATCGTTGCCCGAGCTTGCTACAAGTATTGTGGCAGCTAAAAAGGGCGAGAGTGGTCTTGCTATGGGTAATGCGGTTGGTAGCTGTATATTAAACATATTGTTTATCCTTGGCACATCAGCGCTGTTATCACCCATAACCGTTGCTTCTGATGCAATAATACACACTTCATTTATGTTATTCACCACCATATTGATGTTCATATTTGTCTTTACAGGTAGGTCGGCCGGCAGGCGAGAGGGGCTTATATCTGTTACGATATATGTTGCATATATGGTTTATGTAGTGATAGCGCAATAAATAGATAAATTGATAGGAAATAAAATGAATAACAAGGTTAAAAGAATTTGTATGTCGGTGTTCGGCGTAATTGTTTGCGGGTTTTCGGTGGGAATTTTTAAGATGGCCGCTTTGGGCGTTGATCCTTTTCAATCATTTATGAGTGGCTTAAATGAAATAATCACCATTGATTTTGGTTTGCTGTATACTATTGTTAATGCCCTATTGCTATTGTTTTCTTTTTTCACCGACCGCCATTATATTGGTATTGCTACATTTGTAAACCTGTTTTTACTGGGCTATGCAGTTGATTTTTCATATAACCTTTTATTTAATATTTTTGGTGAGCTTGATTTTGTATTTCAGCTGGTTTTTCTAATTGTTGCCATTATACTTATCTGCTTTGCTTCATCGTTTTACATTGTTGCCGACCTTGGTGTTTCCGCCTATGATGCAATTTCCTTAATTCTTTCAAATCGATACAAACTAATTCAGTTTAAATATTGTAGAATTATTAGTGATCTCATCTCGGTTGGTCTAGGTGCCTTGTTCCTCTTTATTACCGGTACATCTTTTTCTGCAATTACAGCTATTATTGGTATTGGAACTATAATTACAGCATTTTTTATGGGCCCACTTATTGATTTTTTTGTTAATCGTGTTGCCAAGCCTTTTTTAAATTCTTAATTAAATATATTATTTTATTAACCAATTAAAGCACAATAACAGCCTTTTTTGCATAAAATTAACTAAGACGCTAACTTAAGGTTTAGAATACTCGTTTTAATCTGAACAATAGCTTTGCGGTTTGTTGCATAAAGGTTGTTTTATTATGAAAAAAAAGAAAAAGCTTAAAATCAAGTCATCGATTATAACCGGTGGCCTGTTAATATTACTTCTAATATTTTTTATTTTGCTGGACCGTCAGATAAGGCCGGTAATTGTTACCATTGCAGATTATCAATCTAGAACCACTGCCGTTCTTGCCATTAATGAATCGGTAACCGAAGAGCTAAACAACAATCCTCAGCTATACAATAATCTGTTGCTGCCGCAATATGATAATAGCGGTGAGCTGGTTTCATTAACGGCAAATACGCTATTAATAAATGAAGCAAAAGCAAATTTAACCGAGGTTGTAGCTGGTAGCCTTTCTAAGATGGAACAAAGAACCGTTTCGATACCTATTGGTACTATATTCGGTTGGCAACTTTTAGCTGGTAAGGGGCCACGACTTGAATTTACTGTTATTCCGGCTTCATATGTTGAAAGCAATATAATAACACATGTTGAAACTGCCGGCATTAACCAAACAAAAAACAGTATTTATATGCGTTTTAATGTAACCGTTAGTGCAATTATTCCCGGGTATACAACTAGTGTTGATGTTCAGAATGATGTTCTCATTGCAGATTATTTAGTTGTTGGGGAAACACCAATTTACTATGGTGGCTCGGGGGTTGATAACTTTATTGAACCTAGTAATGTAGAGTAGAAAACAATATTAATTGAGGATTATTATTATAAAGATTATTTCGTATTGATTTTCTATATCCTTTTATGTTATACTAATTTAAAAGTTTAATTTTGAGGTATAGTTGGATATAAGGAACAGGATTAATACACTGCGTAGTCGGTTAAGAATTCATAACCATGAATACTATCAGCTGAATAACCCCGGCATAAGCGATTTTGAGTATGATCGACTTATGTCGGAGCTTCGTTGTTTAGAAGCAGAGAATCCGGAATTCTACGATGAAAATTCACCTACCTTAACAATTGGCGGAGTTGCAGATGAACTATTTGAAAAAGTTTCTCATTCGGTAAGAATGGATAGTTTACAAGATATGTTTTCTTTTGATGAGTTAAGAGATTTTGACCGAAGAGTAGCTCAAAAGATTGAAAATAGGCGGTATGTGGTTGAACCTAAAATAGATGGTTTATCAGTTTCGTTAAGTTATGAAAACGGTATTTTTGTTAAAGGACTTACTCGAGGCAATGGCGAAGTAGGCGAGAATGTTACTGCAAATCTTTTAACAGTTAACTCTGTACCTAAGAGACTTAAAGAGCAATGTAACATTACCGTTAGGGGTGAAATATATATGCCTCGCTCAGTTTTTGAACGTATTATTAAGGAACAGGAGGAGGCTGGAGAAACTCCTTTTAAAAACCCCCGAAATGCTGCCTCGGGATCCCTACGTCAAAAGGATTGCAAAGTTACCGCTAAAAGAGATCTTTCAATTTTCATTTTTAACCTTCAACAGGGCGAAATTCCCGTCAGTACCCATAGTGAGTCTATCGAGTATTTAGAAAATCTTGGGTTTTGCGTACCACCCTATTCGTTTTCGGTAGAAAGTATTGAACAAGCAATTGAGGCTATTAAAAGTATAGGCGCCATGCGACAAAACTTCGATTTTGATCTTGATGGAGCAGTGATAAAACTGGAAAATTTAGCCGATCGCCCTGTACTCGGAAGCACTTCAAAATTTCCAAGATGGGCTGCTGCCTTCAAATATCCACCGGAAGAGAAAGAAACTAAGCTTGTTAACATCTCCATATCGGTAGGCAGAACGGGTGCTATTGTTCCCACTGCTGATCTACAATCAGTAATTCTTGCAGGCACCTCTGTTGCTAGGGCAGCTCTCCATAACCGTGATTTTATAGCAGAGAAGGATATTCGCATAGGTGATACGGTTGTTGTTCGAAAAGCAGGAGATATTATTCCTGAAATCGTTAAAGTTATATCACATGAAGATGGCGCTGAACCATTTATTTTCCCAGTTAATTGTCCCTCATGCGGTTCTTTACTTGTTGATAGCGATACCGAGGTAGCTTTACGTTGCGTTAACAGACTATGTCCTGAACAGCAACTTAGAGGTATAATTCATTTTGCTTCAAGAGTAGCAATGGATATCGATGGCCTTGGAGAAGCTATTGTTGAACAACTTGTTAAAGCTGGTTTTGTTAGTGATTTTTCTGATATCTACTGCTTAAAAAAAGATCAGCTGTTGCAGCTTGAAGGATTTGCCGAGCGATCAGCAGATAATCTTCTTAATGCAATTGAACAGTCTAAAGCTCAAAACCTTGATAGATTAATTTTTGCCCTTGGCATAAAAAATGTAGGAGCAAGAGCAGCAACACTCATTTGCGAGCGTTTCAACAACATTGATTCAATTATTAACGCTAATTCAGAAACGATTTCACAGATAGACGGCATAGGACCAATAATTGCTGATAGTGTTAATGAGTATTTTTCTTCAGAATCTGTTAGGGCTACGATTAAAAAGCTAAAAGAATTTAATGTTATTTCGGAATATAGGTCAGCTGTTATTTCTGCGGGATTAGCAGGACATAGTTTTGTTATTACAGGAACACTACAAGGATATAGCAGAGATGATGCTAAGGCCTTAATACTAAAACATGGGGGTAAGGTTATTGGCAGCGTATCAAAAAAGACAAACTACCTTTTATGTGGTGAGGATGCCGGAAGTAAGCTGAAAAAGGCTAAGGACCTTGGAATCGAGGTAATTACTATAGAACAGCTATTAGAGATAATTCAGGATAATTAATGAACAATAAAGATTTTAATGAGCTATGCAAGCTATCTCAGCTTGAACTTGCGCCGGAACAGATAAAATGTTTTTCGGTGCAGCTTAATAATATGCTTACAATGGTAGAACATCTTCCTGATATTTCTGATAATATAAAACCTGTAGATGACTTTAAAGAAATGATTCTGCGTGAAGACGATATAACACCTTCCTTAGAAAGAGATGTCTTTTTAGCCGCTGTTCCTAAACACGAACTGGGATATATATCACTTCCCCCGTTGAAATATTAGGGAGGGTGAATGAAGAATAACTTGTATCAACTCTCGGCTTTTGAAGCTCAAAACTTACTCAAAAGTAAAGAGGTAACATCAAAAGAACTTACCGAAGCTTGTTTAAATCGTATTAACAGTATTGATAATAAAATAGATGCCTTCCTTACCATTACGGCGGACAAAGCTATAAATGCAGCAGTTGCATCAGACAAACGCAGAGCGGGTGGAAACAACCTTGGACCACTTGACGGTATTCCTTACTCGGTTAAGGACAATATTTGCACTAACGGAATAAAAACAAGCTGTGCCTCTAGAATGCTTGAAAACTTTGTACCTCCTTA
The DNA here is from genome assembly GCA_964368625.1 of uncultured Oscillospiraceae bacterium. Lineage (GTDB taxonomy): Bacteria > Bacillota > Clostridia > Oscillospirales > Ruminococcaceae > CAYJBH01. The sequence goes on from CAYJBH010000014.1 coordinate 46,087, forward strand.
CAGCGCAACAGCTTATCAGCGCATGGAGGATAGCGGCGCCGTTCTGCTAGGCAAGCTTAATATGGATGAATTTGCAATGGGTTCCTCCTGCGAAACTTCTTATTTTAAGCAAACCAAGAACCCCTTCAATTTAGACCGTGTTCCCGGTGGCTCCTCTGGAGGAAGTGCAGCTGCAGTTGCTGCATGTGAAGGAATGGTTTCGTTAGGAAGCGACACCGGTGGATCTGTAAGACAGCCCGCATCACTTTGTGGAGTAGTTGGTTTTAAACCTTCGTATGGAGCAGTATCACGTTATGGTTTAGTTGCATTTGCGTCTTCACTTGATCAGATAGGCCCGTTAGGACGAAGCGTTGAAGACGTTAAAGATACATTTAACATCATAGCAGGTCATGATAGATTAGATTCAACCTCTAAACTAAAACCACTAAGTAGAGACTCTAAGCCAATTAATAAATCCATCATAGGTCTTCCAAAGGAGTACTTTGAAGAGGGGATAGAAGAAGAAACAAGATCATTTGTTATTGCTGCTGCCAAAGCGTTGGAAAAGGAAGGTGCAACAATAAAAGAGGTTTCGGTTCCAAATTTAAAACATTCACTTTCAGCCTATTATATAATTTCTTCGGCCGAAGCATCTTCAAATCTAGCTAGATACGACGGCGTGAAATTTGGATTTAGAGCAGATACCGATAACCTAAACGATATATATCGATTAAGCCGTAGTGTTGGTTTTGGTGATGAAGTTAAGCGACGAATATTATTTGGCACATATGTTCTTTCCGGCGGTTACTATGAGGCATATTATAAGAGGGCAAAACTATTACAGCGACAATTTACCGATGAGATGAATTTGGTTTTATCTGAATGCGACCTACTATTAACCCCAACCTCTCCATTTACCGCTTTTAAATTAGGCGAAAAGGTTACGGATCCTATAAAGATGTATGCTGCAGATAGCTGCACAGTTACTGTTAACCTTTCCGGATTGCCGGCAATAACGGTTCCTTGCGGTTATTCCAACGAGGGGATGCCGATAGGGATGCAACTTATCGGTGCACACGGCAGTGATTATTCGTTACTATCCTTTGCAAAAAAATATGAAACCCTTGTTGGTGGTTTTAAATTACCGGAGGTAACCTGATGTTAAAATACGAAACGGTTATCGGATTAGAGGTTCATGCCGAGCTTAATACAGCTTCTAAAATATACTGTGGCTGCAAAAATAAGTTTGGCCTTGAGGTTAATACGGCCATTTGTCCCATATGTACCGGTATGCCGGGAACGTTACCTAGTTTAAATAGCAAGGTTGTGGAAAAATGTGTTAAAATGGGGCTTGCGCTCAATTGTAAAGTAAATAAGCTTTCCAAACAGGATAGGAAGAATTATTTCTATCCAGACCTACCTAAAGGATATCAAATATCCCAGTTTGACGTTCCGCTTTGCGAAAATGGTAGCCTTGATATAATGATAAATGGCAAAACTAAATTGATAGGCATTACTAGAATACATATTGAGGAGGATGCGGGTAAAATAGTTAAAATGGGTGGAGTTGATAAAACCTTTGCCGATTATAACAGATGCGGTGTTCCGCTTATTGAGATTGTTAGCGAACCTGATATGCGCAGTGCAGAGGAGGCTAAGGCCTTTCTTGAAACAATACATACATTATTGTTATATCTCGATATAAGTGACGCAAAGATGCAAGAAGGAAGTGTTCGATGTGATGTTAATGTTTCGATACGGCCTATCGGTACTAATGAGCTAACAACCCGATGCGAAATGAAAAATGTTAATAGTTTTGGGGCAGTTTATCGGTGTATTTTATATGAGATTGGGCGTCAAAATACTCTTCTCGAAGCCGGTAGGATTATTGAACAGCAAACTAGACGATGGGATGACGAAGCAGGTGTTAGCATATTACTTAGAAGCAAAGAGGATGCACACGACTATCGCTATTTCCCTGAACCGGATCTTCTCGGAATTACTGTATCTCAAAGTTTAATTGATCGTATTAACGCTGAGTTACCCGAACTTCCTACAACAAAGGCTCTGCGCTATATTAACGATTTTGCATTACCTATACCCGATGCGGTTCAGATATCATCAGATAAAGAGCGTGCACTTTTTTTCGATGCAGCGGTTAAACCAAATATAAAGGTTGCAAAGGAAATTTGTAACTGGATAATAGGCGACATTGCTGCTTATTTAGTAAAAAATAGCATTTCAATTAACGAAACAGCACTTACTCCGGAAAATCTAAGCAGCATGGTTACACTTATTGATAACCAAATAATCAGCAACACAGCCGGAAAAAAAGTATTAGAGGAATTGCTAATACGTGATGTTGATCCTACTGCAGTGGTTAAAGATAAAAACTTAACGCAGATTAACAACAACGAGATATTAAACAATATAGTAACTAATGTACTAGATGAAAACAAAAGTGTTATTCTAGATTACAAAGAAGGAAAAACAAATACTATTGGATATTTTGTAGGTTGTTGCATGAAACAAAGTGAGGGGAAGGGAAATCCCCAAACATTTACCGAGCTATTAACCGACAGGTTAAAGTCAATGATAGAAAGGAGAGAAAAAAATGGCAGAATTTAAGTATGAGATTACCGAGAATCTTGGTGTGCTTTCGGAGGGTAACAACGGATGGCAACGCGAGATTAACATGGTTAGTTGGAATGAGCGTGAGGCAAAATTCGACATTCGCGACTGGTCGCCCGACCATACTAAGATGGGCAAAGGTATTTCATTAACAGCAGATGAGGTTGCACTATTAAAGGATATCCTTGCTGATTTTGAGGTATAGCTTATGGCAGAGGTAGGACAGTATAGCGCAGAATTTACCAAGATTTTCACCGAAAAGGTTAAGCGTAAAGGCGCAGATGATTTTTTTGAATGGTTAGGAAAAACAGATTTTTTTACAGCCCCAGCTTCTACCAGATACCATGGAGCATGCGAATCAGGACTGGTTATGCATAGCTTGAATGTATATCACTGTTTAACCGAGCTACAGGACAAAGAATCTGATGAAAACATAGCTGTGTGTGGTTTACTTCATGATCTTTGTAAAGCTAACTTTTATAAAGTAAGTACACGCAACGTAAAAAATGAGCAAACCGGTGCTTGGGAAAAGGTTCCTTACTATTTCATTGAGGATGAGTTTCCTTATGGGCATGGTGAAAAAAGTGTATACCTTATTGAGCGATTTATGAAATTAAGTCCTGCAGAGGCTATGTCAATAAGATGGCATATGGGCGGCTACGATGATGCGGTTAAGGGGGGAAGTTATTCCATTAGCCAGGCTTATGACCAGTATCCGCTTGCGGTAAAGTTACACATTGCAGACCTAAAGGCAACATATCTTTTAGAGCACGGAACGTCTGCAGTAAGAAATAACAGTAGATAAAAGGAGGTTAAACATGGAGATTTCAAGATTAAAAGAAGTCTGTAACGACGTTCGAAAGGATATCGTTAACATGACGGCAGCAGCAAAAAGCGGACATCCCGGTGGCTCACTTTCCGGAGTAGAGGCGTTGGTTGGACTATACTTTCATAAAATGAAGGTAGATCCTAAAAACCCTAAGGATGAGAATCGTGACCGCTTTGTTTTAAGCAAAGGACATGCAGCACCATTACTATATGCAGTTCTTGGCGAAGCAGGGTTCTTTGATAAAGAATTGTTCGGATCTTTACGTAAGCTACACAGCCCTTTACAGGGTCATCCTGATGCTAAAAAATTACCAGGCGTTGATGCCTCTACCGGCTCACTTGGTCAGGGTGTATCTATTGCTGTTGGCATGGCTATCGGAGCAAAGGCAAACAAAAGTGATGTAAATGTTTATACACTACTTGGCGATGGCGAGCTTCAGGAAGGTCTTTGCTGGGAAGCAGCAACAGCTGCAGCCCATTACAAGCTTGACAACCTAACTGTAATCGTTGATAACAATGGTCTACAGATCGATGGTTCTAACGATGAAGTTATGTCTTTAGGAAGTATTGAGGACAAATTCACTGCTTTCGGCTTTGAGGTAATATCAGTTGAGGATGGTAACGATATTGAGCAGATTATAGCAGCGCTCGACAAGGAAGTTACCGGAAAACCTAAGTGCATAGTATCCCACTCGGTTAAGGGTAAAGGAATTTCCTTTATGGAAAATCAGGTAGGTTGGCACGGAAAGGCCCCAAGTTCAGAGGATAGAGATAAAGCAATAGCAGAGTTAGGAGGTGCAAAATGAGTAACACAAAAGCAACAAGAAACGCATATGGTGACGCACTTTGCGAACTAGGCGAGGTTAACGATAAGGTGGTTGTTCTTGATTCCGATCTTGCGCATGCAACCATGACAATGGGATTTGCTAAAAAATATCCTGAAAGATTTTTTAATGCCGGAATTGCTGAGGCTAACATGGTTGACATGGCTGCGGGTCTTTCCACTATGGGATTAATTCCTTTCTGCAGCACCTTTGCTATATTCGGAACCGGCCGAGCTTACGAAATGGTTCGTAACAGCGTTGCTTATCCCGGTTTTAATGTTAAGCTCTGCATGACTCACTCAGGAATTACTGTAGGTGAAGACGGTGGAAGTCATCAATCTATAGAAGACGTAGCACTAATGCGAGTTATTCCCGGAATGGTTGTTATTAGTCCCTGTGATGCAAATGAGGCTAGAAAAGCTGTGTTTGCACTAGCAGACTACAACGGGCCTGCATATCTAAGGCTTTCTCGTCCCGCCAGCCATATATTTGATGGTGATATGCCTTTTATTATTGGAAAAGCTAACGTAATGGAAGAGGGAAGCGATGTTGCAATTTTTGCTCATGGTTTAATGGTTAAATCTGCAGTTGATGCTGCTGCTGCACTTAAAGAAAAAGGTATTTCTGCTGCTGTAATTAACATGCACACAATTAAGCCATTAGATAGAGAATGCGTAGAGAAATATGCAAAGAGCTGTAAAAAGGTTGTTACTATCGAAGAGCATAGCGTTATTGGAGGCCTTGGCGATGCGGTTGCAGATATTGTAGTTTCAATGCCTGATGTAACCATGCTAAAAATTGGTGTTAACGATCAATTTGGACAGTCAGGTACACCCGATGAGCTTTTAAAGGAATACGGTTTAGATACTGAAAGCATTATAAGCAAAATATCAAACTACGTAAAATAAAATAACGGTATTGCAAAAAATGCGCAACCCTCTTATCTGGGTCGCGCATTTTTTATTTCCCCGGAAATAGTTTAAAATAATCCTTTTATAACACCATTAACGTCTACATCAATTTTTTCGGCCGCCGGTATTTTGGGAAGGCCGGGCATTGTCATTATGCTTCCCATAATAACAACTATAAATCCTGCGCCGGCGCTAAGCCTGAGATTTCTCACCGTCATGGTGAATCCATTTGGGGCACCCAGAAGTGATGGATCATCGCTAAAACTATATTGAGTTTTAGCAATACAAATCGGAAGGTTGTCATAGCCATTAGCCTTTAAATCTTCAAGCTCTTTAGCTGCAGCAGTACTAAAACTAACATCATTGGCCCGATAAACTTTTTTACACACTGCTAATATTTTATCCTTTAACGACTTATCATTATTATAGCTAAAATTTATCTTTCCACCATTTGCAATAGAAACAACTCGCTCAGCCAATGCGGTTCCGCCGGCACCACCCTTTGCAAATACTTCTGATAACTCACAGGGTACATCAATTTCTTTACATAGGTTTTTAATAAACTCATGTTCGGTAACATCGTCGGTAGGAAAGGCGTTAATTGCAACACAGACAGGAAGACCAAAAACCTCCTTCATATTTTCTATATGTCTAACAAGGTTGCAGCTACCCTCTTTTAGATATTCTAAATTCTTATCGCCAAGCTGTTCTTTTGGGCATCCGCCATGATGCTTTAACGCTCTAACTGTTGCAACAATTACAACTGCATCAGGAGAGAGTCCGGAAATGCGGCATTTAATATCGATAAATTTTTCAGCACCAAGATCAGCTCCAAATCCTGCTTCGGTAACAACATAGTCGGCACACTTTAAGGCTAATCTTGTTGCAATAACGCTGTTGCAACCATGGGCAATATTAGCAAAAGGGCCACCATGTATAAATGCAGGTGTATGCTCTAATGTTTGAACAAGATTAGGATCAAATGCATCCTTTAATAACGCTGCCATGGCTCCATGGGCGTTTATCTGTCCTGCCGTTATTGGTTTGCCATCAAAACTATATCCAATAACTATATTAGAGAGTCGAAGCTTAAGATCTTCAAGATCGGTTGCAAGGCAAAATATAGCCATAACCTCACTAGCAACCGTAATATCAAACCCATCCTCACGCGGGGTTCCGTTTGCCTTACCGCCAAGACCATCATTAATATATCGTAGCTGGCGATCATTCATATCAACACAACGCTTCCAGCTAACCCTCCTGGCATCTATACAAAGAGCGTTACCTTGAAAAATATGGTTGTCGATCATTGCAGCCAAAAGATTATTGGCTGCCGATATTGCATGCATATCACCGGTAAAATGTAGGTTAATATCTTCCATAGGAACAACCTGTGCATATCCTCCACCGGCCGCACCACCTTTTAATCCAAATACAGGGCCGAGACTAGGTTCTCTAAGAACAACAGCAGTTTTTTTACCAATCTTACTAAGAGAATCGGCAAGACCGACACTCGTTGTTGTTTTTCCTTCCCCAGCAGGGGTGGGACTTATTGCTGTAACTAAAATAAGTTTACCGTTTGGATTAGAATCAAGCTGCTTTATTAGCCTATGGTCAACCTTAGCTTTGTTTCTACCATAGTCAACTACGCTTTCTGCTGGCAAATTTAGTTTTTCTGCAATTTTTGATATTTTAAGTACCTTAGATTTTTGTGCAATAATGATATCACTGTCCATAAAAATATGTCCTTAATCGTTTTTAAGCTATAACATTAAAAGTATATCATAAAATTTTATCTATATCAATAAAGGTATTGCAATATGTTAATATTTATGTTTTTTATCCTTAAATTTTGTATATAAATATACTGCCAATGCTATTAGTCCTGTTATCGAGTACAATACAACTCCAACAAAAATATCTCCCTCTAGCAAACGAGCACCTATAAATGTTGATGACAAAACAGAGGGTACTCGGGCTATAAGCGTTATTAATAGAAATTTCTTTAATGTTACCGAAGTAAACGGAGCGAAGTATGTAATCATATCTTTTGGAGTTCCGGGTATAAAAAAGAGAATAAAAATAATTATTGTAAGATTGTTTTTGTTATTAATGAAGTTGGTAATTTTGTTGTTACTATTATTAAAAAGTGCTTGCGTGGCAGAAAAACCGAGTTTTTTTGCCAGAGTGAAGATTATGGTAGTTCCAAGTGCAATTCCACACATGCATAATATAAAGCCGAAAAACGTTCCGTAAAGAATACCGGCAATAACCTCTATAACTTCTCCGGGTATAACAAAAATAACTACCTGCATCATCTGAATTGTTGTAAATACAAAAGCACCCAAAATTCCAAGTTCACGTATCGGCTCGATCAATCTATTCGCATCTTCCAAACTATTTAGCTCAGATATATATGGAGAGAGAAATACTCCAAGGCCTCCGAGTAGTAACATTATTATCAAAAAGAAGATAAGTTTTGTTAAATTTTCTTTTTTCATTTCCTACCTATATACAAACTATATCTTTGTTGACTATATCAAAAATCTATGATAAAATTATTAAAATTATATTTATGGAGGTTGGTATGGCATTTCAGGAGGTAAAAGGTCAACTTGGCTTTGGGCTTATGAGGCTACCTAAAGTTGGAGAAGAGGTAGATTTGCAGAAAACAATCGAGATGGTTGACTATTTTTTAGAAAGTGGTTACACCTATTTTGATACAGCATATAATTATATCGACGGCAAATCTGAAAAAATTGTTAAAGAAGCCTTGGTGAATAGGCATCCGAGAGAGAGCTTTCAGCTAGCAACTAAACTTCCGGCATGGGAGATAAAAGGGGATATTAACAACGTTAAAAAGCTGTTCGAAACCTCTATGGAGCGAACAGGTGCAGGATACCTTGACTACTATCTATTACATGCTATTTCAGCTGAAAATAATAAGATATATACAGATTTTAAAATTTGGGATTTTGTTAAAGATCTTAAGAAACAGGGTCTTGTTAAAAATTATGGTTTTTCTTATCACGACTCGGCAAAGAATCTAGAGCCGATATTAGAGGCACATCCTGATGTTGATTTTATCCAGCTGCAGATAAACTATCTTGACTGGGAAAGTGAAACTATAGAAAGTCGTAAGTGTTACGAACTAGCTAGAAAATATAACATTCCGGTAATAGTTATGGAGCCGGTTAGGGGAGGACTACTTGCTGATATTCCCGAAAAAGCTGATAAAGTTTTAAAAGGTCTTTCAACAACAGAAAGCATTGCCTCTTGGGCTTTTAAATACTGCTCTAATATAGAGGGTGTTAAGATGATTCTCAGTGGAATGTCTACCATTGAACAGGTTAAGGATAATGTAGCTACGTTTGATAACATGAAACCCTTAACCGAGGCAGAGAGCAAGGCAATCGATACCGTTGCCGACATTATTAACTCTAGTGATAATGTACCATGTACTAACTGTAAATATTGCATTGAGGATTGTCCTCAAAATATTAATATACCGGATATCTTTGGAAGATATAATATGTATCTCAAGTTTGGCGATAAAAAGGAGATTCGTGAAGGCTACAAGTTTACCACAAACGGTGGTGGTATTGCCGGTGATTGTATTTCTTGCGCTGCATGCGAGGGACACTGTCCACAACATATTGATATAATTAATAAACTATCGGATGTTGCAGCTGTTTTTGATATTGCTCGTTAATTATTATTATTTCTAATTTTAATGATAACAGGCTTTCATGTATAAAGAAGAAAAAGGAGAAAATAATGAAAAAAGCTACAATTGAAATGGAAGGCGGCGGAATTATTACGCTTTCGTTAGACGAAAGTGTTGCGCCGATAACTGTAGAAAACTTTGAAAAATTGGCTAACGATGGGTTTTACAACGGACTATGTTTTCATCGTATTATACCGGGGTTTATGATTCAGGGTGGATGTCCTGAAGGTACAGGCACAGGCGGCCCCGGGCATAACATTAAGGGAGAATTTGCTACTAACGGTGTAGATAATACAATTAAACATCTTCGCGGTGTTATAAGTATGGCAAGAAGCGGACACCCCGATTCTGCCGGAAGCCAATTTTTTATAATGCACGATGATGCCCCGCATCTTGACGGAAGCTATGCAGCATTTGGTAGCGTTACTTCCGGTATAGAAATTGTTGACGAAATTGCCGAGGTAAAAACTGATTACTCTGACCGACCTGTTGTTGTTCCTGTTATTAAAACAATAAAGGTTGAGGGGGTCAATGAATGAAAAAGGAGTTAATGACCGGCGATGAGGCGGTGGCAAGAGGTGTCTACGAGGCAGGCGTGCGGGTAGCTGCAGCCTACCCAGGAACACCCAGCACCGAAATTCTCGAAAATATTGCTGAGAAATACAGTAGCGATATATACTCTCAATGGGCATGTAATGAAAAAGTTGCTTTTGAGATTGCTGTAGGAGCCAGCCTTGGTGGTGCAAGGTCTTTTTGTTCTTTTAAACATGTTGGAATGAATGTGGCTGCCGACCCCGTATTTAGTATTGCCTATGTTGGTGTAAATGGTGGACTTGTTTTTGTAACAGCAGATGATCCCGGTTGTCATAGTTCTCAAAATGAGCAGGACAACAGAAATTATGCTCCTCATTCAAGAATAGCAATGTTAGAGCCATCAGATTCTCAAGAGGCAAAGGACTTCACGATTCTTGCCTATGAGCTTTCTGAAAAGCATGATACCCCTGTTATGTTACGAATGACTACTCGAATATGCCATAGTAAAACCCTAGTTGAGCTTTCTGAGCGAAATGAAGTTCCGGTTAAAGAGTATGTTCTTAATCCAAAGAAGAATGTAACATTGCCTGCAAACTCAAGAGTTTTGCACACCAGAAGAGAGCAGGAAATACTTAAGCTAGAAGAGTATGGATACTCTACGCCTCTAAATAGGGTAGAAAAAAATGGTAGCAAGATAGGCATTATAACCTCGGGAATTTGCTACCAACACTCAAAAGAAGTTTTTGGAGACACTGCCGATTACCTCAAGTTGGGGCTTACATACCCACTTTCAAGCAAGCTTATTTCTGAATTTGCTTCTGCCTACGAAACACTATATGTTATTGAAGAAAACGATCCCTACCTCGAAAACGCTGTAAGGGCTTTAGGTTTTACAAACTGCATTGGTAAAAGTAAAATTACAAAAGAAGGCGAACTTAACGCAAGAATTATACGCAAATCTCTTCTTGGAGAAGCGGTTGAATTTGTTGCCACCGAAGAAGCTATTCCCGCAAGACCTCCTGTTCTTTGCGCCGGATGTCCTCACCGTGGATATTACTATGCATTATCTAAAATGCGTAACAAATTTGTTTCGGTTGCCGACATAGGTTGTTATACACTCGGAGCTGTTCCACCACTTAACGGTCTTGATACCTGCCTTTGCATGGGGGGTGGTTTTAGCATGACAATTGGAATGTCGAAGGCTCTTAAGGCACAGGGCGATGCTCGAAAGCCAATCGGTGTTCTTGGAGATTCAACATTTTTCCACTCCGGAATGACTGGATTGGTTGATATTGTTGCTGCAGAAGCTGACGTTATAGCTGTTATTCTTGATAATAGTATCACTGCAATGACGGGACATCAGCTTAATCCTGCAAACAACAAAAATGTTATGGGTGGAGATAAACCAGCTATTGACATTGAAAAGGTTGTTCGCGCTATAGGTATTAAGGATGAATCTCTACGTGTTGTAGATCCTATAGATCAAACTGCTATGACTGCTGCATTAAAAGATGGCCTTACAGCAAACGGACCATTTGTTATTATTACGAAACGCCCCTGTGTTCTTATTAAGGAAATTGCAAAAAAGAACGCCGGCATTTCATGCAAGATAAAAGAGGATAAATGTGTTGGCTGTAAAGTTTGCATGAAGATGGCTTGTCCTGCTATGGCTTTTGTTGACGGTAAAGCTGTTGTTCAAGATCCAGCCTCATGTACCGGCTGCGGTCTTTGCATGGAACTTTGTAAATTTGATGCTATAGAAAGGATCGGTGGCTAATATGACAAACTCTATATTACTTGTCGGTGTCGGCGGTCAGGGAATAATATTGATAAGTAAATTGCTCGCTGTTGGCCTTATAAATATGGGGCATGATGTTAAAATGAGTGAAATACATGGTATGAGCCAGCGTGGAGGCAGTGTAACAACCCAGATAAAATATGGCAAAAAGGTTTACTCTCCAAATATTGCCGAGGGCGATGCCGATATAATAATATCCTTTGAAAAATCTGAAACCGCAAGAGCACTTCCTTTTTTAAAGAAAGGCGGAAAAGTTATAACCGACGACCGTGAAATATTACCTATGACGGTTCTTAGCGGTTTTTCAGAGTATCCAAGCGATATATTAAACGAGATTAAAACCAAGGTGACTAATCTAATGATTATTAAGGCTGCTGATAAAGCCCAGGAACTAGGAAATATTCGTGCACAAAATATAGTGTTACTAGGTTCACTTGTTAAGGTTTTAGGTCTTGAAGGTCCGGATTGGAAACAGATAATTTCGGATATGCTACCCGCTAAACTTGTTCCTATGAATATTGCCGCATTTGATGCCGGCTATAAAATGGCCGAATAATAATTATCTCTTACGGTCTCTTATGGTATAGAGAATCCGTCACTTTACAAAGGATGTAACCCTCCCAAAAAGTTATACTTAAAAGTGTAGTAACTCTCGTTACTACATTTTTTGTATATAGCTTGTTATTTCAAATTATACTCTATCTAAACCTTTGTAACTTGAGTATTTTCGATTTTTTCTTGTTAACACTTTCTAGCTCAAAACCTCTGAACGCTATCTCTATAAATACAGCTATGAGTACAGCTACCATAGATATTATCTTATTTTTAACATAACAAACTCATTTGCTGTAGTTTTTTCATGGTTAGTAATCCTTACTTTTTCTTTATTCGTTGCTTTGGAATAGGAATGGTTTTCTCTAAAGCAAGAACAACTTCCAGTGAAATCTTTCTGTTTTCAATATCCAAAATATAATGCTCTTTTGGCCCCTTTGTATGGAATTGCGATTTCGCTTTCTGCTAAAAGTGCAGTAGTTTCATCTTTAATTTTCACAAAAATAGTATCATCACAAACTAAAAGCACTCCTTCTTTTCCTCTTATGTACAATTGGACTATCTCTTTTTTAAATTCATAACTATATTTTGCCATGAAAATACCGACCTCCTAAAGTTAGTTTTTTGGGTCTAACTTTTGGGGGTCGGTACAATACTATCCGTTTTATCTCGCCATTTAAATAATAAGAAATATTTCTAATTTCTTGGTAATGCCGAGATATTTTGCTCAACAGTAGGCATAAATTATTTTATAGCATATCGTCTAAAGCTTTAATAATATATTCTCTCCAAAAATCCCAGTTGTGTTCGCCCGGGCCCTCTGTGTATCTGTGTATATAACCAATCTCATTCAGGTATTTAGTAAACATTCTGTTATCCTCTATCAGATAATCGTCAACGCCACAGGCAATATAAACATCAGGTAGATCTGCACCGGAGTTTATCAGCTCCTCTGCATACTTTCTATAATCAGCATCACTATTATCAAGGGTAGCAGGATCACCAAATGTGTCAACACAAAAATCATATGGAAGAATTTGATCCATTCCAGGGTATATTGCTTTTAGCTTATCAATAATAAAAGCGGCAGAAAATGCCATAATCCCGCCAAATGTATCGGCAAACTTAAGACCATTTAGCATTGCGCCATAACCTCCCATAGATAGTCCACCTATATATGTATCGTCTCTATCTGAGGATAGGGGAAATGCTCTTCTTGTAAACTCAACCAGCTCAATGCCTATGAAATCACTATAATTTGACATTCGCTTTGGGTTATTAAGATAAAAGCTGTTTTCACCGGCAGGCATGATAATTGCAATCTTGTGTTTCGCTGAAAGTTCATCAACTGTAGTTTTTTGCAACCAATCCGATTCATTTCCATGTAAACCATGCAAAAGATAAAGGGTTTTTAACCCGGGTCCATTTTGAACTCCCGCCGTATTTTCAACAGGTATGCAAGCTACGAAAGATACATTTCGTTGAAGAGCGTCTGAAAAAAACTTAACATTAAATACTGCCATAGTTTACCTCTATAAATAAATTGTACTAATTTTACTATAAATAAAAAAATTCCCGAGCATAATGCTCAGGAATTTTTGGTGGACCTTCGGGGACTTGAACCCAGGACCGACCGGTTATGAGCCGGTTGCTCTAACCAACTGAGCTAAAGGCCCGCTAAATGCGTGGTGACCCGTACGAGAATCGAACTCGTGTTTGCGGCGTGAGAGGCCGCCGTCTTGACCGCTTGACCAACGGGCCACATCCATGACGCTTTAATATAATAGCACAGGTATTAGTTTTTGTCAATATGAAACAGATTATTTTTTTGAGTGTTTATTTAAGTTTTAAATAAGAGCACTCCAGTATGAAACGATTATATATTTTTATTGCATTTTGTAACGTTATTTGATATAATAAAAAATAATGTTTTTTATTTTAACTTGAGGTGAACATTGTCTGAACGCATTAAAATTAAGATTGATAAAAATGCTAAGATTACGCAGCTTCCGGCGATAGCATTGCGCGGACTAGTTGTCTTTCCCGGTAATCTTGTACATTTTGAGGTAGGGCGTGAGCGCTCTATTGCTGCCATAGAATGGGCGATGGAAAATAACAGTCCGATATTTTTAGTAACGCAAAAAGATTTAGAGGTAGAACATCCCGGTAAGGAAGACCTATATCAATATGGTGTAGTCTGTGAACTTAAGCAACTTTTACGGGGTAATGAAACCGCTGTTAAAATTTTGGTAGAGGGTAAATTCCGTGCTAAGGTTTCAACAATTGATCAAACCGGAAAATTCCTACTTGCTAACATAAAATACACTCCATTAAAAAAACATCGTGAAAACCAAGCCGAAGAAGTTGAGGCGTTGGTTCGTTCTCTTAAAGATACCTTTGAAGAGTATTTAACACTTAATCCAAGATTACCCAAGGATGTTGTATATTCAATATTTACCAGTGAGGATCCGTTATTTCTTGCTGATTTTGTTCCGAGTAGTATTTTATTTAAATTTTCCGATAAGCAAGCCTTATTAAATGAAGGAGTTCTTGTTAATCGGTTAACAAAGCTAATTTCTTTGTTTAAACGCGAGAATAATATTATCTCAATTGAACAGGAAATTAACGACAAGGTTAGTGATCAGATGGAGAAGAACCAACGCGATTACTACCTAAGAGAGCAAATGCGAGCAATAACCAGCGAGCTGGATGAGGATGAGAATACTCGCGATGAGGCAGAGAAGTATCGTGAAAAGATAACCGCCTTAAACATGTCGGATGAGGCTCGTGAAAAGTTATTAAAAGAAGCAGATAGACTAATGAGGATGACTTCATCTTCTCAGGAAGCTGCAGTTATTAGAACATATCTCGATACCTGTGTTAATCTACCATTTAATGTTTCAACAGAAGACAACCTGAATCAAAAAAATGCTGAGGATGTTTTAAATGCTGACCATTATGGACTAAAAAAAGTTAAGGAACGTATCCTTGAAATTCTTGCTGTTCGTAGCCTAGCACCCGAACAAAAGGGGCAAATTCTCTGCTTTGTTGGGCCTCCCGGAGTAGGAAAAACCTCTATTGCACAGTCTATAGCTCGTGCTATGGGCAGAAAATATGCCAGAATGTCGCTTGGTGGAGTTAGGGATGAAGCCGAAATTAGGGGACATCGCAGAACCTATATCGGAGCTATGCCCGGTAAAATTATTAATGCCGTTAATATAGCAAAATCTAAAAACCCACTTATTCTTCTAGATGAAATCGATAAGTTGGCATCAGATTTTAGAGGTGATCCTGCTGCTGCCCTACTTGAAGCTCTTGACCCTGAACAGAATAAAGAATTTAGAGATCATTATCTTGACATACCTTTCGATCTATCTAAGGTACTGTTTGTTACTACTGCAAACTCACTCGATAGAATCCCACGGCCGTTGCTAGATAGAATGGATGTTATTGAACTTTCAAGCTACACAAGAATAGAAAAATTTCATATTGCGAAAAATCATCTGTTTAAAAAAGCGTTAGAAGAGACCGGACTTAAAGGAAAAGTAAGATTTAATGATACTGCTTATTATGAGCTGATTGACTTCTATTCACGTGAGGCAGGAGTTCGTAGCCTTCAGCGTGTTATATCTGAAGTGCTTAGAAAATCGGCACGAAAGATTGCATCCGGAGAAAAGAAATCTATAACAATAAATGCAAAGCAGGTAGGAGAACTTCTTGGACCACGCCGTGTAAAACCGGGATTTTTTAATAGTAAAAATGAGGTGGGAATCTCTAACGGACTTGCATGGACATCTGGCGGTGGAGAAATTCTTCCCATTGAGGTTCAGGTAATAGAAGGTGGAACCGGAAAACTAGAGCTTACAGGTTCACTTGGCGATGTTATGAAGGAATCTGCAAGGCTTGCCATAACTTACGCACGCACTGTTGCAAAGGAATATGGCTATGATGAGGTTAATTTAGCCAAAACGGATATACACATTCATGCCCCTGAGGGAGCTATACCAAAGGATGGACCGTCTGCTGGCGTTACTCTGGGGAGTGCTCTTATATCCGCTCTTTCGGGATATCCTGTATCTTCGTCTTTTGCAATGACGGGTGAGATAACTCTTCACGGAATTGTTCTTCCCATAGGTGGACTAAAAGAAAAAACCATGGCCGCCTATAAAGAGGGTGTTAAAAAGGTTATAATTCCAAAGATCAACCTACCCGATTTATATGATGTTGATGAATCTATTAAATCAGAAGTTGAGTTTTTCCCTGTTGATACACTTGCACAGGTTCTTGATTTAGTTTTAATAAAAACAAAAAAACATGCAAGGAAGGTCGCAAATGTTACTACCGATATCTCGGTTAACACTAATGAATCAACACGACCGATAATATCGCAATGAGTAGTTTACAAGGATATTTTTCAAAGGCAGCTTTTTGCCGATCATACGGACTTATAGAGCAGCTTTCTGAATGGGAGAAACCTGAGATTGTTTTAAGCGGTAGAAGCAACGTTGGAAAATCATCGCTTCTTAATCGTATGTGCTATCAAAAGGCATTAGCAAGGGAAAGTTCCACTCCTGGCAAAACTATAACAATTAACTTTTTTTCACTTCCAACTGCGTATATTGTCGATTTGCCGGGCTATGGGTTCGCTAGGCGCAGTGCATCAGAGAAGGAAAGATTCGGAAATCTTTGTGAGGGATATGCGCAGCTAAAGGATCGCAGACGTATTTATTTACAGTTGATTGATGCCCGAAGAGGTATTATGCCTGATGATTTAACCATGCTGAATTTTTTAGAAGATTCGGGTGAGAGTTACATCTGTGTTGTAACAAAGACAGGTAAACTAAATAAAACAGAGTTTGCATTAAAGCAACGTGAAATTAGTTTTGATTTATCAGAATATTCATGCAATATAGTTTTTACCGATGCAAAAACATCTGACGGTTACGATTTATTAAGAGAATATGTAAAGGAGTTTATAGACGCAAATGATTGAAAATTATCTTGAAGTTAAGGATGGAAGACTTTATTTCGACGGTGCCGACGTTACCGCCGTTGCTAAAGAATATGGCACACCACTGTTTTTGTTTAGCAAAAATAAGCTTGTAGAAAATATTAATGCTTTTATAGACGCCTTTGATAAATATTACCCTGAAGGTGTTGTTCAATATGCAGGAAAAGCCTTTTGTTGCAAAGAAATATATCGTATTATTAAACCAATGGGATTACAGTCAGATGTAGTTTCAATAGGGGAGATGTATACCGCAATCTCGTCTGGTTTTGAAGCCTCCAAAATCTATTTTCATGGCAACAATAAAACTGTTGATGACATCAGCTATGCTATGCAACAGGATATTGGCTGCTTTGTAGCCGATAATATGATAGAGTTAGAGCTACTTGCAGATATGTCTGCCGCTGCTAAAAAGAAGATTAATGTAATGCTTAGAATTAAGCCTGAGGTAGATGCTCATACACATGAATATATACAGACTGGTAAGCTTGATTCTAAATTCGGTCTTGCACTTACAGGAGGGGAGGCTGATCGTGCCTTTAATTATGTAGTAGCCGCTCCCTATCTAAATCTTCTCGGAGTTCATTGCCATATCGGTTCGCAGATTTTTGAAACCGAGCCATTTATCTTGGCAGCAATAAGACTTCTTGAATTTGCCAATGAGATGCGAGACAAAACAGGTTATGCAATATCCGAACTTAATCTCGGTGGTGGCTTTGGAATAAGATATACCGGTGATGATAGCCCAAAACCACAGGAAGAATATATAAAGTTATTATCAAAAGCTATAAAAGATTTTTGCGATAAAAACAAATTTCCACTACCTAAGCTAATAATCGAACCCGGTCGCTCTATTGTTGGTGATACCTGCATGACCTTATATACGGTAGGGGGGATTAAAGAAATAGAGGGCGTTAGATCTTATGTTTCCATCGATGGCGGTATGGCGGATAACCCTCGCTTTGCACTATATCAAAGTGTTTATGATTTCCGTATAGCTAATCATGCAAGTAGCCCTGCTGATTACATTTGTACAGTTGCAGGACGATGCTGTGAAAGTGGGGATCTTCTTGGCAAAGATGTGTTAATCGCAAAACCATCAGTTGGTGACACCCTTGCAGTTCTTTGCACCGGAGCTTATAATTACTCCATGGCTAGCAACTACAATCGTTTACAGAAGCCTGCGGTAGTTATTATTGAAGATGGAAAAACAAGGGTAATTGTTCGTAGACAAACACTTGAGGATTTAGTTAAGGAAGATATTTAATGGCCTATAAGGTACTAGCTCAATATTATGATAGATTAAACACCGATGCAGATTATGACACCTTATCGGAGTTTATTCGTCGAAGATTATCCTTTTTTAGGATGCATGGCTGTACCGTTGTTGATCTTTGTTGTGGCACAGGTGAATTAACATTAAGGTTAGCTGAATCGGGTTACGATATGATAGCGGTTGACAACTCTCCTGAAATGCTTAGCATAATTTCTAACAAAATTTATGAGAGAAAAATAAAAGGGATACTTCTTCTTTGTCAGGATGCAAGAGAGCTTGACCTTTTTGGTACGGTTGATTGCGTTGTCAGTACCTTTGATTCATTGAACCACATTGGAAATATTAAAGAGCTTGATAAGGTTTTTAAACGGGTTTCAATGTTCCTTAATCGACAAGGTTTATTTATGTTTGATATGAATACTCCTTATAAACACTATGAAGTACTAAAAAACCATTCCTTCAAATATGAAATCGAAGGCAATAATAACGTTAGCTGTTTTGTTAGTCATAACCTTATGGATGGTTATACCGAATCAATGATAAATCTTTTTACCGGTGAGGTTAGCCAGCTGGATATAATAAAAGAGTTTTATTTTGATAGGGATGAAATAACCGCTCTTTGCGAGCGACACGGTTTTAGGGTTGTATCATGCATTGATGGTGAAAGTTTTAAAGGCTTAACCGAAAAAAGTGAAAGATACCTTTTTACCGTACAGAAAAAGTAATAGTAATAACAAAAAGGATGATTATGGTTACCGAAAAATTAAAAACTTCAATGCAGAGTGGTTCCTGGGTTAGAAAAATGTTTGAAGAGGGAGCAAAAATGAAGGCACAGCTTGGTGCCGAGAACGTTTTTGACTATTCACTTGGAAATCCAGATCTGCCCCCCCCGCAGGAATTAATCGATCGTCTTCGTGAAATGGCAGATGCTAAAGGGATTCATGGATATATGCCCAACAGCGGACATGCGGATTCAAGACAGCGGATCGCAGCCTATCTTACAACAAAACATGGGAAAAACTTTACCGCAGAAGATTTGGTTATGACAGTAGGTGCCTCCGGAGCCATTAACATTGCGCTAAAAACTATACTTTCGCCTGGTGATGAGGTTATTGTTGTTGCTCCGTATTTTATGGAATACCGTTTTTACATCGATAACTTTGACGGAGTTATGGTGCCGGTAGATTGCGGTGAAGATTTTACAATCGATGTTAATAAAATTTCTGCAGCTATTACACCAAAAACAAAGGCAATTATACTTAATAGCCCAAACAATCCCAGCGGAAAGATTTATACCGATGAAGAATTTGCAGCACTTGCAAAGTTAATTAACAAAACCGATATTTTTGTTATTTCAGATGAACCATACTCTACATTAGTATTTGATGATACAATTCTACCTTCTATATTTAAACACTTTAACAAAGCTTTTTTAGCCGACAGCTTTTCAAAATCATTAAGCTTAGCGGGTGAACGTATCGGATATCTAGCCATATCGCCCGATATGCCTGAAAAGGATGTTTTTTGTGCAGCGTTAGCCTTTGCCAACAGAACACTTGGATTTGTTAATTCACCTTCAATTTTCCAAAAGCTTGCCGGTGAATTTATTGGTGTTTCAAATAATCTCGATGAGTACAGAGAACGTAGCAATTATCTATATAATGCTCTTACCGAAATTGGTTACGAGTGTAATAAGCCAAGAGCAACTTTCTATCTCTTCCCAAAATCTTTAATGGCCGATGATACCGAGTTTGCAAAAAAAGCTATATCACACGGTATTATAGTGGTTCCGGGTAGTGGATTTGGTTGCCCCGGATATTTCAGGCTTTCCCTATGTTTGCCGATGGAGGACATTAAGCGTTCGGTTGAAAAATTTAAAGCGTTATATGATGAATGTAAGAATTAACAACAATGAAAGGATGTGTGATTAATGAAATCAATTGATTTTTCGATAGATTTTAAGTCTCGTGACGAGCTTTACGAGATTCAGAGCAATAAGCTTGTTGAGCTTGTTGCAAAGGTTTATAATAATGTTCCGTTTTATAAGAAAAAAATGAACGAAATGGGCATTGAACCGGGCGATATTAAAAATGCCAACGATGTTGTTAAACTTCCATTTACAACTAAAGATGATTTAAGAGATAATTATCCTTATGGCCTTTTTGCTGTTCCTAATAGCGAGGTTGTTCGTATACATGCATCTTCAGGCACAACCGGAAAACCAACTGTTGTTGGATACACCCAGGGAGATATTGACAACTGGGCAGCATTAATTGCTCGTTGCCTAAGCGGTGTTGGACTTAGCAATGCTGATACACTGCAGGTTGCTTATGGATACGGGCTTTTTACCGGTGGCTTAGGGCTCCATTATGGTGCTGAGGCTCTAGGTGCAACCGTAATACCCCTTTCCGGCGGTAATACTGCAAAGCAGATGCTTTCCATTACAGACTTTTTGCCTACTGCAATTGCTTGTACCCCATCCTATGCTCTTTATCTTGCTGAAGCCCTTCACGAACAGGGCCTAATTGATCAAAGTAAGCTTAAGGTTGGCATACTTGGTGCCGAACCATGGACTGAGGAAATGCGACAGAATATTCAGAAGAATCTTAGAATTAAGGCTTATGATATATACGGACTTTCCGAAGTAATGGGACCGGGTGTTGCATGTGAGTGCACAGAGCAGGCAGGACTTCATATTTTTGAAGACCATTTTCTTCCTGAGGTTTTGGATGTGGATACGCTTAAACCTACAGATGGTAGAGGTGAATTGGTATTTACTACGTTAACAAAAGAGGCTTTACCGCTACTTCGCTATAGAACTAAAGATATTATTTCCGGACTTAATAAAGAATGCTGCGGTTGTGGAAGAACTCATGTTAGAATGAATAAGCCAACCGGGCGTTCAGATGATATGCTTATTATCCGTGGAGTAAATGTATTCCCATCGCAAATTGAAGAAGCTTTGTTAAAGGTGGCCGGCGTTTCAAGCCA
>CAYJBH010000015.1:0-67117 GCA_964368625.1 uncultured Oscillospiraceae bacterium
TATAAAAATCTTCCATATTAACTGTACTTCGGTTAGTAAAATAAAAACCAAATTGTTCATATTCAACTGTTCCTTCATTTAAAAATTCATTTGTATCGCCCTCAAAATTTGTATAATCTTCAAACCGAACAACATCCCCCTCAAAAATCCTATTTCCGTTTTTGTCTTTCAAGCCCGTGTATTGTCCTACTGTTTCAGGTAAAACTTCAAATTCCGCTCCATCGCTTGCTATTTCAATAATAAAATGTTCGTACTCACTTTTTACGGTAAGCAGTTCTGCTTTTACATAGCTTCCAACTATCCAACTTTTTGTATGTTCGCAAAAACCTCTAAATAAAATCTCTCTCATACTCTCAACCTTTCTAAAAAAACCGTTGCGATTAGTGGAGCAAGCACTATCGCAACGGCTATATATAGGCATAAGCCAATATACCAATTATTTTACGTAAATTCTTGCTCAATTTACCTCTGTATTATAACTGTTTTCGTAATCATTGTCAACTGTTTTTTATCACTCCTTTTTTGTTTCTACAAACTCATCAATAGTGCAGTTCAGTGCGTTTGCCATTTTAAAAATGGTTTTTATGGTTGGGTTTGGGTTTCTGCCACTGATAATTTTATGAATGTTTTCATTTTGCATCCCTGTTTTCCTCGCCAAATCGGAAATGGTTATTCCTTGTTCGGCGCATTTCTCTTTGATTCGTAGCCTAATCAATGACAACAACACCATCCTCATCAAAAGGAATGTCTACAAGCTCACCGCTCGATGTGTTTTCGATGGTTTCTTCGCTTGCAACAACTTTTTCTTGCTCAAAGTCATATTCTTTGTCGTTTGTTTCTTCCCAATCGTCTTTCAAGTCTTCGGGAATCACCATGTATGGCTTCAAAACGTTGTTATACATCACCCATGATGCGGTTTTTAGAACCATTCGCGCTGTGTCTGCATTCCAAACGTTTTTTGTCGTTGCAGCGTTGTAAGCGCGGTTGATCCTGTTTTTGTCGATTTCAGCAACGTATTGCACAAGTTGACCATTTTCCTCTACGTATGCGATTTCATATGCGCCGATGATGTTTTCAAGTTTGTTTCGGTCAATGTCTTTGTTTTTGTCGTGCTTCACAACTCTTTCGTAGCCGGTTGAAAAGTCAACTTCTTTCTCAAAAACATCGCCTGTGCAAATGACATCAGAATAGAAACGAACGATTTTTTTTGAACAAAACTTGATAAGCTCCTTTCTAACACCTTGGTATTGTTTTTTTAAGGAAATGTTCATCAGATTGCTGTGCTTGTTGTTTCGGCAATCAAGAAAAACTTCACCTTCTGCCATGGACAGACCAAGCCTTGCGTAGCGTTTGATTTGTTGCGGAAGTTGACATCCAACAACATCACAATCGTTGATTGTTAGCGGCCTTGAAACCTTTGTTTTTGGATCGGTAAACTCTTTTTCGGACACGGTTTTCATAATTGAAATAATCATATTAACCGCGTTGCTTTTTTCCTGTGGTGTCAATGGTGTTCCGCTCAATTCCGCGAAACTTGAAACTTGGCTTGCCATGTTAGTGATTGCTGCTTGCCCGATATCCTTCACCTGTAGTTTTGTGTTTTCTGTTTTTGTGATTTCTTTGCTCATTTTATTCACTCCTTGATCCATTTTAGACCCACACCTTCTGCAATTTTTTCCCCATCGTAACGAATAATTTCTAAGTCTCCCAAGTCAAAAATTTCACGTGAAACAAAAGTTTTTTCAAACCCTGTGAAATATTCGTCTGATTCAGATGCTAGGATTATTGAATCCCCTGCGCGAGAAATTTCAACGAATTTGCTTTGCGAATATTCGCCGAAGATGTCCTTTGACTTGTACGAAAAACTGTATATGTAAGATTCATCGCCTTTGTACCCAAGACCGTAAACATCGCCGCACATAATAAAGTGATCGCTTCCAACAAGTTGTTCGGTTATTTTGCTTAGAGTGTCAATGCAAAGTTGTTCCCCTGTTGATTCGGAAGCAGACACGCAAGCGATTGAGAAAAACAAACAAGCAACCAAGGTTAATGCAAACATAATCTTTTTCATGAAGTTTACCCCACTTTCTTAATCGACATAGTTTTTTTGAATTCATTACCG
The DNA here is from genome assembly GCA_964368625.1 of uncultured Oscillospiraceae bacterium. Taxonomy (GTDB): domain Bacteria; phylum Bacillota; class Clostridia; order Oscillospirales; family Ruminococcaceae; genus CAYJBH01. Next base: position 2,123 of record CAYJBH010000015.1, read on the forward strand.
CAATTTTTGCATTTCCAAAAACCGTTTTCTTGTTTTCTCCCTGTTTCACCTCCGCATTTTTCGCATTTTTGCTCAACGGCTTCAAGAGTTACGTGCTGGCAGTCAATAGACAAGGATTCCTTAACTGTCTCTTTTTCATCGATGAAGATAGGCAAAGACAAATTGTATTTGCTTTGGAAACCTGCAATGATATCCAAACCGCAAATGATTTTCGTGCTTGCAGACAAGTCTTTGTATTCTGTGCCGTTGAATACAGGTGTGCAAATTTCAACAATCGCGCCATCCTGTGTAAATGAGAAAAGTTTCCATTTTGTTTGCTTGAACATGGCGTTTACCGCGTTGGTTGCTAACATGCACTTTGTTTTGATGAAGTCATCAGCCAAATCAAGCATTTTTTGAAGATAATCAAGATTTCTTTGCTTTTCGTTTCTTTCCGCTTCCAGTTCGTTGATGAGTTCTTGGCATTGTGCGTTTTGGTTCAACGTTTGTTGTTGCTCGTGTGTTTTCCGCTCTTGCTCTTCAATGGCTGAAATTTGCGTTTTAAGGGCTTGAATTTCACAATCAAGCTTTCCCTTTGCGCCGATTGATTGCGCCTTTAATTCGTCAATTTCAAGCAACAATTCATTCTTTTTCAAACCGTATTTTTCATTTCTTGTTTCAATCGGAACGGAATTGTAAGCATCCTTTATTTTTTGCTCGATTTCCTGTATTTTCGGAAGCAGGTTTGTCATTTTCAAAGAATGGAGTTTTTTTTCGTTTTCTTCAAGATCAACTTCTTTTTCTTTGATTTTTGCCTTTTTATCGTTCGCTTCTGCTTTGAGTTTTTCCAATTGCGCTAATTTTTCATATTGAAATTTCAAGTTGAACGCTTCGACTTCGCTTTCGGGATAATCTCTTTTGCAGGTCGGGCATGCGGAAAGTGTTTTGTTTTGAGTGCTAACGGTTTTGTACTTTTCACGGAGGGAATCAACAATGACATTCAGTCCTTCAATTTCTTTTTTTCCCAACGCGATTTTATAATTCAAGTCGGTGAGTTTTTCTTTGTGCGCCATGTCTTCTTCGTGTTGCTTCTTGATCAACGAATCGCGTTCCAACCTTAGCGATTCTGTTTGCTGTTCCACGTTCTTTCTGTGCTCATCCTTCTTTTTGTTTTCAAGCGCAACCTGTTCTGCTTCCAACTGTCGAAGCTCTTGTTTTTTTGATTCGATTTGTTTTTCAAATTGAGTTGATTGCATTTGTTCTCGCAATAACCGCAATTCGTTTTCAAGGGTTTCCTTCTTGCTCTGCATCTCTTTTGCGTTTTGCGATACTTCCGCTTGCGTAAAATCGACCGGCACAAAGTTTTTGGATTGCTGATTGATTCGAACGGGGAAGTCGTTCACTTCTGCATTGGTTTTTGAAATGGTTGTTTTTACGAATTTTTTATATTCGGAAATGTCCGAATAACGCGCGAGCTGATCTTCAAGCTCTTGGAATTTTGGTGTTTCCCTCACGACTTCTAAATCACTTTTCATCTCTACGATTGAATACAAAAGATTTCGTTGGCGCATAGTGACCGTTTCGCCTTTGGAAAGCGTGATTTGTTCCGTGAAATATTTCGGGTTCGTAACCAGTTTGAAAACTTCCGTTTCCGCGATGTTGTCAACAATGTATTTGTCAAAATCACGAACAGTAACCGGCAATCCGTTAATGTTGCATTCGGTTTGGTATTTTTTGAAAGTTTTGTCTTTTGCAAACTTTGCAGCATACACGCGTTGGAAACTAACAGGCTTTCCATCAATTTCACATTCAACGGTAACGCTTGGTGAAACCATTTCGCTTGTGAAATTTGGCTTGATCCCGAAACTTGTTTCTCCGTGGCTGTTTTTACCGTTCAAGCAGTAACAAAACGCATCGTACAGCGTGCTTTTACCTGTTTCGTTAGAACCTTTTACCTCGGTCACGCTTCCCCCAAAGTCTAACGTTAAACTTTCAACCCCTTTGAAGTTTTGGATTACCATGTTTTTGATGACCATTGTTTTTTTGCTCATTTTTTATTTTTCCTTTCTTCTTTCCTTTTTTTCCTTATAATTTGGCGTAGGTCATAGTGTGGGCAAGATCGAGTAGCTAATAAAATCGTACAGCTCCTTGTCTGCTTCTCGTATCACTAGTGGGATATCCTCACCGGCACAAGACACCACCACTGTATGTTTTCTTGTACACACGTTATATTCCACATTGCAATAACACATTTCCCACATTTTACCGTCGTGCTTTCTTCTCACGAGAGTGTTGCTCCATAGTAAACCGTGCATTTCAAACAATGATACGAAACTATCGAAACTAAAAATTCTTTTATCCTCTAACCATTTTTCAATTAGCGTTGTCATTTCAAAACATCCTTTCCATTTCACTTGTTCTTTGCGGATATCAAAGCATTTCCACATGTGATTCTGTCTGCATCTTCTTCCTTTGATGGGACAAACACAATTACATCCCACCCTTTTTCCAGCAATGGCTTTTCGAACGATTCGTAAACGCTGTAACTATTGTAAGATTCACCAACATCATAACCGTTTTGCATCGCGTTGCTTGTTTCGTGGATAGGCGTTAGTTTTACAATGAACTTTTTCGGGTCAAAAAGCGAGGTTAGGACATCCGCATCCAATATCGTATCTTTTGTGACGGCAAAATTCAATGTGTACTTCCGTCCTATTGGCATTGGAAGGTCGGAAGCGATTGCTGCGATTTTTTGCAAATTCAAAGATTTACCGTTAAATTGTGCGTTTCGTTGCGCATCGTCTGTGCTGTTGATGCTAAATTGCAGCCCTGCATTACCTTCATATGCTTCGTTTTTGATCCTGCACCATTGTTGAAGAAAGTTTATAAGGTTATCGAGTGGTGCTAAAGGCATCATTGTCGATATTACAGGGTGGACTTCTCCTACTTCAATTTCATATTCTACCAAATCTTGCAACATTTGTTCAGCGAAAAACAAAACACTAGGGTTAAGTGTAGGTTCGCCCATTCGCGCAAAGTGAAGGTTGAACCGTTCCGTCCTCTTCACATCCTCGTTCATCAAAATAGTTCGCACTTGATAAGCTAAATTATTAACAGAAACATTGCCGTGAAAGCCGAATTTTGGCACATCACAGAATGTGCAACTCATAGGGCAACCGTGTTGCGTGCTTATTGTCGCAACCCATTTTTCCGAAAGGTCTACTTTGGTGTTTGCAACTCCGTTTATTTCCTTAGTATATCCGAGGAAGTCGGCTTTGATGTTGTTTTCTTTTCCGTAGTCGCCAACGGTCAAAAACTCCAACTTTCTTTCCCTGTCCACGTAGATTTTTCCAGTGTGTGTTTTGATTATTTCCATGATGAGCCCTCCTATTTTTTAGTTCTCTTTACTCTCTAAATGTTGTTGGGCTATTCTCAACCATCCTGCAATTTGAAACTGCTCTGTAGCATCTTTCCCTGTTGAGTTCGTTGCTCGTTCTTCCGCATTCGCAATTGCCTGCTCAATTGTCATTTGCATGCGCCCCTTTCTACTATTCAGATAATTGCCAATCTTGCCAACACGCACATTATAACAACCACGTCCAACACGAATAGCAACACTGCGCCCTTTTCACAGTGCTTCGGGATGCTGAAACCGTTTTCTTTCAGTATAGCTGTTAAAAAATATAGAATCATCTGTTTAAATCCTCCTTTATGCTATTTCCAAACACGACCACCATAGATGGGAACGGTGCTGAGTTTTTACCACCTCCAAATTTCAACCGACCCTTCACAAAACGAACCTCAAATTTACCATAAATTAAATCGTGAAACCATTTAGTATCAGTTCTCGCAGGTAAAAGCATTACTACGACAACTCCTTTTGCACTCTCTTCGCAAGCTTTCAACACCCATTTGTTGATCACGCATCGTCCGTAAGGTGGGTTACAGAAAACAACGCCCTCCCACGGTTGTTTTAACCCGTCTTGCTCTTTAGTAAAAAATTTTTTACACTTGGCATTTTTATCGCTTGCGCAAGCATCTAGAGTAAATCTAAATTCACTATCTAGTTTTTTAAAAAAATCTAACGGTGTTGCCCAATCGTCTGTGGTGCTGCTAAACATAACACTCCTTGTTTTATCGTTCATTTGTTTAAATCCTCCTTTAGTTTGGCAAACTTCCATACTGTTGTCGTCTTATCTCTTTCCATCTTCGTGAAACTTGTCCAACCAAGTCTCCATGCCAAAATGTTACCATTCTCATACGCTGCAAAGTGTCTTGGTGTCCACTTTTGGTCACCATCGTTTTTAACGTAAATAGGCGTATCAACCGCGACTTTTGACCAGTCAACCTCTTTTGTTCCTAAAAACTTTTCAACTTTCGCAAGCACTTCGTTGTCAAAATAGGATTCCTCACAACTTTCTTTGATCCCACGATTTAGCAAACATTTATCACAATCGTAATCGCCGCAATTCAGGTCTCCTAGTATGGGATTTCCCCTGCGTTTGCCATTAAGAACATCCTTAAAATACCTAGCGATGAGGTCTTTGGCTTCCGTTACAGTATAGTCTTTCATTTTGAATCCTCCTGTATTCTTTCTACCACGCCGTAGTATTCAGACGCTTTTATTTGTGTTACATTATTACTCAAAGAAATATCTGCTCCGCTTATTATGCCGTACAAATCCTCTTTGTAATGCCATAGGTTGTAGGAAGCTGTGCCCCTGAAAAACCCAAACGCCCAAAAATCATTACACCGCAATGATTCTATGTTCACTTTACTCACAACATCCTCTTGCCATTTTTTGCTCATGGGCGAATTTTTCTTAAAGGTATACAGTCCGTTTTTATCCACACCTTTTCTCAATTGTTTTTTATACTGGATAACTTCTTCGGGAGTTAGCTCCACACCTAAAAAATCACTAGAATAGTACCTAAGCTCACTGGTCAAACCAGTTTCCTCAAAGAATTTCATCGCATGAGAGTGGAGCTTTACCCTTTCTTTATGTGCTCTAAAATAATTATTATACAACGAGCTGTTCTTAATGACTTTGAACGTGAATAACCCACCTACCATTTTTCGCCCCTCCTTCTTCTCATTTCCGCGCATTCCCGGTATGCCCCACTTTTCCCAACGTTGTAGCCCAAACCAAACAAACTAACCGCGATTACCACCAAAGAGCCAATCATTGCCAACATCTCAAACGCCATTTTCTAATCCTCCTTTCACATGTCGGGGTTAAATTCATAGGGTTCTTCATCTTCCCATGAGATGTGGGAAAGTGCTCTATCGTTTGGGATCATTATAGGAAATCTTTCGATTGTAGGCAATACCCAAGTTTCTTCATTTTTCACTGGTTTTTGGTCGTATCCAAACATCATTCCGTTCTTTTCGCATGCAAAAAATAGCGATCCGTAGAGCAAGTGTATCGCACGCATAATCTCAATATCGCGTAGAGTGGGTTTCTTTTTCACATTTTGTCCCCGTTCCCACAGCAACGTTGCGTTTTTGTCGTGAATCATGTAGGCGAATTCTCTAGCCTTTGGGCGAAAAACCTTTACAACATCGAACTCCGAATCATCAAATATATTACTTTTTAGATCGTTGTCATAATCACCAGCTACGGCAAACCCATTTACACCAACAAAGATGATCTCGTAATTGCCGTTGTTGTATGTTTCAAAATCACCAACAACTACCATGAATCGTTTCCCATTCCTAAGCTCAACAACCATGCCTGTCCTCAAGTCAGATTTTTTCATTACTTACCGTCCTTTCATATGTCGGGGTTGAATTCATAGGGTTCGTCATCTTCCCATGAGATGTGGGAGAGCCTTCGGTTCGACGGAACACTGATTGTGGTTGTACCGTAGTCCCCAACCCCCCACACATTTGCATACCCTTTTTTAGGCTTTTGGTCATACCCGAACTGTTCTCCGTTTTTGTCACAGGCAAAGAAACTGTGCCCAAACACAAAGTACATCGCACGCATCACCTCAATATCACGCGGCGTGGGCTGCTTTTTGTCCTTGCGTTCCCATAGCAATTTAGCATCTCTGTCCCAAAGCATATGTCCAAAAGGGCGCACTCTTGGTCTGTAGATCTTGACGATATCGAGCTCTTTAAACTCAACACACCCCAGCTCGTCGTCGTAATTACTAGCTATATCAAACCCATTTCCACCAACAAAAGCAACATCTTGTTTATCGCAGATGGTCGTTTGAAAATTCCCAACGATTACCATGTACCGTTCCCCATTCCTGTTTTCAACCACCATGCCTGTCTTCAAATCAGATTTTTTCATTTGCTCGCTCCGTCCTCTCTTTTCATCTCTTGTAAGGCTTCGTTAAGATCAATTATTATTTTTTCCAATCTACCATTCTAATTTGTTTTTCCCATCCAGCCAATCGCTAATATATTTTTCGTCGAAGGCGATGATTCTATTCACAAAATCTTCTGCTTTTATTTGCAGGATTGGAGTCCCAAAATTGTCATAGTACCTGATCGCATCATCGGCGTATTTCCTCAAAAAGCCATATCTTGGATGTTTTTCAAGCGAATTTATTTTATCGTTAAATTTCCCAAACTTTTCTTCTCGCACTCTGTTCTTCATTTGTTTTTATCCTCGCTTTCTTTTTTCGGTTCATATTGACTTACGTACTGATTACAACAGTGAGAACATGGGTACTGGTCGACTGTTTTGTTGTTGTGGGTACAAGTTTCGCATGTGTTTTTCATTTTCTTTTCTCCTTCTGTTAAAATTCCATATTTGCAGTAGCGGTTCTTTTTTGTTCTTCGCCAATCGATAAATAGATGAACGTGGTTTCTAGTCTGCTGTGACCCAGTACATCCTTTATAACGCTAACGTCTGCGCCGTTGTTGTAAAGAAGCGTGGCGCAGGTTTTGCGCAAGGTGTGCACCGTGTAGCCTTTTGCTTTCAGTCCGCTGCTTTCAAATATTTCATTGATAGCTTTGTTGATGGTGGAGTTGTCCAATTTTTGCTGTTTGTTACTAACAAAAACATAATTGCTGTTTGCTGCGCCATCCATCTTTTGCCGATGAATCGAAAGGTACGCTTTCAAAAGTTCGTCCGTTGTTTGGTTGAAATAAGCATATCTTTGTTTGTTTCCCTTTCCGTGGATCAACAACCGCCTTTCTATAAAGTCTATGTCCGAAAGCCTTAAATTGACCATTTCAGCCCTTCTAAGACCGCAATTAAGGAAAAGCTGAAATATGAGCCGATTTCTGAAATTCGGTGCTTTGTGTTGCCCTGATTTCTTTTCAAAGCATTCTGCTTTTGCCAAAGAAACTTCATCGATGCTAAGGGTTTTTACGGTTTTCTTTTCTATGGTTGGTTTTTCCAACTTTTCCGCAACATTAGTATCAACTAATTCATTTTGATACATCCAACGCCAAAACGTTTTTAACGCGCTGATTTTTTGGCATCTTGTTGCAGGTGAGTTCCCCATTTCGCATAAATGGTCAACATATTCATTCAGTTGGCGTATGCCAATCAAGGCATAATCAGTTTCGCTGTTTGTTGTTTTGCACCAATTGCGGAAACTTTCTACCTCTCGTTGATACATTGATACGGTGCTTTCGCTGCGATTTTTTGCTTGCAGACTTTTCACAAACATGTTGACCATTTCGCCATCCCCTTTCTATTCTATATGATAGCATAAGCGCGTTAATATAGCAAGTGTTTTTTACACATTGCTTGAATTTCTTTTTTTATCAAGCCTTTCAAAAAGGCTGTATGGATCACGAGGAAACACTCTTGCCCTGTTCTTGTTGCACCGTGGGCATTTGTATGTTGATCCGTTTTCGGCTTTCGTGTTTGATATCCACCAAGTGCCACAATGTATGCATAGTTGTTTGTTCGTTTTCATTTTTTCTCCTTTCTCGGTTTTGGCAAGATCCGAAAACTTGTGTTTCATTATTTTCCGCTTGTTCTTTTTTGCAAATTGCTAGTTTTTTTCTCGTGTTTTTTAAGTTCATTATACAATTTTTCACTCAAAGAATAATTGTTTGGTTTTTCTATGGCTGCCAATTCTCCATTTCTAAAAAACCATTCAGACCAATACGGATAGTTCCCTCTTACAGAGCTTGTAACATCAATAAAATTATTTTCTTTAGTTGCTTTGCAAAAAACACGATACGAAACTTCAATCATTTTCAATCTCCTTTCTATTTTTCCAAAATTTTGTTTAACGCATACCGCGCGTTTTCGTTGCTCAACCGTTGCCATGCTCCTTGACTTGGAGCCCATTTGAAGCCGTTCGATTTCATAATTGACCGTGTTTCCGCTTCGGGTTTTCCATCAAAAAACACTTGCAACTGCATGCATTCTTGGTTGTCAACAATTTTCACTTCTTCGCCGTTGATTTTTGCTGTTTGTTGCAAATTGCTGTATGTTTTTTCTTCTTTCTGCTTTTGCAATTCTGGATTAAGGTCTTGCAAAATTGAAAAGATGATGGCTTTGTTTCCACTTCCTCTTACCGTTGCAATCGCAAGCTTGAATTTCAAAACGTCCGTAAAGGGCACAAATTCGCTTTTTGAGCTACTGTAAAACTCCTTGCAATCTTTGGACACCCGATTGCTTAGGAATCCGGCATACTTCCTTTTTCCATCGCTAAACACCACTTTAACCATAGGAAGATAGAATATTTCCTCATCAGTACAACATTTTGTTGGCACAACGCCGTCAAAGATACTTACGATGTTTTCAAACGTTGCCGGCATGCCGTTCACAGTGATTTCTTTTCCGGCTTTCACTTCATCGGGCGCAAGCTCCAAAAGCCTTTGCTTCAACCTTCTGATTTCGGTTTTGTTATAACCGAAAGCATCATTTGTCTTGCTCAATCGTTCGATTTTCTCTTTGATTTTGAGAACGGCATCCTTATCATCACTCTTGATTGCTCCGCTGTCTGTTAGGCAGAGACGAATTTTGTTGTAGTAGTAATTATTCCTGTCTGTTTTGTACAAATGCGCGGTTTTTTCCCAGTGCGAACGATGCGCAGCGTCTTGCTTTTCCTTTGCGCGTGTTGGGAAATTTGAACCTCCTGCAATCATGATGCTTGGAACTCTTGAGCGAATTGCGTTGTCTTTGTCTATGGCTTCGGCAATTTTCACGCTGTATTTGTCGATGTAGTATTGCACTTTTTCCAGTTTTTCCGCGCTCATTTCGGTTTCTTTGCCAAGGAAAGATTCTGCGTATTTTACAATTTCATCAACATAATATTTTTGCGTGTTTGTTGCCGTCCCTTCTTTGTATTCGCCGAAACTGTTCATATGTTTTGCCGTTTTTGCAATGGATTCATTAACCGCCGTGTATGTTGCCTTGAATGTGTTCATTTTCAATTCTCCTTTATGTTATGCGTAGACTTTGCCGTTTTTCCCAACCTTATAATCCTTGTGAATCATAACTGGGTTTTTGAAAAGTTTTTCTGCATCTTCAATATATCGACTGTCAAAGCATCCATACTTTGACCGATGCATTACCATGCTTGAATCCTCGTGAACTTTGTCCATGTGATCATCTTTTTTCATTGTTTGCCACCCTTCAAAAATCATATAAGACTTATAATATAGGTATTGCGAATAGATTGACCGCGCCTTGTAAGGTCTGTAAGTCAAATGCACAACATCATGATATTGCGCATATGTTGTTAGCTCCATTTTTTCAAATGTCATTCTTTGAGCTACAGGAAAACCAAATTCATCGCAATAAACCATAGTATACTTTTGACCTTTTTTCAAGTTTGCATTATAACACGCTTTTTGCAATTCTCCTGCATATTTTTGGACGAATGAATCAAAAGTTTTCAAGGCTTCTTCTTCGGTTTTGTCGTGCCTTTCCTCGAGTTCGTCCGATTGCTCATGAAAAACCATAGTTTCAAAATCTCCGTACAGCTCAACAGTGCTGATTGTGATTTCGTCCATGCTTGAACATCCACCGAGTTTCATTTTTTTAATCCTACGCATTTTTGTATTCCTCGTTTCTTTTGAAAATTGCTTTATGTTATGCGTGGTTAATCCCACTACAAGGCACGCGGTTTTTGTCGTGTGCCTTAACTGGGATCAATTTTGTTGTATCATCTAATCCTTATGGGAAGCAAAACGTTTCCTTTTCTGTCTCCAATGTACGCCGGATGAAGAGGGTCATCAAACGTGACTTTGTTGCTTCCTGTGGCTTCGATCATCATTTTCAATCTTTCTGCATCAAAGTAAATTTTATCATCAACACTAAAACGTATGATTCTTTTGTGCTTGCTTTTTGTTTCTTTTGCTTCCATCTTGCCTTTTGCTATAGCAATATTCAATGCTTTCATGTCAACTTCTACGGCTTCTCCAACGAAATTTCTTACAACCCTATCAATATCGAATTGATATTTTGATTTTTCAAAACCAAAATCGCAATCACTTTCAAGCAACATATATCCGTTTGAAAAGTAAAATTTACCATTGTGCAGTATGTAACCGTCAATCCCTCTTTCCTTGCACTCTTTCGATCTCATCATTTTTTTGACCACGGACAAAAGTTTATTAGTTCCGTTGTTTTTTGATAACTCTTCTTGATATTCCTTATGCAACAACGACTTCAAAAGTTCGATCTGATCCGTTTCCAATAGTTCCAAAATTTTAATAGCTTTCATGTGTTATCCTCCTGTTTTCTGTTTGTTATAATCCCACCATAGAGCGCACGACATGCTACATGCGCTCTAGCTAGGATCATGTGAGCACCGGCATCGGCTTTGCGCTGTATGTTTGCGTTCCAAACATTTCACGCAATTCACCAATTTCATACTTTTTTCGTGATGTTTTTCTGTAATTTTCAGGGGCTTTGTACCACATCTTTTTGTTGCTTGACCACCTGAAACCCAAAGCCTTGATGCGGTCTTTGTGCATCAAAGTTTGACCGCTCAACCATACGAAAGTTCCGATAATTTCAACATCAACGCCATTCATGGTTGCAAGTTGCGCCACCAAGTCTTTGAAAACGTCCGGCATTTCGTTGTTTTCCTTGGTGTATGTTTCGCCTTCGCTATTTTGGTGTATGTTTTTCACGCGGGCAAAAACGTTGTCATATTCGTTTTGCATCTGCTGGAAAGCTTTTTCCGTGTCACGCCCGGAAACGTCTGGATGGAGCTCAAAAACAAGCTTCTTGTATGCTTTTTTGAGTTCCTCCAAGGTTTTGATGTTTGCAAAATATGTCATGTTGCAATCCCCCTGTATTTTTTAGATAAAGTACATTTCACCGTTCAACTCTAGCGCAATAGCATCTTGCGCAAGTTCACTTTTGAGATTTTGGCAATATGCAACTACACTGTCAAGGCTTTCGGCAAGCGCACTTTCGCTTGCGTAAGCAAAGACAAGTGTTGTGTTTTCCTTCACAAGCCCGGCAGTCGGCGAAACCCAGTAGCCCAAAGCAGGCGTAGAGGTTGCGCCTCCGAACTTTTCGGACAACAAAGTTGCCGTTTGATTGACAAATTTTGTATTGTCAATCTCTTTGTTTATCCCCGTTGTAGATGGCACGTAAACCGTGATTTTGCTTTGCAACTTAAAACAATGCTGCAATTTGCTATTTGTTAGCATTTTTTTGCCCTCCTAAATGTTGTAGCTGTATGCTTGTCGCTTTTCAAATCGCCAAAATGTCTTCACCCATTACCCGGTTGACCTGTTCTGCCGTGTGAGCGTAATACCTGCCACGCCCTGCATACCCCTTGTGATGGATGACCTTTCGCCCGTAATATTGTTTTGAGGCAGGGCTGTAGAAAATTTGATAAATGCCGCCATAGTTGCAAACATACTTTCCTTCTTTGTACATCGTTGCAACATCGCTTTCCAAAATTTCCGTTGTGCCAAATTTTACAACACGTTCCATTTGTTTTCCTCCTGTTTTGGTGTTTTGGCTGTATGTTTCGCCACCTGCAACCGCCACAATTGACGGTTGCAACGCTCACGGCCTAAGGCCTTTTTATACTCGCCGTGTCGAGTTTGGCAACGTCAATCGTCGTTGTTTAGGATTGCCGCGCGGCGTTCAGCCTCACTTTTTGTTTTGCAACAATAGTCGCTATTGATGCGGCTAGGGTGTCGGGCGAAAAACGCGTTCTTCCCGGTAACGCGCCGTTCCCTCTCAGAGGCAGGGCACCAATATAGTTCGGTGCACGCATTATAAGCCACAACCTGATACCTAATTTCGTCGCAAACGTTTTTGTACTCGTAAACGTAAAATTTCATATTTCCCTCCTACGCCCTGCCGGGCTTGATGGTAGGTCATCACCCTGTTTTTGTTGTGGAGTTGATCCCACTATCCAGTCCACAGCATGCTATGGACTGGTACTAGGGTCAACGGTACACGCACCGGCTTGACCAGGGGTTTTCCGCGTGCAGTACGCCATCTTCCGCGACGTACAACCACGCTATATTGTCCCAATGGCACGGCCATTGTTGGAGTTTTGTCAACTCCATGCGCACCCGATACGGTGCGTTGAGCGTGTAGCGATACACCGCACGCCCTGTATCGGCATCGAGGTTGAAAAACTCGGGGCGCGAATAGCGGAGCTCCCCGTTGCCAAACAAAATCTGTTTGGCGTGTTTTTTTGCGATTCTTTTTTTCATTGTTTTTTCCTCCTATTTTTTATCTGTGGATGCCCACACCAAAACCAAAACCATTTTGCCAATCGCTCCTTAGTGGTAAATATCCCACAAGCGACGGACAAAAGAGCACATCTCAGAAAAATCATGCTCCAAGGTGCTCCAACCTGTAGGGGTTTCGTTGCCCTCACAAGGCACAAAAGTAACACGCGTTCCTACGTCGTGTGCAAAACCGTAGCGGCCTATACGCACATGGTAGCAGGATTCCGCGAAAAGCGAGGCTGCATCCAGTACCGCCTGCAAAGTATACACATTGTCTATTTGTACTGTTTTCATTGTTTTTCCCCTCCTGTTTTTTTTTATTCTGGTTTTGGTTTTGGTTTTGGTTTTGGTTTTGGTGTGACCACCGCCGCCGGGTTGGTTGTCCCGGCTACCCCTGTAGCCTCTATGCTACAGGTCATCCAACAAGTTGCATTTGTTGGTATGGACAACGCCCACCGTTGCCGCGTGCACACTGCCATTTTTTTGTCCCCGTGTGTCAGGGCTATTCAATTTTCAAGGTTCAACGGTTTTGGCTGTCACCCTTACCGTGATTTAATGATACCATACTTTTCGGTATCTGTCAATACTTTTTTTAAAAAAGTTTTGACTTTTTTTGGCGTTTGTTTCGCCAACCTCATTTGGGTTTACTCCCTCTTGATTGATTACATGATACCATACCTGCACATACTTGTCAATACCTTTTTCAATCTTTTTTCAAATCTTTTTTGCAAACGCTCCAAACCCTTGTATTTGCTAGGTTTTCGCGCCTATCGCGTGCGCACAATCTGCCGTGGTTGACACTACAACCATCACGGCATGAGCAACCGGCACGTACAAGGTCCTTGACATCACATGCGCATGCTATCATATAGCATAGACGTTGTGCAGATCCGTTATACAATATCTAGTACGCGCGCGGATTATATAGAGACATGGCATAGCCATCAACATCCTGCATCACAATCCTATATATGCTATCGCTGCAGATGCACAGCCTATAATACAGATCATATAGCACAATCGTTATCCTGCATCCGTTGCGCATTCTATCCCTATAACGCTGATCATCTGCATATATCTATTGTATGCGTTTGTGCAGTGTGCTCTGATGTTGTTGCGGCATTGCTTTTATGTTGTTTCGTTGTTGTTGCAGTGTTGTCACAAATGCCATGCGTGATTGTATTATATTGTATTATATTTTTTATTTGTTTTCTTTTCTCAAAAAAACATGCACAAAACCGGCATGCATGCATGCCGGTGCTACTGTTTGCGCCATGTAATGTATATTGTGTTGCCAAAATGGGCTATTTTTTAATGGGTTTGCATGTTTTTTTACCAAGCCCGGGGGATGGGCGCAGAAAATCGCCTTCAGACCCTTCGCAAAAATTTTCAAAAACGCTATAAGGGCGAATTGCAAATGAAAGAGGGTAAAGAAATCGAAGAACGAAGAAAAAGCGTGAAGGAGCGACAAAGTTATATAAATATAAATTAGGTAACGTTTTGGCTGTAAAATCGGAAAAAGCGTTGTGGTTATTGTGTTTTCGGATGCGCTACAAATGTTGCAAAAGCCCCAAAAAACAAAGGTGTTGCAATATATGTAAAAGTATGTTATGCTATATGCAGAAGCAATGGTGAATTGTTTCAATCAAGCAAGAAAACATGAGAAAAACAGAGGGAGAATGAGAAAAAATGCGAAAAGAAGGTCGAAACACTACAAAGGTAACGGTAACAATCAAAAACACGATTGTGGAAGCTGTAGACAAGTTCAGCGAAGAGACTGGAGTTCCAAAAAGCCGCATCTATGCGATGGGAGCGCAACTTTACCTTGAAAAAATGAGGAAGGAGATGTTTAAGAATTGAATTTAGGCGATATCACAAAAATTGACGGCAAAAAGATCCATCCTGTAGATGTTATCACATTTGGCTTTCCTTGTCAAAGCATTTCATTGGCAGGAAAGCGAGAAGGTGTAAAGCACGCGGAACATGGACATGAAAAGACAACGGCAAGCGGACTGTTCTATGAAGCGGTAAGAGTAATCAAGGAAATGTTGGAAGCCACAAACGGAGAATATCCTAAGTACGCAATTGCAGAAAACGTTTTTGGGTTGTTTAGCTCACAGAAAGGATGGGATTTTTACGATGTTATCACCCAACTTGCAAGAATTAAAGACAAGGGATTTTATGTACCTAGATGCGAGGAAATCAAAAAAGGAAAGCCAACTGGAAAGCTTGTTTGGCGAAAATCGGGCGCTATCGTGGCAGATGGATTTAGCATTGCTTGGAGAACACACGATGCTCAACACTGGGGAGTTGCCCAACGTAGACGTAGAGTCTCAATTGTTATCGATTTTAGAGGAAGTAGTGCACCCGAAATACTTTTTGTCGAAGACGGCTTGCGAAGGAATTATCCGCAGAGCGGATGCTCGTGGGAAAGAGCTACCACAAGTTTTAAGGGATGCGTTGGTGTTTCAGATAGAAAATCACGATTGGGTGATGGAGCAAGTAAAGAAAATGTGGGAGTATTTCCTTTTGCACGAACATTAACAGGTGAAATTGCAGGGACTTTGGATGCTAATTATCACAAAGGAACAGGAGAGCGAAACGGAGTAGAGAGGGAAATCGTATTTTCACCTTTTACTGTAAATCAAATGCACGAAAGTTTTTTACCAATGTATGAAAAGGCATCCACTTTTGTAAAGTCTCACCACAAAGACCCTTCCATTGTTGCCGTTCCTTTGGTTTTTGAAAATCATCCAAACGACAGCAGGGTTACAGAATCAAATGATTGTTGCAGCGCGTTGACAAGTCGAATGGGAACAGGCGGAGGAAACGTTCCTTTTGTTGCCTTTCCCTACTCCATCGCAACGAAAATGCAATCTCAAAACATTGGAAAAAACGTATCTTGTCCTTTGAGCGGATCGGATTACAAAGAACCGCAAGCGGTTTTTAATCCTATTATTTTGGATCGCGCCAGTTTCAATCAAGGAAAGAATGCCCAATACGATTTTCAGATTTTGGAAGATGGTGTTTGTGCCACGATTGTTGCTAAAGGTCCTCACGCAGTGTTAAACGAATGCTCAAATCAATATTTAGTAAGGCGTTTAACGCAAACTGAATGCGAAAGATTGCAAGGTTACCCGGATGGCTATACAAACATCGGCGATTGGGAGGATCAAAAAGGTAAAAAACGCAAAATTGAAAAGTCGGATGGAGCAAGGTACAAGGCTTTGGGAAATTCAATTGCTTTACCGTACTGGAAGTGGCAGTTTGAAAACATGCGTTCATATTTACCCGAGAAAGCAACGCTTGGAAGCTTTTTTGACGGAATTGGTGGATTTCCGATTTGTTTTAACAGCATATACGGCGAAAATGCTACAAAGTGGACAAGCGAAATTGAAGATTTTCCGATTGCCGTTGTAGCGAAAAGGATTTACAGGAAGGCGTAAAGCATGATCAGAACAAAAATGCCTTTAACCAAGAACGAGTTGACCGGCGAATACTACTACGCAGACCCAAAAACTGGTGAAATTCTTGCCGTTTTGAAAAGCAACAGACTTTTGGATTCAATCACGATCAACACTAAATCTAAACAAGGGTTTTATGATGATCACAAAGATAAGTTCAACAAAACGGTTGGTTTCTTTTCTCCGTTTCAAAGCTATGGAAAGTTAAATCTTCTTGCGTTTGAAGAAATAGCAAAGCTTGACTTAACGGCTTTTGAGATGCGATTGGTTGTTTACTTTATTTCTAGGGTTGCGCAAAAAACATGCGCCATAAAGAAAAAAAGAACGTCCACCTTAACGCCCGAAGACTTAGAAGAGCTTTTCGGTGTGAAAAAAACTACTGTTTACACTGCTTTGCTGAACCTTCGCAAACACGAAATTATCCACGTTGGAAGAGGTAAGAAAAAAAAGATCCTGTTGAACCCGTACATATTTTTTAAAGGTAATACCGTAGAAAGGGAAATATATGAATTATTCAAAACAACAAAATGGTGCAAAACAAAGTAATTCTCCTTGCATTAAGTGCCCTAACGATGGTTTTTGCTCTCAAACATGCAAAGATTGGGCGGACTGGTTCTTCATGAAGTGGGAAATAACAACAAGAGAAACAAGAAAACTATTGCAAATGGAAAAGTAAGTTGTATTATATTGTATTGTTTTTGTTTGCTAAAAAGATTGAAAGGGGAAATCAATTGTGTTAAATTTTGACTGTGATTGCGAAACGATGGACAGCCTACACAGCACGGCAAGCATGCAGGGGTTTTTCGCACCAAAAACAGAGACTGCCAAAACGCCAAGCGTAGAAGCAATAGCGGAACTTGTTGGTGAGATTGGGCGCAAGATGGACGAGCTTGCAGATTTGGTGGAGCGGTATGGGCTGATGGACTACGACAACACGCTACCGAGCGAACTGCCGAGGGGGGATGATTGACATGGCATCACATAGGCAGATTCTAAAGCGGATTGCAGATGGAGAGCTTGTGGGGTATGAGTTTTTTATCCGCGAAAATCATGGAGAATGTTTGATTCTGTATTTTTCCTGCGAGCCGACCGAACAGCTGATCAAACCCGAATCGGAAAGCAAATACGTTGATGCGCTGGTGGAATTTAATCGGTCAAAATTGAAAAAAAGCTTAGGCGAAATGGTGGGATTTAACCGCGATAAACTCACACCGAAACTATAACGGGAGGGGATGTCAATGCAGCCAACGCTATGGGTGCTTCACAACCTAATAGCGTTGTTTTATTTTAAGGAGGTAATTTTATGGATGAATTGAAGTTATTTGAAGGTAACAACGTGGATATAATCGAGCAAAACGGAACGATTTTTTTGAGGTCTATTCTACAGGCATGGCGTTGGGACATGCAAAAGAAGCAAAGGGAAAACTTTATCCACGAAAAGAAAGAATTGACGATAGTCTAAAAAGTGCTGATATAACACCAGTTGTCCACGGTGGACAACTTTACATTACCGAAGAACAACTCTGCGATATGATGCTTTGAATGCTAAGAAAATTTTTTTTGATTTAGAAAGGAAAAAAGATGAACGAATTAGCAAAATTAAACACAGTGGAAACCATTACAAGCCGAGAAGTTGCGGAACTAACTGGAAAAGAACACAACACAGTAATGCGTGATATAAGAGTTTTAGCAGAACAAGTAAAAGAATTAGGAGAGTACAAATTTGCACAGTCCTTTTATGTGAATTCCCAAAACAAGAAACAACCACAGTATCAACTAACAAAAAAAGAAAGTCTATTGTTGGCAAGCGGTTACAGCGCACTTTTGAGAGCTAAAATAATTGACAGATGGGAAGAATTAGAAAACCGATTAAAAACACCAACTACAATGGTTGAAGCACTTACACTTGCTCTTGAACAAGCTAAAAAAATAGAGCAGTTACAAGCAGAAAATCAAGTAATGCTGCCGAAAGCACAGTTTTTTGATGCGGTTGCAGATAGCAAGGATGCTTTGCCTATGGCAGATGTTGCAAAGGTTTTGGATATGGGAGTTGGTCGCAACAAACTTTTTGACATATTGCGCAAACAAAAAGTGCTTGACCAAAACAACAAGCCTTATCAGTCTATGGTGGATCGCGGCTACTTTAGAGTTGTTGAGCAAAAATTCATGCGAAACGGAGAACAATGCATTAACATAAAAACGTTAGTATATCAAAAAGGTGTTGAATACATTAGGAGAATCTTGTGTTCAACTCTTTAAAATCGAACAAGCCCTTCGGGGCTTTTTGTTTTTAACATGTTTTTGTTGACAAAGTATTTATACTTGTGTTACAATGATTTTATAAATTTTTGAAGGTGGTGATTGGTTGTGAAACGGTTTACATTTGTGCTTGAAAAGGGACTTAAGGATGAGTTAGAAAAAAGATCCAAGGAACTTGGTATGTCTTCGTCTGCCTATGTTCGTTCGGTTGTTATTGCTGCATTGAAAAAAGAAAAGGAGAAAAATTGTGGCTATTTTAAGGAACAACAATAGAGAAAAATATACCGTTCTTGACAATCACGCTATAAAAAACAACGATTTGTCGTTGAAAGCTCTTGGATTGTTAGTTAGAATGTTATCGTTTCCTGACAATTGGCACTTTTGCGAAACAGGGCTTGATAGTGTTTTTAAGGCTGACGGAATGACTTCTATTCGCAGTGGGTTGAAAGAGCTTGAAGCTGCTGGTTACTTAAAAAGGACGAAGATTCGCAACGAAAAGAAACAGATGGCTGGAACTGAATGGAGAATAAGCGAAACACCAATTTTTATTGAAAATCCACAATTTGATTTTCCAATATCGGGTGTCCCTAAAGCGGAAATGTCTAGCTTGGAAAACCACAGACAATTAAATACTAATGGATTAAATACTAATGGATTAAATACTGATGAACAAATCACTAAAAAGGGAAAAGCGAAAGCTACGGAGCTTTCATTTGATTTTTTGCCTTCTGATGTGTTAAAAGATGTTTTTTTGGATTTTTCAGAAATGAGGAAAAGTATGAAAGCGAATTTGACACAAAGAGCATTGGAACTTGCATATAAAGATTTGCTGAAATTAAGCAAGGATGAGAAAACACAGATTGAAATTGTGGAACAAAGCATAATGAGAGGATGGAAAGGGCTTTTCGCTTTGCCAAATAACAATGGAAACAGAGGTGACAATGCAAACAAGACAAAATCTCTTTGGGAGACACCTGCTAACGAACTTGATTACACATCGGAAAAGGGGTTTGAACTATGATTTGTGAAGTTTGCGGAAAAAGTCTTGTGAAAGAAATTAAACTTTTTAACTCGGTTGTTAGTGTTCCTGTTTTGTGCGCTTGTGAGATTGAGAAAAGAAACCAAGCGGAGGAATACGAAAAAAACAGACAAAAAGAACTTTTGATAAAGAGAATGAGAAAAAACGGCATTCGAGACAACAAGGCTAGCCGGTACACTTTTTCCCTTGATGATGGAACTGGTGAAAAAATAGAAATGGCGAAGAGATATGTTGACAAGATCGATGAAATGATTTCAGAAAACATTGGCTTACTTTTAACCGGCAACGTAGGAAGTGGGAAAAGTTTTACCGCAGGTTGCATATGCAACGCTTTGATTGACAAGGGAATTTCTTCAATTTTCATAAACTTGTCAACAGTTTTGAATGATTTAACAAACTTTACGAGTGAAGGAGTGGATCGAAACGAATACATATACGACTTGAACCAATGTCAAGTGTTGGTTATTGATGACTTTGGAATTGAAAGACAAAGTGCATTTGCTTCGGAGCAAATTTTCAACTTGGTGGATTCTAGGATTAGAAAAAACAAGCCGTTGATTGTTACAACTAACATAACGCTTGGAACTTTGAAAGACGAACATGCTCCAATGCAGCAAAGGCGTATATATGACAGATTGCTTGGGTCATGCGTTCCGATCGTTTTTAACGGAAAAAGCAGAAGAAAAACGGAATCAATTCAAAAAATGGACAAAATGAAAGACATATTAAACGGAACATGACATTGTTTTGAAAATTTGGCAGGTTTAACGGCTTTTGAATCAACGCGCGTAGTTTTTATGGGAGAAATAAAAAACGCGTTAAAAGGGCAAAATAATCAAAAAGAAAGGCATTCCTATGAATATTTGCAAACAGTGTGGGAAAAAATTTGAAAAAAACAGTCATCAGCAAATTTTTTGCGGAAAATCTTGCAGGGTTCTTTACAACAACACAAAGTTCAACGCAGAAAAAGAATACGAATATCAAAAATACAAAAAGCCCGAAAAGAAGAAAAAGAAAATACCTACAATTTCAGAAATGGCAAAAATGGCGAATTTCAGTGGTTTGACTTATGGGCAAATGGTATTGAAAGGAATGATGGAAAATGAAAAAAAACTGGATAACAATTAAGGCTAAAAACTTGGACAGAATTCAAAACGCATTTCCTGATGTTAGAGGTATTACTGGTATTTACATTCTGACTAGGAAAGACGAAAACGATATAAAGTATGCCTATGTCGGTCAAGCAAGAAACATCAAATCGAGACTAGCAGATCATTTGGCAGGATATCAGCACATTGACCTATCGATGAAAAAACATGGAATTGGCGGAGAGGAAAAACACGCTTGGAACAATTGCTTCACCGTAGAGTGCAAAGAAAGCGCACTTGATGTCGAAGAACAATACTGGATCAAAAAGATGCACGAACAAGGATATCAACTGCACAACAAAACAAGTGGAAGCCAAGGGAAAGGGAAAACTCAAATATCTGAATTTAAACCTGCGCGTGGTTATCGTGACGGATTGGAGCAAGGATACAAAAACGCGCAAAAAGAAGTATCTTATTGGTTTGAAAAACATCTTGCTTTCACGACCAAAACAGAACCGCCAAACAAATATCAAGAAAAAGCAATGGAATTGTTCAATGAATTTTTGAATTACAAAGAGCAAAAATAGAAAGGTTGTGAACATGTGAATAGACTTAAAAAAATGATACGTGTTGTTAAAATTCAGACGAACGAAATCGTATTGTCAACTGACAGCGATAGAAACTTCAAGACCGAAGTAGTGGAAGGATGGATTGGAAGTACTTCATTTGTTGCTTGTGATATGAGATCACCATTATTCAGAACAGTACGAAAACTTGAGATTGGAGATGATTGTGTATTTACGAAAGACAACATATGCGATTCATACGGACACAAGTATTTTCCAGTATTTCAAGCTATTATGCAAAAAGCGAAACAATGAAAAAGGAGGAATGAAAATGAGTAATTTGAAAATCTTTGAAAACAACACTTTCGGTCAAATTAGGACAATGGAAAACAATGGGCAGGTTTTGTTTTGCGGTAGCGATGTAGCAAAAGCGTTGGGGTACGATCAGCCGCACAAAGCAATTGAAAGACACTGCAAGGGAAATGGGGGTACGTTTCATACCGTCATAGATTCCATGGGGAGGGAGCAAAAGGCGAAGTTTATCAACGAAGGCAATCTTTATCGCCTGATTATGTCTTCCAAACTTCCAGAAGCAGAGAGGTTCGAAAAATGGGTGTTTGAAGAAGTGCTCCCCTCCATCAGACGTGATGGCGGTTACATCCAAGGGCAAGAGCAAATGAGCGGTGAAGAGTTGATGGCAAGGGCGTTGCAGTTTGCTGACAACAGGATCAAAGCACTTGAAAACGAACGATTGAAATTAACTGAAAAAGCAAAAGAAGATGCGCCTAAAGTTTTATTTGCAAATGCAGTTTCTGCATCAAAGTCTACAATACTGATTGGAGAGCTTGCAAAACTTCTAAAAGGGAATGGAATAGAAACAGGTCAAAACCGATTGTATGAGATATTAAGGAATGACGGATACCTCATCAGTCGAAAAGGAACGGATTACAACATGCCAACGCAAAAGGCAATGGAACTTGGATTATTTAAGGTCAAAGAAACCGCTATCACCCATTCCGATGGGCATGTAAGCGTTTCAAAAACAACTAAGGTAACAGGAAAAGGTCAAACTTACTTCATCAACAAATACTTAGAAAAGAAAGGGAACAAAAAATGATTGAAATTTGCAAAAACGTGTTTATCGCAAGCCAAAACGAAGACTTGAACGGAATGAGGGGAATTGATTCGTTGTGCTTGTGCGCCAAAACGTTCCATCAAAGGGTTGTTGGGTATAAAGGGAACTTGGACAAGCTGCACGCTGAATATTTGATTGCAGAGAGACAAGACGAAAACTTGATTGCGTTCAACTTGATTGATGCACCAAAGGTTGAATACATTCCGAAAGTTATTATCGACAAAGCTTTGGAATTCGTGGAGAAAGAACTTGATAAAGGCGAAAAAGTTGTTGTTGTTTGCAACCAAGGAAGGAGCAGAAGCGCATGCATTGGGCTAATGCATATGCTAAAAACGAAAAAAATTAAGGGATGCAAGGATTTTGCAGAAGTCGAAGAAAAATATAAACGAATTTACCCAATGTACGATCCTAGCTTGGGTATGAGAACATACGCTGAAAACTTCTTTTGGGAAATGAAAGACAAAGGAGAATATTGATGGCTAAAACATACTTGATCGACATTCCTGCACACGTATTCGAAATGAAAGGGTTTGCCAAAGAAAACGAATACAAATTTGATTGTTTCCACAGGGTTTGGAAAGCATCAACGATTGAAAAAGGGCATGCAAAAGAAATATTTGCTACTGTTGAATTTTCGACAAAAGGGAAAAAGGTTTGCACTATGTATCGACACATTAACGGAGCTAAAAACAAATTGGGGGAATGCTCTTACAACAAGGCGGTTAATTATTGCAAAAAGAACTTAAGAATGTTGAAAGGAGAAACCAAAATATGAATGGAAGTGTTTATGTTAAAATTAAGATGTTTTTGATTGTGGTTGTAGTTGCGGTTTTGTTTTTTCTTTCCTATGCAAAATCAGAAGAATTTGACACGTATACTATGTATGTTGTTGTGGATTCTGAAAGTGTTTTGAACGGAAGGGCTAAGCCTTCCGCAGAAAGCGAAATAGTAGCAATATACAATTTGGGAAATGAGTTGAAAATTATATCGATTGAAAACGGATGGGCGAACGTGATAGGAAGCGAATATGGTACTTGCTACGTGTTTGCAAAATATCTTTCGTATGAAAAGCCGTTTGATGAAGGGGTGAAAATGATTGTGGTTTCAAACGGAAGGGTTGCCATTCGAGAAGAGCCGGACAAAGAATCAATCATTGAAAAGTGGGTAAACAACGGAGATGAGCTTTTTGCTTTTGCAAGTGTAAACGGGTTTTACAAAGTTGATGATGGTTATATTATGTGCGAATTTTTGAAATGAGGTGGGAATATGTGGATAATGGGATTTGAAAAGAAGCCTATGAGGGCAAATGAGCTAAGTTCTTTTGAAAATTTTTCGTGGGCGCTTTCTGCAATCAAACAAGCTGAAAGTGACCTTGGGAAAAGACTTGAACTTGTTGGAAAAAAAAGAAACGTAAAACGAATCGCAAGCGAACTTGCAAACATTTATGCTTTGCTTCTTCGAACGGTTCAAACTGAAAAACTCATCACCTTGAAAAAGAATCTTGAAAACCAAACGATGAAAATAGTAACCAAACGAAGCACATCAAGCGCAGATGATGGCTTTGCTTATGTCGAAAAAGATTGCTTGAAAGAGCTTTGCAGGATTGCTACAACGGAAGAGTGCTTAATTTGCGAAGGGAAGGGGAACAACAAGGCAAAATGCAAATTAAGAAAATCATTGAAAGGAATATTTATTGATGAAATGGACGAACAGCTTGAATGCATAGGGAAACAATTGATGACTAAGCTTTGATTAAGAAAGGTGATGCAAAATGACGGAATTGCAACATAATCTAAAAATAACAATCGAACACCTAGCAGAAGAAATTAAAAAAATTGACGATCAAATTATTTTATCGGAATTTACGAAAACAAGGCCGGATTCAAGAGTTACTACAGAAAAAATTCTTGCATACAAAGATGCTATAGGTGTTTTGTGGGAAAAGGTAGAAGAAATTCAAGATGAAATTTGCAGAGAAAAAGCATAAAAAAACGTCCCTGTCGGCACGCATCGACAGGGACTAACAGGAGGGGGAAAGCAAATTGATTATAACACACAAAAAACAAAAAGTCAACACCAAAAAACAAAAAGAAAGAAGTGGTTGGTTTGGGAAAAGGGTTGAAATACGATGAAAAAAAGTTAAGGCTTGACTTGATTCCTTTTAGCGCGTATGAATCTTTAGGAAAGGTTTTGACGTTTGGTGCGAACAAATACACGCCGAACAGTTGGCAAATGGTAGAAAAAAACAGATATGTTGCTGCGTTGTTAAGACACATGGTTGCTTACTTGAAAGATCCAAATGGAATTGACGAGGAAAGCGGATTGTTGCACGTGGAACATTTGTTTTGCAATGCAATGTTTTTGAATCATTTTCAAATCACAGAAAGTCATATCGATTCTATTGAAAAAGCTGCAAAGGAACTTCACAAATGTTTATATGGAGAGGAAAACAAAAAATGAAAGTAGAAATGATTAAACATCCAACGCAACAAGATTGGGAATTTTGCAAAATGTGCACAATGAACACTGTAGGAAAAGAAATGGGAAAATTGCCGGATGAAAAATGGAAGGTGAAAATACTTGAAAGTGAGCACAGCCCGATTCGGGAATTGTGGTTTGCGTTCAAGATTAAAATGCCTTATTGTGAAAGTGTTCATTTCAGCCGACATTCCACTTTTAACGGTCATTATGTGCAATCGCAAAGGAACGACAGGCAGGACAAGTACGATAGGAGAAAAGCACCACAAGATGCGCCTGTAAGCCATATTATAACTATGAACGCGCAATCCTTTATTGATATGTGCCATGTTCGCCTTTGTAAGAAAGCATCTACGGAGACAAGAGCGATTATGAAAGAAATTGTTCGCGTTGCCTTGGAGAAAAATCCCGAATTTAAAACGGTTTTAGTTCCTAAGTGTGAATATAGGAATGGTAAGTGTACGGAATTTCAGCCATGTAGTGCGATTGAAAAAAAGATTGAAGAAATCGAAGAAAAGTTATATGGACAAGACAGGGTTTTTTCAGAAGTAAACGAAATTTTTGCAGAAGCCGTGTATTTCAGCAAATTCCCAAGAGAAGAAAGATGATATTTAACCTTGCAAGTATTTCCTTGCAAGGTTATAATGTTATTTGAACGGAGGTGTTTTTTGTGGCGATTGTTAAACATAAATACTGGATATCTGAAAAAGACGAAGTGCCAAAAGAGTTTTACGGCATGGATGAAGTTTTTGAAATGGAAAAATTCAAAACAAGCAAAGAAAAAGCGTATGAAATAAAAAAAAGTTCTTTGCAATCGGCAAAAGATTATTGCGTTAAAAACAACATTTACGATATCGTCCATTTTTGGCGCGTTTGCAATGACAGGATGTCATCAGAAGAAAACGCTTTTTATAAAGTAGGTAATTTTGCTTTGATTGCGCACTTGGTAGAAATGTTTTGCACTAAGAAAAAGAATGCGACAGGGAAAAAAAATCTTAAATTCATTTCTTTTGGGATAAGAAAATCGCATTTGAATAGATATTTGGAAAGCGGATGCACGGAAATAATAGAAAAGAAAAGGGCAGGAAGACCAAGGATTTACGCCAACGCAAAGTATGATTATGCGCGAATTAACATAGGACAAGAAGGAGACAAGAAAGAAATTCTAAGGGTTCGCAAAAACCCTGTTTTCATGAGGTTCAAGGCTTGGTGCGATGCGAGCAAAATAAGCATGAACAACGGAACGTTAATGGCTATGGACATGATTATGAACGAATACAAAAACGAGAATGTGCCGAGCCTAGAACACTTTCAAACGCAGGATGAGTACATTCCCGAATACGCATCGACAACTAAAAGAAAACACTATATGACAATCGATTCCGATGTGCTAAAAACGATGAACGAAATTATAAAAAACTACAATTCACATCCTGACAACCACGCGAAAGAAAAATTTACTATATCTAGGTATATTGAAATGAGCATCAACAAGGCAAATGGAGAGATGCCATTGAAATACAGCAATCCCGAAAGTTACAAACTGATACTAAAAGAAAAAGAAATGGAAAAATTGAGAATAGCAATGGGATTAGAAGGGAGCAATGAAAAGTGAGCAACCAAAAAAAGATACTAAAAGATTTGGCAAGCCCTTTTGAAGAAAACGAAAAACTAACGCTTGTTAGTTTATCCAAGCAAGTGGATGATACAGATGCAGATATAATAGAAGTTTTTGGTGATGGAGAATATTTTACGCCAAAAGAAATTGAAGATAAAACAAGAAAACTTCTTGCGGAACGGAAAAATCAAGTTATGATGACGCTTGATGGAAAAAAATTGCAAGAAGCTATGAAAATTATCAATGGAATGGAGCAAATTTCTGATGTAATAACCGACTTTGAAGTTATAGCTAGGGTAAAAGAAAGCATAAAAACTCCAATGGATTTGAAATTTCTTACAGATGCTTATAAAACGTTGTCTGATAAGTTGCAAATGCTTACTAGACTTGATACGGTTGATTCGGAAGGGACTGCAAGAGATACGGAATTTATACTAGAATATAAAACAAAAAGTGGTTCTTCTGTGAAATTTGCGGCAAGAGAAAGGTGATGTAAATGAGCATGAAGATTAACGAAAATTGCAATAGTGATCAACAAAGATTGCGAATAAAACAATTAAAAAAAAATGCAGAAAGAATAAAAAAAGAAGGGAAAATGCCAAAAGTTTACGACATAATGAAAAAAACAAAGGAAGATTGGGGAAGTGAGCCGAGCGGAACAGAAAAATCAATTTGCGAAAGTTGCAAAAAAGAATTCAAGCAAGACTATCACGGAGAAAGAAATATGTACTCTAATTACAAAAGTTGCTTGAATTGCAGAAGAAAAAAAAGATTCAAAGAAGAAAAAGGGGAAATTGACAACAAAACAATCATAAGCAAAGCTCAAATTGAATATGAACCATACGATTTTCAAGTTGAAATGCATAATGCATTTGAAACACATCGTTTTTTGTTTTTGTGTGCCGGGAACAGGCTAGGTAAAGATTTTTTTACCGTAATGGCAGGGATTCAGTATACGGCAGACATTTTGAATGAAAAAAGATACATGAACGATCCCACCTTCATACCTGCATACAGGTGGTGGTTGATTGCTCCAACGGAAGACATGGCGAAAGAAACAGTGTGGTTAATACTAAAACAGTATTTTCCCAAAAATTGGATAAAAAAAATATCGGATGCAGAAATGACAATCGAAACATACGGAGGCGGCTTAATAGAATGCAAATCAGCTTATGATCCTGACAAATTAGTCGGCGTTGCGCTAGATTTAGTCACTATAACAGAAGCAGCAAGAATAGCAAACTTAAAAACCGTTTATGGTCACTTGGCTGCGCGTTTGGTTTCTGCCAAAAGAGGTAGGTCAAAAGACAGACCAACCGGAAAAAACTTTGGCGTTGGGAAAATGATTGTAAACAGTTCCCCGATAGGGAAAGGAGAATTTTATGAGTTGTACAAATATGGAGTTCCGGGAAGCGAAACGCACAATCCGCAGGCAATAAGTTTTCAATTTCCTTGGACAGCAAACCCTGATAATGCAGATTATGCAAAAATGGAACAGAAAACAAAGTATGGAATTAGAACAAACGAAGAAATTTTAATTGCGCAAATTGGGTTAAAAGCATATCAGCAAAACTATTTAGGAATGTTTATAACAGCAGAAGGAGCTGTTTTTGGTGATTACTTTGAAAATTGCTTGGTGCATTTGGATGGATCGCAATTGAACCTAAGTAAAAAAGAAAAAAAAGAATATTTGAAAAAATGGCAAGAAGTGATACCACACAGAAAATACAGAGTATCGTGGGATATATCCATGGGTGGAAGTAGCGATTCACCTGTAGCGTTGATTAGAGACATGGAAGATGGGAAAATTGTTATGTTAATAGATATGACAGGAAAGGGGTACGATCAACAATATGATGAAGTTGCTTTTTGGTGCAAAAAATACAACAACGCAGAATGTGTTTACTCTCTTACTGGGCATACGCCCGTCAAAGGGCAGTTAGAAAAAAGGGGTGTCTGGGAAAAACCAACAGACGAGCAAGGCGGACGAAAACAAGCATATGTTCAAAAATTGGAGTTAGCTGTGCAAAATGGAGCTTTGAAAGTTCTTGTTGATGGAACGGAAAAAGCAGATACGCTTGTAAGACAAATGAACGACTACTCAAAAAAAGGGAACAAGTATGGAAACTTGCAAGAAAAACACGATGACTGGGTTTCTGCAATGTATTTGAATTTTTACGATTATGAAGTGGAAACGGAATCGGTGTCGTTTATCGGATTGATGGGTTGTGTTTAATGTTGACACATGGGAAAGAACGTGGTATAATAACACTGTTTTGATAGTGCCTTGTGATGGGAAAACACATTTCAGTATCTTTTCACGGCAGAAGCTAAAGGTTGCACCCTTTGGCTTCTTTTTTGTTCAAAAAAGTATTGCAATCACTAAAAGAACGTGTTATACTTTTTATGAAAAGGAGGTGACCAACGTGCCAAAACTTGACAGCACAATTTCAATCAGACTACCTTCGGAACTTAAAAAGGCAATCAAACGCGAAGCCGACAAGAGATACCAAACAACCAATGCATTCATGGTGGCGTGTTTATTGGGGAAGATTAAGGAATTGGAGGAGCGGAAATGAAACAAAGAACACTGTACACTTGCGAACACTGCAACCGCGATTACACAGATAAGAAAAAGGCCTTAGATTGCGAGGCCGGCCACGCTAAAATCGTAAAGATTCAACGCGCAGATTATGTGTACGCCACAGACAAGACCCCTGTGGGCATAAGCGTGTTATTTGACGACGGCACCGTGGTAGAATACACCGATAACAGCGAGGGGTGATGTATACGTGTTTAGGAGAGAATTGGACGGAAAAATAATGTACGTAGGTCAAACAAAGGCTGTGAGAAGGTTCGCAGTGGAAAACAAATTAGGTGAGTTGGGCGACATCGCTACCATGAGCGATGGCGAAATTTCAAGTCTTGTTGAAAATTACTGTATCGACAAAGGATTTAGAATTTTTTACGAGGAAGAATGCATCACTGTTTTGGACTTAGAAAACAAAAAGGAATGGAAATTTGAAAGGTAGGGTATTAGGGTGAAAATTTATGTAATTACATACAAAGAATATTTCCGAGGGAAAAAAGTCGATTCGGTATTTGTTGAAAAAATTGAAGCTCGTGAAACGAAGAAGACGTACGTATTGGAGAACAGACCCTACTGCACTTGGAGAACCGTTGTTAAAAAATCGGAAATAGGAGAATTTCAAAGTGAAACTGGAGACGGTTTCATGTTCTCGCTAACACCGGACACAAAACTTTTTAGGGAAAAGATGATCGAAAAAACATTAAAAACGCTTGAACAATTCAAAAGAAGAATCGAGGAGTGCCAAGAGATTATCGAAAATGCAAACAGTGAAAAGGTTGTGGAAATTGAGGATGAATAAAATGAAAATTTATGCAATGATGTACCGGGAGTACATCAACGGAAAAAGAGAAAACACTATTGTTGTTGAAACCGTTGAAGCGCGCGAAACGGAAAAAGCGTACATTCTTCAAAATAGTTGTTGCACTAAAAGAAAAGTCGTCAAAAAATCGGAAATAGGAAAGTGTATTTCCGATATCAATGACGTTGTATTCTACCTAACGCCGGACACAGAACGCTTTAGGGGAAAAATAAAAGAACACGTGAAAAACAGAATTGAAAAACTAAAAATTATCATCAAAGTGTATCAAAATGCGATAAAAAATGTAGAGGGGGAAAAGTTTATTATGATTGAAAGAGAGAGAAACCCATGAGCCAATACCACAACGCACTAAAGAAGCGAATCAAAACAGACCAAGTTGTTTTCGCCGAAAAGGTAGAAGCGTACAAAAAGGTTGGCGAGTGCGTGCTTGTCCACTTCAACCGCCCACCGTTCGTGCAGTTCATCAGACCACATAGCTACTGGAGGTATGAAGGGATTTTGGAGGTAAACAATGGTCAAAAAATCTGAATTAAAGCAATGCATGTATGTTTTGGATTCTTGCGATTATTTAGGAATTGTAGTGAACGAAAAAATTCACTGGTTAGAAGGTGAAAACAGCAAATTTGAACCTCTTTCAAATTACGACGATGATATGAAAAACAAGGATGATTCGTCACTAAATGTTGAAATTGCATTCAACGCTGAAAATTATGAAATGGCAAAAATTTTGTTGCGTGGTTATGTGGTTTTGAGAGATGCGAAACCTTTAGGGTGGTGTAAATGAATTTAGTCAAGTGTTTCATCAAAAATGTAAAACGTGTGGAAGAACATGAGGATTACGTTTTAGTGATTGCTGATGTTGACGTTTACGGAAATATTAGAGAGCAACAAAAGAGTTTCATGGACATGGAGGAGTGGAGAAAATCAAAGGAAATCGGTTATTTCTACGAGTGATAGGAGGTATAAAATGGGTTGCGAGGATTGCGTGAAATTTGATGTGTGTTTCCACATAAAAGCGAAAAATTTTAGCGAAGCGAACGCTTGTTATTATTATTTAGCAAAAACAAAACCTGACAACACCGATGGTTGTGATATTTGCAACGGTAAAGCGAGCGTAGTTGATTTGTTTGAGGACACGCACACGCATGTAATATCAGAAGGTGCGATATGGCATTATGACAGTGAGCTTGGGATTGAGGGAGAGAGTGCCAACTTTTGCTTCATGTGTGGGAGGAAGATACAGTGAGCTTGTTTCATATCGCTTTTGGTTTAGATAGACAGCAAAGGAGTGAAGAAAACATTGAACAAAATAAAATGCAGGTATTGCGAACGGTACAACGGAATTGAAGTTGAAAGTTGCGAATCTTGCGGTGCTCCTTTGGAATTCAGGAATGATGATTGGAGAGAATGCCAAGTATCAAAACTTGAAGCAAAAATAAATGCGTTGGAGTTGCAAAAAAGCATTCCCATTAGAATGCTAGAGCTTCCTGTTTTCGACATACCACCGTACGATTGCAGATTGAGATACAAATGAATGTTGAAGATTAAAGCACCTGTTTAACGCAGGTGCTTTTTTGAACATATTGAAAATATTGACTTTTTGTAACATGGTAGTATAATATATAAAGAATGCTCTTTTTGAAAGGGGGTTTGATTATAAGTGTTTGACCAATGGAAGTTGAAAGCTCGGTCGTTGAAAGCCAAACAAGAAGCAGTTGAAACAACGTATGGGCGTGTTTCTGCTGTTCAGCAAGACATGAAAACAATATCAAATACAGATTCACGAACGTTTGACTTGCTTACGCGCCTTACTGCTGAAACAGATATGATAAAGGCGATTGAAATTGTTGTGAACGAAACGCCTGATGGCAAAATGGCTTCTAACGCATACGTTAGATTGTCAAACCAAGGATTCAATCCAAGTTGTGTAACTTGGAAAACGCAATCGGGAAACAAAGTTACAAAAAAAAGAATAACAGAATTTACAGACTTTTGCAAGAAATTTGATATAAATTCTATTGTCGATCAACTTGTGTTTTCGAGCATTACGCGCGGTGGAATGGCTTTGGAAGTCGTTGTTGACAGCAAGCTTGCAGGGATAAGCGATATTGTTTTAATCGATCCTGCAACGATAAAAGAGTTCAAACTTGATGAAAGCACAAACAAATATAGAATTTACCAAGGGCAAGGAAGTCAAAGCGTTGACTTGACAGAAGGAAACTTTTTTTGGTCACCGCATCAGCCAAAGGTTGGAAGCCCGAAGGGAACTTTGCAATTTGCACCTGCTGTAGCAACTACTACGCAATATCTACAACTTTTGAATGATAGCTTGCAAGTCATTGCTAGGATAGGTTATCCAAGGTATGATTTTTCGATAGACAGAAAAACGTTGTTTGATAGCCTTGTTGATAAATCACCAAAGAACCAAAAAAAGGCTGCCGAAGAAGTTTTTGAAAGCGTAAAGACAGCAGCGCGGCAAATGAAAATGAACTCCGACTTTGTTCATTTTGACGAGGTGAAAGCTGATACAATTGGCGGTGGTGTGAACGGTGCAGGTATTGACGTTAGGGCTTGGTTTGAAGCGTTAGACCCGCTCATTTCAAACGCATTCCAATTGACACCTGTTTTGATGGGCAGGCTTAAAGGCGGTAGCTATTCGCTTGGCACTGTGGAATTTAAGATAGTTACTGACACGGTGGAAAGCATGCGCAGAAGCTATGAAAAAGCCTTAGAATACGTATTCGATTTGTGGGCTAGAGTGAATGGGTATGCAATGATTTCTGACGTTGTTTTGCCACCTCTTGACTGGGAAAAAGAGCTTGACAAGCTCAAAACCGATTTGTTGAAACTTGAAAAAACAAGAAGATTTGAAGAATATGGTTACATATCAAAAGATGATGCAGCTATTTTGGTTGCTGACGTTGAAGCGGCAGACAACAACAATTCGGATGGACGATATGAGTTTTTGAAATACGATTCGTCAACGAAAACAGAGGAAACAACGGTTGACGATTTGCAAGAAAATCAAAATGAAATTGGTGGTGAAGAAGATGCAATTTAAGATTTTGTCAAAGTTTATAAATAATTCTCATGGTGAAATTATGGTATACGGCGATATTGTTGATGAAAAATGGTGGGACGAAGACGTTACCGCAAAAGAAATTGCAGAACAGATAAATGCACTAAAAGGGATTTCACTTTTGGACGTTAGGATTAACAGCTATGGGGGATCTGTTTTTGCCGGAAATGCAATTTTCAATATAATTGATACTTTTAAGAAAAGAAACAATTGCAAAGTTGCAGTTTATGTTGATGGTATCGCTGCATCTATGGGAAGCGGTATTGCAATGGTCGGTGATACCATTGAAATGGCAGAAAATGCCTTAATGATGGTTCACAAACCGTGGACGATGACCTTTGGGAACGCCAACGACTTGCAAAAAACAATTGAAATTCTTGAAAAAACAGAAGAAGCACTGATGTCAAATTACATGAGACATTTCAAAGGGACAGAAGATGAAATGAAAGTTCTCTTGGAAAATGAAACATGGCTTACAGCAAGAGAAGCACTTGAAATTGGGCTTTGCACATCTGTTTCTGAACCAATCGAATTGGTTGCTAAGGCAAACGGTATAAGCGTAAACAATGTTGGTTACAGCGATAAGATAGCTGAAATCATAAAATCAAAAAAAATTACTGTGAAAGAGGAAATGGAGGTTAAAAACTTGGAATTAAAGTATGATGAAAAGTTGCTTACTTTTGGATTGACGGAACAAGATTGCAAGGGAATGAAAACGGCACAAGATGTTGTTGATGCCCTTTGCAAAATTGAAGGAACTGATTTGAAAGTTGAGGGAGAGTTCATTTCTTCCGAACAGATGAAAGAAGTGCTTGGTGCGGAAATGGGCGCAGAAGAAATTCTTAGCAATGCAAAAGCGTACCAAGACGAAAAAGAAACAATTGAAAGCAACAAAACAAAAGCAACCATGTACGACAAACTGTACAATTCGGCGGTTGCTGATGCGCTAAAAGATGCCGTGAAAGCAAAAGGTGAAACTTACAACGAAGCGCGGTTGAAAAAATATTTGAACACTTTGGATTATTCGGAGGTGTTGGAACAACAAGCGGAATGGAAAGAAGAAGCAAGTAACAAGTTAAACGCCGGTCAAAGGTTGTCGAAACTAAGCAACGAAGTTGGGGTTTCGTATGTTGACCCCGACAAACTAAACTATTAAAAAGGAGCGATGGAAATTATGGCTATGAATGATATTGTTGGGAAAATCGTTGTGCTTACAGGAAGTGGCGAAGTGGGCTATGGGTCTGCCGGAAAACCTATTTTGGGTTATGTGAGCAAGATCGAGGAAAAAGGCTACGACTTGCCAATGTATGATGGCTTGCAACAAGGTGGTACGTTTACCGTTGACAGCGCGACCAAAACTGTTCTTGGTATTACAGAAGGGGACTATGTTGCAACTGTTGAGTGGGGCAAAACTTTTGTTGATGTGCCTACAAACACAACTGCACCTGCAAATGGTGATTACTTGGTGTCTGACGGTTCGGGCAACGTGAAGACAACCACAAGCATTACCGCAACTACTCCTGCAACTCCGTTCCAACTTCCTACTAACTGTGTTGCTCTTGGCGTTGATGCAACGGCGAAAACTGCAACCATTAAGATTGTATAAAAGAAAGGTAGTGAAATAATGGGAATTTTCAAAGTCACTGGTAATATCATTGCTGATGTGCAATCTAGCGGCAAAAGCGTAAATGATGTTATGCGGAAAGTGTACGAAGGCGAAATTGCTGATGCTGTTAAGAAAAACAGCAAAATGGAAAACGTAAGCCCTATCAAAATGGCAATGATGGAGCTTGGAATTGACAACACTTCGATGGTGAAAAACATGACAACTGCTGATGCAGGGGAGTATTTGCTACCTGCGTACATTGATACACGACTTCGGGAAACCATTGGCGCATCCAATATGATTGGCTATTTGGTTGAGGGCGAAGTGCCTGTGAATAGCACTGTTGTTAAATCCGGAAAGTTGGACATGTTCAGCGATGAAAACAAAAACGCTTCCAAGTTGGCAAGGGTTGCAGAGGGTGCAGATTTGCCACTTGCAACAATTAAGATGGGCGAAGCTGCCATCAGTTTGCACAAACTCGGTAGGGCAGTTGAATACACCTACGAAACGATGATGTACATGACTGTTCCGCTTTTCACAAAAATCATCGATGCTATTGCGAATGATGCACAACATCAAAACGTGCTTCGTGCAACAAATGTGCTTGTAAATGGTGATGGCAATAAAAATGCAATTGAAAGCATTTTGAAAACCGCAACCGCAAACAAAATCACGGAAGACGAGATCACAAAAGCGATCAGAATGTTTGGTGACAAATGCCAATTGCCGGTCACTACTATCATTGCAGGTGGTGACATGTTCGATTCTTTGTACAACATGAAGCACAGCACAAATGAAGCTCTTGGTGGATTGCGCGTTGGTTTCAACACTCCGCAATATCCGCAAATGAGCCAAATAGACTTGATTCGTTCGGATGTTCCGAATGATGGCGCGAAAGCAAGGATTGTCATGCTAAACAAACAGTATGCATTGAGCCGTTATGTGGCGGTTGGTTCTATGATTGAGGAATACGCAAAGAACATTCGAAATCAAACCAACCTGCAAACCATTTCCGAAATTTCTGCTTATGGCAAATTTATGGATAGTGCTTGCGCTGCTGTAACATCTGCTTAAAAACAAACAAAAACGCTTCTATGGAAACATGGGAGCGTTTTTTATGAAAATATATTGCTTATTGATTTTATGAAAAAATGTAGTATAATAAAAAGACAAAGATGATTTGAGGTGCTTTGCATGGGCGAATGTGTTATAGCAGGAATGGGTGGAAAGCCTTTTTTTAAAGGGTTGCAAAACAATTTAAACACAACCGTAGATGGATACGCCTTGGATGCAAAACAAGGGAAAGAACTTAATAATTCGATTGGCAAAATCCCCATAACCCCAAACGGCAACCTGCTAGATAATGCTTGGTTTGGTTCGGATTACGCCATAAATCAAAGAAAAATATACAACCAATCCACTGCCACATTTGGATTCACAAGCGATAGGTGGCTGACACCGATTGTTTTTACGATTGAACCAAAGTGGATTACACTAGATGGAACTGGTAGTCTATATCAACGGTTAGAGTATAGCAGATTCAATACAGGCACATATACGGTCTCTTACCTAGATGACTCGCTAAATGTATATACGCATACATTTACAATCGATGATAACAAGGCAATCACAACTATAAAAAGAGATGACACAAATGGAACTACAGTTGAGTTGCTGAACGATGCCTCGAAACAATATTTCTATGTTAAAATTTTCAACACTGATAAAACAACAAAAATTATTGCTGCAAAACTAGAAGAGGGTGACCTATCCACAATATCTTACACCACGCCACATAACATTCCCTTAGAACTTGTTAAATGTAAGGGATATTATAACAGGCTAGAGCTTCCAAATGATTCAAATAAAGCTGCTTTT
Organism: uncultured Oscillospiraceae bacterium; assembly: GCA_964368625.1. Lineage (GTDB taxonomy): Bacteria > Bacillota > Clostridia > Oscillospirales > Ruminococcaceae > CAYJBH01. The sequence continues at coordinate 38,358 of CAYJBH010000015.1, forward strand.
TACGCGTTTTTAACGGGCGCTAACAGCCTGTATGGTAGATTTATTTTTTCGGCAGGATTGTCTATGAACGGAAGAATAAATCCAACCGTTTCGTGGTCATCTATAAATGATGCGCATTTAAGTGTTGACCCACAGGTATCAACGAGAAAAACAGAGGTAACAATCCATTCTGCATACGTAGAGGGCAGTCAAATTGTAGGACTTTTGAAAGTGCCCAGTTCCGATTTTACAACTGGTTTTGTATACGTGTACGGTAGTGCGCAAAATGAGTCTCCCTTCATAATTGAAGTTTCGGAGGAACTATAGGAGGTCAAAATGGACAATAATTTGCAGCCTTATATCGTTTATGTTCAAACAGACGATCAGAACCGCATCACGGCGATAAACTCTTCGGCGTTCATCGATGACACAACAGGATGGATTGCTATTGACGAGGGGCATAGTGGCAAATACCACCATGCGCAAGGAAACTATTTGGAATTTCCGTTGGTGGATGAAAACGGTGTTTTCAATTATAAACTGGTTGGAAATGTGGTAGCCTTTCTAAACGAACAGGAAAAGCAGATGGAATTAGACAGGTTATCTTCTAATTTCAACATGTTGCCAACAACGGAACAACGTGTAGAAGCGTTGGAAATGGCGTTTTTATCGTTATTGGAAGGGGGTGCAATGTAATGTATTTATTTATTAAAATTCAGTACATGCTTAAAATGATTGACGAACAGAAAGTGATGTCGTATGTTCCAAGATGGATAACGGAAGAACAAGCAAATGCCATTATTGGGAAATGAGGATTTAATATATGTTGATTGACAGCAGTGTATACGCGAACAAGGCAAATCAATTGCTTGAATACGCGGAGAAAACTACAATTCCATACGTTCTTGGCGGTAGTACATTAGAGGGGATGGACTGTCAAGGGCTATGTGAGTATCTGCTTGATAGGTGCGGTTATGCGGTGAACTACAAAGGTTCTAACGATATGGGGCGTAACGCGTTATCATGGCGCGGAACACCTGAAGAATGCGTTGCTAAGTTTGGCAAAGTGCCCGAAGGCGCATGGTTGTTTATCCATTCTCACAACGGTGGAGAGCCTGACAGCTACAAAGCTGACGGCATAGGTAACTTTTCACACGTCGGCGTGTATATCGGCGGTGAAGTAGCCGTACACGCATCGGCTAGTAGGAGCAAAGTAGCACGTAGTACATTTAAAGGAAAATCGATCAATGGTGGGTGGAATGTTGTAGGATTGTGTAAACACATAGACTATGGTGTTTCGGAAGTTGCCGAGGAATCCTCGTCGACTGGGGAAGTGGCTATTTCCGAAATGGAAACAACCATTGCAACCCCTACAATCAGCGTACCTACGTTCGGAGCGATGTGGATGCCACAGTATGCATCGTTTACGTGGCGAATGGGTGATAAAGGTTATGGGACAAGAGAAGTGCAAGATGGTTTGCGTAAAATCGGCTACGACCTTACGGTAGATGGGGACTTCGGGCGTGGCACAGATTGGGCGGTAAAGCACTTCCAAACCGCACAAGGACTTGAAGCCGACGGCGTAGTTGGGAAACGAACGTGGGCAAAATTGATTGATGCGGTTAATGCAAGGGGGTAATGCTGTGGAAACTATGTACGATTTTGAAGTTGCTTGTAAAAACTGTGTGATTGATTATGTTGAAAAGAAACATGGCGCAATCATAAACATAAAAGATGTACATGTTGTATGGATGTGCAAAACGCTTGGAAACAAGAAGGCGATTATGATTGCTAGTGGCATAAACAAGAGAATTTACGAATTGACGTATAATGGAGAAACAAAAGAGCTTTACTTTGATGTGTACGAAAAAACGGACAACGAGTTCCTAAAAGAATTCAAAACAACTGTTGATAACGTGGAGGGTTGAAAATGGAAATTAGAAACGATAGCAAAACACCTGCCGTTATACTGATAGAAAGACTTGCCACCTCTAAAGGTGAGCGTGAAGAGATTATGCGACAAGCTGATGACATGTTTGTAAAAGGAAGGATATCACAGTTTGAATATAATGAGATATGGGCACAGTATCTTGTTACGGTGGGTGGGTGATAAGCGGTGTCGGAATTGCTTACCAAAAATGCAAGCGAAATTATAGATTCGTTTATGATGTTTGCTGCGTTTATCGCTGCGATTGTAGCTGTCCACAAAACAATGGTGAAACCTATCAAGGAAATTGGGAAAAAAACAACGGTTGCCTTAGAAGCAATAAACGTTTTAAGCGATGACGTAGCGGATATGATGGGAGACAGGCTTCATCAGGCGCACACTTATTACACTAATAAAGGATCGTGCTCAAAGTTTGATAAAGAACGCCTTCTATCAATGCACAAACGATACACAGAAATGAACAGAAATCATTTAGTGGAAAGCTATGCAGAAGATTTGCTGAAACTACCCGAAAAATAACAAAACGGCGGTGATGCTAAGTGCAGGAACAATCGAAAAACCAAAGCAACAGATGGATGAAAGGGATTGTTAAATACTGCATTGTTTTCACAAGCGTTGTTATAGTTGCTTGCTACATAGCATCGTGGTTTGGAATTGATACTGATGCGCAGTTGCAGGTGACTGCAATGGTGTTTGGTGGCGAACTTCTTATGACGGTTGTTATTAAGTTAATGGGCGATTCAAAAGAAAAAAAGGAAGAAACCAAAGAAAAAATAAAAATACCAATTATGGAGGACAAAAAAAATGGTTGAAATGATTCAAGGGTTCGACATCACTCTTATTGTTGAGGGCGTTATCGCGTTGGTATTTGCATATGTTGCGAAAGTGCTTGTTGGTTGGATCAAGTCAAAACTAACAAAAGAGCAAATGGATACCATGTTTGAGATTGCAGATGCAGTTGTGATGGCAGTTGAACAGGTGCTAAAAGCAACAGATGGGCAATTGAAAAAGGAAACAGCTATGCAAAACGTGAAAGAATGGCTTGCAAAGTATAATATTGTCATTGATGAGCAAGCTATTGACGTGGCAATTGAGAGCGCGGTAAAAAGGTTGAATATTGAACTGAAAGGCGAATAGAAATGAACAAAAACCACAGGGCATTTATTGCATTTCTTGGTTTGAGCGGTGCAGTAATTCTACTGTCCGCTTTTTTTCTAACTCTTTTTGGGTTTTTGGATTTGCGATACGCAAACGATTTCCAACTTCACGGTTCAATAGATTTTTTTGGAAACTTTTTCTTATTTTGCATTAACATAGTATTCGTAATAAAAACTGTTTTTGTAAAAAGAGCGAGACAAAAAGATATATGCATCTTGCTTGCAATTCTTCTTTTTGCGAATTGGTTTATTAAAAACAGTTTGATTGTATCTACAGCGATTCCTTTTGTTGCAATTACGATTATTTTTTGCAAAAAGAAAAACGATATAATAAACTTAATTGTGTGGTTTGTACTAACGGGATTTCTGCAATACGCTTTGAAATTTGTGAAAACAAACATATTTGATTTTGAGTATCACACAGAAAACTTTATAACAACTTTTGTTTACAATATCGATCTGATATTGATATATATTTTAATAGAAAGGATGTCAAGGAGCTATGAAGAGTACAGAAAAATCGTTTTGGCCGGATTCAGTAGGAAGCATTTGGTTCTTCGCGAAAAAACAGGCGTTCGCATCAATGATGGAATTGGCGAAAAAGTTTTAGAAACGGAAAAGTTGACAAAAAAGCAAAAGATAATTTTTGCTATCCTATCGCAAGGATATCAAGTTTTCCAATTGGCGGTTGTCCTTGCGATAGGACTTGTCAACAACATGTTTCTCGAATTGATTGCAATGCTAATCATGTTTTGGGTTGGTAGAGGGTTACTAAAACAATCATGGCACAGCAATAAACTTTGGATATGTTCTTGTTCTACGTTTATAGGGTTCTATGTTTTGACAAAGATAACACCTCCTTTCAGCATATCCTTGTTCATGACGGTTGTTTGCACAGGTTCTTTTGTCTACATTTTGCATGTGCTAGGGATCAAGAGCGACCGTTTAGAAGAATTGGAAAAGCGATATGAGACAGACTTTACGAAGTATGGATTGTCTTTGGAAATGGCAAAGTTTGCGCATGATTGGAAGATTGAAGGGCTGACCGACAAAGAATTGATGCACAAGTACGAAATCATGTCAAGAAACACGTTAAACTCACGAAAAAGAAGGATAAAAGATGCAATGGACACCTAAAGAACACTATACTTGACCGCCCAAACGCGTTATGATAAATGCGTAAGGGCGGTTGATTTTTATCTTTTTTTGTTTTGCCCTTACAACAAAACTTAATAGACTATCAGCCGTCCTTGCTTTTCAAAATTTGAAAAAGCAAAGGAGACAAGAACATGGGAAATTACAATCAAACGATGCACAAAACGGGTAGTTCTGGAACTGCAAAAACTGCTTTGGGTCTTGCTATTGGCGCAGGTGCTGTGGCATTGTCCAACGCAAGCAACAACTGCAATCGTGGTTGCAACAGCGGTGGCTTGCTTGGCAATTTGTTCGGCGGTGGCTGCAATAACGATTGCTACGTTGACGAAAAAGAATTTGCATGGGCACAAGCATTCAATGCAAGCGAAGCCAAGCTTGCTAAAGTTGAAGCCGAACGATATGCCGATAGCGTAGGTCTTGGAGTGTACGAACAGCTTGTAGCAGAAGCTAAGGCAGTTCGCCAAGAGCAGAACGATGGTTTCCGCACTTTGTTTGAAGAAATTCGCAACCAAGACAAGGAAATCGCACTCACGCAATCTGACCTTCGCTGCCTTAGCGTTGTGAATCAGAAAGAGCATGAAGCTATCGTTGACGGTTACAAGTCCGGCATTCAACTTGAAGCGGAAAGACGTGCATGCGGTGACGAACGCTTGAAATGCTACGTGGATGCAACTTTCATCCCCGGCAGTCTCAAACTGGATGCAGACGATATCTGCCCCCAAGTGCAATTGAAATGCCCTGATGTTCAACTTGTCGAACTGGTGTCCACTGCTGCAAGCGCGTTTGCAAGCGCAATGGGCGTAAACTCCGCAAAAGCTACTGCAAAGTAAGCTTGTGGCAAAAGGTAGTCTATTTAATATGGGCTACCTTTTTGCTTTAAGGAGGGAAAACATGGCTAGGAATGACTTTGTAAATACTATGCGTGAAAAGTATAGTTACGAAAGAGAAAGCCCGAAAACAGACAAACAAACGGATATTGGAGCTTTCAAAAAATTTGGCGATTACGTGTCGCAAAACAATGATCCTTCGCTTTGGGAGTGGGTTGGAAAACAGGACGATGTTGTAAAGGCGAAAACACAAATGATGGACACGTTCAATTTTTACATATTTGAACAAACAAAATCACAGTTTGTTGCTTTTTGCAAAGAAAACAGTCTTGATGTTATTGAAAAGTATGTTGATACTGCAATTGAAACGTCAAAAAACTACGTTTCGCCACTAGAAAAGTTTGAAAAAGAACGCGATGCGTTGTTGAAAACACAGGAACAAATGCAGGTCATTATACAGCAGCAAGCGGAAATGTTAAAAACGGCAAAGCAAAGTGAGGTGATCAAGATATGAAAGAACCAAACCAAAAAATGATTGAGCAGATAGCAATGTTGGAAGATGTTCTGGAATCGGTTATAAGCGCAAACACGCCGCCTATTGTTGCAAACTTTGTCATAAACAGCCCTATGTATGAGAAAGCAACAGGACAGATTGCCGATGTTTTGTTTATGTATATGGACGAAAACACAGGGGAAATTGACGGTAAAAAAGCGGGCGAAACTCTTTCGCAAATGTTCCCTTCTATCGCTCAATGGGTGAACATACCAAGGCGAAACTTTTTTATAAAAGATGAAGTAAATAAAATTGCAACCACATTGGTTGGAAAGGACGTATTATGACATATCAAGAATTAAAGGTAATTGGACTTGCGAAGATTGAAAAAGCACTTAGCATGGAACTCCCGGCAGAACATACTGCATTGTACATTTTGGCTCTTGCATTATTTGAACACAAAGACGAATCCCAAAAAGAAAGCGTGAAGGTGTGACATGAAGAACAGATTGCAAATGCTTTACAATGAATATATGGACGAAAAAGACAACATGCAAGAATGTTGCGACATGGAGCATCAAGAGTACATGAAAAATCTTGCAATGGAAATGGTAGCGATTGAAATGCTTATGAAGTCGGACATTGCAAAACATGTACAATTACGTGAACACCATCATGATAAATGGCATGAAGCCCTTGCGCATAAAAACTGGAAATGGATTGTGTTTCAACGGTTACAAGATGAAATAAAGGATGCGCATATGGACATTGAAGCCATGACGGTTGCAAAGGAAGCAGGGCAAGAAAAAGTGCATGCAGAAATGCTTGCCATGGCAAAACAGCGTATTGCGAACGCCGAAAAACTGAATGCAATTTATACTGCTATGCCGTACACACACGGAACAATGGAAGAACAACAAATGTGGGATAAAGACTACCACATGGAAATAGAAAAACACAAAGAAAATGTTGCTAAAATTCAATAACACTATTGAAAAAGAAAGAAAGACATAGTATAATGAAAAAGCAAAGGGAAATGGTTATCCTCCGACCAAAGTACCTTTGACTTTTTTTATAAATACGAGGTGTTTTGATGAAAATTGCAATGCTTTTAATTTTAGGAATAGTATTTATGACTGTTGGACTTGTTTCTCTGATTTTTTTTGGTAAAATTATTTTAGGAGTATTTGGTTTGTGCGTTGGCATATGTTGTACAAGCATTTTTGCAAATGAAATTGGCATGTAATTGGATTAACATTTTAAAGAAAAGATAAATGAAATATTTTCACTTTTTTTCAAAAAACACTTCCAATGTTCGTAAATATATGTTATTATTTTCATGAGTTAGTTTTGCTCTATCACGTTGAGAAGAAAGAAAAGTAGGTGAATAGTGTGGAAATAATCAAATGCAGAACAAATGATAAATATGCCATATATTGTTGTTATTGCAATTCTAGCTTTGCGTTCTCTCATGAAGATATGTTAATGGGTGGTGCTTGTTTAGTAAAATGCCCATGTTGCGGTCGCAACAACTATTTCAATGAAAAAATCCCATTTGAAAAACTGAATAAAAATTATTTAGAAATGACAAAAAAACAGATAACGTTCAAAGAGAAAATCAAAAAATGTGCGCAAAAATTTCTTAGAAACTAAAATAAAATGGAACATAACCGCAAGGAGGACAAAAGATGAACGTTGAGCAGTTAAAGACAGCGATTGAGGCTATAAACGTAGAGAAACAATGCGTTAATCGAGCAACAAATTGCAATCGTGAATGTGGGAGTTGCGACCTTGTTTTAAGGGCAGAAACAATCTTGAATGCTTATGATACCGCCTTACAAGTTCTACAATCCGAACTTGACCGACAGGAGAACAAGGCTTTGACATTAGACGAGCTCAAAGAGATGGTTGGCGAACCTGTGTGGGATGATTTTGATGACGAGTGGAGAATTTTAGAAGATGTTGACTATATAGACGAATTAGAAAGCGAGATATGTTTTACTGATTCATTTCAAGTCGTTTATCATGATTGCAGGTTTTACAAACACAAACCGAACGATGGCATAAAATAAAAACTGAAAGTTGAACGATAAAAAATTTTTTCAAAAAACACTTTACAAATATATATGTTATAGTAAGCACATAAGTTAGATAACAACTAGCTTATAAGATTAAGAAGGGGTTAAAACACAGTATTGGGTGATAACCACCCACTAACAATTAAGTAGTAGCTAAATTGTTGATAAGGGTTAGGGATAAGTGGGTTAATCACTTAAACAAGTACCATGGATATGCTTGTTTAATATTATCCTTGAATAGTGTATAGGCGGTGGGAGCTATTCAAAAATAGATTTATTAAATCACCTAAGCAAGTGTGTAAACTGCTAAATAAAATTTTTTAGGAGATTGTTCATATGAATAAATCGCGAGACCGACCCTAAATAATGTTGCAATGGGCTATTAAGTGAACTGCTTAAAAAGCATGACTGCTAGGAAAGACTAGCGTATATGTTAGCGTAGCTCAACGGTAGAGCGTTCGGCTGTTAATCGAATTGTTATGGGTTCAAGTCCCATCGCTAACTCCAATTGCCCTGCACGGCCAAAATGACCCACATGTAAGTTATCCTAATTCTTGGAATAGTGCCATTATCGAGGTAAGCACTATGTGTTAGTGCCACTCCCCAAGTTGATAACCGAAATGTGAATTTGGTTAATAGCGCATATCCTGTATAAATAACACGGCAGACGTGTCGTGGTGGTTGGGCGAAAACAGGTTGCCACATTATTACACAGACCATTGGCGCAATAGGTTAGCGCACTCGGCTCATAACCGATCGGCTCGGGGTTCAAGTCCCCGATGGTCTACCAAGCTACTCACTGTTGATTGAAAAGTCGCAGTGGGTAGCATTTTTTTATTGCCTTTTTTACGTTCGTGATGTAGAATATACGTGTAGTGAATCGATTGAACGCTATAAAAAAAAGAGAAGGAGCTGACCACATGAGCAATGGAAGATACGCGACAAGGAAAGCCTATATCAACGGATTGGTATGCGATTTAACAAAAACAATATGCAACAGTTACGGCGAATTGACATATGACGAAGCCGAAAGAATTGTGGAAAACAGGATATGCAGATATGAAACGTTTGCCGATCTTGAAGAACACGAAAAAGAAGAAGCACTTGAAGTGGCGATGCAAAGGCTTGAAGGTTTAGGAATTATTGTTGCTACTCCTACTGTATGGGGAACAGAAAGACAAAACGTGTATTTTTGAAAGGATATATATGATTGTTAGAAATGTGAGAAAAATTGCTGATCATTACGGATCGAAACATCAATCGATAAAAGCGATGGAGGAACTTTCGGAACTCACCAAAGAAATTGCAATTCAACTGAATTGTGGTGGAAGAAAAGGTCATATGGTGGAAGAAATAGCAGATGTGAAAATTATGATTGAACAGTTGATTTATATTTACGATCTTGACAAGGAAAGAATACGCAGAACTATTGACGATAAAGTGGAAAGAACGTTGAAAAGAATCGAAACAAAAAAGGAAGAGCGAACCAATTGAAGGAGGAAATAGCATGAAAATATTCAAACATGAAAAATTCGGAGAAATTAGGACGTTGGAAATTAAGGGGGATACGTGGTTTGTCGGCAAGGACGTAGCGGAAGTTTTAGGTTACGAACGAGCAGACAATGCTATCCGTACGCACGTCGATGAGGAAGATAAGCTGATGCACCAAATCAGTGCATCAGGTCAAAGTAGGCAAATGTCTATCATCAACGAAAGCGGTCTATATTCCCTCATCCTGTCAAGCAAAACGCCAAAACTTTCAAGCGTTGGGTGACGAGTGAAGTTCTGCCCGAGCTAAGAAAAGCGAGCGGATTAGCCGGGTACGAAGTATTCCTAACGCTTGATCGAGAGCATCAAAAGGAAATGATGCAAAAGTTAAGAGATGGGCTTAGACAGCCTGTGAAAGTAGATTATATCAAAGCCAATACAATTGCAAACAAAGCAGTTAGTAATAAGTACGGACATCCTAAAATGGTTAAGAAAGAGAACATGACACATGAGATGTTGCAAGAACGTGAAAGGGTTCTTGGTGATGTTGTAACGCTAATGGAAGTAAAGGAAAAATACGGTCTTGATATTTCAGTTTCAAAAACAGTGTACAAGGCGAATTGAACAAGATATAAGCACTTGCGTTTAGGCGTAGGTGCTTTTCTCATTGTTGACTTTGTTTAATAGTATTGGTATAATTAAAGGTAAAAGGGAGGTGTTTGTTTGTACGAAGGATATCAACTAATCGAAAACTTCTATCAAAGAGTTAGAAACTTGGTTAATGCAGAGGAAAATATAATTACGCAAGAAGTTCTTGATGGTGATTATGCGCCGATGGCTGAAACATCAGCGAAAGAAAAGGTGGAGAATTGGCAGGATCTTGAAGGTGAACTTCTTGAAACTTTCAAACGTGTTGTGGTTGTTGAAACGGCTATTCGTTGCTATTCCGTTGTTGAGCTTAATGCTTACAAAGCAACACAAACAAGCAGCCTAAAGGTGGAATACAGAGACACAACGCAAAACATTCTTTCGTCTTTGAATGATATGCTTGATGAATTATTGGAACAATTGTTGCCGGAAGAAGACGTTGACTACATCAAATTTGACATCACTCAATAAAGAAAGGTGGTGCATCTGTGATTCAACAAAAGGTTTTCTGCAACATTCTTTCAAAGATGGGTGAAAATATAACAATACAATACGAGTTGGAAGATGGCGCGGTGGAAGAAATTCAAACAAAAGCATCGCTAGTTACTGCAACGGATGCGGCGTACAATCTCACCGACCGTGAATTTTTGTTCAAAGGAGACGTAATTGTTCCGCTTGATGTGACAAGAGAGCTGAGCGGAATGAAGTTTATACGTGAACTCTATCCGAATAAAAAATACATCTTTTTATCTTTGATAGAGCAACAACACGCATATTCCGTTTCAAAAATGTTTGCAGTTCAAACAAATTCAAAAATCACTATTTGCAAAAGCGAAGAAAGAATCGACCCTGAAACAGAGGATTCAAACAATGTTTTCGTTCCTTATGCGATCGACCTTGATGCGTATTTTACTACAGTTGTTAGAACGCAAAAGTACATGCAAGATGGTTCGCTTGATCAAAGCATATATGCTTGCATTGTACCATCTAAGTACAAAGTATCACCCAACATGCGAATCATCAGAAGGGTTTTTATCGATGGTGAAATATCCGAGCAAGCATACAAGGTTGAAAGCGTTGACTTTGCCTTGACCGAACTTGACAATTCCGCTGTGTCGGGATTTACAGGGATATTGAACATGCAACTTTCGGAAGATATCCGAAGCGAAAAAACCGTTTATGAAGAGGAAACGCCATGAAGTCTATTTTGAAATTTGACAGCGCGTTGGCAACAACAGATTTTCGGAAAACGATGGGAAAATGTTGTGATGAGATAATCGGTAAATTTTACGATGAAGCCACAATGGGATCAAGGCACAAAAGCGAAGTTGAGCGAGAAAGCAGTGCGATTACGGAACTAATAAGCGAAACGGTTATATTTTACGCAAATTCTATCATGGAAAGTTACGGTACAGGTTCAAAACTTGACACAAACAATCCTTTTTTAGATGACTATGCAAACAAATCAGGGTTGTGGAATCCTGCAAGAAATGGGAATGCGATTGTCGGACGACCCGAAGGTTATTATTATGATATATATGGAGAAAAACAGTATTCATCTGGCAAGCTGGAAGGTGTGAATCTTGAAAAACTTTCGACATCCCCCGTTAAAGCAAGAGAAGCAAAGCACTATATACAAAACGCGGAAAAATGGCTTATGGCTAATGATGGAATGGTTCGTGACACGATTAAACAATACACGAATGCTTTCATAGATGGTATTGGAAAGTACCTAAAAAACACTGTTTAGGTGGTGGTGAGTATTCCCATAACAATAACAGACGATAAACTTGCGATTTACAGGAAACTAAGCAAAGACCCTTTTATTTTAAGCTTAGGATTTGAGCCTAAAAACATGGAGAGAACAAGAACAACGGAAGGGCAACTGACAGCAGAAACGCAAAGCATATTCATCTACAACATTGCTCCTGCAACAAGTGCAAACGACATCATAGCTCGTATGGTTTACCAAATTGACGTTATATGCCCAAACCAAAAATACAACACAACGGATAAATGCGTTGAGCAGATTATATCATTGTTGGATGGTGCGGATTTGGGAAACATGCATAAGATGCATTTGCTTCAAGCACCACAAAGCATATCAACGTCTGTTCCAACGTTATACGGAGTTGGTATTCGTTTTGTTGTGAACGAAACAAGGTTTAACAAGGTTAAAACGATTTAAGAGAAAGAGGTAATTTGTAATGAACGGAATGAAACCTATTATTTTCCAAGGCGAAGGCGCAAACTGCACGTGGATTCCCTACGGTACAAACGGTATGCCGGACATGCTCCAAGCATACAGCAGCGATTATTCTATTTGCCAATCGATCACAAGAACCGGCACGATCACTACAACGGACATTTTGGACAGCGATGGAAACGTGGCAACAACTCGCGCACAAAGTGCCGTTACCACTGCCGCAATTCAAATGGGCGCTTACGATCCGAAAATTGAAGCCATTATGGCAGGTGTGAAAGTTTCTTTGAAAGAAAACGGCGCGGAAATGCTGACCGTTGCAGTCAAAACGATTCCTTCCGTAACGCCTTTTACGTTGACCATGGAAAAAGCAAAACCGATTAGCGCGGAAAAAATGAAGGTTGAGTTCACCGATGGAACAACGTTGACACTTGCATCAACTGCGGAAGATGTAGCGACAGGCACTTATTTCTACGTTGCTGACACGGGAGTTTTCACGTTTGCGGAAGCCGACAAAGAAAAAGACATCATGATGACGTATTGGTACGATGGAACGAACGTTACAGCCATCGAGTACGAAAACAAGATGAAAAACCCGACTTTTATGTTCATTGCGCGTGGCGTTGTGTACGATGTTGACGAAACAAACGGTAGCTACATGAACTTTATCTTTGATCGTGCAACAAACAACGGTGATATTACGCCGCCTGCGCAACAAGCAGACCCTTCGGGCGGTTGGACTATCAATGTGAAATCGCTTACATCGAGAACGAACCAAAAGCCCGTTACGATCAACTTTGAGCCGATTGTGACCACATAAAAAGAAACGGATGGTAGCTATGAGCGGAAGAAACAAAACTTTTGAGGTGATCATGGAAAACGGTGTTTTCCAAGCGAAAGGTCACAAATTCGATGTAGAGCCTGTTTTTTTGAAGGAAATCAAAGAGTATAACAAGGATTGTCCTTTCGTTCCACCATTGAAAAATGCCGAAGGTGAACCATTGGAAGAGAAAGAAATATCGCGTTTTCTTATTGGGTGTTTCACTAAAGAAACAAAAGATGTTTCAATGGAAAAAGAGAACCCATTGAAGGAAAAAGGGAAAGGGTTTTTCGCGAAATGCGTTGAAAAAATGTTTCCGAAGAAAATTTTGCAAGATCCTCCCAAAACCATTGGCGATGGGTTTGTAAAGTGGATCGAAAAAAAGGTAACACTCAACGGAAATCCAATTTCTTTTTATGATTTGGAGAGCGTTCACAAATTGAATAAGGTGGAAATTGCAAAGCTCATAGCGTATTTGTCTGAATTTTCGGGTTTTTAGCAGCCGTTCGGTCAAAAGATAGTAAAACCGAAACGGCGAAAGAAACGGATTGGCAAGAGATTGTTTCGATGTTGTTGTTTAATACAACGCTCACAAAAGAGGACATAAGAAACAGTTCTCTTGCCTTTCTTACAGCTATCATTCAAACGTTTGGCAAAAGAATGTGCGAACGTTTAGGTGTCCCGTACAAAGAGGAAACGGAAGAAACAAAACAAAACGCAATTGACAAAGACGAAAACGCATATCCGCTTTTGAAGACGGCGAACAAGGAAAGATACACACGAAAAGGCAAAGTGTCTACAAAACAAGAGATAATAAACGCGTGGAGCGATTGCGCCAACATAACAGGATAATACAAGCGAAAGGAGGTAAAACATGGCGAATGAAACCATAACTAGGCATCTTGCGAAACTTGATTTTGACGTGAGCGGTGTTGCCAACCAATTAGGAAACGTAGAAACTATGCTTAAAAACGCAAGCGATGAGGCAGAAAATACAAAAAAGTCTTTTGATAAAGTTTTTGAAAATTTTTCAACACAAAAAAATATTTCTCCTATTTTAAACTATGATGATGCAACAAAATACAAAAATGAACTTGAAGAAATACTGAAAACAAAAGGAGAGATATCAAAACTTCAATTCAAAACAGATGCCGACGGTGGGCTTTACGGAGCATCTGTAGAAATAACAGATAGCCAAGGAAAAAAAATAAGAGAAAGTTTTGAATTGGTACAAAAAAGTGTTGAAAACGCAAAAACTGGAGTTAAAGAATACGAATCCGCATGGGTTTCGAGCGGGAAAAATATATATCAAAGTCTGAAAACGCTTCAAGAGCAACAAGATGATTTTTACAAAAAAAACATGTCTCAATTCGATTTTGAAATTAAACAAAGAGAAATACAAGGACAAAATTTTTCAAAACAATTGAAAGAACAAATGCAAGGGCAACAGTTATTAAACAAAGAGATGGAAGCAGCAAAAGTCACATACGGTGGCGGCATTATTGACATGGTTAAATGGGAATTGCAGCATAGAGCTGTGATGCTTGCAGAGCAAGCGTTTACCGAACTCATTTCCGTTATGAAAGAAACGGAATTTGCCGTAATGGAGATAACGCGTGTTTTGAATGACGAAACATTGAACGTTAGCGCGTATACCGAGGAAATGTATAATATTGGCGTTGCGTATGGGCGATTGTTTGAGGATGTTTCAGAAGTAACGTTGAGATTTGCGCAAGCCGGTTATGATGCAAATGACAGCTTGGAAATGACAAGAACAACTATGCTTGCGTTGAATACCGCTGAATTGGATGTAAACAACGCGACAAACAGTCTTATCGGTATAATGCAACAATGGAAAATGGAAGCCGAAGATTATGTTGATTTGGTTGACAAAATCAACATCACAGCGGATAACTACGCACTTACTTCGCAAGACCTCGTAGATGCTTTGTTGAAATCTTCCTCCGTTGCAAAAAATGCAGGAATTGAATTTAATGACCTTGTTTCGATTCTAACAACGTTAAAAGTTTCAAGCGGTCAAGCAGGTTCGGCGGTAGGCAACGCATTCAGAAGTATTATATCCTACATTCAAAGACCTGCTTCGTTGGCAGGGTTTGAGGAAATGGGAATTGCGGTGTTTGCAGATGAAGCGAAAACGCAATTGCTTCCAATGATGGATATACTGCAAAACATGTCCGACAATTGGAAATCAATGGGCACTGCCGCGCAAGATGCTTTCCTATTGCAAAACAACGAAATGATCAAAACGCTTGACATCACTGGTGAGCTTGCAAGGGCAGAAGAAGAGCTTCGAGTAATGCAAGCCGAGGGTTCAGGTGCGTTGCAAGAAGAAATTGACCAGTCCGTTCTTGCAGCAGGTAATTTGCGTAGAAACTATTACATTGCATTGATGGAAAGTTGGGAAGAAGTTGCCAACGTAAACAAGACCGTTTCCGAGTATACAGGGTATTCCGCAAGAGAAAATGCAAAATACATGGACACATTGGAAGCGAAAACAAATAGCCTTGTTACCTCTTTGCATATGCTTGCTGTACAGGCCTCCGATGCAGGTTTGCTTGATTTTGCAAAATGGCTGGTAGACACCTCAACATCGATTGTAAAACTAACAAAAGATGCAGGAGGTTTGAATGTTGTTGTTGGTTTTTTGGCAAGCGCGTTTTTAATGATCAAAAGACAGCAAATAAATGACTTTTTCAGCAAGGTGAGCGTTTCGTTGGACAAAACCGCATCGTCTGCTAAAAAGGCAGAAATGGGCTTGAAATCGATAGGTTTTGCCGGTTGGGCTTCAATAGCGGTTAGCGCAATAACTCTTGTTGTTGGCGCGATAAACTCTTACAACGAAGCTCAAAAACAGATGATCATTGAGAGTGGAGAAAGGGCAAAAAAACTGGCGGATGAAAACGATGCGTTATATGATCTTGAAGAAAGGTATAGACAATCTTTAACGTTAGATGAAGCATCCAAAAACGCTGAATTAGAATCTATTAAAAGTGAATTGGTATCAGCGTATGGAGCAGAAGCAAGCGCGATAGACGATGTAAACAACAAAAGAAAAACCGCGCTTGATTTAATTGAGCAAGAAAGAAAAACGAACTATGATGAATGGTATTTGAACGAGTTTGATGCTTGGAAAGAAGCACGGCAAAAAATAGAAGAACAGCAACCTTTGTCGCTCAATCTTGGCACAGAGATGAATCCTGCACCGTTGATTACAGGAGAAATAGAAAAATACATTGATGCTTTTAATCAGGCGAACGGAACTATGCTTGAAATTAAAGGAGATTCTCTTACCGGGGCAGGAAATGCGATTGAAGAGGTTCAATTATTAACGAGCCTTTATAGCGAATATTCACAAAACCAAGAAGCAAGAAGACTTGCCGGTGAACAAGTTGCAGCGGAAGAAGAAACTTTCCTTAGGCTGATTCAAGAAAGAATCGAGATGTTAAAAGGCGTTACAAGCGTTTATCAGCAAGCATACGAATCGGGAAGTAGAATGGAAGCCGAAAACTACCTTCGCGAAGGTATGTATTTTGAAGCATTGGAAGCAGAACAAAGCATTGAAAATTTGGAACGACTAAAGCAGGTTGCAGATGATAATATTGAATCTGAAAGTATACTTGCAGAAATGTGGGCATTGCTTGACGAAAGAGCGCAAATGCTTGGTATAACTTTTTCAGAAGTTGCGACAGAAATTGAAAATGTGGGGGATTCAACAGAAAGCGTTGCAATCTCAATCGATGAAATGAAAGAAGGAATGGCAGAAGCGCAAGAATCAGTTGACGGATTGAAAGGGAAGTTGTCCGAACTGCAATCTTCCTATTCAACTTTGCAGGGCATTGTTTCGGAATACAACGAAACGGGGCAAGTAACTGCTGACATGATCATATCGTTAATGGGAATGGGATATGAATACGTTGACGTTTTGGAATACCAAAATGGCGCAATGTCCATCAATGAATCAAAGCTCTATGCATTACAACAAGCGAGAACTGCCGATGCGGAAGCGGCAATAAAAGAGCAATTCGCTTTAAATGTTTTGTCTATTGCAACAAACGCGGCTGCTGATGCTTCAAACAACGCAACGATTCAAGCAAGCTACCTAAGACCTGCTTTTGCTAACTTGTCGGGCGAAACACAGCATCTTGCAGGTTCTTTATTCGATGCAGCAGGTGCAGGGTTATCGCTATCAAATGTTTTATCCGCATTAAACAACAGTGGGTTTGATGCAACTGGAATAGGTCAAGCGTATCAAAATCAAATCAATCAAGCAATAAATGCAACAAACACGCTTCTTGGAGCGTTGGGTGGGATGTCGCTTGGTGGAAGTAGTGGGTTCACACCGTCAATTCCAACATACAGCAGTGGTGGTGGCGGCGGTGGTTCAAGTAGTTCAAGTGCCGAAAGAGAAAGAATACAAGCACAAATAGACAACATCAACAGCGTAGCGCAAGCAGAAATCGATGCATTGCAAAGAGTTCAGGAGCAAAGGGATCGTAACCGTGAAATTGAAGATGCTATGGATGACATCGAAAGCGCAAGGTCAAGAAGTGGCATAGAAGCAAGAAAAGCGGAATACGAAGCCGAAAAAGAACTTGCAGAAAAACGCGAAGATTGGGACACGGAAGATAAAATTGCAGCGATTGAAGCCGAACGCGATGCGCAAGTAGAGGCTTTGCAAGCGCAAATGGATGCTTTATCTTCGGGTTCAAGCGGTGTTTCGTCCGGCATTAGTTCAATGCGAACCAATCTTACAAGCGCACTTGAAACAGGTGTTGAAGAAACAGAAGAAGCAAGCGAACTGATGCATGATGCGGTAGTTGATGAGTTTGCAAATCCAATCGCGAATGACTTGGTAAGCTCTTTTGAAATGGGCATGGAAATAATCGGCAAAATGGCAGTGAACCATTCGCGTTACATGTTTAACGTGTATCGGAGCGAGTTCATAGAACCAATGTACAGTGCGCTTGTGAACATGCCTTTTAACGTCGGTTCTTTGCCGACTATGAACGGAAGTGCGCAAACCACAAACAACACAACAAACAATATCAACTTTGAAAATCAGAACAACATAACGAGTGCTTTTGACGAAAGAAACATGCTTTCTCGGTACAGCCGTCAATTGATGGAAGGATTAAACAGATAAAGGAGAGTTTTTTATGAAAAACATGATATTCAATTCGTTTTTTGGAAAAATTTTAGAACAAATGGCTAAACATCCTGAAAAAATAACGGAAAAACAAGAAAGGATGCTCGAAAAATGGTATCATGACCTTTGCAAAGCTCACGGAATTTCAGAAGGCGCAAAATGGTGCGTTGATTGGAAAGTTAAAAAATTCTTTGATGAAGAAACGTTTGCGAAAGGCGTTCCTTACGAAACTTGCTTGTCTAAAGCCAATGTTGTTTTGGACGTTGGAGCAAACACGATTTTGAAACTAATCGGTGGAATCAGCGGTGCAGTGGCGTTTAGTAATGCAAATGCACAAATAGGCGTTGGCACTGATGTTACGCCTGAAAACGCAGCGCAAACAGGATTGCAAGCAACTGGATCAAACGTATATTACAAAGGGATGGAAGGCGGCTATCCAATCGTAAACGGGCGCAGCATAACATTTAAAGCAAACTATGGAAGCTCGGAAGCTAATTTTCCGTGGAATGAATTTGCGGTAGTCAACGGCACAGGTGTTGGCGGTATTTCCCTGAATCGCAAAGTTGAAAACTTGGGGACAAAGGCAACCGGCATTTGGAGTTTGGAAGTTACAATCAGCGTTACATCTAACACTTAATAACAAAGGGGTGTAAAATATGGCTAAGTTGCCCATTTATGATCCATTAAGTGGAGAGATAACCAGTGCGCTTATTTCAGGTATAATCGAATCCGCAAGCAAAATGAGTAGCATTCTCAATCTAAAGACAAGAAATATAACGGATTCTTTGCTTAGCGAAGTTTATATTGGCGAGGATGACAGGTATAGAATATACCAAGTTAAAGAAGGACACAGGCTTTGGCTTGTGTCTCCTTCTCCCGTTATCAAAATCAATGGTGTTGAAACATCAACAACCGCAGGAAATTATGATATCGACTATATAGGTGGAAGTATTAAGTTTCAACCTGATCATCGTTTAAGCGCAGAAAGCACTGTAAGTGTTTCGGCAACCATTTTGGACGAAAGCAGCGAAACGCTATTAGAAATTGCAGAAAGAATCACAACCGTTGAAAGGATCGCAGAAAAATACAAGGGCGATTATGATACGATAGAATCGTTGCAACAAGCTCATCCTACTGCATACGATGGAGATTATGCGATCGTTCTTGGTGAACTTAATTCTTTTTTTGTATGGAATTCCGATGATGGGATTTGGATTGAAGCCAAAAAAGAAGTTGACATGTCAAACTACTACACCAAAGCAGAATCCGACAATCTTTTAGGAGGGAAAGAACCTTCCATTGCTGCAAAGGGAAGTGCCGTAACAGATGATGATTTTTATTATGGTGGGCGAAAACAATGGATTGACGTTTTTGCAAAGGTTAGAAATGCCGTACTGACAGGGCTTTCGACTTTAACAAAAACAGCAGTTGCTGCAACAGACACGGTTATCCAAGCCATTGGAAAGCTCCAAGCGCAAATTACTGACTACAAAAAAACGAACGATGAAGCGGTTCAAAGTCTTAATAATAGCAAAGTGTCAAACACAAGAAAAATAAACGGTCAAAATTTATCAACTGACGTTTATTTGGATGCAGTTTATAATGCAACGGTTTCGGTTGATTGGGTTTCCGACAATGGAATATACAAACAAAACGTGGCAATAGACGGCATTAACGAAACGGATGTTGCAACTCTTTACCTTGTACCGTCCGACACGTTAGAAACGGCAAGGAATCAAATAGATGCTTATTCCATGATATACAAGGCAACAACAAGTGATAACCTGCTTACACTATATTCCACTATTATTTTGACAGTTGAATTGCCAATTCAATTGGTCGTTTCAAAAATCCAATAAAGAAGGTGCGAAACTTGGCAAACTATAACAGTGGGATAAAATACAATGTCATGCCCGGAAGCGGTGGAGCTAGATACAATTCTGCTCCATTTGTTTTCCGTGTTGTTATACGTGATGATTTTTTGTTTTCGGATGAAATTACCGTTGATTTTGGCAAATACATATTGTCTGATGGCGTTTTGGCGTTGGATTCCTCCGATTCTAATGCGGTTTACACGCTGAAAACAACGGTAAACATCGAAGACGATGATATAAAATACAGTGGATTGTTTGCAGTTGCAGAAAACATGAACGTAGTTGAAACGGTGTTAAATCAATATGCTTCTTTGTTCTTTACTGAACATTTTAATGCTTTTGAAAATGGCTTGTTTCAACTTAACGAGATCATAGCGCAAGAAAATTTGCAATTCAAAGAACTTTCGGAAATTGAAGCAGTTTTGAATGCATTAGATTTTGCAGAATTTGAAGATGCTTATAATGTTTTTTTCAGCATTTTTAGGCAGGAAAACATGAATTTGACGGACTATCCACCAAGGACTTCCGAATCAGATTTTTACGTCACAAAAGGCGAAGGTGGCGTTGGAGACGTCCTAATGCCTTTTAATCTGATTATAGACTATTCAAGAACGAACATTGACTTCATGCCGGAAGCGGAGGACACATCTGTTAGCATTATGGGTATAGATGGTGAAATTGTTCAAGATACAGTTTACAAAAGCAGAAAATTTGATATATTTGCTGTGTCACAAGATGGTTTGAGCTTGGAAGAAAAAGAGCAAATCAAAAAGCAAATAGCAAAAATATTGAACTCTGTAAAAAAAGGGAAGAAAATACTAACGTTTGCAGATCAAAGCACATCTTTTGAGGTGAAATACAGTGGTTTGGCAAGTGCAACGAACAAACCTTCTTGGGTTGATTTTGAAATACCTTTGAAATCCGAATCGGCATATGGTTACAGTCAATTTGTCAAGTCTCTTGATGGTAGCGGACTAATTTCCAACAATGGAGACAAAGAAATCGGTGTAGTCATAAAAATAAAAGGTTCTATCACTAATCCTTCATTTTTGCTTGGCGATAGAGCATTTACGTGGAACGGCAAAATAAACGCAAACGAAACGCTAGTGATCGACACAAACACAATTTCTTGCTACAAGATTCTTTCCAACAACACGAAAGAAAACGCCAAAAAATATCTTGATGGAGAACCTGACAAAAAAATTCCGATCGGTAGCGTTGCTTTAACGATAAGCGGAAATATAGAAAGCCATTTTCATACCGAATGGAGAGAAATGGTATTGTATTAAGGTGGTGTTAATATGTCCGTAAGAGAAAGAACAAAGACGGTATTTGTTTATGAAAATGGTGATTTTTCAAGGAATATCGCTATGTTTACGCCTGATATTTCGAGTGCACAAGATAATTTAATCAATCCGACTGTTAAAGTGGATCAAAACGGTGAAAGCACGTTTAAGTTTTCCATGTACATTAAAAGTGACAAGTGGAAAGACATCAAACACTTTGAAAACATTTATCAAGTGGACGGAAGACGATACACAGCATTGAACGCGGATGCTTTTGAGTACGTTGGTGACTTTGTGAACGTAACCCTTGTTGAAACTTGGTATTTGCTTGACAAAGACTTTGTTCAAGCTCATAATACCGATCCCGAACGAGAGGGAATAGATGAACAATCCGTTGTGTTGTTGCCAAAAAGCACAGAAAAACTTATCATAAATGGCGTTGCGCATAACGACAATGAAGTTCCCTATCCACGCGGTAGTGCCGGTTACAATTTGTGGGCGATTCTTAAAGATACAAACTGGAAACTTGATGTTTGCGATGTGATTGTTGATGGATTTTCCGCGGAAGATGACTACGGTGTTTTCAACGTTGAAACAGACATGAAAAGCGTGCTTGAAAACATCACAAACATACAATCACTTTACGGTGGTATTCTTGTTTGGGATAGCATCAACAACCTTGTTAGCTTGCGTGACGAAGACAAATGGGATTCTGATTATGGGTTTGAGATAAGAGAAGGCAAGAACCTAAAAGAAAAGCCAACAATCAGAATTGACAATGATATATATACAGTTGTTTACCCTCTCGGTGATGGGAACTTGAACATTAAAGATGTGAACGGTGGCAAATCATATATTGAAAACTTCTCTTATACTAAAGGAATTTACAAAAAAAATATAAAAAACACAGATATATACGACCAAAAACAATTGAAATTTTGGGGAAATAGGCAACTAGAATATCTTTCAAAGCCAAGAAAAGAAATCGTTGCCAACATGGTCGACGTTAGCACAACCGAAGAGCAAAATTTTGAAAAATTTGGTCTTAACGACATTGCTAGCGTATACTATATAGATCCCGACACAGGAGAACAAAGCGAAGATTCACAACGGATTGTTTCTGTTGAATACAACGTGTATGCGCCATTTGATTGTTCGGTTTCTCTTGGCGATGCAAAAATGAATATAAAGGAGCTATTGAAACAAGTTTTTGACAGCAGCAATCTTACCGATGACACCATTGGTGGAGATGGAACAATTTCGAGCGACAACATTCATATCAGTTCACCCGGTGGAGGTGGATATGGTGGGTATCAATCGCTGACGGATTTTCGAGAAAGTATAACAGAATTTGTGAAAGATACGGAAGACGAATTTATTCACACCTACAGCGCAATAACCCAACTTTCCGATGAATTTGGTTCTTTCATAAAAATCCAAACAGGTTTTAACGATACTACGACTAGTACCGCAGCAAAAGTTGAAGTTGTTTCAACTGAACTTCTTTCCATGGTTGAAATACTAACAGAGTTTAACGATGGTACGGCTGATAGCTCTGCAAGTGTTACAACTCTTTCGGATGCATTTAAATCTTTTGTCGAAATCCAAGCAGAGTATAACACTACTACAACTGATTCTGCCACAAGCATTACAACCCTTTCAGGCAAATTTGAATCTTTTGTCGAAATCCAAGCAGAGTATAACACTACTACAACTGATTCTGCCGCAAGCATTACAACCCTTTCAGGCAAATTTGAATCTTTTGTCGAAACGCAAGCAGAGTATAACACTAATACAACTAAAAGCCTTGCATCGATAAAAATAACCGCTGATGATGCAAGTGCCTCAATTGAATTGGTCGCGAAAAGAACAGATGGTATAGACAATAGGGGCGGTCTCGTTAAAATTACGGATAGAACCGTTCTGATAACTACGTATCAAAGCGGTCATTATTTTTATGCTACACAAAATTCAATATCTTTGAATGGTAATGTTATAATTGAAGGGAATAACGTAGCGTGGAAAACGGAAAACGTTCTTACATCTGCTTCCGTGAATACAAATGCAGTATACAAAACAACGATAAATTATATCGACCAAAACGGAAACAACGCAAGCAGAACCGTATTAACAGGTGTTAGCAGCCTTTTACTTCAAAAAAGCAGTACTAATATATCATACCTAGGCAAAGCGTAAAAAAATTCCCTCCTTTTTAGGAGGGTTTTGTTTTGTCGCAATATTGAACGATGGATAAGATTTCCTGCGCATTCATCCATGCAGATTCCTCTTTTGCGTAAAAGCAATTGTCGAAGTCTTCAAAAACAATATCAAGCGGTGGTATTTGTTCCAATTCAACGTCAAGGACTTTTTCCATCTCAATTTGATATGCTTTCAAATTCTCCCCACTCAAATTGTAAAAACCTGCTTTTTCTTCGTCCGGCACTCCGTAACGATCAAGAAATTTTTGTTTTTCTTGTCCGATAAATTCAATCATTGGTTTTGCTTGATTGTAAAACTTCGCCACCATCAAATCCTTTTTTGGATCTTGGAAGCAAACGGAAAGTAATTTTGTGCATATTTCCATTGTGGGCAAGTCTTTGTATTTCATTTTATTTCTCCTTATTAGTACAATTTTCTTAGTTTTTCAACAAAGTATATTTGTCCCTTTCCAGTAACAAGCGTTTTCAAACTGGTTTTTTCTCCGTATGGTGTTTTATACGTTTGCTCAATCAAGTCAAAATAACCGCATTTAACATATTTTTGATAAGGAATGTTTCTTTCGTTTAAATATTTGTTATTCCTTAGCCATTGGAAAAGCTTGTTTTGTCCTATTTTTATTTCTTGGTCTGCGACTAACTTTGCAAAATCTCCGATGCTGATAGAATTGACAGACCTTGACACTGTTTCCGCAAATTCAACTAATGGTTTTTGTTCTGTTAGTTGTTTTTTTTGTTTCTCAATGATGTTTTGCGCAACGACCAAAGCATTTGCAACTATTTGTTCGGGTGTTAAATTTTCTTGGTTTGCGATATATCCACCGTTTTTTCTGACTGATTTTAGTATTGTTTTTACTTCTTTTTTGAAGGCTTTTGCAATGGGCTTGCGCGACTGCATCAACACTTCGTATAAGCCGTCTTCGGTTAGAAACCACATATCTCGGTTTTGACCTGATGCATATATTGTATGCATCAGCTTTTCGTTCTCGTCTATCGTTGACAATAGCTGACCGCTCCGACCTTCATAGTCTATCCATTCCGCAACGTCCTTCGCAAGAAACAAAGGATTTTCAAAGTCTCCATAAATCTTAAAATCCTTGCCAAGCACATCCTGTTGTTTTACTACTTTAAGTTCGTTCATCTTTTTCACTTTCCTTTCAAATAAAAAAATCGTCATTGAGAATGGGACTAGCATTCTCAACAACGAAGTATATGAAGGCTCATAAAACCTTGATATCGTATTTTCGTAAATTCTAGTCCAATTTACGTTTTTATTATAACACTATATTTCGGTTTGTCAACCCCTTTCAACGATAGGCAAAATGCCTTTTTTCTTTAATAGTTCATAAAGGAACATCCGTCCTCGCTGTGTCCACTTAGTTTCCATTTTAAAGGTTTGGAATCCGTTTTTGTGCTTGATGTCGATTGTGCTGCTTCCTGTATAGCCTTTGTTTTGATACTTGGCGTACAAAAGCCATTGATTGCCTTGTTTGTACTGAACGCCACAGTCGTTTAGCATACTGTTCATTGCGCTTGCGCCCATTCCGTAATCTTTTGCAATCTTGGTAATTGGAATCAATCCGCTGTTTTGCAAAACCATATCGGTGTAATTTGCTTTTGGCGTAAGTTCTTCGACTTTTTCTTCAAGTTTTTTGTTTTCTTCGCGCTGATTCTTCAACTGCGTGAAAACCTTGATAGCAAAATCGGGATCGGAAAGAAGTTTTTCTGTTGCGTAAATTCCATTTTCGCGGATGGATGGCAATACTTCCGATGTTACCCAATGCTTGAACTGTTCTGCTTTTTTTAATTTGCTTGATAATACAAGTGAATACAACCCACTTTCGTTTATAACCGTCATTACCCTTTTTTGATCAGGAGTACCGATTTGGTACTTTTGCCTATCTTCTTCTTTTACGTGCCTTTCGATGTCCCTGCTTCCGTTTTTGTAACCAAGTGCATCCGCAATGTCTTTTCCTACGAAGTATGGTTTCCCTTCTATTCCCAAAGACCGAATGCGACCAAAGTTTTCACTTGTAAAAATTTTCAATTCCATCATTTCCATTGTTCATTTCTCCTTTTCGTTAAAATGGCAATTCTTCTTCTACCTCAATTGCTCCTTGCGTTCCGTAATCGTTTTGATTTTGAAACGTGTTTGGCGTTGATTCCATTGGAACGTTTTGCAGATAATTGATCGAAGGTTTGAATTGGCAGCCGTTCATTATGGCTCGTGCAGTTACTTCCGAAACCTTTTTTTCTTCACCGTCTTTGTTCAAATAAGAACGTGTTGCAATCGTTCCAATAACGGTTACAACATCGCCTTTGTCGTAGGAGCAAATGCAGTCTGCTAACTTTTGCCACGCAACGCAATTGGCGTATTTAGGCTCGTCTTGATTCAATCCAATTGCAAGAGAAAAGTTAGCAACCTTTTTCCCTGTTGGCGTTGTTTTCATTTCAACGCGCACAAGCCCACCGCTCAAAGTATAGCTTCCATCGTTGTTTTTAGTTTGCATGCTTTGTCTCCTTGTCCAAAAATTTGTTTGCTTTGATTCCTTCCAAGCGGATTTTTGCAATCAGTTCGCTTGTTAGCGTTTCCTTTTCCTGCTTTGTTTTGGCTTTTTCTATCGCTCTTACATATGTTTCGTATAGAATGCTATAAACCGTGAAGCCACCAAGCATTACCGAGTTTTGCAATTTTTCTCGAAACGCGCCTTTCATTGCCTTTTCTACCGCATCTTGCATTTCGACCATTTTGTTCATAGGTTTATTACCTCCATTCATTCTTTTCAACAGTTGAATCGACAGACACCATTTTGTGGCAAATTTCATCCCCATAATCTATGTATATTTCCAAGGTGTTGTCTCTTGTAACATATCGCACAATGTCTTTGAAGTTGCCTGTTAATATTATAAATTTTTGACCTTTTTCATCAACCAAAAAAACTTCTATGTTCTTTCTCCGCTCTGAAAAAACATGTTTTGGAATTTCCACATCCAATCGAAAACCAAAATTAACTTTCGTGATTTTTTCCGTTGGAATCGAGAACGTTTCTTCTGTGGTTTTTCCTTCGTGGAGACTTGTGAAAGTTTCGTAGCCATCAATCGCAGATATCACTTTCAAAAAAAACTTTTGTTTTGGATTTATCTTTGCTTTTTCTGCTATCGGCAATTCAGATGAGTATTTTTTGTTTTCGCCATAATATATAACGCTGTTTTGTTTTACAAAATCACCTTCCCTTACTTTTTGGCAGCTTTCGCATTTTACATACATATCTGCATATTCCCTATACCCTGCTACGATTATTGTTTCTGAATCAAGTTTCACATCAAACATATGGCACTTGTCGCAAGAACCAATCATAGGGCATGGATTAAATAAATTTGTTACAAATTCTCCGCAATACTTTCCTGTGGGTATGTCTATTTGAATTTTCACATTACAACCTCAATTCCTTTGAATTTTTCACGAACTGCTTTTAATGCTCTGCTTCTCGTGCTTTTGTCGGTCTGGCTTACATGAAGCAATCTTATTTGCTTTGCTTTGCTTAAATCTTGTCTTTCAAGAAACAAGATACACCCCTCAACCGACATGTGGCTTTTTAACCTTCGCTTTTCCACTGCAATTGTATCTTCTTGCGTGATTTCATCGCTTTCAAAGTAGTTGCATTCGATGCAATAGTATTCGCACGGTGGGAATTTTTGCGGAATGTATTGGCAGTCCGTAGCCCACAAAACACGCTGTTTTGTTTCCACGCTGTAAATCAGATAACCATAATTTTGACAATCTGTTCCGTCTGTGTTTTTGTGTGGAAGCTCAAATGGCATTATCGCCATAGAACCAATCAAAAACGTTTTTAACGGCTTTGGGGTTTTGGCGTAGTAGTTGCAAGGAGCTCTTCTTTCACGTGTTTCTAACGGCATATAACAAGCCTTTCCTGCGTTCAAATATTCATCCGTGAACTTTGAATGATCACGGTGCGAATGGGTGATCAACACGCCGTTTACGCTTGACATTTGGTAGTTGACTGCTATGTTTGCTGTTTTTATGTTGAAACCGCAATCAATTTGCAACAACGTTTTTCCGTCCGACAAAAAAGAAATATTTCCACGGCTTCCTGTGATAGAATGTATAAACTCCAAACCTTCACCGCCTTTTTATTGACCAGCTCCGCAATTTTTGCAATTATTTTCGTGCTTTTCAATCGTGCTTGAACAATATTTGCAAACTACTTTCGCTTCGTTTTTGTTAGTAAGACCACAAATCGCATAAGCTGTCATACCTATCGCAAGTCCTGTCAGCATTGAATTTTCTTTAGGCTTGTATTTAATTGTTTCATCTGGTTTTGTTTTAGAAAAAAACATTATTCTCATCATCCTTTTATGAATTGTTCCACCGCCAACCTAACCAACGCAGCAATACTCATTTTCCGTTTTCCAATAAATTCAAGCACACGCGCATGAAGTTCTTCCCCCAATGATTTTTTCCAATCCACACCACCACCTCCTTTTTGTTCGGTTCTATTTTAGCATTCTTGTTGTTCTTTGTCAATTGTTTTGTTATAAGAAAAACCGCTAAAAATGACATCATTCTTAGCGGATAAATGCTTTTTTAGCTTGGCCTGTGCTTGTATAATGTACAACGCTCACCGTTGCACAGAAAATTTCCATTTTCATCGTAATAAATCGAATTGACAATGTTAGACATAACTTCGATTCTTCCTGATTTATAAATTTCCCAAATAGATATTGGTACAACTTCCACATTGCCGACATAATTCTTATATTCAAGCCAAACCCAATCAGAAATGGTTTTTAATTCGCATAAAGTCAATGGTTTGTTTTCTTGACGGTCAAGCTCGGATTGTAATTTTGTATACCACTTATCTATTTTATCAAAAACTCTACCTACATTTATAACTGTTTTATTCGCACTATCGCCTTGCTCTTGGGGTTGATATATGCTTTTCTTTAATTCTTCAATCGCTCTCTTTATCTGCTCTCTCATTTTTTGTCCTCCTTTGGTCGCCTGTTTCCGTTGCAATTATCTACATCACAATAACTGCGAATATGATCCTTTACAGCACTTTCAAAACAATCCATAACCATTTCAAGGTCAACTAAACTGAAAAAAGGTGCATTACTAAATATCGCTTGGTTAAAGTCTTTCCGCCTACGGTCATTGTGCTTGCTATCAACGGTCATTCTTTTGACGAAGTGCTTCTTAAATCTCTCTATAGCTCTTCTATCTTGTTCTATATTTTCTCTATTGTGTTTACAGTTACAAGCCATCATCATCACCCTTTCAACTTAATCTTTGTCATGTATGTTGCCGATTATTTCAACATCTTCCATTTCGTTTTTATCGTTAATATAAAAATCTTCCATATTAACTGTACTTCGGTTAGTAAAATAAAAACCAAATTG
>CAYJBH010000016.1:0-63763 GCA_964368625.1 uncultured Oscillospiraceae bacterium
CGGTACTGCATAGTCCGATATTATCTAAAATCATTATTGACGGAGGGCTGTTTTTATTCAGCTATAAAATGCAAAAAAATTGGGTTTTTAAAAACAAGATATCACTACAATTAGCGTCACGGGCATGGAAAATATGCGCAACAGCATTTTTTGTTTTTTACATGGGATTTGCGTTGTTGAATCGCTTTATCATTCCACAAAACGTTGTAGCGCTTGAGAACAATTTGGCAATACCGGACCAAACATTGCCTAATCCGGGTGCCAACACAAACATACCGTCCGGTGAAGAAACGGAGCAAACACAGGCTCCCAGCGCTCCTGTTATCACACAAAGTAGCTATATTAGTGATGATATTGAAATAACAATATCTACAATACGTGAGTACGACACCGATATTTATGTTGCAGAGGTGAAGATAGCAGAAAGCAGCCAGTTACAGTCGGGGCTGGCTTACGGAGCCTTCGGCAACAACTTAAAACAAACAACCTCCGAAATTGCACAGGCAAACGATGCTATTCTCGCAATAAACGGTGATTTTTATGGTTTTCGTGATACCGGATATGTTATGCGAAATGGCCAGCTATATAGAGATGTTGGAATGAGTGAAGGCAACGAGGATCTGGTAATTTTCGATGATGGAAGTATGGATATTATCGAGGAAACAGATATCACGGCAATAGAGTTGCAGGAACAGGGCGCACAACAGATATATTCCTTTGGACCGGGACTTATTAGCGATGGAGAAATTCTTGTAGATGAAAATAGCCAGGTAGCAAGAGAGGATCCCAGCAATCCCAGAACCGCAATAGGGATGATATCGCCAAACCACTATGTTTTTCTGGTTGCCGATGGCAGAACAACACAGAGTGACGGCCTTTCGCTGGTAGAGATAGCTGAGGTGCTCAACTCTTACGGTTGTGTAGAGGGTTACAATCTGGATGGTGGCGGCTCTGCAACAATGGTTTTCATGGGAGAGGTTGTAAACAACCCAACCACAAACGGACGAAGCTTTAAGGAAAGGAGCGTGAGTGACATTGTCTACATTGCAGAATAAACAGGGAATTAGAAGATATTATCTACACAAATATGTTATCCCTTATACTATAGTTACGATAATTTGTGTCACGGTTTCCTTTATATATTCGCAATTTTCACACGGAGTAAGCTCACCTCATATGACTTATTTGTTTGCCTACCCACTTATACTTGGTGTAGATGTAGGTTTTCTGGCAATGATATTTGCACGCTGCAAACCACAAAGTTTTTTAGCGTCTCATTTTTATCATACAGCAGTTGCAGCACTTATTTTAAGCTCAATTTTAAGAGGAGTTTTTGAGATAGCCGGAACATCTTCAATATATGAAGATATCCTGTTTATTATAGGTGTTGGTTTAATAATGGGTAGCATTATATGCTATGCCATGAATCGCATAAATAAGAATTGTTAATACAGGAGAATTTTTCAATGAAAGCAATTTATACATCAATATTAATATTGGCCCTACTTGCACTATCTGCATGTAGCGAGACAGTGCATAGCGAGGCATCAGCGGGTTCAACATTTAATCAACAAGGAGTTGTGCAGACAGATACCGGTGATGAAACAAAAGCTACCGATGAAGCAATGACACAGCTTAGCTATCCCACTAATGACTTTACTCGAGATTTTAGCGATGGAATAATTATTGATGAGCAGGAAGTTATTATTACACAAAGCGGAACATATGAGTTTAGCGGTAGCTACAACGAAATAGTAGTTAATGTTAATAAAGATATAGATGAAGGTGCGGTTTACCTTGTTCTGAATAATGCCAACATTGAATCCGAAACCGGTACACCAATAAACATTGTAGAAGCAAAAGATGTTGTTTTAGTGCTTATGGGCGAAAATACGGTAACGCAAGGAGCTATAGTAACACAGGACAGCGAGTTTCCTTCTTCTGCCATTTATTCTGCTGCAGATACTGCAATAATCGGTGACGGAACTCTTGTGGTTAACACCCTTTATCAGGATGGCATTAACAGCCGCGACGACCTTATAATAGATGGCGTCAACATTGTGGTTAACTCTGTTGAAGATGGAATTGTTGGCAAAGATTTACTAGCTATTAGCGGTTCAACCATAACAATCGAATGTGGTAAAGATGGGCTAAAATCATCTAATGATGTTGATTTAGATAGAGGCAATATAATTATCGAAGATGGTAGTTACAACATAGTAGCACAGAATGATGCAATTAGTGCTGAACAGATTTTACAGATAGACGGCGGTGTGTTCAACCTTTATTCAGGCGGTGGTTATGTAGAGGTTTTAAACGAAATCACTAGAGGTGAGGGACCGGGAAATACGGTTCAACCAACCGACCTGCTTGAGGCTAGCATGAAAGGCATTAAGGCTAATGATATAACTATTAACGATGGTGAATTTATCGTCTCTTCATACGAAGATGCCATCCATGCAAATAATAACCTTACAATAAACGGCGGGGATTTCTCCATTAATTCCGGCGATGATGCTCTACATGCAGATTTCAATCTAGTAATAAACAAAATTAATCTAACGGTAGAAAACGCCTATGAGGGCGTAGAGGGTTCAACTATAACAATTAACGATGGAAATATAAGTATAAACGTATTGGATGATGCAGTTAATGCATCTGCAGACGATGGGTATATAACCATAACCGGTGGGACAATCTATCTAAAATGTCAGGGTGATGGCATAGATTCAAACGGAGATTTAACGATTGAAGGCGGTGATATTGTTATAGAAGCTAACTCAGTTTATTCCGGTGGTGATGGCGAACTTGATGTAGGCGGAATATACAGTATTTCGGGTGGCACAATAACTGATGAAAACGGAAATCCTTTGGATATATTAACTACAGGTGCGGGCGCAAGCCGCTTTGGCGGCAATCAACCGGGAGGAACCCAGTTCCAGGAAAGCCGTCCCGGTCGCTAGGATATAACCAGCTGTGAAACAGCCTATGTATTACACTTAATAATTTTTACAAGGACATTAATGTTTTTTCACAACAACTAATTAATAGATACTGCTTCTCCCCTTCGTTTAACTATATAAACATGTGTGTGGTTTCAAGTTTAAGTAATTAATCGGCCTACTGCTATTTGCGCTGCGTAGCTATTCATTACATTAGAAACACCCCTTCACCATCTCAGGGTAGTATCGGTGTTAGTGATGCTGTTTTTTTAGCAATTCTCTGTGTAGGTTTATTTAGCTGTTGCCACATTATATTAGCAAAATAACAACACCCACGGCAATAATTATCGAGAATCAGCTCGTGGGATGTGTATATTGCAAAGCGGGTGCTTCTATTCAGCTACACCCGCTTTTTTCCTTATTGTTTTATTCAGTTTCAACGAGTTTGCCAACCACAAGATAACGATTATCTTCACTGTTAGCTACATCTAAACATGTGCTTAAAACTAAAAATTTATCATCAGTTGAAACAACTTCAAGATTTAAGTTAGCCGTTTGGTCCGGCGTGTTTGCCATGTGATCTATAAAGCCTTGCAGCTGTTCTTTATCGGTATAATCCTTATCATATAAAACATTCAGATTATCGTTTATAAAAGCAGCAACAACCTCGTATTTATAGGTGGCCTGCGGTGTATGCAAAAACATATCAGGATTTTGTTCAAAATATTCTGCATCCATATATTTATGCAGCTGTGTGAAATGGGTCTCGTCCGGCGTATAGTGCCCATAAAGAACCGTAACTGGATCTGTTAATGAATCAGAGTTAAACATATCCGAAAAGATACTGCCACAAGCATCATATTCGCCTTCAAAATCCGTTGTTAAATACTTCGCGTTGTCTACACCGCGCAAAACAGGGTAGTCAATAACTGTATTGGGAACAATTATATATCCTATCGTATCGGGGTTTGTGCTCAAAAGCTCTTCAAAGTTTATATCCTCTTCCTCGGTATCGGGCTCAACAACCTCTGGGATTAATTCATCTACTGGTTCGTCTTCAACCGGGTCGACCTGCGATGTGATCTCAGTTTCAACTGGCGAGCTACCCTGCGAGCAGGCAAAAAAAACAACCACCAAAATTAGCACAGCCAAACCTAATGCTATTAAAAGTTTTATAATTAATTTATTCTTTTCGTATAACGATTTAAACTTGTTAAACACCTAATCCCCTTACTTAAATATATATATGTTTTTTATTTTAACACCTAAGCATACTAATTGTCAATATAATAACTTCCTGCTCATTTTTTCATAGATGTTAATGTGTTTTTTAAAAGAATAGCTTTAAACAATTTGAAATAAAAACATAAAAGCTCAAACAACAAATATGTTTGAGCTTTTTATTTAGCTGTTTAGATAAAATTATTATATCAAAATATTAAAAGCATATCCGGAGATTACGGCAACGGTAAATATGCAGATAAGAAAAGTTATAATAAACTGTTTTTTAAATAGTGTGCTAAGAAGAGATACTTCGGGGATACTTGCCCCTGCTCCTCCGATTATAAGCGCTACCATTGTTCCCAGCCCTACCCCTTGGCCGATAAGCATATTTGCAAGCGGTAATACTGCTTCGGTTCTAATATACATAGGCACACCTAAAATAGCGGCAATCGGCACTGCAAATGGGTTTTGTTCGCCTGCTACCTGCACCAAAAACTCCTCCGGTACAAAGCCATAGATAAATGATCCTATGCCGGCACCAACAAGAAGATAAAGTGTTATCTTTTTAAACTGATACCATGCATCTTTTAAAGCGTATTTCCACACCTTTATATGCTTTTGAAGGGTAGTACCCTCTTGTGTCTTGAAAGACATATCGGGAGCATCACAACAGCTTCCCTCCTCACTCGTAGCTGACGAACAACAAGATGCTTCGGCAACCGGTGCGGCACAATCGCAACCCGTTTCTTCTTTTGTTGCCTCGCAGCAAGAAGTTTCATCATCTGCTGTTTCACAGCGTGAAGTATTTTCTGTTGCCCCTGAACAACAGGATGAATCGGCTCGTTCGGTTCCACAGCAGCTTGCGCCCTCATCATAGTTAGCAATACTACTATCTTTAAAATATTTTTCAAAGCCCAAACGATCTAATATATACCCTACAACGATAGCAAATATAAGTGCAATGCCCGCATATAGTAGTGTTGGTACAAAGCCAAAAAAACCAAAGAAAATAATAATTATCATGGGATTTAATATAGGCGAAGTTAATAAAAACGATACCATTCCGGCAAATGGTGCTCTGCTTTTTCTAAGTCCCACTAAAAGTGGTATGGTTGAGCAGGAGCAAAAAGGTGTAACAGAGCCTAAAACTGCTCCGAGTATGCTGTTTAAAAACCTGTATTTTGTGGTAAGTGCTTTTTGAATTTTATCTCTTGAAATATAGCTTTGCAGTAAACCCACAAAAAAGCTAATGAGAATAAATAAAAGCATTAGCTCAGCAAAAAGGAAAACAAAGGTTCCGATAACATTTAGAGCCATAGGATCTGTTACACCAATAGGTGTTAAAATATTTGTAAAAAAATCTATAAGTTGTTGTTGCATAATAATGCTCTCCATAATTTTTATTGTTTAATGATTTTCATAAAAATAAAAATTCACTATTGACTTCTGCATCTAAAACTTCTTCCACAGGCACACATATTAATACATCCTTAAAACTATAAAACTAATTTTTACGAATTGTTTGTCTTGTTTTAAGCACACCGTTAGTTGTGTGCTTAAATAAACTTGTTTAAAATATCCGTTGCTAATACAAACTGTTCTTTATTTATTGCATAATAAGTCCATTTACCCTCTCTTCTAGGGATAACCAGATTTGCGTTGGTTAAAACTCTTAGGTGATGGGCTAAAGTTGAGGGTGGCATTTCAATTTTTTCACATAAATTGCAATTACATTCTTCTCCTAAAAGAAGTATTTCAAGAATTTCTATTCGCTGCGGGTCTGCAAGACCTTTAAATGTTAAGTATAAGTTTTCCTTTTCTACTGCCATTTCAATGCTCCTATTATAGCAAAAATCCATTTCACCCTCCTTGCTAACACCACTTTTATATAGCTCTTAAGCAAGGAAAACACTAGTTATGTAGCACCTTCTAATACAGAATACTGAGTTTATGTTCCTAAATTTTCATATGTTAGTTAAACCTTGGACTATGCAGCAATAAATATTTAGCCTATTATAACAGCAAATTTTTCCTTCGAGACTTCATTTCTATAAAACTAATTTTATAGTTTTATTATATGCCATAAATTTAATTTTGTCAATGGATTTTTTCTATATTTAAATATCGAGCAGATAAAACCCCCAACACCTAACAAAGTATCATAACAACTCAAACTATAAACTAAAAATGTTTATACTTAACTATTTTATATAAATTATACTTTTTTTATATTTCTTATTGACAAACGGCGAGCAATGAGCGAATATTATAGTAAAATATTCAGCTAAAGATTTTTTACTAAAGAATCACTTTATTTTAAAAGTATTTAAGGAGTATCTATGAACAGCAAGGATCGTATATTAGCAGCTCTTAGGGGCAACAAGGCCGATAAGGTTCCCTTTTCACCTTTTCTTGCATACTGGTGGGAATTTCAAAGCGATGAGCTGAAAGCTAAAGGAATGTATAGTTTTATGAAATCGGTGGGAGCCGACCCATTGCTTAGAGGGGGCGAGAGCCCCATGTTCAAGGTAGAATTTGTGGGCTGTGAAATAGTAGAACAGGCAAAGGGTATAAAACGCTATGTAGAACACCGAACACCCATCGGCACCCTATATACCGAGTACACATATGTTGCAAATGGCGATACATGGTTTTTAACAAAGCACCCTATCGAAACCATTGAACAGCTTCATATCTTCAAGTGTCTGATGGAAAGGGCAAAAATTACATCCGATTACGGCATGTACGATAAACTTACAAACAGCGGAAAAAATGACATGCTTTTACTGCCAGTGGTAGGTGTGTTTTATAAGTCGGCCTTCCAGTCTTTACTCGAACAGTGGATAGGCACTGAAAATCTTATCTTCATGCTTTATGACGATGAAGATGAGATAATGGACACCCTTAAAATCATGTGGGAAAAGGATGCCGAAACGGTTGAAATATCGGCAGATAGTCCTGCCGAAGGCTTTATTTTCTGGGAGGACAGCTCCACCACCAATATCAGCCCAGACATATTTAACAGATGTTCTGCGCCCGAACTTCGCAACTGGTCACAAAGGATACATAAACGAGGAAAGTTGCTTGTTCATCATGCCTGCGGACACCTGCGTGACCTCATTGTTCCAATGTCACAAACCGGCATAGACGTTATAGAAAGTATTACACCACCGCCTACCGGCAATATAACAATAGAGCATGCGTTTAATCTTCTGCCAGAAAATATTGCACTTATAGGCGGCATCGATCCGGTATTTCTGCTCGATTGTAGCCTCGATGAGTTGGAGAAATATGCAATCGATCTGCTAAACGTTGCAAAGGGCCGACGCTTTGTTATGGCAAACAGCGATAGCTGCCCGCCCGGTGTATCGATAGAAAAATTTCAACTTTTATCCAGTATATTGAGATAGGTAAAACTAGCAACGTCTTGTTAAATATACTGTCCATCCATTTATGTCAGGGTGGGCAGTATATGTTTGACGGCAATGTTAAAATTGAGTATAATATTTGTACGCTAGGCTTAACAATGCTAAGTTAATATCCGGAGAGGTTATGTATAAATACAGTAAAATAATAAATATATCAAGGATTGTGATTTGTGCTTTATCGCTTTTGTTTGGATTGTTACCAATAATATACAGCGCCAGCAATATCGGTAATATTCTGCTACTGATATATGGCTTTTTAATGTTGGGAACTATCATAGTAAAAGGAAACCGGCTTCCTGTAAAGATATTTAATGCGGTAATGGGAATCATAACATTAACCGGTATTATTTTTGCATCAATATTATTGCACGCCGCCTATTTTAACAACTATAACGAGGATAAGCCGGCAACAGTAGTTGTAATGGGTTGTATGGTTCATAATGGCAACCCATCCCTTATGCTCACCGAAAGGTTGAATGTTGCCTACAAGGAACTATCAAGTAACCCGGACTACCTTTGCGTTGTATCCGGAGGACTTACCCCCGGCGAGCCTATGTCGGAGGCTGCGGTTATGAAGCAGTATCTAATAGATCTTGGCATAGATTCCGATAGAATATACACAGAGGAAAATTCTACTAGCACACAGGAAAATATAGAATTTTCTACCGAAATCATTTCAGCAGAAAATCTACCCAGCAACTTAATAATTGCAACCGATAGCTTTCATCAATACCGCTGCGCCTACTATGCAGAACAGAATGGATACAGTGCCAGCTCAATTAGCAGTTTATCGGCAACCGGTTTGGTGCCGGGATACTATATCCGAGAGATGCTAGCGATATTGCATATTGTTTTTTTATAATAGCTAATCACCTGTGTACAACATAAAAAGGTATGTCCTTAATTGCAGAATATCAAAGCTTATATACGCCGGTTATTCTCTCACTTCATTTGGTGAATCAATACCATTTTCAAAATCCTTAGCATTTTGCATTGTTACATTGGCTATGGTTATCAGTGCTGTATCTGTTAAAAATCCTTGGTGTGAAGTTAAGATAACGTTAGGGAATGATAATAGTCTCGCTACTGTTGTTGTATTTAAAATATCATTAGAATAATCATCAAAAACAAACGACGATTCTTCTTCGTATACATCTAGGGCAACGGCATGAAATTTCTGGGCTTTAATTCCTTCTATTAACGCATTCGTATTAATTAAGCCACCCCTTGAAGTGTTTACAAGAATCACCCCATTTTTCATCTTGGATATCGATTCAGAATTTATGATGTAATGAGTGTTTTCAAACAATGGGCAGTGCAACGATATTAGGTCAGAGTTTTTAAGCAAATCATCCAGCTCAACATAATCTACATTGAGATTTTCATTTGGATACATGTCGTAAGCAATAACCTTCATGCCAAAACCATTACAGATATTTATCATGGCAGCACCTATCTTTCCGGTACCGATAATACCGGCCGTTTTACCATAAAAATCAAGGCCAACCAGTCCTTGTAAACTAAAGTCGTTTTCACGTACCCTGTTGTACGCTTTGTGAACACGTCTATTTGCCGCCATGGCAAGTGCAATTGCATGTTCTGCAACTGCTTGTGGGGAATATTCCGGCACACGCAACACCTTAATCCCCAACAAAGCCGCCGATTTTAAATCTACATTATTATAGCCCGCACAGCGCATTAATAGCACATTTATATTGTTTTCTTTCAAGGCACTTAATACCTCGTTATCGATATTTGCATTAACAAAGGCGCAAACAGCGCCATGCCCACCTGCAAGCTTGGCTGTTTGTGCTGTTAGTTTAGATTCCAAAAAAGTAATCTCATGCCCGTACTCCTTTGCATATTTTTCGAAATATTGTAGGTCGTATGTTTTGGTATCAAAAAATGCAATTTTCATAGTACTCCTCTCAAATTATCTTATGTTTTTTAACGTTGTAACATGCAATAATAATTAAATACCAAGCTAAATTTAGTATAATACAAAACCTTTGTAAAATCAGACTGTAACAGGATAAAAGTTAGGCTTCATTTATCAGCTTAATATAGCCGGTAACATAACAACAAATATTGTTTCTTTGTTTTCCAAACTCTCTACCTCTATGCTTCCATTATGCAGTAGAGCTACCTTTCTGGCGATCGAAAGGCCTAGCCCGTTTCCCCTCGAAGCCCTTGAAGCATCTGCCTGGTAGAACTTTTCAAATATCCGATTTATATCTGCTTTGCTAATATATGAACCGGTATTAGAAAATGTTGCCTCAATCATGTTGTTTTTATTTATATTTAGTCTAATGCAGATTTTACCGTTCTCGTTACAAAATTTTACTGCATTGGATATAACATTTTGCCAAACATGAAAAAGCATGTCCTTTTCAGCACATATTAAGGTTTTTTCTAGATCGATATCAATTTCGATATTCTTTGCAGCCCATTCATTTTGAAAAAGCAAAACAATATCGCATATCTGTTCATCGAGCGAGTATGTTATTTTATTTAGCAATATTTTGCTGCTATCAAGTGTTGATAACAGCAAAATATTGCTTGTCATCTTTGTGAGCCTTTTTGAATTAGTTAGTATGCTTGTTGCATACTCCTCTATCGTTTTTTGAGGAAGTTCTTGGTTTGTAAGCAAGGTTGCATAACCCTCGATAGCAGAAAGCGGAGTTTTAAAATCATGTGAAACATTATTAATAAAATCATTTTTCATCATGTCGTTCATGGCTAAATCATTTGCCATTATGTTAAAGCTTTCCACCATATCACTAATTTCAATCAGGCTACTTTTTTCATCTATTCGAATATTATAGTTGCCTGCTGCAATTTCTTTTGTTGCGTTATCAATTTCTAGTATTGTATTAATAGTATTTTGCCCAATAAGGTTAGAGATAACCGTGCCGGTTACCGAGCACAAAAGCACTCCAAACGCTAATCTTAGCATAATTGTTCCTTTAAACGCAAAGTCAAAAGGAAGAATATTATTAAGCACAATGCCAACAACAATAGAGATAAGCAGGGTAAAAAACACGCCTATAGTAAATATTGTACCCAGCTTGAATTTTCTTTTCATACTAGCTCCACCGCTTTAAACCCCAAACCTCTAACAGTTACAATTTCAAAATCTTTGTTGTTCTTGAACTTTACCCTAAGCCTGCTTATATGTACATCTAAAGTGTGTGTATCAGATTCAGTATCAACCCCCCAAACATGGTCCATCAACTGTCTCCTTGAAAAAACCTTGTTTGGTGATGAAGCTAGTTTAAAGAGAAGGTTGAATTCCTTTTGCGGGAGTTCAACCTTCTCTTCCCTGCTCGAAACTGTGAGCGTATCCTCGTTGAACTCGGTGTTTTTTATTTTAACAATATTACCATTAGTAATTTTACTGCGTCTGAGAAGCGCCTCAATTCGCCATATCATCTCGTTAACATCAATCGGCTTAACCATGTAATCGTCAGCTCCTGCGCTAAACCCCTGCTTTTTATCTTTTGGGGAATCCTTAGCGGTAATTAGCAGTGTCGGCATATCATATCCTGCTTCACGCAGGTTTAAAATGAACTCAAACCCGTCCATTCTTGGCATCATAACATCTGATATAACTAAGTCTACCTTCGTATTATCTAGAATATCGAAGGCGGCAATTCCATCGCATACACTAACTGCACTATACCCATTATTGGTTACAACGGTATAAAAAAGTTTTCTTAACTCCTCATCATCTTCCACAATCATTATATTTATCATAATTCGAGTCCCAATAAATTTATTGCTACAATTATACATCAAAAGCTTAATTTAGGCAATGCAAAATATAAAACTTGAGGTTGAGTTGAAGGTTAGTTGAAGCTTAGTTGAAGTTTAATGAATATACTAATAATCACAGGAGATAGCAAAAGCTAAAACACATAGGAGAAAACAGATAATGTTCGGCATGTTCAGGTTATATTTCGACCCAACATATATACTAATTATACTTGGCGTTGCAATAACAATATTTGCACAGGTGAAATTGAAATCTACCTTCTCAAAATATTCATCGGTAAGAAATGCAAAAGGAATCACAGGAAGGGAGGCGGCAGAACAAATACTGCGAACCGAGGGTTTACATGATGTTAGTGTAAACCATGTAAGCGGAAGCTTGTCTGACCACTATGATCCGAAAACAAAAACTGTGAATCTATCTGATGCAACATATAACCAAACCTCTATTGCCGCTGTAGGTGTTGCAGCACATGAATGTGGTCATGCGTTGCAACATGATAAAAATTATGTACCGTTAAAACTTAGAACTGCTATTGTACCTCTTGCAAGAATCGGCAGTATGGCGGCAGTTCCACTTATAATTATTGGAATGCTATTCACCTCAACCACCTCAGAGATACTAATTGAGTTAGGAATAATTGCTTTTCTTGCTTCTGTTATATTTCAAGTAGTAACACTACCTGTTGAATTTAATGCATCAAAAAGAGCTGTTGGCATTTTAGAAAATTCTGGGATATTGAATCAAGGTGAAATACCGGCAACTAAATCGGTTTTAAACGCCGCAGCATTAACATATGTAGCAGCAGTAGCCGCATCACTTTTACAGTTACTGAGACTTCTGATAATAACAAGAAACAGAAGAACCTAAAATCAAAAAAACAATAACTTTCAATTAGGTTAGATGTATAGTTTAATTTAGTAGAAGTTTTAATATATAATAACAACCATTTAAAGTCAGTTACACATAAAGGTTTGAGAGGAGATGAAAAAATGTTTACTTCCCGCAAGGATAAAAACAAGGCGCAGTTAGAGTCATTTAAGGTTACAATTGACGAATGCACCGGCTTAAAAAATGAAATCATGGTACTTGCAGAAGGTAACAGAGCCTTAAGCACTGAAGATTTTTTAAGAATTACCGATGTTTTAGATAATTACGAAAAGGTAAAAGCCGAAATTTTATTATATAAGAGCAACCCCATTTTAAATTCTAAAAACAATCTAGTTGCAATTAAAGAAAAAAAAGACAGCATCAATAAAATTAAAACAGAGTTAATT
Source organism: uncultured Oscillospiraceae bacterium (assembly GCA_964368625.1). Classification (GTDB taxonomy): domain Bacteria; phylum Bacillota; class Clostridia; order Oscillospirales; family Ruminococcaceae; genus CAYJBH01. The sequence goes on from CAYJBH010000016.1 coordinate 12,644, forward strand.
AGTATTAAAAAAACACTGGAGGTATATTAACATTATGAAAACAAAGTTTGATAAAATTTCTGCTCTACGCAGAAAAAAAGCCATCCTGGCTTTAACCTCTATCGGCTTAGTTTTATTAACGCTTTTAGTTGTATTTCTATAGCTACATCAAATCAGCTTGATAAGCTAGTATAAAAAGGTGTTTTCACCACTCTACAAGAGTAAACAACAGCTACTCGCACTAATAATGATAACTGCTCTTTCGATTTGTTTTTCTCATTTTGTAGCATTTAACAGATATTGATAACACATATTAAAACAGCTTGAAAACATGGTGATTTTATGTTATAATTTATCTTAACAGATTATGTTACAAAGGATAGTATTATGCCTGGTCATGAGAATGTTTTTAACAACGCTGAGCAGTCTGCCCATTCGAGAGCACAACGTGCTAAGGTAATTGACCCAAAACAGAGGTATAAATATAAATTATTTAAGCGCAAGCGCAAGGAGGCCAGTCCTGAACGCATTGCTCAACTGCGCCAACAACATGAAACTGATCACCATCTATTACAGTTGGCATCACGATATAACGATGAGGGGCTCAAGGATTCCGATCGTGTTGCCGCCAGAGCCGCATACGATCAATATCAGGCAGGTCGCTCTTCAACTGCAGAAGGGCATGAAGGCGGATTAGATGTATCCAATCCGTTAAACCTAAAAAAAACTACTGCTAAGGGTTTATTCTCTTGGTTATTTAATCGTGGTCCACAGGGTGGCCGTGCCGGACACAAGGATACATTTGATTCCTCTACCGGCCAGGAATACTATAAGGACGCGGAGCTTGCAACCACCAACTTTGACAACTTTAATCCATTTGGAGCAATGGATGGTGATGCAACAGAAGCTGCCACTGACACTGAACAGGATCGAGATGCTAAAAGACTCCAACGAACAATGCTGTCGCAGGTTGATGACATGGCATTTAGAATAGACATTTCTGATGTTGATCGCAAGGCAAGGAACTTTGGTTCCGGTAAAGCAAGGCAACGTGACGGTTCTGAAGCGTTTGATTTAACCGACTTAAACCCCGAAGCTAACACCGAAACTCAATTCCGTGGAAAAACCGGTTCAATGAGAGAGTTTAATATGGATCCCGAAATAGCTATGGGCGAACCCTTTCACAATGTTACTTCTCTTATTAACCGCGAACGTGCTGATTCTCCGGATGCCGCCAGTTTTACCCCGGAAAAGCTATCTCACTATATCGAAGTTATAACTATTCTTCCAACCGAGTCTTATCGTAAAATCACTAAAGCTAAACGCATTAGGTTACCTTGGAATAAGATAAGTCCTAAAAAGGACGAAAGTGCCGCTGATTTTGCTGCTCGTAAAAAGCAGATTTTCGGTGCAAAATTCTTAGAGCAAATTAAGAGCGGAAAAGCATATAAAGAATTGCGCGACAGACGCAAAAAACAAAAAGATTTTAATGAGGATACCGACCCTGTTCTGTTATCCTATATTGCCGACCAAAAAATGACCAGCTACGACGATGAAGGCAATTATTCTACTGCTGGTGCGGCCGGCCATGCCTATTTCAGATTACGCCAACGATATAGAGATAAATTGGTAGGACAATACAGCTTTGGCGTTATTGGTGGAATCGGCAGTGAAACCATGGCCAGCACCGCCATAGTTGCAAACCCTGATAACACAACCATGCAAGGTACTACCGGCGATGTAGTTGGACTTGGAGAAAAGGAAATTTCGGCACAACAAGAGCTAAGCGCCGTAGGTTTTGTTAGATCGGTTATTGCATCAGGAAGAAGCTTTAATCTATTGGGATATAACTGTACCGCTTTTGCTGTAGAGGCAGCTAAGGCAGCAGGTGTTAAATATAATTCTACCAGTACCGGCGTTGGTTTAGCCGGTTCCCGAACCAAGATGGACACTCCTTTCGACCTTGTTAAAAACGAAGGGAAGTATTCCGAACGAGCATCCACTATTGAAACTGAAATCAGTGATGATGCTGACACAGTTATACAAAGATATAGCGATAGATCACTAAGACGTCACTCGTCACTTTACATGGGCCTTCATGAATTAATGGTTGTTCTTTGTGATTATTCACAGCCTGATTATTCGATGCCCCGTGAAGATTTCGATACTATTGTTGACAGTGTATATGCGAAAATTGCCGGTGATATTGTGTTAAAATATTCCGGTGATGCAACCCTTAATACTCGTTTGAGGAATGCTCTACGCTCATACAGGGTATACCCTGCCGAAATGGGTGATCAAGAAGCTTTTATATTTATGCTACATAATGTTGCCAAAGACTTGAAGGATACAGTGCCAGGAGCAAGTGTTCTTCACGATGGTATTTCCTCCGGGCTCGCAAATCGTAATGATGAGAATGCAAAAAAAGCAATTTTAAATTTAGTTCCAAAGGATGACTCGGACAGAAAGGAACTTACCGGAGAGTTCGATACCGACCAACAAGCACAAACTAGCTGGTCTGACAAAGAAAAAAAAGTTTATCTTAAGCTAAATTTATTAATTGCAGGTAACGACAAAAAAATAGATAGCAAGGATGCTACCGTTCAAGCTAATCTAGCTGAGATGCTCTTTTCGCTTTGTGCCGGAATAGATATATCCGTTTTACAAACAAAAATGCGAGATGACAATAATTATATTGTTGCTATAATGAGAGATATAGCAAAGGCAATTGCCAACACCGCCCCCACATTTTTTATCTACGCATTAAGTTCCACCGATGATCCTGCTGCCTGCAAAAGCATTTTTAAAACACTGCTGCTCGACAAGGCTGATTTAGTTAGCACTGTTGGAGATGAGATAACAAGACTATTTGGAATAAATAATCGCTTTGGTGAGAAATATACAAAAGATGCTGCTAGGTATGGCGATTTTTACAGCAAAATCTTTATTGGATTAAAGCTAAACCAGGCTACCACAGCCGATGAAAAATTAAGTTCAATCACTTCATTTTTAAAGAATTTTTATAACAACGATCATGTAAACGAAATGGCAGCATACGATGCCGACAAGCTTCTAGTGTTATTAGCAAAAGCTTTAAGTGCAACAGCCGAACTTAGAGGCTTTAAGGCAGAAGATTTAAAGTGCGATGAATATGCTACCCTTCTTGCCGAGTTGCATCGGCTTAAATCTACAGTTACCTTTTTCAACCAATTATATCTTGCATATCATGTAATATGCCCATCATATGATGCCGGTGATACAACACAACTTAGCCACCCCGCCGGTTATGACGCCCCTAAAACTCCGGGAGACATTGAAGCTGCAAGATTAGCAGAGGAACAGGCAGCAGCAGCAGCGGCAGCAGCGTCTGTGTCGGCAAGAGTAGCTGCGGTAAAAGAGAAAAAAACGATATCAGATGCAGCCCGCAGCAATTTTTTATATAACACTGCCGCCAGCTACGATTTCGGTAGTGAGCCTTACCATAAATTTGAGCTTATAGATATACAGGATATATATAACCAGCTAAAAGATAAGTTAAAACCTCTTTTTTCACTGGAACCCGTTGAAGTTATGATGGATGATGATGCACTTACCGATTCTGTTTCAGAATTTTGCACGGTTTTTGGCATAAAATTGAAGCCGGAACGCTTAAAAAGCTCATATATTTTAGATACGGCCACCGAGCTTCACCAAAGTGCAACATATGCTTTTTGGTTGTTTCTGATTGCAACATCAGCTTTACATTCCGGAACAGCAGAGATGGATGACTTTACATCGTTTAGTTCACTTTTGAGATTGCTTGATGGATATAGTAACTCTGATGAATTTTCTAGATGTATAAGTGTAGTATTCCAGCAGGTATCCGAGCATAACTATAATCCCGACAATGAGGTTTACGGTGGCAGTGACGATCATACTGCTGTTGATGATAAAGCTGCTGCTCCGGCAGCCGGTACTGATGCAGACCCTGTAATGTCTCAATTTTTAAATGCAGCTAAGGTAATAGGATTTGTTCCCGATGATTTTATTCCTGCTGCTAATGGAGTCGAGTTAACCAATATGACTAATGAATTAACACCTATTTTGTCTGCTGCATTTGGATTCGACACCGATACCATATCCGATGAGAGGGCAATTGAACTTATTGTTAAAGCGGCTAACGCCTTTAATTTAGGAGATCTAAAACTGGCAGAATGCAAAGACTATGAGGAACTATTAGGAGATATTTTCGATACCGTTTCATTTATATTCATGTTACTTGTATTTTCGGTGTGCAATGATGTAGAGCGTGAAACAAATGTGGCAAAGGGCTTAGCTGCCCGGATGGAAACAATTTTGGTATATGCAGAGCATCATAAACTTGGCGCCGAGTTTAAGGCCGCTGTAAAGCAAAATTTAACCGTGACTTAAACCATATAAACAATAATAGGTAAAACAGTGATTAAGATTCCGCGAATAAATTCACCTGCACCATATATAAACATTAATAATTATCAACGCGATCTCATGAACCTTGTCGACATTTTGTTGGCAAGGCTTCTGCTAACGGAACAAAAAAACCAGCCTTTTTCGCGACACTTTGGCCTGCCCATTACACCGGAACTTATTGAGCAAATATTAACTGCTATAAAAGAGCCGGAGGGTGATACCAGTGCATTTTTTTGGCAAACTAAGCTACTAAAATATAAGCGATCGCTCGATATTCAGGTTGCAATCACAGACGATCATTCGATAACTCCATATGATTACATCGCATCTTCTTTCGAGCTTACAAACTTTGGAAGGCTTGCATTACTTCTGTCATTATGCCCCTACTTTGACAGAAAATACGAGAAGATATTTGATGTCATGGGCGATTACAAAGGGGTTGGCGCGCCTTCTTTAGGCAGCGTTGCAGCTATATACTACTTAATGTATGGCGAAGATAATACTCAAGAGCTTGCAAAATTTTTTATCGAAGATGAAAAGTTCTCACTTTTGTTTGATCTACAGGCAGGTTTTTGCGGCCTAGCGTCTCCGTTAATCCCCAATAAAAACATTATAAGCGAGGCAATGGGAATTGTTAGCCTAGACAATGATATAGTTAACAGCTGTAGTTACCACAATACAAACAACCTTCAAAACGACTCACAGCTCGAACTTCCCCTTTACGGCAACGACATCATCGATAGGGTAACTAATTTAACACAAGAAATTTTAAAAGACCAAGAGAACAAAATTCCGCGTGCAGTATTGCTACAAGGAAAGCTGGGGTCTGGGCGAATGTTTACAATTTTACATTCGGCAGCTATCCTTAATTTATCGGTTTTAGAGGTTGATGTTGACAGCTTTATCGCTGCCGAAAATTTTCGCGATCGTCTTATCTGCCTTAAAAGGGAATATCTTTTACGTCGACCCATAATTTGTTTAAGAAACTGCAATTACAGCAGCACAGACATAAAGCGATCTAAGATAGAAAATTTGATGGAATATGTTTCTAGATTTTCCCCTCTCATTTTCATTACAGCTATACCCGATTCGGCCATAGCTAACTACACCGGAAACATGATTATTTCAACGGTGGAGACCGTAACCCCTAACTACAACCATACAGTTATGCTATTGCATAAGGCCTTCGCTCAATACGAAGTATCGAAAGATGTAGACGCAGAGTTCCTGGCAGCGCGCTTTATGCTTACCCCGGGCGATATTAAGCGCACATTTAGCTATGCACAGCTATCAGCATTTAGCGATGGTGATAAAACAATTGCGTCGCACCATATACTATCCGGCATCTCACAGCTAAGAAGATGTGAACTTGGTACGCTGGGTGATTTCATTACCTGCCACTATACCTTTAACGATATCATTACCACCCCAAAAAATTTAGAAATAATGAAGCACGCTGTTAACCATCTAAAGTACCGCAACATAATTATGGATAAATGGGGGTTAAGTAAAAAAAGTAGATATGGAAACAACATAACCGTTTTGTTTTATGGTGCACCCGGAACCGGAAAAACCATGGCGGCACAGGTTATTGCGAACGAGCTTGGCATGGAGCTTTTTAGGGTAGACAGTAGCCAGCTAACCAGCAAATACATTGGTGAAACAGCAAAAAACATTCGAGCAGTTTTTGATGGTGCAAAGGGTAGCAATTTAATTCTTTTCTTTGATGAGGCAGATTCTATATTTGCCAAACGTTCTAACCAGTCAAATGATGCAAACGACCGTTATGCAAACAGCGATACATCCTTTTTACTTCAAAAATTGGAAGACTATGATGGAATGGTTTTGTTGTCAACCAATCTTTTGCAAAATATCGACGATGCTTTTCGCCGCCGCATAACCTACATGATTAACTTTGCCCGACCCGATCAAGGTTTAAGACACGAGCTTTGGAACCAACTTATTACCGATGAAATGCCACACGAGGATATCGACTTTGATTTTTTATCCTCCTTTGAGCTAGCAGGAAGCGATATAAAGTCGATAGTTATATCCGCCTGTTATATAGCAGTTGATGATGATGGCGTTGTCTCGATGGTGCATCTGATAAAAGCAATGGGAAGATATATGCAAAAGAGGGGAACACCTCTTATTGCAGAGGATTTAAAACAGTATCGTGAACTTTTTAATTTAATCGTATAATAAAACAACATTAAAAATTCTGCAGTTTCAGCTTCACGCTGTTTACTGCAGAATTCTTTTTAAATCTTAAACAAACTTAGCATATTGCTTTAAATCGTTTTTTAGCAGCGGTTTTCCGCTTTTGCACATATGTTCAACAAGCGCTTTAATCAGATATTCCATGCATAGATTTTTTTTACTTGCTGCTGCCATATAGCTAGCCGAAATAACTATCGACTTTATATCGCTTCCAACAAGATCATATTCCGCTAAAAAGCCAAAGTCAAGCTCATCACAGGGAATTTTAGGCGATAGAACAGATCTCCACAGCCTTTCTCTTAGCTTCTTATCCGGTTTAACAAGATTAATCATGTATGTCATGCGGCGGCGAAAAGCCTCGTCGATATTTTGCATTAGGTTGGTAGAGAGTATTACCATTCCATCATAATTTTCTATTTTTTGAAGCAAAAAGGATGTATCACTGTTTGCATGTCTATCGTTCGAGTTGCTAGTTTCTCTTGTTCTCTTTGCAAATATCGAATCGGCCTCGTCAAAAAATAAAATAATGTTGCTCCCCTTTGCCCCATCAAAAATAGCACGAATATTTTTTGAAGTTTCTCCTATATATTTACTGGTTAGTTGGCTACTATCTACCCTAAAAAGCTCCATGCCAACCTCGTTCGCAATAACCTGTGCCGCCATGGTTTTTCCGGTTCCGGGTGCACCGTAAAGCATTAAACATACATTATTACCATAGCTACTCTTTTTATACATCCCCCATTTATCCATAACTATGTTGCGATACTTCACATGATTAATTGCATACTGCATTAAAGTTTTATTTCTTTCGCTTGTAACAAGATCGTTAAATGTATACATGCATGGAATAAAGTCGCCCAGATCATCCAGTTGGCATCTACGAAGCTGTGATATAGAATATAAAACATGCCTATCTGAAATAATATCGCTACCCTCTTTATATGCAAAAAACTTTGCATACTCAACAGATTTTTTTACCTCACCGGGCGTAATCCTAAACCTAGCGGCAAGAGATTGATAGTCGAGATCATTCTTAACATAAGTATTATTATAATATTTTGAAAATAAATCTAAGGTGCTATCGTAGTTTGGTTCCTGCATATCTATAACGGTTAATATCGCCTTTCCGTTGTAGGAATAGATGTCAGAATCCTCTCTAGCAGTAACAAAAAACAATTTTGCAAATTCTGCAATATAGTCTAAAATTAAATGTGCAGCCTTGCGCTCGCCATTATATACCAGATAGTCAAATTCACGCAGACAGATCAAACAACTCCTGAGCATAGTTACTCTTTTGAGGTTTGTAAGATCACTTTGTAAATTTAAACTCTCTATTAAATCTCGTGCACTCACCTCCAGTATAGGGGTTTCATATGATTCAAGTGCCTTACACACCGAAAAAAACCTACCGGAACCCCACCTGCCTTTTATCAGCAACCCACGAGAGGCATCGTTGCCGGAATTGTTTAAAACCTTTTCGGTTAAACTTTTTATAACTGCAATCCCATCCTCGCCATAAAGTGGTTCATCATGCATAGTACTATCGTCATGAAATATGCAAAACTCTGCTAAACTCTCATCCAGCTTTTTATCGCCCATAGCATAAGCAACTATATTCCTGTTAGGCACAAGAGGACATTTATAGGAAGGAACTCCGGGATACACATTGAATAAAAGTTTAAAACTTTTACATTCGGTAAACGCCTTTGCCATAGAGTCAAAGTCCTCAACGTCAAACAACAAACCGTACAGACGTACAACAGTTCCAATGCAAACGGTGCCCGCCCGAATACCTCCGGAGAGTTTATCGTATATAGCTATATACTTATTGTCGAAATAAATGCTAAGCGAGAGTAACAACGCCAGCTCTTCAAAGCGACTCAAGGAAAAAATACTGCAAAGTTCCTCTACTACCGCAACGTTTCGGTATTTGCCGTTTAGGTTTTTTGTGTACTCGGCAATGTAGCTGTTAATATCACTCAAAATAGTTAAATCAGAAGAATCATCATTCTGATTTAGATAGGAGAGTAGCAGATCAACATAGCTCAACCTATCATCCCAATATTCCTGCAAGGTTATATTCAAAGTTGTAGAAATCTCATTTTTATTGTTACTCAAAATAAAACTACTTCCTTTCTAAATACAAACTTACAGTTATTCATTGTTTTCTCGCCTTGCTATTAAGCATCCGCTTACATTTTAATGCCCAACCTGTTTGGCAAGGTTATCGTTTTAATGTATTGCGCAATATAAGTATTTCTCTAGCCTTTTTAAAGTTTGTTTATTATTAGTCATAATCTCCACTTACTTCGGGCAATCTTCCACCATGGAAAAGTTTAGATTTAAGTCGGTCTCTACGGCTAAACCTAACCCGCTCTGCTACTTCACCATCAGGTTCATCGTCATAATCTCCACTTACTTCGGGCAATCTTCCACCATGGAAAAGTTTAGATTTAAGTCGGTCTCTACGGCTAAACCTAACCCGTTCTGCAGGTTCCTCCGCTACAGGTCGTTGATAATCAGGTGGGGGTGGCGCATACATTTCATTATACTCTTCAACCGGGGCTTGCGCCGGAGCAGTTTCTCTACCTCTTCTAAAACGGCTTAAAATATTCATTTTCATCCTTTCTTATTAAATATATTGTGTTATAACTTCCAGGGCCTCCTGTTGCATCCGCAAGTTTTTTAAATTCTTTTCATAGTTATTGCTAAGTTGTTTTTGCTGTTCATACTGTTTTGAGAGCAATAAATCGGCTAATTTATTGCTTGCATTTTTAGTACTCATCGTAAATGCTCTAAGATTGTTAAGTATCTGGCGAGTTATATCATCCACCAACTTTTTAACTAAATCTTCCGATTCGTTAATCAAAGCATGTGCTTTTTCTTCGTCCAAAACCATCTCATCATATTTTGAAACTATCTGTTTTTTGAATTCATCAAAATTAATCTGTAATGGCAACATAACAAACTTATTAAGCGATTTGTCCAGCATGCGCCCAAGGTCGTTTCCGTTTGCATTCGCATGTGTAAGTAATTCCTTAACCAACCGTTCTCTTAAAACTTCTGCGGCCATTAGCTCGTCACTTAACGCTTTATATAACTCTAAGGCACCATGTTCTATAAAGTCTATCTCATCGATAACATCTTTTAGCCTGGCATATTCGTAGGTTTTTTGTCGTGTTACATACTCTTTATGCTCCTTATTCCAGCTAAATGGGTTCCACCAAACCCTATCGCTAACCGAGACACCAACATTAACAACCTCTATTCCGGTTTTAACGTTAGGTTTAATCTGGGCTCTGCTCTCAAACAGCCTGGTTGTATTATCAAACGAGCTTTGCTCAATATCACTATAACATTCGGTGAAAATCTCGTCAATCCTATGTTTGATATCTATAATTTTATTGTTAAGTTGCTTTATTTCATCTTTATGCTCCTTAAAGTCATTATTCTCAACCATTTCTATATTGGATAAAAGCATATCCCTTTGCCTATTAAGATAATGCTTTAGTTCGCTATTAGCCACAACAGCAAAAGAAGCTTCCTTATTCTTTAACAGCTCATTCTTTTGCGAAACCATCTGCAAAAATATGTCGGTAATTGCCTTAAAACCGGACATACTCTTGAGATTAGTCTTGGTTATCCTTGTGTTTTTTGATAGCTGCTCATAGATATGTTTGCATAAATCGTTGTAACTACTCTTTGGTGTTATCGCCATTGTTTGTGCTACTGCGGAAATATAATATGGTGTGTTGCAATCCTTTAGCACCTCAACAACCTCTTTAGAGCAACCATTTTTAAGAAGATTATCACCAATTTGTTTTATACACTCCTTCGCACGAACGGTAAGCACATTGTTAAGCAGCTGCTGTGCCTGTTCAAAGGAAACGCCCTCCGACATGATATCAAGTAGTGCATTATCATACTGGCTACCTATCAGTATCAATTTTTTAACCCCCTTTTGAGGAAGTTGTGATGTTATTAACTCTATATCGTTACTATCCATAAAATAGCTGGCTCGGCTAAGATAAAATGCAGCATCACACCTCTCGATGAATTCCTGGGTTTTCATCCTTCGAGAGGATACCGGATCGTTTAACCCCGGTGTATCAACTATAGTAATGTTCTTAATTTCCGCTAAATTCACCTTTACCGTAACCGACTTAACATAGGGGGTGTATCTACCCGATTCCCCAACATAATCCTCTAGCAAGGTATTAATATCGGCAAGGTTTTCAACCTTCTTTTCTTGTTTTTGCATGGAAAAACATTCATCTACCGAAACACTACTTTTTTGAGCCATCTCTAAAATATCTCGCGCCGCGCGAATCTGAGGGGTATCAAAGCTACTTCTAGCATTTTTTTTAAGTTCTGCCCACTCATAAACATCATAAAAATCAACATAAATACAGTTGTATTTAGAATACTCGATCATAGTTAGCGTTGAAGTTTTTGGAGTTGGGGCATATGGTAGCAATGAAGCCCCCTTAAAAAGCAGTGTGTTTAAAAAGGATGATTTCCCTGCCTTAACCTGGCCTATAACCGCAATGTTAAACTTGCGGTTATCACGATAAAAATCATCAATTTTATTTTCAAAGTTTTCAGATATTTTTAAAACTCCCTCAACATCAACAAATTCATTATAGGAGTTCAGCGACTCGTAGATTTCATTAACATAGGATAAAAATCTATTCTGTTGATTCCTTGTTGTCGTAGTGTTACTGCCTATCATTCATTTTCCTTTAACTCTGTGCAATAGTTGATAATATATTGTATATTCAGTAAATCGGCCTTAAGCCGTGTAACATGCCCCTGCCTATCTTCATCCCCCAAGGCACCCTGTTTATCAACATTATTAGCAATCCTCTCCTTAATTGATTTAGCTAACTCAATCTGTTGCAATACCGTTTCGATGTAATTATTTAGATAGTTGTTTAACCCTGTTTGCATCCATGAATAAATTGCTTCGGCAATATTTACGAGGATAAATTCTCTAATAATTATCTCTCCATCTTGTTTTTTAATTCTTCTGCTAATCTTTGATATAGGGGGTAGCAGCTCATCAATAAACGATTGCTCACCTTTGAGCATCTCTTCAAAAACAGCCGAAGAAATATCTTCCTCCTTCGTTTCGTTGTATTCGTTAGTGATCTCATAAAGGCTTAGCAGGCTGTTAACCCTCTTTTGGTGAGAAGAAAAAAGCGGATGAATATTTGAATACACCTCCTTATTAACATATGCCGGCACTATCGAATTAATAAACGCCACCACATTTTGGCTTGAAGTAGCTAGCATCCAAATTGGCTCAACAAGCTCCTCCACATATTCAGCAATTCTCTTTTGCGCCTGCTTTATCTCACTTTTTACACCTTTAGCAAGCTCTGTGATTGAAGTTTTATTTGTATTAATTAAGTTGTTTAGCTGTAGCTCATGTCTTTCCAAAAGTCTTCGGCGCTCCGGCATAGGAAGGTTCTCAATAAGAACCTCGTTGCTTAACACCGTGTTAATGTAGCTACAAATATATAATGTTTGGGCAGTAATCATCTGAGTTTTTTCGTTTTTCAGATACTTATTAATATATTTAAAAAGCACATTCAGCTCTTTATGATCTTCATTCATGAGGGCAGTATGAACTTCTTTAACAGGTAGATACTCTTTAATGGTATTCTCTAGATATACCCTGCATTTTTGCACCTCCTGAACAGGTATTTTGTCGCATTTTGTTATTAATAAAAAAAGTGGCCGCTCCTTAGAGGTATATGAGCTTAGCAGCTGTATAAAGGAGTACTTTATAATTGGCTCATCTGCAGCTACTATTAGCAAAAAATTATAGCTGTTAAACAGATATTCTCTAACCCATCGTTCATGTTGCTGTGTACCGGAATCATACCCCGGCAAATCAACCAAAGTTATATCCTTTATTGAGTTAAAGAAACTGTTGTTGCAGTAAAGTTTTGCCGCTTTAACTCCATTAAGGTCCGGATTCTTCTCTCTTAAATAGTTAAGGTCTACAACGTTAACCACATCGTCACGGCAAAGGGATAACCTATTCTCGCCATAGCAAATTTCTACAGGAGGACAAGGTTGTGGTACAATTCCGGTTGGCAACAATTGTTGGCCTATCATGGCGTTTATTGCCGAACTTTTTCCGGTATTAAATGCTCCAATAATTGGTAGCGTTGCTGAATATTGCTCGATAAAATTAAAGACATCAAGCTGAAGCTTTATATCGATGTTGTGCCTTAAGGCAATATCCTCAATCTTTTCTATGTAGTTGCTGTATTCCGACAAATATTCCTCCAGCTTTATGTTATTACTATCCAACAACAATATATCCACCAAGATCAATTCCATCCACAGTTGCGGTTTGCGGAGTTGATAGATAGCTGTTTACATCTAGATAGCAGTATGTATCGGTATGATGTGATTTACGCAGGCAGACAAGCTTAAACTTTGTACCTATCCCACTATAGCTTTCAATTAATTTTTCCAGTTCCTTTTCGGTAGCCCCGAAAGATTCCCCAACCTCTGATAAATTTAAGATAACAGCAAAGTGGTTTCTGGTGTTACCATATAAATCCATCGATAGCTTTTTTCCTGCCCCACTCTTTCCCGAGCGGCTCCACTGAACATTTTCAACTATATGAGGGGTTATCCCGGTTACAAGGTATATTACAGCTTCTAGTGCTCTGCGTGTACCCTTGCCACCCTGAAAAAGATCTAAATTCTTTATCATATAACGTAGCTGTTCATCATTAAGTAGGTTTATATGCTCGTCCATCCCAAGCCATGAGGCTAGCTTTACAAGATTCTCTCCCTCCGCCTTTTCATAGTCTAGAAGATTTGCAAGTTGATCGATTTGCTGTTCAATGTCAAGATATCTCGACTGCATAACAGCAATGTACCTATCAAAAAAGTCGTTACCCTGATAAATTTCCGGTAGATATTCGGTAAAGCTATATTTAGGAAACTCTAACCTAAGCCCGTTAATCGAAGCATCGGCATCATCCTTTAAAACGGCGCCAACATAAACCAAAACATACCTTCCCCGTAGCGAGTGCAGTATAATATCCTTTGTATCGATATGCCTAACATGCTCGAAAGCACAAAGAACCTCAGTTTTTTCCTCTGCAGAAAACTTATCATCAAGAATGATATCGTTTAATGAATATTGCCTATCATTATATGAAAATTCCGTCTCGTTTGTCACAGCCACAATAACCTCTAATCGAAGGTTAGTAAAACCCCCTTCAATTATTAGTCTGTTATATGTCATATCTTCATCGCCGGTATCAAATAACGGCGTAATATAGTAAGCAATATTCTCGCTAACGCAAAGACGAAGATTCTGTTCATCGTCTGATTTAAAGCCGTTACAATAACCTTTTTGCAACGATCTTTTATAGTAATTCACATATTTCAGCTGTGCTTTCATGCTTCACCCATTCCGTTCATATCATAAATGCTGATTATCAAACAACTTCTATTCCAATCTCGTTTAAATAGCTTAAACTATCGGGGTGTATCATAATATCCCCCTGTTCATTTTTGTAGCCGCCATTCCCGCTATACTCAAGCGAAAGATCGCTTATTACTTTAACATTAGGATGCAGTTCAAGTGCAGAAAACAGCCTTCCATAATCCACCGTCTGCCCAAACTCTCCGCTTTTAACACGGTCAACCAGGGAGTGTATAAAAGAATATAGCTCTTGTTTCAATACAGCACTTTTTTCCACTAAAGATATACGTCCGTAAACACTAATGCCAACATATCTGGTTGGTATAACCTTAATCTCGGTGGTGAGAAGTCTATACCTGTTTAGGTTAGAAGAGATATTCTTTTTATAAGACTCGGACAATATAGGAAGATTGCCTCCAAATTTTGGCTTTACCGCTATCATAACCATGTTAGAGAAATAAGGTTCGTTATACGCCTCGCTATAATCCTTTATCGAGATAACGTTCATGCTATCAATCATCAAGCCCGGGGTGTTCATAACGATTTCACGATAGTCGTCTGCGGTAACGGCTCTTGTAACCGAAGTTATCTTTTTTTCTATTTCTTTTTCCAGCTCGTCGGAACTCTTTTTACTGCTTCCGCCTACGGCATTTTCTAGATTGCTAACCTCGTAATCGTATCCTTCTTCAATACTATCGATACGACCCTTCATAACGTTTCCACCTTCATATTTTGAGGTTTTAACGGTAGAGACCATAACCTTTAAGCCCTGTTCAGGTTGTACTCCATTTATGCTGTCTCCGAAGAATATATATCCGCTATCGCGGTCATAGCTAAAACATTTACTATCGTAACCTTCTGACGTTACATCTTCGCTATAATCCCATACTTCATATTCAACAATACCATCTTTTTCTCTAACCAGCGCAACCGAAAGCTCGCAGATGCTACTACCTTGTGCATCAAAATGAAGCTGTTGTCCGGCACAGCCATCGGTTACCCCAATCATAACCGAATCTTTTATATCACGATCGCAAACAAAAACTATAAACTCATCGCCCTTTATTGGTTTTTCATTATTAAAAACCACCTTGCGCTCGTTTAACGTTTCTCCCTGTATTAAATCACACAGATTTTCATGCTCTTCGCTGCTATACCACTGCCGATAAACATCTCCCTCTTTTTTTGCAATAATAACAATATCCTGCTCATGGATGCTGCAATCCAGCTCTAACTCTTTTGTTCCCTCGTAAATCAAGATGTGTCTGTCGGCATATGTATTGGTTTGTCTAACCTGTAAGCAGGCAGTAAGAACTCTGCCAATTGCAGGAAGCACATCATATTCGTTATCTGATATTAAGCAGCGAAGATAATATCCTTTTTCCATATCTTTATCTATATACTCAGCTGCTGAGCCTTCTATAGAAAGCTTAACAAACCCTGTTCTAAGAAAACCACAGGTTTCATCATGAATAACCTTGCAAGGAACAAACGCTTCTCCATCAAAAAATTCCCAGCTACAACCTGCAAGCGAAAAATTCGAGGTAAAGCTGTTTCTTGGTGTTGAAGCTATCTCTATATAAACATCAATGCTATCGCTAAATGAGTTTTCAAAACCTATATAAAGGCAACAGTTATCCTGATTATCCAGGCTAAAAACCTCTGCATAGCTTCCATCAACACCGGCAAATTTTGTAGCATTTCTCTTTTCTTTGTTCAACTCGTTATATATTGCTACAACGGGATTATTGCTAGCAACAAAACTTTGTGTTGTTTCAAACACAACATCTTCTGCAAATAGCTTTGTGCCTTTGGGCAACCTTATTTCATCACCTTCAACAGCAACATAGCATGTTGCTGCGGTAGCAATCGAATCGATTCCCAAAAGCTTTAGGTATTTTAGTCGATGCTGTTCACCGGTTGCATCAAGATAATAGTTTAGGGTGTCGATTAGCCAGTAGAACATCTGTAAAGTGGTTACACCCGGATCATGGTGATTAAGGTCGGTCCACTCCACATTTAATCGTGGTATCATTCTACGAGCACGCTCAAACATGCTGTTAAAGTTCATATCGTCCAGCTGAGGAACGTTTAGCATTTTGTGCCTCCGTACTAATTAATTTCTACATAAACGGTGTGTTCTGCGTTTACTGCTATTGCAAATGGATTTGTTATTACCTGCTCTATGTCCTCACTTACAGCAACCTCTCTGCCTTTTGAAACAGCCGATGCTGAAATTCTAATAATTGTTAGGTTATTGCTTTTCATTTTTATGTAGGCAACAAGCTGTTTCACGGTGGGCAAAACACCTATTTCCCAACCGTTACCGTCAAATCCACCTCTAAGCGGATCGATAAATTCGCAAATCATCTGCTTTGTTCCGCTTTGCAACTCGTAAACATCATCATATTCATTACATCCTATCCATATTTTAACGGCATATGGAATAAACTGTGGCTGAGTAAGCATTAAGTTTTTGCCCATCGGCAAAATATTGCTCGACTTTAAAAGCTTTTTATGTATACTATCCTTTATTGATGAGAAGATATGGTTGCCCTTTTCATATTCCTCGATAAGCAATGCCACAGTAACCAAATCTTCATCAGGGTTTCCGTGTTTATCTATCCCGCAAACGCTTTTTGTCTGCTTAACGCAGTAGGAAATCTGAGAAATTATGTCGAAATAGTCCTGAGCCGTTACAGCCCTTCCCCTTGTTTTCAATATATTTGAAATTATCTTAGAAGAGCTCTCAACGTTATAGCCATCATATCCGCCATATGCAGGAACTGGATTAATAACACTGCTAACATATTTAAGCGATTGCTCTGTCTGGTCGATAGCTCCTACCTCTACATTTGCGCGACTGCCCTCATAAGCCTGATAAACAACCCTTATTGAGGCTGCAGTTTTTGATATCGGATATGCTGCAAAAATGTTCTTATCAAACTCTATTGTTCCCTGCGTTAGATCAATGGTATAATGTCTGCCTCTTTGCGTAAAATGTGAACGTTTTGTCCACTGAATCCAGTTTTCCTTATCCGGTTCGGTCTCGTTATATTCATTTACAAATACATCTGCCTTAATCAGGTTTGTATCGGTTAGCTGTAGCTGAATATTATTTTCCTCTTCTTCTAGGTAAAACTCTTGGGTTCTGGACCTGTAATTATGTACCCTTACCATATTTGGAGTTATGGAATATATCCTTGGCAAATTATTTTGCAAGGTCTTATCGTTCGACACCAGCCTTATCCAATAAAGATTTTTACCAAACAAAAGTTTCTGTTTAGTATCGGTGGGTATAAGCATCAATATATTACCTGAATACAAAAAGTTGCCGGTATAGTCTACGGTTTGAATTGGATGAAATCCATCACCGTTAAGATATTCAACGGTGTAATTTATAGGTATATCCTCGCTATTTTGAACCTCGAAATAAAAGCTTGTTGGACTTCCAACGGGACTTTTATCGAAGCCAAAATACATGCTAAGACGCTGAGCTTCCTTATTATAAAACAGCTTAATATTTCGTTTTTTATTTAATGTATCGGTAATATCGTGTATTTCAAAGTTATTTTGTATCCTTGCTATATCCGGCATTACCCCCTGCGTTTCATAGCTATATGAAAAATTTAGCTCAGAAATCACAGGACAAAAAACCCTATTAGGTATGCTGTAAAGATTGTCTGCACGTAACAACCTCATCCTTAGCCGATATCCATCGGTTGCCTCCTCAGGACTAGCCATATCGGTAGGGCATTTAAATGATATTGTTATATTGCCTTCTTCGCTACCGTTAAACAGCGTTGTAAGGTGCTCTTCCTGTAACAAGCGTTTCCATCCGGCTTCACTTAGATACTCTATTATAACATTGTCGGGTTTTACATCCGGCCTTTGTAACGTTTGTGCCGTTCCCTGTTTTTTCATAACGATTTTCAGCTCTTCGTCTACCTCGTATTGAGGCAGCTCCTGATCTACCACATCAAAACCAAGGTTAAAGGTCATATCAATAACAGCGCCACGACGTGAAAGAACCGAGCCGCTCTCTATGCCGCATTCAGCATAAATTTCAAGAGGGTTTCCAAACGGATGAAATGCCTGCTTGTTCTGTTCGATACCGCCTACCGAAACATGCTGTGCCGGAATATTATTTTCCGAGAAAACGGCACCAACATTGCTAATACCAATATCAGATACAGCTGAAGAATCAACAACAAGAACGTAATATTCTTCCTCTCCCAGCATTGTTAATTGAGGTTGATATCCTGTAATATTGAGCCATATCATATTATTTTCTAAGGTCGGTTGAGGAAGTTCCCACTGCGAATTCGGTTCAACAAATTTATAGCTTACCTTTTCACTTGTAAGATATTTAAGAACCGTTTGCAGATCTTCATCCTCTACCGTTTCAATGCTTAACCCCAGCCTTAGATCTGTAAGATCATCAAAGATATTTTTAAACCCTAACAAAAGAAGATGCTGTGTCTCGTTATCACCGGATAGATCAAAAACGCCTACCCCGCCCTCAATATTTTCTGCATTTGTTCCGTTATAAAGGCAGCCTAGTCTATCCGTTTGTTTATCGGTTACAAATATTGCCTCTACCTTAGCCTCGGTAGTTGTTATCGCATAATCTGTTTCAAAGGTTATAGGGGTTTCGCCGGTTCCATCATCGGCCAAAAGAGTGGTGGCCTTAGGGATATAAGCGCCCTCGCCGCTTCCTGTTACAGCTGTAAACTTTACATAACTTTTAGCGCTTGCTATAGGCTCCTCAACAAGTAGGTCAAACAGGTTAAGATATTGAATTTTGTGCTTATCCATAACCCGAGAAAAATTATCCTCGGTGTGGTTTAACATATCATCGATTAACAGCGCAACAACGCTTCCCGCATCGGGATTTTGTTCGTCAAATCTCCATTCGGGAACATATGAGCTTGCTAATTTTGCTAGTCTTTCATGTTTGCCCAACAATTTAAATTCCGCACTCAATGCTTCTCTCCTCATTTTAAGAAAGTTATTCCAGCCCTACGCCTTCGTATAGATAGTATGGGAATACCAGGTTGTTTGGGTTGTTGGTTGCCCTCACCACATAGCCAATGTCGATAACTACCTTTCCATTTACAATATCATCGGTATCTACCGAAACCGTAACGTCAATGATTCTTGGTTCCCAATATGAAAGAGCTTTTAGTATTTCAAGTTCCATCATATAAATCGACTCGGTATCAGGCAGATCAAATATATGGTTATGTATATCACATCCGAATTCCGGCATCATGGCACGCTCTTTTAGCTTTGTCATAATAATAATATAGATAGCTTCCTTAATATCCTCTTCCCCCTCAGACATAACAAATCTACCGGTTGCACTGTCAACGCGCGGGGGAAAACTCCAACCTTTACCTAAAAAATCTGCACTACCTGCCATACTCACCTCTAATTAATCTTTACCATTCCACCGGTTATCGTTGTCATCGCTCCACCTTTGAGCTCGGATGTTTGTTTTCCGTTAAGTGATAGCATTCCGCCATCTATTGCTGTTTTTTGTCCGCCGGATATAGTTGCTGTCTTTGAAGATTTAATATTTAGCATATCACATTTTATATCAAGACTTCCAGAAGTGCCATCCATAACTATTTCGCATTTTCCGGCTTTTAAGGTTATTTTCTTATCTGCTGTAACGTTTAGCATTCCGCCCTTTGAGTCTATCTCGATAACATTTTTAGATTTCTTATCGGTAATCGTTATAACTTCATTTTCATCTGCTATGCTTACCGAAAGTCCCTTAGGGGTTGTAACCGTAACCGATTGTTTGTTCTCTTCATCCGAGATTCCCAGCTCTACCTTCCCCTTTGTTTTTAGCAACTTATTTGTGTTTTTGTCGATATAACTTTCCTTTATCATGGCAGAGTTTGCAGGATAAAGGCTTCCAAGAACGAATGGGCGCTTTTTATCTGCTCCCATAAAACCGATAACCACTATGTCATCTATCTCCGGCAATATATACCTGCCGTAGGCCGCGCCTGCATATGGTTGCATTACAGGTATCCAACCGCCAATGTTGCTATCCTTTTTAAACGAGGTTAACTCCACCTTTACCATGCCTGCAAATTCTTTGTTGTTGTTATCGGTAACAACGCCCTGAATAAAATCTCCAACATGCTTAAACTCGGGGTTGGTGGTAAATTGACCACCCGAAAGTATATCGGTTATAGAACTCATAACGTCTTTAATCCCCCTTCAAAAGATGTAATAAACCCGGATTCTTCGGTATAATTGTGGTTAACCTTTGTTATATAAAAACTTTTCTTTGCAAAATCCATAAGTCCATCTAGCTTAATAAATCTTCCCGGAACAATTTCCGGGTTTCCAACACAGCTAAGCTGTAACGCCCCAAAATCTCTTGCAATACTTTCGGTTAGAACCTCAACCCTTTTTTTAGCATCTGCAGCCGAGGTAACGTTGGAATCAAAATATGTTCTTTGGGTTTTAGATAGCATCTTTTTTGCCGAACTTCCAGAGCTAAACTTCCCACTTAACTTTGCCTTGCTTGTGATAGCCTGATCGTTTTCGGGGTTAATACCAACAACCTCTAAGGTTTCTACCAATCCCGAACCGCGTAGAGAAAGGTTTGCAGAAAGAATGCCACCTTCACCGCTCTTAATGGTAAATATTGGTGATGTTAATGTTGCCTTGCTTCTAAAATATGCTTTTCCGGCAATAATAAAAAATTCACATCCGAAGTATTGAGCCTGCTTAATAAGAAAATTATAATCGCTTTCCATGTTAAGCTGAATTGCCGATACCTCTGGCGTTGTTAGTGTTATCTCTTTTCCATTTAAATATCCGCTAATCGGTTGTTCCAAAAGCAATGCAGAAACTACCTGCGATATCTTTTTTTCCTTTCTTATCTCTAAGCGCTGAATCTTCATTAGCAAGCATTTTGCATCCATGCAAACAACGTTTATCTCCGGAGGGGAATCACCATCAAAATTATAGCTAACCTCGGTAATTAATCCTGTAAAAACAGGTACATTTGTAATATAGCCTAACTCGATTTCAACCTTTGTTCCTAGCTGAAGCTGCTTAAACGGACCCTTTGAACTAAAATTTGAATTTTTAGCATCATACTGTTCAACCACGGTAAACGTTGCACCTGAAGCTTCGTATCCTGATGTAAGCTCAACATCTAAGGCGCCAATTCCGGCACCGAGCTTTTCTTTCATATCCTTACCATCCAACAAGATACGATAGGAGGGAGTAGTAAAGTTACGGTATTTTCTTTTTAGCGAAGATATATCCGTAACATTTTTCATTAAGTCCATTTAACACCCGTGATTAGTTTTATCTGATTGAGGGAACCTTTATATTAGCCGCTACCTCCACCTTGCGTGGATTTAAAATTTTATTCGCCTTTGCTATAGTCTTCCATTTCTCGGGATCGTCGTACTCTTCATGTGCCATCATCCATAGCTGTTCTCCCTGTACAAGGGTTCTGCTTTTAGTTCGATCCGGAGATTGAAACGGTGAAGCCTTTGTCGTTAACAGTTTTGATGTCTCCTCACCCTCAATGGTTAAGGTTATCTTCGCTTTAATCGGTGTTCCACTAGGCGAAAACATTGAATATTGAGTAGCAATAGAAGATACCTTTCCGGTAAAACTCATCGCTCCCCATACGAACTGAATTTTAGGTGGTGAATGCAGATCCGGGTCGTATGATGTTAAATCTAATATATGTGCCGCAGCTGTAACCGGCTTTCTTGTTCCATCGATGGTTTCTACACCGGCCGTAACAACATCAAGGGCATGAGCTACCTTCGACATAGCACCACCATGACTTACCCTACTTACAGAATCGAAGTAAAGGGCAACGCTAAGAGTAGTAGGCGACCCTTTAATGGCCTGTGTGGTACCGTCGGTGTTACGTCCTAATTCTGTCTGCTTATCTAGCTTAACACCTCTTGTGATACTATATTCCGAAGGGTTAAACTGCACATCAATTCTTGCAGTAGCCTTATCATTATTGTCTAACAACATTATCTTGGCCTTTTTAAGTGGCGTATTACCATACACCATCTTTTGGAAGGCCTTAGTGTTAGATAGTCTGCTGGTAACTCTTGTTTTTTTCTTATCAGATAAAACCATCAGTTCATCCCCCTTCTTTGTCTTTCGTTACGAAGCCGCTTTTCCAGCTGTTTGTACACCTTATCAGCTATATGGTTAATAGGAATACTATCTGCCAGTATTTCGTTAACCACCTGTCTTGTTCTGTTGTTAACCGTTGCAATGTCGGCATTGCCTTTTGAAACAGTCTCTATCGTTTCATTTTCGATGTTTGTTTTTACCTTCTTGGTCTTTTTTATAGTTACGATATCGTCAGACGAGTCTTCCATCTGCGAAACAGTTCCCTTTTCTGCTGCTTCTTGTTTATATAACATACTTACCGCACTAATCGGCATTGTGTTGCCTGCAAAGTTTTGTTGTGAAGGTATCATTGTTGTATTGCTGTTCGTGGGATTATTTGCACCTATGTTCGTTGGCATATTAACGCTGTCGTTCGTGAGAATATTAGCATTGTTGCTTGGTAGGTAATAATTAATGCTATTTTGCAAGGTCATGGTATCCTTGTTTACCATCGATACGCTATTATTCATCCTATTAATGTTATAAAGGTTTGCATTATTAGCTATATTGCTGCTGTTATGAATAGTTTTGCTCGCCGTAAAGTTTGTTGTAGATGATGTGTTGTTACCGGTTATGTTATTGCTTTGCGCCGTAATGTTAACTGTGTTTTGATTTAGTGAACTTTGCTCATCCTTCAAGGTAATTATATCGGCCTTACTTATGGTTCTATTCTCTATGTTGCTGCTATTTAAAACTATATTGTTATCAAACTTCTGACTGATTTCTGTATTATGTGCATTTTCAACCCTGTGAGTTCCATCAACCTTCTGACTGTTATATATATTATGTATATTTTCGGCCCTATGGGTTCCATCAACCTTCTGATTGTTATATATATTATGTATATTTTCGGTCCTATGGGTTCTATCAACCTTAAAAATGTTTTCTTTATTTATTGCTGTAATAGGTTCTTGTGGCATCAATTTTGTATTTTCATTGTTAACAATTTGCGTATTAACTAAATCAGTGTTATTTGCATGAATGATTGTTGCCGAAATGTTGGTAACGGTTTGTGTTGGTGCAAAAGTGTTTATATCATTTGTTGTGTTTTCATGGTTTATTGCTTGTTGTTTAACTGCACTGTGTATACTTTTATATGTTTCGCTATTAAAAACCTGATTATTTGATTTATTAACTAAATCAATATTAGTATTATTATCAACCATATCTGCCGGGGTTAAATTATTGTTTACATTAATAATTTTGGAAGTAGGCTGATTATTGGTGATTTTTTGCTGTATGGTTTTAAAATCTCCCTCTCTTTTTGTTGTTAGTTTAGCTGATTCGGTCCGGTTTAACCTACTAGCATTATCTTTCTGTTCGTTTAAAGCATCTTGAGTAACGCTGTTTGTTATACTGATATCTTTTTGATTAATGGCTTGCTTTCCATTCTCGCTGTAAATAATTTTCGCCTTTTCTTTGCCCTGGTTTTGCGTTACCATTGTGTTTCTGTAATGCCGTCCCGGCCTTTGCATAATATCGGGGTTTGCGCTTTGCCTCGTTACCGGTTCTGTATCACCAGTCTCACGCAAAGCCTCTTTTTTCTTTAAATTACTATTATCTTCTTGTTTTATCTGATTAATTGATTTATTACTAACCGAGGTGTTAATGTTATTAATAACGCTGTTAACATTATTCTCTTGCATTTGTTGTTGCTGATATATTAAATCTGCATCACCCTTTAAAAAATGTGTTTCGCTGATATTGTGGCTTAGTAAATCGGCAGTGTAAAGATTATTAATCTCCCTAACCGTATCCTGTGACAAGGATATTATCTGCCTAGTGGTAAGATGAGCCAGCTCGCCTATCTTTGTTATGTTGGTTATATTAAGCACATTATTTTCTGTGAGGCTCTTATTATTGTTAGTAACAGCATCTGCCCCACCATTTTTTGTAGTTATATTGTTTACGCTTTTGTCCTGCATGGTAAAATTTTGCTGAGATAGCATGGTATTATGGCGAATAACCGTATCTGCCTGCGTTTCGATAGATTTCATCATCATGCTATTTAAAAAGCTTAGGTTTAGGGCAATGTTTTGAACGCTTGTGTTTTTTATATTGTGTGTTATGTATTGGATATCTTCAATATGCGTAATAAATCTATTTATTGTCGTAGCTTCTTTATCTACAGGGGCATGCTCCAGCCACACCATCTCTGCCTCCTCTGAAATAGAGGAAATAAATGTTGTATGCCTTGCGATAATATTATCGTAAATATTTTGGTTTAAGGATAAAAGCATTTATAAAATTCCAATTAATGCGGTTGCAGTTGCAAATTTAGCCTCAAAGGTTTCATAGGCAATTTCAAAGCGCTCAATTAACAGCTCGCTACTGGAAGCATCATAGTCGCTACATACCCATTTTTTAACTATTGCACCTCCAACGAAATATATCTTTGCAATATCTCCGTTGCGATTATAAACCAGCAAGACAATGTCGCCCAATATTTTTTGACCCGGTTTCAAATCTGATGCTTCTTGAAATGCAAGCCCACGAAAAGCTATCCCTCGCTCTAAAACAAGGGTTTTTTCGGCACTGGCTTGGTTACTTATAACATGAACATAGTCGTTAACCCCACCCTCTTTAAAGGTTTCGGTTTCAAAACTTATCTCTATGTTGCTTATTTTTGAAAAACCCATAGGCATAAAGTTTACTATCGCGGTAAATTTATATCCCGGAAATGGTTCCGGGTGTTTATTTATTATAAAATCTGAAGTAAACGACATTTATTCCTCCAACCTATAGCTCAAATACATTTTTAGGAGCATTGGTTGTCTCCTTATGTATTTTTGAAATTTCAGCACAATATCTGCGCCTTGTTTTATGATCTAGCGTCATAACGGTACTGTGTTCCCAGTGATAGTAGTAGCTAATAAAGGACATTTCCTTATAAAGCTCATCCTGTGGGTATACCGCTATTCCGCTTGTGTAAAATTTACCGTTTGCTCAAACTTGTGTCCACATTCCGGGCAAACACAGCTATCGGTCATGGGATCAATCGCATTAATATGCTGATACATACTCTGTAAAAATGCAAGGTCGCTCGAGAATAGCTTTTCCACAATTCGCGGATCCATCCTTGGCAGCGTTCCGAGTGATTTAATAACTCTTGAAAGTAAAATAATAGTAAGGTATCCCGGATTAGATACAACGCGCGGATCGCGCAGAGGTAATATTTCATCTGCGGCGGTGGCAAGCCTCATTACACCTCTTTTATGAACTACACCATCGTTATCTACATAACCTTTGGGTAGGTCAAATTCAAATTCCGTTAAAAATTGCTCGTCCATTTACTAA
Source organism: uncultured Oscillospiraceae bacterium (assembly GCA_964368625.1). GTDB lineage: Bacteria > Bacillota > Clostridia > Oscillospirales > Ruminococcaceae > CAYJBH01. The sequence continues at coordinate 38,208 of CAYJBH010000016.1, forward strand.
CTCCTATGCTATGTTGCAACAGCACCCTCGGAAGCCGAATGTATCGGCCTCCGATAAGTGTGTTGCTGAAATAACCCGTGTTATCTATTAAGACTCTCTACGCATCTCTTCAAATGCAAGCTCTACGCTCTCAAAAGATATTTCGCTGCTGCTTGCGTTAAAATCAGGCGCAGTGTATTTGCAAGGCCAAGCATTAACAAGTGTCCAGCTGGCGATATCAGTGTGGCTGTCATCCTGAAGGTAGATAGTAACATCTGAAACTCTATCCTCTGCGGTAGCCTTATCTCCTGTAGATATTCCGGAAACCCACTCATAAAAGCTCATGTTCTCGGTCATACCCCATTTTAGGGTAACGTTGCCGTACTTTGTTAGTCCCGGCATTTTGCGTGGAGAATTGATAGCCTCGGTACCCTCACGATACTCGATAACATCAATAGTAGCGTCGAATCCGCTTACCTCCGAAAAGGCCGCAACATCGATACTTCCCATCTCCACACGATAATTATATTTTTTGTATGGATAAACATTAATAGCCATTTAACAAATCCTTCCTTTCGGTATATTTTTTTATTTAATGTATGCTGTATGCCGTTAATCCTTCATGAACTGTGTAATGCGGAAGATTACAAACTCAGCCGGACGACTTGGAGCTACACCAATCACGCAGATTAAGCGACCATTTTGTATATCCTGCTGTGTCATTGTGTCTCTTCCGATATTCACAAAGAACGCCTCGTCCTCTGAAGCGCCTACAAGGGCACCTGAACGATACATATCTCTTAGGAAGGAAGCAATTGTACGCTCAACTCTTAACCACAACACCTCGTCGTTTGGCTCAAATACAGCCCAGTTTGTTTGAGATTTAATGGTCTCTTCGAGGTAGATAAACAAACGTCTAACGTTGACATACTTCCAAAGTGCATTGCTAGAGCAGGTTCTGCCGCCCCAAACACGAATGCCCTGTCCCGGAAGTGCACGAATAAGGTTTACACCTCTTGGATTTAGAATATCCTGCTCTGCCTTATTGTAAAGACAAGATAGTCCTATGCAGTTATTAACTACTTCGTTTGCAGGAGCCTTGTGGATTCCCCTTGTATTGTCGCTACGAGCATAGATACCAACAATAGCGCCTGCCGGAGGTATGTAGGTTGGTTTCTTTGCGGCCATATCATATACCTGAATCCAGGGATGATACATTGCTGCATAGTCGGAATCAACGATTTCACGATGGGTTAAAAGATCCTGTGGCTTTGTGATATCTGCCGGCATATCAAGAACTGCAAACCGACTTGCAAGGTTTTGGCAATGTGCAACCAGTGCAAGTTGTACTGCCGGTGTTGTAATACCGGGAATTGCCATTATGCTAACGTTTGTTATTTCTTCAAAAGCCGATAAACCTGTACGTTTGCCGGGGCCACCATCTGAGCCGATAAACATAGATGCATCATTAGATTTGCAATCACCGTCGGTTCCTCCGGCTAGTTCAAACGCTGCCCTTGTTGCGGCTGCATCACCTGAGATAGCAAGCATAGGTGGGCAGATATCATCTACCTTGTTTACCTTGCAGCTAATAAGCTCAGATTTTGATAGCTTGTTTTCAATATACTCTGGTTTTGAAGGGTTAAATGTTAAGCCTTCATAAAGCTCGTTTGCATCACCGCAACGAACCTCCATGCTAAACTCACAGCTAGCGATAACCTTTTTAGGTAGTAGGTTTTTATCTACGATATCCTGCTCAAACTCATTTTCAAAGTAAAGTGTGTTGCCCTGAATTTTTGTAATCTTATTATAAGCAACTGCAACATCCTTTTCAATTAAAGCAACAACATCACCTACGCTGAATGCAGAAGCATTTTTTGCTACATAGCTTTTAGTTGCTGTAGTAACATCTTCTGCCATCTCTACGATCTGTGTTTTTGCATTCGAGCTTGTTGCAACCGAAACCTTAATTCCGTTACCCCATTTACCTGGGTTTTTTGCACTTACTGAAACTGCGCTCATTGCGGCTGTAGCTGTTTTTGCATCTGAAGGTGCAACACGCATAATGTAGCAGCGTGAACCTCCATTTGCGAAAAATTGCTCTACCGAGTAAGCTAGAAAACGATTGTTACCATAAGCATTTTCCGGTAGATAGGAACCAAACTTGCGAACAAAGTCGCCAAAGCTTGAAACAAATTCCGGTGTACCAATTACGGCACCCTTTTCTGCCATTCCTACAAAGCCTGCCGTACTGGTGCTAACACCCTCCATGGCTTTCATGCCGGATTCAAATTCTTCTACATACACACCTGGGGATAAATATTCTGCCATACTTTTTTTGGATCGAAGTAATTCGACCGCTCCTCCTGTTCTGTTTTATTGTTTTTTAACCAGTGATTGTTTTTACTTGGCCCGGATTAACAACCTGGATAACTCCTAAATATGAACACATTAGCTTACAGGTATTATCTATTGCCGGCAAACCTGCTATGAGAACTTTCGGTTTACCCGGAATCCATGGAGCTGATGTAACCGGTACACAAGGCACCTTAATCGTTCCTCCATATGTTGCCGGATTTGCTGGCGAAGAACAAACACCGAATGGTAAAATGTTCGCTAAAGGCTTGTTGTCCATAATGTTTGCTGCGGGCATGCTTGTCATAACTTTGGATTGCGGTAACACCACCATCGCCGACGGTGCTGCCCCAAAACTACAGGTTAATTGGGCACCGTTACACACGAACAATCCCACTCTTCATTACACCTCCTTTACCTTCTTACTACTCAAAATAACACCCCCATTCCCTTTTGTTTTCTTTTAAAGTTGAAACCTTAAAATCTTTTTTGAGCTCGGTTAGCTCAACAGGAATGCTAAAGTTACCTTCTTTATCACAATAATCAGAATAAACGCGAACTAACCTTTGCTTACTCTGCTGCGAACGTAAACTTGTACCGGAAATTTCATATCCTCCATCTGAGGTTTTTCCGGTGATGTAAAACAGCTGTGCAGTTTTGCTTTCTGAAACGGTATAACACCCACCTAAAAGGTTTTCAATGCTATATCCGCCAAGATGCATAACTGTTTTCCCATCTTTAACTTCTACCGTTTGAACCGAAAGGCCGGACACCTCTCTATAGGGTATGTAAACAAACTTATCCGGAGAGTTGGTGCCTTCAATCCGCCTACAATCGTTAAAAACTCCAATCGCTTTGCGATAAAGTCTTATTATTATTACCGCATCATCCTTGTTGTTCTTGATAACCTCTATCGGTAGAATTCTTGTTTTATAGTTAACCGTTTCTATCGTTAAATCATCCTTGATGTCGCAGTTAACAAAAACATAGTATCCTTCTGGCTTGCGCAGCGGTTTTACAGGCAAGTTTTTTATAAAGAAGCTCTGTGCTAATCCAACGATATCTTTTCCGTTAAAATCATCTACAAGCCTTAGCACAAAGCTCACTTCTTTTCTCACCATTTACATCCCCCCTTTCAATATAGTAGCTGTTTTAATCGATATTTTGTGTATGAAATTCAACCGATTTAACCCTAACAAATTCATCGGTAGCGCGCGAAGATAGCATAACCGGTGCAACCTGGAAAAATAAGCATACCTGATATGGCATCGAAAGTGCAGACCAAATCTTGCTTTTATCGTCAAACGTCATGTTTAATATCGTTATTGCTGCATTTTCTATTTCTCCATCCTGTGGGTGCAGTGTTGTAATATCTAACACAGGATTATCCATTAATGTTTGCAATGCCCTGCCTAAAATTCTTTGCTCTGTCTCCGCACCTATGGTCATCTGTGCCTTGCTGTTTAAAAACAACATATAGCTTAATGTAAGCGGACGGTCCGGCATCTGTTTTATATTACCCCTTCTGGTGGGGTTGCTGGTACGATATTCACCTAGGTCTTTTATATCATATAAAAACACTCCTAACTGAAAGTCGCTGTTCTTATCGGTAGGCTGTGTTAGCAATATTGCCTCCGGCACCTGAACCGGCTCGGGACACACATTGTCTCGCAACATCTTAACAATGGTATTGCTAACGTCCGAAATAATTGAAAACTCTGCCAAAACCTCCTCCTATCTTTCTACCGAAAAGTACTGCATGGTGTTACGGTTGGTAAGCTCATAGCAGTAACGATATGTTAGCCCTTCCACATAGCTTGCAAGCTTTACTATCTTTCCGGCATGGTCAATGTTCCTTAGCTCAACAAATGCACTGTTTGACTTGTCCATCTGAAATATAATATTAGAGAAAGCGGTGGGTGTTTTAACCCTTAGATAGTCTATCGCAACACAATCGGCAATTGTTGTTGTAGTGCTATCTTCATATATATCAGGAGAGGATACTGCAATCTCCGGCATAACTCCGCTAAACATTGTAATTCTTTTAACGCCTACCTTAGTTTTATCCAGCTCGCTCTCCTTTTGCCATACGTCTGAGTCCACCTCGAAATACAATGTTTTTTGAGCCTCCATGAAATCTAGCAATCCATTGTCGTTGCCACTATCTGATGACTGCGATGAACTAGCCGAAGACTGGGCCGTGCCGCTTGTTGATGGCTGGGTAGAAGAGCTTGATGTTGATTGTGAAGTTGTGCTATCCCCGCTCGACGATGATTCCTGTGATGAACTATCGGCGCTACTTTCGGTAGAACCATCAGGGAAAAACCATTCATCATTTAACTCGGTAAACGAAGCTAATGGAAAAAATGTATTTTCTGTGGTTGAGAAAAGTTCTGATATCTCATTCTCGGCATTCAGCTGCAACGGCAACTCCAAAGACTGTGCCAATGCTTGTTCTGCCGGCATTGCCGACGGCAGGTAGTAATAATCCTGAACCGCTTCATTTTGTGCATTACTGTTAAATGTAGTTTGAATTTGCACCCTTGCATCTAGAGTTACAACCACCCCGGCCTGTGCATAAACAAAAACGCTATCGGTATCGGTATATACAATTGTTGGGGTTTCGGTGAATGCCGCCTCAATTTCTTCAAGGTTTGAGTTTACGAGAACTCTGTAATCAATTCCGTTATTATGCATCTGGCCGGTATAAACCAGCTTACCTGTAGTTGAATAGTAGGAACCTACACCCTGGATTAACCCTTCAAAAAACTCTCCCTCATATTCCTTGGTTCCATCCTGATAATAGCTAACCCCTATACCGTGGAAGCTTCCCTCAATAAAGTTTCCGGAATATCTAAGAACTCCGTCTCGTCCATAAAACTCTCCCTCTCCGGAGAACTGGCCATCCTGAAAGTTGCCCGAATATTGCAATATACCGTCGGAATAGTATTTATTTCCCTCACCGTTAAAAAGGTTGTTAGAGAATTGTCCCACATATTCTGCAGTGCCGTTTTCGTAGTAGCTTACTCCCTCACCTTCATAAACGTTAGCTGCGAACTCACCCTCATAAACCTTAATGCCATCACGGTTTAATAATGTTCCCATTCCCTGTGCTACGCCGGCTTCAATGCTACCGGTATAAACAACTTCACCCGTAGATGAACGAATATTAGCAATTCCGGTATAGTCCTTTACCGACATATCGTCGTAATCGAATGTCTCGTTCGTTACCACCTTGGTTTCCGATGTTGGAGACTGCTGCACCGGAGTTGCAAACATAGTAAAGTAGATGAAAATTGCTGCGCATATAACTAGTGTTATTGCTAAAAATAGTTTCTTAAATACTAAGTATTTGCCTATTGTATAGTAGTCATCTTTGCTTTTCGGCTTTAATGTAAGAGTTTGTTTTACCCACTTTGTTAGTGGTTTAACTATTTTCGCCGACCATAAGTTAACATTAAATAACTTTAAAAACGAGGTTAACAGGCGTCTGAATGGGCTGGTAATCGCTATGGTAAATCTTTTAAATAAAGATAGTAAAAAATTCATTGTTAACCTCCTTTCTTTTAATTAATGTTAAATTTAACTAAAGATTTCTCTCGCATTTAAATATATAGTGCCTTGCAACATTGTCATATTGGTTTTCTCTTAAAACTATTGCAAACAGGTTTTTTGCCTCGTAATATCTCTTTGCTGTATATAGTTCCATTGCCTTGTCGAACGTTGCCTTTGTTTCGTTAATAAGATGTGTTTCCCCTGTTGTGGAGGCATCGTAGAAATCATATAGCTTGTAGTCGTTTCTTTGAGTATCTACAAGTTCGCCGATATATCTATAGAAATAGTTTTCTTTTTCTATAGAATCGAAAGCCGCCGATGTAACTATTAACCTTGTTGTAAACTCCCAGAAAAGCTCTTCACTTTCGGCAATATAGTCGAGTTCTTTTGAGATAAGTGCCGGCACAAATCTTTGTTCATCACCAAATATTCCGTAGTAAACCTTAGCTTTGTGAACAACAAACAGCGCTTTAACCGTCGACTGCATAGGCAGTTTTGCATTTACCGAGTCTATTTTTGAAAGCGATGTTAATGCAATATCAATCGCACTGTTGCCACCACCCTGACAAACAATTTGTAGCCTTCTTAGGTTTACGCTGTCGGCAACAAGAGTAGCCCCATGCTTTTCACAGGCCTCGCTTATTATGTTGTAGCAGCTATTTGTTACCTCCTGCAAAGAATTTGTTGAAGCAGAATTGCCTATTTTAAGGCTAACGGTAAGCGTTGTATATACCGATTCCTTGCTGTTACCAAGGTTTATCTCACCTAAGCTATCCTTACCTAAAAGTGCAAAAACCTTTTGAGGAATAAAACGATAATAGGTTTCGCTAGCGGCCTGAAGATCATACATTCTAAGATCGATATCAGATGCCATGTTGTTAAACACCTTAACGATGTCTGAAAGCTCATCGCTACTTTCCGTCTCTATTCTTATTGCTGTATTACCGCGAGAAAATTCTTCTAGCCCGTGCTGTATTCTGCCAATTGGATTAATAACGCTTTTAAATATTTTGTTTAATGATATAGCTATTAACACAAGGAACAATATGGCAACAATTATATATACAACAAGGAAGCTGTTAGAGCTTTCATCGATGGTGTAATATGGAATTCCTGTTTCTATTAGATAAACAGTTCCCCCCGATATTCCACCCACCGGAGTTACACAGGAAAGACGAACACCGTTTTTATCATTTATTATCCCTGTTTGAGCTACACCGGTGCGTACCGCATCCATATAAAGATTGGTTGCATCTACCGACATTCCTATCTCGAAAGGGTAGAAAAGAGGTGCATCAAAATCAACGCCGGTAAATAGTGCTTCTCTTTCATAGTAGGCAGTTCTTGTATAGGTTGTTCTTGTTGATATCTGTCCTATAAGATAGCTGTATGCATCGGTTGTGTAATCATAAGGGTACTCCATCTCGTCGAATATCTCTGCACCGAATAATGCAGCCAGCAGGTTACCCTCGTCTACCACCTGTTTTTCGCTACTTTCCACCACAGTTAGCTTATTCGAGTAGTATGAAAATGCTCCAAAGAGTGCAAGCGTAATCATTAAAAACGGGATGGTGGTTAGCGAAAGCTTTGCAAGGATAGTTTTGCTTTCCTTAACACGATGGATAAATACAGTTACTGCCCACATAATGGCAAATGCAATTACTATTGCCAGGATAAGCCAAAACATAAAGTTAGTAAAGTTATATATTATTCCATTACTTAGGTTCGAAACCTCAATTGTTGAACCGGCGGTTGTAATAAGCAGCGCATATCCATCTTCGGCTGTATTGCCTACAATCGCCATGAAGTTTGTAACATCCTCCATCGACATAGCAAGAATATCAACCGGCGTATGGCTACTGTTTCCTGAAAACGGTTCGGTACCTCTTTTTAGAATTGCAGTTTCACCGGTATCGGCGTCCAGCGAAATGATATCTCCGCTTTCCTGCTCACCAACAACAATATTTTCATCTCTAACATCAACAAACATCGGATACATAACCCTATCAAGCTCTCTTGCAGGGTATATCTCGGTGGGTTCTGTATCTCCCTCGGAAGCCATAAACAACTTGCCTGATTTAGCAATGTACAATATATCCTCAGCGTAAGGAACAATGTCGTAAATTCCTTCCTCGCCGTCTATCTGATAGCTACGAGTAAATTTAGGTTCTAGCAGGTAATTTTCCCAAAGCATTTCCTTATCGTATGATTCACGTGTAACCAGTGTTTGTGTTTGATTTGTTCCACTTATAAAAAGTGATCCGTCTAAAGAAAGCCAACGATATGTTACATCAGAAGCAGCATCAAACTCATGTGTTTCTACGTGCTTAAACAAAAACCTATCAAAGTTATAAACTACAAGTTCCTGCAACGGCTTATCGTTCCCATTTTCTCGTTGGGTTAATACATATAGATAACTCTCATCATCAACCAGCATATCAACTATTTCAACGTATTCTCCGCCCTGCTGCCTATCCATACTTATAGAATCGATTACTTTCCCGTTCTCGTTTAGACGATTTATGTTAATTGTGCTCTCTTCATAAACAGCAACAACACCTCCTGTTAGAGAGGAATAGGTTATATCTGCAATGTTTTCTATTTTATTGTCAGCAAAAAGCAGTGCGTTTATAAGCATAAACACGGCAATTATTACTGCAACTGCAATATATTTTGGGCTACTGAATCTTTTCACATTACCTCTTTATCATTACGGACTATAAATCTTCGTCGCCTAAAAAAACTTTACCTATATTCTCTAATCCTATATAAACTAAATTATCTTCCAGTTTCCTTTGGGTATCAATCCTTATGTATATTTGATACGATGTATATATTAGGGTAACTACCACAAGGCATATTCCAAGCAAGCTCATCCAGTTTGCTTTAATATAATTAAAAAAGCGAAGTATCTTAGACCAGATTAAACGCCAACCGGTTGCCGGCAGTGTATATCCATCTCCTAACATCTTAACAAAGGTAATCATCGAGCTGTAAGAGTTAAAACCATAGGAGTTCAACTTGCGAAAAAGAACCTGTAATTCAGATGGATATCGGTGCACCGCGCCGGAATATTTCACCTCGTATTCGGTAGAAAGTATATCAAAAACTCTTAAGGCAAGTTTTTTGTAATACTCTGTATCTGAAATATTTTTATTCCATTCTTTAAAATCTAAAAAATAGTTGAAAAATATATCCAGGTTATTAGTAGCATTTATGTTGCTATCATTAAGTAGCAACATTCCCACCGATGGTGTAACCTGCGTTTCTGCCGTTGCAATTAGAAGGTTTTCGGAAATCGCTATCCTCTTTTTATCATTGGTACACAAAACGGCGTGTTGAACAGCCAGCCTGTTTTCGCTACGATAACTAAACACTAGGTTCAGCCTGTCTCCCTGAGTAAACGATCCAAGATAATCTGAGTTTGTAGAAAACAATCCCTCTGTTGCTATATGATGCGCAACCTCTCGGCGAATTTCTGCCGATTTTATGGATATAACCGTGTAGAATGTACCGCTATCACGTGTCCTGTCTTCGCAAACCGAGATATCGTTTACCTCGTTTACAATAACAGTCCTAATCGTTGTTAGCTGCATATTGATTAAATCCATAAATTAACCTAAACCTCTATTTTTTACTCGCCCTTTTTCTTTTTCTGTGTAACTATTGCAAATACATGAGTGTAAACAGTTGGATCGCTTAGTGCCTCAACTCTTATTTCATATGCCCCTTCTTTTGCAGGTGCTGTATATACACCGCTGTTGTCTATTTCGCCGCCCTCCGGCTCTAACAGTGTAAAGTTGCAGGGTTCACTTGGCATATTAAAGAATATTGGTGAAATATGAGCCGTTGCTTTTGGTGAAAGAACAATGGTGTCTGGGTTAACCACTATCATCTTTTCATCGCCACTCTTTGTTACGGCCATCTTGTTCATCTCGATCATCTTAAAGGCAAACCATCTAATTCTAATGCTTATAAGACCTGATGTTTTTCCCGGTCTTATTGCAACGATAAATGTTCCCCTGTCAGGAAGAACCTTTACAGCCTTTTCTATGTGATAAAGCCTCTCCTCTGCTCCCTGATATTCATCTTCAAACAGGTATGCATCGCCAACAATAACCTCGCTCTTATTTCCCGAAACGCTGTCTAACGATATAAACTCAACACCAAAATCGATATAAACTGAACCCTTGCCAAGACCATGCATTATCTCATCGGAATATAGAATTTCTTTTACGTCATAATTTAGGCCGAGTGGGAAATCGTAAACTCCGCTTGCTGTCTGCCTAACTGCGTCTTCCGGCTGTGTTGTTAGTGCAGCAGATGTTCTTATTTCCCCTTTGTAAGAGTTTGAAGCTATAATTTGCTTATGATCGGGGTAAAATTGCGAGAGTTTTTCCAGCATCATAACCTGCTGAGCGTTATAGCTGTACTGTTCGAATGGAGCAGGCGAAACATTATCTATAATTACCGATGATTTTTTCCTAATAAGGCTAATTTTTGCTATCCACAGCCTCTCGTCAAAACTTTCTGCAAGAACTCTGTCCATTGCTTTTTCATAATAGTTCTTTAGGTAGTGTTCACGAAGGTTATCCGATACCGGCTTTAGCTGAACTACTATATCTTTTTTAAGGTTAAACAGCTCGTTGTTTTTTTGAATCGAAAAATTCTCAATTTTAAATACAACTGTTCCGCCAACTGCATTGAGATGTTCCTGCGGTGTTAGCTCGGTATAGATAACATATTCTTCATTAAAGGTAAGTTTCTTATTGTTTAAAACTAGCTGAGAGGTTGTCTCGTTTTGAGCGTTCTCAAGGCTGGGTGTTGCCAACATATAATCAAATGAATATTCACCGGTTCCCGGCTCTGTTCTTTTAATAATGGTTTTAACCGTTATGTTGCTTCCATTAGGTATAAACTTAGGGGTTAGCTGAACAACCTGAACCTCACTATCGGAATAAATTATGGTGCGGGTTAAAAAATCATCCATCGGCGAGGTAACGCCTGCCACCAAATTTTCATCGGTTAACACAAGATTATAATGTTCTTTAATTCGGTTGTGTTTAAGGTTATCATTCTCATTGCTCATTACCGAGTAAACCTCATCAACAGGTTTTTCACTGTATGATATACCAAGGTATGCTACGTTTGAACTAAGGCGATCGTAACCATCAATTGTTGGCAGTTTAATCACGGTAGTTTCCGGTACAACAATTTCTCTACCTGAAGCATCGGTAGCACATCCGGCCTGAAGTATAATAGAGCTATCGTCGGCCATAATTACCCCAAGCCCACAAACGATACCGTTAGCCCCTATCAGGCGATTATTAAATCGCCTTTTATCATTAATATAACTCTGCTCCGATTCAAAATCTTTTGCGGTTAAAAGTTTGCCAAAATAATAGTTATTTCGCTCAAATGGGTAATACTTTCTGTTTAGCATAGTCGCAACCTACTTTCTTTACGGTTTAATATTAGCATTTCACAATTATTATATTAACATCATTAAGGTCTTCCAGATGTTTTGTAACCATCCAAACAGACCGGTTGAGGAGCTGTCTGTCTGTATAGGTATTCCTACCGTGTATACTCCGGGTTCATCTACAATTGCATAGGCTATTCCGCCTGATCTCCTTACAGAAAACGATGTTACTGATCCATCATCATTTACTCTATAAATAACAACCGTTCCGTTTTGGTAGCCCGAATCAATAGGTAATCCTATTTCAAACTCACCGTTAACCCCTGCAATGGCTGTATCGTTTACAAACTCTATGTCGTAAAGTTTTGATATATCGTAACCCAGTGCAATAACAACATCTCTCTGCTTTTGCGATGGATCGAAGGTTGTTATCTCAAGCATGGCATCTTCATCTATAACGTCTTCAGGTGCTGAAACAACAACGTTGTTAAGTTCGTCTGCAAAAACAGTGTCGTCATATAGCGGGCCGCCTTCGGTATTATCGTAAGTTCTTCTGCTTGAAAGTCTATCCGATGAGGTTATTGTTGGGAGATTGCTGCCATCATCTTCGGTTTCCGGCAGAGGTGGCTCAACAACGGTAAATGTGGCTGAAGAAACCGGACTTGCATGCAATCCCTCTGCAACTGCAATCGCCTTAATGGTTACCGCGGCCGAAATTGTTATCTCTCCGCCGTAAAGTGTTGCATTTTCGAGGTTGTTGGTATCCGGTGAAACACCGCTGGTTGTATAATAGATCTGAGCACCGCTTGTTTGACTTCTTAAAGTAATTGCAGTGTTCTGCTCTATAGAACCGCCATTTACACTGAATGTTGGAGCTGCAGTATCGCCTGCCCTTGTGTATACATAGCTTACGATATCACTTGCCTCTTTCCCCTCTTCAACTGCTATCGCCTTTAATACCATAGATTTGTTTGCAGCTACCGGGTTTTCGTAAATCGCACTGGATGTTGTGGGATCTTCACCGTCGGTGGTGTAGTGTATCGTACCCTCCGAGGCACTTAAGGTTACATATGCACCATCTAATGTTATCGCATCGGTGGGAATTGACGCTGTAGGTGCAGGAGTTTTTTCAGACATACGGAATGTTGTTACAATAACATTACCGGGGGTTGCTCCATCTGCAGAAACAATGGCCTTTACGGTAAATGTTTCGCCGGGGTTTCCATCGGCCGCTATAGATACCGTTGAACCTCCGCCCGCTCCGCCTACAGTGGGTGTCGAATTATCGATAGTGTAATAGATGCTTCCGTTGGTTATCGAGGTAGATAGTGAAATTAGTTCTCCTCGTTGGATCGACTCATCATTGGTTGGTGTAGTTATGAGGTAGTCCTCCTCGTTACAAACGGTGTAGCTATACACCTGGGTTTCACTTGGGGTATAGCCCTGTGCACTTGAAATAACCTTAACTGTAACGGTTTCTCCGTAATCCGCTGTAACAACATAGTTGCTACCATATAATAGGTCGGCCGCTTCCGCTACCTTTGGATCATCTCCGTTGGTTGTGTAGCTTAGTTCTCCATTTGAATCTCCGGTAATACTTACTACAGCTCCGGGATATATAATGCTTCCATTAGGGATTGAGAGTGTTGGTGCCGATAGCTGTGGTGCTACCGTGTATTCATAAAACACCTCTACACTTTGAACATTGTCCTTCTCTGCCACAACCCTTATAACGCTGTTCTTATTTAATATAAATGGTGCATTATCGGAATATAGTGTTCCGTTTGTTGCATTCATCATTACCGGATCACCGTTAGTATCAACCGCATCGGCTTTAGCCTCTGCAAGTGTGTCATAAACTTTATAAATTATGCTTGCACCCTCGGTAGAGCTGGAAAAAGAAATTGAGGTATTTCTTGCTACCGGAATGAGGTGGCTTACGCTGGGTGATACCGGCTGAACCGGTGCAGGTGGTTGGAATAACAGGCGAGATTCCGCGCTCTCTATATAATCCTCTGCAACTGCTTTTGCCCTAATTGTAAAGAAGGATTGTGAACCAAATGGCATTTCAGGAGGATCATCAACACCTACAAGCTTTGTGGTAGAACCGGCAGCAGGCAGATATTCGGTAATCTTCTCACCGGTAACCGGGTCGGTAGTGGTGGTGGTTGTAACCTTAGGTTCTGTTCCATCGGTGGTATAGAAAATATGAGCATCTGATGTTCTTGAAAATAGTAGAATTGTAGTTCCCGGAGTTACAATCGGTATATCATCAGCAGTACTTTCAGGAATACTGGTAGGTGCATCAGCCGCCTGAATGAAATACTGTATTCTAACCGGATCACTGTTCGACTGCGTTTTTAACGGGCTAGCGTCCCGTGCAACAGCAACAATGGTAATAACGCTTTCGCCGGGATTAAATGCAGCAATAATACCTGTGTTTTCATCATATTTATATGTTCCGTTAACCTGCTTATCATCAGGTTCTACTCCGCCGTTAACGTTAGTAACCCAGTCAACATAACCCTCTGCATCCGGCTCTGAGCTATCTAACGTATAATAAATCTCACCTGTTATTAGGGTGGGATCGTTAATAAAACGCAATGTATCTCCGCTTACAACGGTGCTTCCCGAGGCGAGTGCCGGCGATGGCGGACTAGCCTTAGGTAGAGCCGTAACGGTTAGATAAAATGTATTTTCAACTGGTTGCAAAGAATTGTTTGGGCTTACCGCAATGGTGCTAATAATGGTGGAGTGGAATGCTGAACCAAGGCGGAAATATCCCTCATACCTTGTTGTCCCATCCTCAGCGTCCCATTGTTTGGTTGTTTCGTTATATGTAACCCTTGCATCTCCATTTACGCTATAAAAGATAATCGCTCCCGATGTATCTGTATCCAATGATATTAGAGTGTTCTCATTAAACACTATTGATGTATCGTTCGAATCCGGCGATATTGTTACCGGCTGAACCATATCAGCAATGGTGTATTCAAATGTTGCTATTTCACTTTCTAAAACACCGATACTGCCGGTTGGTTTAACCATGGCAAATATAGTGTATTTATCTAAAGCTGAACCTCTTAAAACTATGTCGGTTGGCCTTGTGTAGCTTACCTCTATTTCGGAAAGTACACTGCCACCCTCTTCACTGCTAACATAGGTCTCTTCCACTATTCTTTTAGCATACGAATAGTTATCAAGGCTAGTGCTAGAAGGTTTTGTAGGGGTTCCGGTTGAATGAGAATATCTAATTTCAGGAACATACAAGATGCTTTCATATGCAACATCATATTCATAACTAATGTACCGGCTAACGTCGCTGGTAAGATTATCATCATCGATTGTTACTACTACAGATGATCCTTCATGAAGGTCTATTAAATTTTGGTCCTCGGTCTGTGCGTCTTCATATGTTAAAGCATCTACATTCTCAGCATTAATCTGAGAAAGTTCGCTCTCAGGAAGTGAGAGGTGAACAATAGTTTCAGGAAGCTGATGCGTTGTAGGACTTCTGTTTGCAATAATTTCACTACTAGCCGTGGTATTAAGGTTTATAGTATAGGTGGCAATCTCGGAGATTATGTTTAGCTTTGACCCTGTCGAGCTGTCGGTAACGGATGAGTCAATATAAACAAGCTGAACCGTAACTGTTCTTGCCGATACGTCAGGAATAGTTGGAGTTGTTACAGATGGCTCATAAAACGATCCGTTATCTAAAGCGTTCTGTCCGGGAAGTGGATTAATGAGATACTTTATCGCTCCATTTCCATTTTCATAGCTATAGCCTGTTGGGGCTGAAAACGTAATTATATCTGCTCTATCATATACTTGTGTTGGACTATAGGTACTGCCACCGATTGTTCTAATAGTTGGTTGTGGTGGATTGGCAAGTTGATCTTTATTTACTTCCAAAGTTGCAACACTGCCCTGCGAACCACCTACATATGCAACGGCTTTTACCTCAAATGGGACCGAGGTAACTGCAATGTTGTTACCTTTAACAAATTGATCGCTTGCACTGGAAGGATTAGTGCCATCAGTAGTATAGTAAATAGTTGCACCATCTACAGGATGACTTAAAGATATACCGGACTGAGTATTAATATTGGTAGTAGGGGATATTGTTGGGCGCACAATTGCACCACCGGAAACCCCGATAAATGTATAACCGACAGATGAAAAATCAATACTTCCGTAGCTATATTTATTATTATTTAGAACCTCTACTCTAATATCACCACGTGCTATTCCGTTATTGCGTAATGGATTAGATGAAAATAATTCCTGCACGGTAAACTCTGCTGAGCTCGCATCTTTGCTCGCTGCCTTTACATTGTGATTTTTAACGGAAGCAAATTGAGCGGCTGTCTGCGCTACCGGAGTAGATTTAATAGTTATGGAAGAAGCACTCGCAGTAGCTGCGTTAATTTCGAAAGTGGCAACCGGACTTTTTACATAAGAAAAATATGTGTCTGTATCATCAACGGGTACTCTACGTAGATACATCGCAGTCGCTGCACCTAAGATATATGACGTTATATCTAATCCACCAGCCGGAATTATGTTCCAATCGTTATTATTAGTGCTATATTCAACATTTGTTTCGTTAACAGAAGGTGGTACAAGAAAGTAATTTTTATTGTCGGTATTGCCATTATTTTTTACTAAAGGCTTATCTGCAGATAGGGTACCTGCAACGTAGTCACCCTCAACCGTTGTAATTGTATGAATATATTGTTTCGTTATTGCTGCAGATATCTGAATTTCAGCCTCTATAATTATTTTGCTATCTGCAGGTACGGTATCCGGTATAGTAACTACACCATCTGCAACGGTTAACCCGGTTAACGGCTCGCTGGCAATCGACCATGTTACGGTTGGGCTATAGCTACCAATATTCTCAGTGGCATACTCAACACCAAATGAATAATCCCCTCCGGGATAATATACCGGAAGCGCTTCTTCACGATGGTATATTGTAGCTGAGACTATGTCTGCTTCTTCCAGCTCGCTTACAATACCGGCTGTATCAACTGTTCCAAGGGCACCTTTTAGCATCATTTCCGCATTTATGGTCCAGTTTGGAATGCCGGAACTATCCTTATTAGCGTATATAGTGTTAGTACTATTAATCGTAAATGTGCTATCAGCTACCGAAACATTTAGCTCTTCATTGTCGGGATTTACCAGCCATTTAAGTGTAACATCACCTATGCCGCTGCCGTTATTGGTTGAAACCCAATTATCATTAAAAGGAGCCATTGTCGTAATCGAGTTTACGGTGGGCAACTTAGTAATTTGACTTATGTTATGTGTACCATCTTGAAAATTGTTAAGTTTGCTAATTACATTACTAACGGTTAGGATAGAGTTATAATGTCCATTTTCATTACCGATAACAGCGCCACGATAAGAAGAGCCCTCTGTTCTCCACTCATAATTTGGAATTATAATCCCCTGATTAAAGTCGTATGAATAGGTATCAACGTCAACAATTCCTTCTCTTAAATAAACATCGTATTTTTCCGACGCATCATAATCATTAAATGTTTCTATAGTTCCAATAAGTCCGCCGGCAATTGCACCCGAACCTCTTCCGCTATAGGTAGTTATACTTCCTTGAATCTGAAAATTATCAAACATTGTCGACTTTGTTGAGAAACCAGAGGTGTTCTGGTATACTCGACCGGTCACCATTCCACCATAAACAAAGGCGTTGTCTGACCTAATTCCGGCAAGGATATTCATATCAATATATATATTTTTATATTCCGTTTCTTCACCGGTAACACCGGCAATTAACCCCACGTTCATCGGAATATCTTGACCACCTTCCATCTTTGCGTGAAATGTTGATGAATCTGAATCGCCAACTACTGCCACATTAGCAATGGTGCTATCAAGCGAAGCAGCAAAAATCAAGCCAAAATCATAAAGGTTGTAAGGGTCGTAAAGATGATATGTATCATTTATTGTCTGATCAATTCCTATGTGAACATCACCCAAAGCTTTAAACATAACATTACTAAAGGTAGAATAATGGATTCTTCCAAAAAGTCCGATACCGTTATGTGTTTTTAACGAACTGTGCTCATACTCTAAAATAGCATTGTTAGGAAAAGTAATAACATGTCCATTACCATCAAAGATTGACCTCGAAAAATAGGTAATCACATCAATATTAACAGGAAGTGTTATATCCTGAGTTAATACTAGATGTTTATTATTTATTGCACCTGTACTATCTCGGGTGTTATAAATATCCTCCCAACTCGACACTTCAATAATATCGATAGCATGAGCATTCTGCTCAAATAATCCTAACGGAACGAAAACCGCTAGCATAACCACCGTTGTTATTATTGCTACTACTTTTTTTATCCAGTTCATAGTAATACCTAATCCTCTTAATCTATTAATCATCGGTAAACATTGCCAAAAGATTTACCGGAAGTTGCTTGTTGTGTTTTTGATATTCCATCTTGGCGGCTCTTATAACCCTGTTCATGCTTATAGTGCCACCCTCACTTGCAGCAAGTAACGCTGCATTAACCGCACAGTTGCGAATTCCGGCACCGGAAAGTTCAATATATTTTGCCAAAAGACCTGTATTGATATCCTCTAAAGGTGCCTCTTTAGGAAATATATTTTCCCACAGTTTTTGCCGTAGTGCCTCATCCGGTAATGGGAAGTGTACCATAAAGTCAATTCTTCTTCTAAATGCTTCATCAAAGTTCTGTAGAAGATTGGTTGCAAGTATTATTGCTCCATCATAATGCTCGGTTCGCTGTAATAAATATGCTATCTCTGCATTTGAATATTTATCCTGTGCATCTGAATTATCAGAACGTTTTGAAAAAAGTGCATCAGCCTCATCAAAAAATAATATGCAGTCACATTTTTGGGCATCATCAAATATTTTTCCAATATTCTTTTGCGTTTCGCCTATATACTTACTTATCATCCGAGATAAGTCAACCCTATACAAATCGAGTCCCAACTCGTTTGCCATCGCCGATGCCGCCAAAGTTTTTCCAGTTCCAGATGATCCGTAAAACAGCATCGTTATCCCTCTTCCGTACGGGATTTTAGCTTTAAAATTCCAATGTTCGTAAACAGTTCTTTTATTCTTTATAAATGAGCTTATTTCGTTGAGCGTTTTCGTCTGTGTAGCGGGCAACACTACGTCGCTAAGCTGTTTATTGGTCACCGTTCTGGTTGCGTTATCTCCAAGATTGCCGGAGCAAGAATCCTTAATTAGTGCTAATATTGCCTTTTCATCATCCTGAACAACTGCTCCGGATAGCACCTCTGCCGAATAGCGCTGCTTAGCGCTAACTAGATTTCCAATAGTTGAATTATATATTGTTTGAAAGTTCTTAGCTTGTTCGCTCTCGTTAGATATATCAAAAAGCTGTTTTAACGCTTCGCTTCGCTGGGAAAGAGTTAATCCTGTAACCTCTCTTTTCAACATTATAGTGTTATTAAAGGCTTTAGCGGCGGTAACTTCATCCTCAAAAAATAGTAGCGATAACCTTTTAAAAAGGGCTTCTATAAGCATATCAGCATTTTGGTAATTACCGCTATCTCTATTAGTTATACAAACTATGCTTCGATAAAGTGTTGCCGTTATCGCAATTTCCTGCACATGCTGTGGCAATGCCAATGATGCATCAACCTCTAACAAGGTGCCTTCGTTTAGCTGCGCTAGTCGGGTTAGCAAATAAGTTTTACCTATACCCTTTTTGCCTGATAAAACCACTGCGCCGTTACATCCGCTTTGAGAAAAAGAAAAATTACTGCAAAAATTTTGAAGTTCATCCAGTATTTCAAACGAGTGAAACAGCTGTGAATCGGTGGGGATATGTAGCCGAATAAAGGAAGGTGTTTCGGCATCTTCCGACATTAAAAAGCGTCTAACCGCAATTGATAGGGCACTTCCATCCTGCTGCACAGAAAAAATATGATGTGTTTCAAAGGGTTGCAAACCACAAAGTTCTGTAAGCTCGCTAAGCGTTGGTAAAGTTTTGTTTTGCCATAAACTCGTTGCACAAAGGCAGAGAGCCAGTGCTTCGGTATCTCCAAGTGAAAAGGAATCAACTATATAGCCGATTGGTGCAATAAAATTAGTGTTTTTCTCTGCCGCCATTAACTCTTTATAACGCGAAGCAGCGCAGCTATCGCCATTATGCAGTAGCCTGCATATATCGAAAACCGCCCCCCTATATTCTGCTAAGCTGTTAATTGTTGCCACTAATACCCCATCGCCGTTAATGTTTACTCTTCTTCGTCCTCAAGCGGATCCTGCGAAACGCTTTCAAGATTTTGTGTTTCAATCTCCTTTATGTTTTTGTAATAGTTATAGATTTCATTCTTTTGAATATCATAAACCGAGTTAATCTTATTAAAAAACATGTTTGTCATGCTTGATTTTCTTGCGATAATACTGTTAAGCGTCTCCATCGTTCTGAGATTTTCATGCTGTTTACTGGCTATAGTGGCCTTGCTTAGTGCACTATCTGCAGATGCATATGCCTCCTTTAGCTGTAAGTCCCTTTGAACCAATTCTAAGCGTTGATTCTGCTGGGTTTTCCCCTGTAAAAACGGCATTGTTTTTGCCAATGATTCCAGGTTCTCTCTTTTAAGATAGGGCCTAACCGTGCTTTCTCTCCAAGGTTTAGTGTCCTTCTTAAAAAATATCGATGCCGAATTTTCAAATCTTTTAGATGAAAATGCAAGGTTAACGCTGTCGGTCTTCAAGCTGTTTCGCATCAGCTGTTCCTTCATTTCCTTTTGATATCTCGAGGCTGCGGTATCCAAAATGGAGGTTTTAATATTGGAAAACAAAAAGGTTAATTTTTTTCTGCTATCATATGCAAACTGAATGGTTCCAAACATAGTTTCATATTTTAATAATCTATCACAACCCATAAAAGAATTTTGTGTTTTTTCATAAACAAAACCCTCAACCTTTTCATGCTCGGAAAAATGACTTTTAACAATATGTGCCGGAGCCTGTAGTCTCATTAATATTTCTTTGTTTTTTTCGATATTAAGACTTTTTAAAGAACTATCCAAATCAACACCTATACTATATTATAACACAGCTCGCTATAATCTTAAACCTTTATTCGCTTATTTTCCACATAATAACAGCAACAACAATATTTATATGTAAATTATATCAAAAACAAAACTATTTTGAAACTGTACTTTAGTATAGTTTCAAAATAGTTTTATGGTAAATCTTTTAATAAACTCATTTAGCTTATCAACTTTAATGCACGTGCCTTATTTAATAGTTCAATCCTGCTTTGAACGTTAAATTTTGCAAAAAGATTTTTAACATGAAATTTAACCGTTGTTAGCTTAATATCTAGGTCGATACCAATTACCTTATTGCTTACACCCTCGTTTAGCATCTGAAGTATTATAACCTCGGTGTCGGTCAACGCAGGTATCTCGCTGCTCTCACCATCTAACGCTTCACTGTTTCCATATTCAGAAGTTAAAACAAGAGAAGCTTTTTTTGTTTGTGTTGATATAGCATTAATAAATTTGCTATATCCGTTTTCCGGTTGGTAGTTTTTCTGATATTTGCCTAAAAGCCTAAACATCAACTTCCCTTTTTCGGCAAAAACATTTGTGTAGCCGTAAGGCTTAGCCTGGCAAATAGCCCTATGTAGAAGTTCAATCGCCTTGTCATCGCTATCCAGCTGCATCAATGAAATCGCACACAAGATTTTACTTTCTATCGCTTCAATCGGCCGCTGATTATCATCAAAATATTCCGAAAGGTTTTGAAGCAACATTGTTGCCTCGCGCCACTCACCTTTTGACATAAGTGCCTTAGCATAAACAATTTTTATGTATTCGGTATCCGGCACAACCTTCTCGTTAATCATGCCGGCAGCATCAGACATCCACTTCTCTATAACTTCAATATTGCCATTATAAATCGCCATATCGGCAACAACTGCATTCAGGTTATCGTTAAGCCAACAAGCTCCGGATTCAGCTACATACTGTTTTGCAGTATTTATGGTAGCCTCCGCCTTTTCCTTATCACCCTCAAATAGATATAGCTTTGCAAGAGCATAGTATGCAGCATATCTTATTTCAGGCTCTTCTGAGGCAACGGCTATCCCAAGAGAGAGCAACGCTCCGTTAAAATCGCCCTTTTCCATACAAAGCTCGCCTATTGCAAGCTCAATGGCACTCCTGCCATCAAAATCGCCAAGTTTTTCAAGAACCGGGGCCAGTATGCTTTTCACAGCTTTATAATATTTCCCCCATTCAGAGCAATCCATTGTACCTCGCATTACACTTGGTTTTTTATGTGTTGCGGTGCATGGAAGTATATTATAATTTTTTCCTGCCTTATCTATCAGTGCGCATAATAATATCAAGGTTTGAGCATTATTCGTTTTAGATCGCATCAGGTTAACACGACTAATGCAATGCTCAAGCTTTTCCTTCTCAACTGAATTATCTCTGGATTCATCGCGAAGCGTCACCAAAGCTCTATACAACTCTTCAAACTCATCAAGATCACCAACCATCTTGCAGGCATGAGCGCTATCAACAATATGACTGGCACTTTTAAAACGAATCTCTTTTGGAATCGCTTTAACAATGGAACAAACTTCCTTAATTTCAGACAAGGTTAATGTGAGGTACTTAATTCCGGCTAAAGAATTTAATACTTCTTTGAATTTTTTTTGTTCAATTAGTGCCTTATAATTTTCAAAATCAACCAAAGTGCACCCTCACAACTGCAATTATCCATCAATGTTCTATATATTGCAATATTTCCAAACTATTTTCACTAATTAATTTTACACCATATTTAATATAATTGCAACACATTTCGCTACATTTAAACTTTTATGGTAGGTTTATGCTTTTACACAATATAAGCTTTTTCTAGTTTTAATTTATTGCTTTATAAACATAGCTCAAAAGCCCTTAACTCCAACATCCTATACCAAAGTACAGTAGACAATAGTAATAAGTGATTGGTATACTTACCTTGTAAAACAAATATATTATTGCTTTTTTGAGAGTTATTTTTGTAAATTTTGTAGAATAAAATACATCTTAATCTAAAAATTTCTACCTAAACAAATTATGATAGTACACAAAATAGAAGGATTATAATTAAATGGAAGATTACAAATTTATTTTAGACTATTTCAAGCAAAAGCTCGTGGAAGCTAACATGCTTTGCGAGATTGAAAAGCATGACGACATAACCATACTAAAGGTAGAACTTAACAATCTTGGCGTAGCTGAACATGTTGCCATGATGGAAATAGTGGTATCACCTTACGAAATTGATGATACCCAACTTTCCATCCAGTTTTACACCACCATTGCCATGAATATACCAAAGGAGAATTATCTGCCTGCACTGGATGCATTAAACGCGCTAAATCTAACTCTCCCACTAGGCTCACTACACATTTTTAGTGAGTATAATCAGCTATACCACCATTATACGTTAACTCTTAAAGAATCGTATGACGACGAGCTTAAGCTCTCGTTGGGACTAGCTGCATTGCTTAACTGTATCGAAATAATAAATATTGTTTACGATGAAGCACTAATAATATCCGACGATGTTTCTAAGCTTGAGCAATACTATAAGTTAATCGAGGATGACAAACAGGAAATTGATTAACTAAAAAAAACTAGGTGCTTTTATCGTAAACACCGAAACTTTGCTGTTGCCGGTGGGTACCAATGGGCCAAGAAAAAACGATAGCACCTATATTGTTGTTATCTGTAAGCCGGCACTTAAAATATAAAGAAAGGCATTATTTCGATGTCTATATTATAAGTATAAAAAAACTTAAAACCCTTGAAACGTTAAATTCGGTAAATATGTTAACACTAGCTGTTTTCGCAAAGCCTAGGAGAGGGTGTATTATAATCGCTGTTAGGCTTTCGATCTTTTACGGCAACCTATTATTGCGTTTTTGTAATATCCCCCCTTAAGCTATGCTGTAGCTGTTTAACATCATAAAAACATTAACAAATAGGTTATATTAATTGAACAAGTAGCCTTAACATGATAGAATATAGCAGTATAATTTTCATGCCATATCGTAAAACCTAAAAAAACAATAAAAATATCTAAAATTTTGCCTATTTACATCTCCCGCTTTATGCTGTAGAATATTAACACAGCTATACAAAAATGAAAGGATAAAAAATGAGGATTTATCAATCCGATGATTATCTCGGAATGTCTCGCAAGGCTGCAAATATTATCTCGGCTCAGGTTATAGTTAAGCCAGACTGTGTGCTGGGGCTTGCAACCGGGTCAACCCCTATTGGCGCATATAAACAGCTGATAAGCTGGTATAAAAAAGGTGATCTTTCCTTTGCGGCGGTGCGAACAGTTAATCTTGATGAATACGTAGGGCTTTCTGCCGACCATGATCAGAGCTATCGCTATTTTATGCAACAAAATCTTTTTAACGATGTTAACATTAAGCCTGAAAACACCTTTTTGCCAAACGGGCTTGCCGAAAGCCTCGATGTAGAGTGTGAGCATTACGATGAAAACATAACAAAGCTTGGAGGAGTTGATCTTCAACTTCTTGGCATAGGGCATAACGGACATGTTGGCTTTAACGAGCCGGGTGGCGCTTTTGAGCTTGGAACTCACTGTGTAGAACTTACCGAAATTACCAAAGAGGCAAACTCCAGATTTTTTGAAAATGATATAAACAAGGTTCCAAAATATGCGCTTTCGATGGGCATTAAAAATATAATGCATGCACGAAAGATATTACTTGTTATCAGTGGTGAAGAAAAAGCTGATATTCTTTATCAGGCATTTAAAGGTCCGGTAATGCCCGAGGTTCCTGCCTCGATACTTCAGATGCATCCGGACGTTTCGATAGTGGGAGACAAGGCTGCACTTAAAAAGCTTATTGATGCCGGTATAACACCTTGCGAATAGATATAGACCCTGTTTTGCTTATAAAATACCGTGGCGAACTGTTAGATGTAGTTCACCACGGTATTATCTGTGTTGTTAATTCGGGTGGTGAGGTTATCTACAGCGTAGGTGATGTTAAAAAACCCGTTTTTTATCGCAGTGCATCAAAACCCTATCAGGCAATACCGGTTTTAATGCGGGGACTTCATAAAAAATATAATCTAACCGAAGAAGAAACGGTTATCTTCTCCGGCTCTCATGTTGGCGATGGGGAGCATATAGCTATACTGGAATCAATATTTAAAAAATGTGAATTAAACGAAAACGATCTTATAGTTAAGCCGGCCGTTCCCGTTCGGGCAACGGCAAACGAAGAGCGTATAAAATTAGGGCTACCGCCAAGAAAGTTTTACCACAACTGTAGCGGCAAACATGCCGCGCTAATGTTGCTCCAGCGCGAGCTTACCGGAAGCATTAAAGGTTATGAACAGGTAAACAGCCCTGCCGAGCAGGAGGTTATGGCGGTTATTGCCGAGCTTGCCGAGTTCAGTGCAGAGAATATCGACATAGGGATCGACGGGTGTGGAGTTCCGGTGTTTGCCCTGCCTTTAAATAACATGGCAATATCGGCAAGAAACCTTGCCGCCCCCAACGGTTTAAACAACAAAGAGCTGCAAAATGTCATTACCGAATATATCCCCCATATCAACCGTTATAAAAACATGATGCGTGGCAGCGGATATCTTTGCACCGAGATAAACACCGACGAGAATATAACGGCAAAGGGCGGCGCAAACGGCGTTTATGCTCTGGGCTTAAAAAAGGAAAAGCTGGGAATAGCCTTTAAGCTATCAGACGGCACCGAGGATGGTTGGCCGTTAATAATTAAACAGATTTTTAGCCGCATAGGCTATCAAAACAAAGAAACCATCGAGATTTTAGATTTAATTAATAACGGAGAAATAAAAAACGATAACGGCAACACCGTAGGTAGCTGCAGGGCGATATTTTAACATATTTTTGATTGACACAAAACGGCCAGCTACCAAAAACAAGCATTTGCCATTATGGGTGCGTCTATCACACAAATATAAAGAGGGTTGTTTATAAACAACCCTCTTTAAGTTTAATTATTATAATTTTTAATTAGTTAAGGATAACCTTCTCTGTTTCGATATCGAACAGGTGTAGCTTATTCATGTTGAAGGCAATCTTAATGGTGTCGCCGGTATGGCTTGTTGTGTGTGGGTCTACACGGGCAATCATCTTGTTGCCGCTGTAATCGATGTA
>CAYJBH010000017.1:0-62059 GCA_964368625.1 uncultured Oscillospiraceae bacterium
CATTAAGCAAAGCCGTTTGAGCAATCAAGCGGTTTCTTTTTGCGCCATAACACAATAAAAAGGAGGTGCACCAAACTCAAATAAACTATATTGATAGCTTGCTGACAGATGACACAAATCAGCTATCAAAATTAACTGTCATCTGTCACCCGATTAGCTTAAAAATTAACACAAACAAATATATTTACACAGAAAAAAATTGAGTAACCACACCCTCACTTGGGTTATGATTACTCAAAATGGTGCGGACAACAGGACTTGAACCTGCACGAAATTTCTTTCATTAGCCCCTCAAGCTAACGTGTCTGCCTATTCCACCATGTCCGCTCAACTTTTGTTATTATAGCATGTTTGTTTTATTATTTCAATATATTTTATAATTATTTTTTTATTTCTCGGAGTGCGGTGGTAAATTGCTACACTCCGAGAATATTTGTGGTGTGCTGTTTTAGTTGTATGTGGGAGGTTTGCGATGCTTTGTTGCCTGTTCAAAAGCATATGCAGCCTTTATCAATAGTGGTTCGCTGAAAGGTTTGCCTACAAAAGTTATACCAAAGGGCATATTATCCTCGTCGTATCCTGCTGGAACAATAATGGATGGATATCCCGATATTGGTGAACAGTCAGTAATACCCGGGCATACTAAAATATCAATACCGTTTGAATCAAATATTTCGTTTAACGCCTGCTTTGCCTCTTCATGACTTTTCATCTTACCTAAAATGTATTCAGGGTCGGTGCAATTTCCTGAAGTTTTTAGCTCGGCATCAAGTAGGATACTCATACCATACTTTAATCCAATCTCCTTGTTATCGGCATAATAGTCTATCATGTCGTTTAGGGTTCGGCATTTAGTATCGGGGTTTGTTGAAAGATATTTATTTAGGCACATCTTGAATTCATATAAAAGAACACAGGAGTCACTTTTTAGATGGTTAAGCTTTACCCCTTCAATTAGTCCAGCTCCGCAAGCCTGTAAATCTTTATAGGCTTGTTCGGCAATCTCAGGCTGTCCTTTAACAAACTCTAATTCATACCCTCTGTTTATTCCAAGCTTTAATCCCTTTAGCCCATTCGTGTCAAGATAATCGGTGTAATCTGTTGGAATATCGAGACACCAGGTTGATGGGTCATTCTCATCCTCACCTACCAATATGTTAAGCAGCTCAGCGGCATCTGCAACCGTTCTTGCCATGGGACCCGCTATGTCCTGCCCTGTGCATATAGGTAAAATTCCGTGCCTACTTACCAGACCTCTCGTAGGTTTAATGCCTACTATACTGTTAAGGTGGGATGGCCATATTATTGAACCATCAGTCTCGGTGCCAACCGCAACAGTTGCAAGGCTGGCCGCCATAGCCACCGCAGAGCCTGAGCTTGATCCCCAAACATCACCTTCTTTATTGTAGGGGTTTATAACCTGTCCACCGGCCGAGCTATGACCGTTTCTCATGCTATATGACATATAGTTTGCAAGCTCGGTCATGTTTGTTTTGCCAAGAATAATCATTCCCGCCTGCCTTATTTGCTTAGTGATGGTGGCGTCATACGTCGCAAAGTTATCTCTTAAGGCGATAGAGCCCGCACGTGTTCTCATTAGATCGTTTGTATTGATATTATCCTTAATCAGCACTGGTATTCCGTGCATTGCGCTTCTTATTTTACCCTTTTTGCGTTCCCTATCCATTGCCTCAGCAATATGAACTGCATCAGGATTTAGCTCAATTACGCTATTAATTGTCGGTCCTGATTTATCAATTTCTGCTATTCTCTTTTGATAGCTGAGAACCAGTTCATAAGAACTCAGCTCGCCGGCCTGCAACATATTGCGTATCTGTTTAACTGTTAGCTCTTCAACATTAATCAAGATAGCCCCCTTTCATCTATAATTGACCTGTTTCGGCAAGGTATACGCCAAAGAAACATTCAAGTGCAACCTTAAGCTGATCCTCATCTAAATCAAAATTGTGATTATGTAGAGGATAAATGCAATCTTTATCAGGGTTTTTTATTCCCACCCTAAAAAAGCTACCCGGAACATTTTGTAGATAATAGCCAAAATCCTCTGCTACCGGTGTTTTGCCTACGGTTTCCAGCTGTAATCCAAGCTTACTTGCCACATTTGCTACCGTTTGTGTTTCGTTTTCATGGTTAACTAAAACCGGATAACCACGCTCAAATCTATAGCTAAATTCTACGCCATACATTTCGCAGGCAGTTTTAACAGCAAGCTCTATCCTTTTTTCGATAAGCTCGGATGTTTCCTTCTCATAGGTCCTTACGGTACCCTCCATAATAACCTTGCTTGGAATTACGTTATAGGAGTGACCACCATGAACGTTGCATATACTTATAACTGCAGCTTTAATCGGCGATATAAATCTGCTTACTATACTGTTAATATTTTGAATCGCCGCACCCATTGCTGCAACGGTATCGACCGTGTCAGACGGACGGCTACCATGCCCTCCCTCACCTTTAAGTTCGATAAAAAAGCTGTCTGAGGCTGCCATATATGCACCTGATCTTACACCAACAACCCCTGCCATAAGTTCATCAGAGACGTGGAACCCAAAGATTTTATCCACACCTTCAAGGCATCCGTCCTGAATCATAGGAGCAGCACCACCGGGGGGAAGTTCCTCGGCATATTGGAAGATTAACACCACGCTTCCCTTGATATAGGAGGGGTTCTCGCTTAACAAATGAGCCATACCAAGCAACGTAGCCACATGAGCATCGTGTCCACAGGCATGCATTACACCCGGAATCTTGCTTGCATATACAAGAGGCTTCACCTCCTGTATTCCAAGTGCATCTATGTCGGCCCTAAATGCAATGCAGGGTCCCTCTGTGTTAGTACCCATTGTGGCCACAATACCGTTTTCGCCACAGTCGCGGTATTGTATATTAAGTGAAGTTAGTTGTTCCTTTATATATGCTACCGTCTCCTCCTCATGAAAAGACATACTGGGATACATATGCAGATGTCGTCTGTGCCTTATCATGTTTTCAAGCTGATTTGCTGCATATTGCTTAATTTTTGTTATCATATTTGCCCTCCATAGTACTCACAAGGCTTTTTCAAATGAAAAAGCCTTGTGAGTAAAAGTTACCAAAGTGTATTATTTTTCATCTCTTTAATGAGAATGTAAATAAGTAGTCCCACGGTGGCTGCTAAGCCTATCATAACGATATACATTACAGCAACAAATACCGACTGTGACATAAAAAGAGTAGGATCCATAATGTTTACCTCCAAAATTATTTCTTATCGGATGAAATTGCGGCTGTTACCTGCTCATTCATCACCGACCATTTAAAGTTGTTATCCGGAGCTATCTTGCTTCCTACACCGATAACCACCATTCCTATAAATGCTGAAACGACCGGAGCAGCATAGGAGGATATTGTGAAATATGCTACCAGTCCACAGCTCACGCTGAGAATCATGGCAAGTAGAACAGCTGTTTTGTTACATTTTTTATCGTACATTCCATATGCAACAGGCCATATGGTTGCTGCAACAGCAGAACCTGTTAGATAAAGCACCTGATACATACTTGCCGGCTGATTCCAAACTAGTATTACGGTAAGAACCGACATTCCAATCATGGTGTAACGAACATATTTAACAATCTGCTCGTTTGTTGCCTTGGGTTTAAAAATACCCTTATAGATATCTTGAACTAATAGGTTTGAAGACGCCGTAAGCACACTGCTAACAGTTGAGGCGAGTGCACTATAGATGATAATAAGAACTAAAACCGCACCTGCAGGGCCAAGTAGTTGACTTACAACAATTGGGAACACCATGTTTACCTGCGGAATAATATAGCCATTTGCTACTGCAATA
The DNA here is from genome assembly GCA_964368625.1 of uncultured Oscillospiraceae bacterium. Classification (GTDB taxonomy): domain Bacteria; phylum Bacillota; class Clostridia; order Oscillospirales; family Ruminococcaceae; genus CAYJBH01. The sequence goes on from CAYJBH010000017.1 coordinate 3,857, forward strand.
AATGCTAACGAACCGGCTAAAATCGGAACGGTTGTCCAGATTAGTCCGCTTAAGATAAAGGAGCGAAATGCAACTTTTTCCTTTGCAGCATATATACGTTGCCACCAAATGTTACTGTGGAATATCTCTCCTGTAGCAAACAAAAAGTTGCTACCAAGATACATTAGACCCACTCCAGAAATAAGATTCATGAGTTCGGGTTTTGATTGCATAACACCTGTATAAACATCAGCAGGGCTAAATCTGATAAAGGCTAAAACCGCAGTTATCAAAAGAACTCCCAGAATTAGCATAGCCATAATAAAGTCGGTAGAAAGAATTGCCTTTAAACCTCCCTTAAAGGTATATATGGTACATACTGCCATAATAATTAACATACCATAATGATATTCGAGGCCTGAAAGTGCTTGCAACAGAATTCCTCCTGCCATTGCCTGTGTCATTAAAAAGCCAATAAAGTACCATGCTGATATTATAAGAAACACAAACCAAACGGGACGACCAAATCTACAGCGGATGAAGTCGCCGCTTGTGCAACCGTTTGGCATAATTTTCTTGATTCTTAAAGCTAAAGGTGCAAATATGCATAGGCTCAAACCTGCAGTCGCATAGCCAAAACAAGCAACAATACCTAGAGTATAGCCCTGTTCGGGTGCTGACATGGTTGTATTTCCTGTAACCCATGCTGCAATAAGTGTTGCTGTGCTCAAGGCTAAGCCAACACTACGACCGGCATATAGAAAGTCGTTTGAGCTTTTATTTAGTCGCTTTGCGGCAAAAAAACCGAATGATAGCAACATGATGGATATTACACCCACAACAACAAGTGCAATGGGTGCACTGATAAATGTAGTTTCCATTAAATTTTACCCTCCGTACTTATGTTTTTACTCTTCAGCAAATGGATCAACGTCTTTATATTTGCGATTTCCAATCAAGATGTAGCTCACCGTGCAAAGCGTGGTGAAAACTCCAATAGCAAATATTATCAACGCTACAGTATAGTCCGGCATCCGGCACCCTCCTTCCTTAAGTTAGTGTCTTTTTGATAAAAAGGTGATTCACAACAGCATATTTACTATTGCGCATCACCTTTGACAAGTTATTTATATCACAAATAAGTACAATTGTCAACAAATTGTTATGAAAAAATGTTAATTATGTGAAATTGCACAGCTGGATTAATTATTATCTTCTAAAAATTAACATATATTATATTAACATATATTATATTAATATCATATATATTATAAACCAATCTAGTTAGCTAAAGCATGATGCAAAATGAAGCATTTTAATATATTGAAACTAAGCATTTTTTCAAATTCACAACATCGTTATCTAAAAAAAAGACTCCCTCACCTTCCAGCAGTGCTTTTTGTAACTCCGGCCCTGCTACTCCAAAGCGTTTGGCAAGCTGACCATCAGAATATACCACCCTATGACAGGGAACCGATTTATCCTTACAACCACACATGGCGAAGCCAACAATCCTGCTACGTCGAGGGTTGCCGGTAAGACGAGCTACCTGACCGTAGGTTATAACCTTGCCGGCAGGCACTTTTTTCACTATATCGTAAATGTTTTTATATAGTTCATTCATAGCTATTATGTTTGCTCTATCAACTTGAAAATCGTTGAATTCATGTTGCCGCTGTTGCCGTTCAACATCTCTTTTTTTACTGATTTCCCAAATAACTCTATTATTATGGCTTTATATTTGATATGATAACATATGTTTAATTTACTCATTATTGATCCTTAAATCATTACAGAATCCACTAATTTTTTATTTAAGTAAAACAACTAATTTATAGATTTTTTATATTCTGCCCCCCAAACCTCAAGCGCATTTAACACCGGTTTTAGGCTTGTTCCCAGTTCAGTTAAGGAATATTCAACTCTTGGCGGAACCTCGGCATAAACCTTTCGTGTTACCAACCCACTACTCTCCATCTGTCGAAGGTTTGATGTTAAAACCTTTTGCGATATTCCTTCAATAGATTTCTTCAGCTCTCCAAAACGCTTGGTTCCCATATCTAAATCTCTGAGAATCAATATTTTCCATTTATCACTAATTAATGTTAATGTAGTTTCAACTGGACAGTCCGGTAGTTTATCAAGCATCATTTTCTCCATTGGTTTCCTCTAGGTAACTAAGGCACAAACATGTGCGTACTTTACAAAATCTCACTATAGCTATAAAATAACACATGTAGATAAATTTGTCAAATAAGTAAGGAGAGTGTTTTGAGAAAGGTTATTACGGTTATATTAGCAATAACAATATTATCATTAGGGTTAGTTAGTTGTTCCGATACAGCTACTACCACAGACGGTTCCAATTCTTCCGAAGTGTTAAGAGTTGGCATGGATTTAAAATTTCCCCCGTATTCCTACGTAGATGAGAATGGAAATCCTGCAGGCCTTGAGCCGATAATTTCCGAAGCATTTGGAGAATTTCTTGGCATGGATGTTGAAATCGTAAATACCGATTTCGGACTACTTCTGGGAGCTCTCGAGGTTGGGGATGTTGATATACTTATTGCAGATATGTCGGTAACCGACGAGCGCCTTGAAAAGGCCGATTTCTCAGACCCTTACCGTTATTCACAATCGCTGGCTTTGGTAAACAAAGACTTTGCTGAGGCTAACAATATTACCGATGATATGCCACCGGAGGAATTTTTCCATCTTAATGGCTCAGCGTTTATCGGTTTAGCAGGAACTTTTGGTGTTGTAATCCCTCAAAGTTTCGGCGCTGAAGTAACCGAGGTTACCGAGATAGGAAACGGAATATTGGAAGTTTCTAATGGACAATCCACTGCACTAGTAGCCTCTAGCGAGGTGCACGGTTTTCATGCAGCTAATAAGGAAACAACCATCGTTTACAGCGGAATTGGTGATGTATCTCGTTCCTGCTTTGTTCTTCCAAAAGGTGAAACTGAGCTTTTAGAAAAGTCTAACGAGTTTATTGCTTCTATGTATGAAGAAGGCGGTCTTTATGATCAGATAAGGGATGAGTTTGACCCAATCGTGGCAGAGTTTTTAGAGAACGACGAACTCGGCCTCGACTATATAGTTAATGAGCCCGGAAAATAAATATATATGAAAAAAACTGATGTATTACAGTATGCTATTGTTGTCCTACTTTTTGGTGTGGGCATCTGTTATGCTTTGTTTAATTCGTCTGATAACCCTAGATATGACCTTATTCTAGTTGACTATAAGCTTTTGTTCGAAGCATTTATCGGAACAATTTATGTAAGCTTAGTCACCCTTATTGGTGCTTTAGTCGTTGGTTTCATTTTATTTGTAATGATGCGCTCCAAGATTGTTTTTTTAAGAGCATTATCGAATATTTTTAACGAAATAATTATGGGCACGCCGCTTCTTGTTATGATATTCTTAATAGTTTATGTGCTTGGTGCTGTTTTGGGTTATGGGGACAAATTGGCTCTAGGTATCATTGCATTAGTTTTATATAACGGACCATATGTTGCAAACGCTTATGAAACTACTGCTGCAGTTGTTGATAGGGATCAATATACCGTTATGGATTTGTATAAATTCAAATGGTATCAACGATACATTTATATTATTATTCCTCAGATGGTAAAACCTTTTATTCCATCATTAATTAATAATCTATCCAGCGTTATAAAAAGTTCTTCGCTGCTTAACGTAATTTCCATAACCGAGATAACCTATATAACAACTGTTATCTCCTCTCGAAATTTTGCATTCATCGAGGGGTATTACGTAATGTGGCTTATGTACCTTATTGTTACTATACCGCTGTCGTTACTTGCGAAATATATAGGAAAGAAGGTGTCATAGTGGATATAACAATTAAACAGCTAAGCAAATCCTATGGCTCTCAGATGATATTAAACGATATTAATATAAACCTTTCAGGGTATAATTCTATCGGGATAGTTGGCGAATCTGGCTGTGGTAAATCCACCCTTTTGAGGCAGCTAGCAGGCATAGAAAAGCCGGAGTTTGGTGAAATCACCATAAATGGTATTTCACCAATAAAAAACACTTCCGAGTTTCATGATAAAATTGGGGTGGTGTTTCAAAAACACAACCTTTTCCCACACCTTACTTTAAAAAAGAATATAACGATTATTCTAAACAAAATAAAAAAACTTAGCAAGGAAGAAGCAAATAATAAGGCTGATGAAATATTAAAGCAACTTTTTATTGAAAACGAGGCAGATAAAAAGCCCCACGAGGTTTCTGGTGGGCAGGCGCAAAGAGGCTCCATAGCACGAGCACTTGCGACCGATCCTGAGATTATTTTTCTTGATGAACCAACCGCTGCGCTTGACCCACTCTTAACTAAAGAGGTTTTGAAAGCGGTAACCGAGCTTAAGAGTGACGGCCGTAGCTTTATATTTATTACACATGAAATTTCCTTTTTAAAAGAATTTGCAGACTATGTAATTTTCTTAAAAAACGGCAGAGTTTTTGAACATGGTGATATAGAAACTTTACAGTCGCCTAAAACTATTGAATTATCAAAATTTTTAGAAACGCATTAGAGGTTGTTATGACAATAAAGGAAATATATGAAGCATTTGATAAAATTGGTTGCCTTTCATTTACAACGGTAAACAGCAAGGGTGAGCCGGAATCCAGAATAGCTCACCTTAGAGCATACGATGACGATGGCATATATTTCATGACAATGTTCACCAAAGATTTTTATCGTCAGCTAAAAAAAGAAAAAACTATCTCGATATGTGGCCTTTGTGCAGCTACCGAAGTAGAACATGATGAAAAGGGTTTTCCGATATTTAAACCCGGATATGCAATAAGAATGACCGGCAGAGTTAAGGAAATCTCTATAGAGGACATTAAAGCCAAATCTAACCCAGCCTTTGACTTTTGTATTAAGGACCATGAAATCTATAAAGCTATGGTTGTTTTTTGTATTACCGGTGCAAGAGGAGATATCTTTGATTACGACTTTGAAAAGTTAAGCCGTGAAAATAAGCTTGAGCGAATTTATTTTGCGTATGGTGGCGAAGATATTAGTCCTAAAGGTCTTATAATAGATGCAGACAAATGTATCTCATGTGGGGTATGTGAGGATAAGTGCTCATTCCTGGCCATCTCTAGGCATGAAGATGTTTATAGCATTGATAGTCATCGCTGCGACGAGTGTGGAGACTGTTTTATTAATTGTCCTGTTTCTGCCATAAAAAACAGGTAGCTATAGTGCTTTCTCTTTTGTTTAGTTTGTCGATTTTGCACAGGTTGCAAGATCGACTTTTTTGTATTATATATTTAAATGATATTATTTGACTTTTATAACGCTATACCTTATAATTTTGTTATCACTATAAACAATAATAATGAGGTTTACATTGAAGAATGTGTTTATCACCGGAATTGCAGGGCTACTTGGTTCCAACAGTGCCTATCTTTTGAGGGATCGGTATAATGTTTTCGGTATTGACAAAAATGTTGTTAATATGGAAAACGTTTCAATTGAGATGGATTCGGCACTTAACACATATAAAATCGAAGAGTTGCTACTCTCTAATAATATTGATGTTTTTTTGCACTGCGCCGCTCTGGTAAATGTTGACGCATGTGAAAAAATGACCGCCTATGCAGATTTAGTAAACTACCAGCTAACCGAAAACCTTCGCAGATGTTGCAGTAAACATAACATTAAGTTTGTTTTTATTTCAACCGATGCTGTTTACGATGGAAATAAGCAGGGGCTTAACACCGAGGATGATATTCCGTCGCCGGTAAGTGTTTATGGTAAAACCAAGCTTATGGCTGAAAATGTTGTTTTAGAGGACAGCAGTAGCCTAGTTCTTAGAACCAACATGTATGGATACAACTACAGAGATAAAAACAGCTTTGGCGAGTGGGTTTTACAGGCATTAAATTCAGAAGAAGAACTTAACATGTTTAACGATATCTGCTTCTCTCCCATATTAGTAAACAAACTAACCGAAGTGATTGAGCTTGCAATTAAGAAAGATTTGTGTGGCTTATATAATGTGGGGTGCAGCGGTTCAATAAGCAAATATGAGCTTGGAGTGGCAATACAGAAGGCTTTTGACCTATCCGGCATTATAAACTCTACCAGCTCTGACAGCTTTGATTTTCTTGCACCTAGAACAAAGAATATGGGGCTTGATAACTCAAAAATCAAGGCTGCTTTAAACATAGATATAAACTCGCCGCTTGAGGATGTTAAGCTTTTTAAAAAGCTTTATGATGAAGGCTATCCCTTGGCATTGAAAAAAGGATGTTAATTTAACAGAAAGGAACTGTAATGATAAAGGGTAACAAGATATCGCTCAGAGCAGTTAACGAGTCCGACCTCCCCTCGTTACTTGAATGGAGAAACAACCCTGATTTTCGTAAATATTTTAGAGAATATCGTGAATTAACACTGCAAAATCAAAAACAATGGTTTGATAAATTTGTTGTTGCTGATGATAGAACATTAATGTTTTCCATTGTGCTTAACAATAAAGAGGAAACCTTGATTGGCGCCTGCGGATTGTGTTATATAAACTATGTAAATCGAAACGCCGACCTCTCACTTTATATTGGACATAACAATGAATATATCGACGATATCGGATATGCAGAGGAAGCTTGCGACCTTCTTTTCAGATACGGTTTCGGTGAACTTAACCTTCACAAAGTTTGGACAGAAATCTACGAATTTGATCTGCCCAAGTATAACCTATACACCAAGATTGGATTGCGGCAGGACGGACTTCTTCGTGATAACTACTTTCATGACGGAAAATGGCATAACTCAAGAATGATGTCGTTACTAGCCGAGGAATATTATAATGGGGGCAATTCATGAAGGTTCTTGCATTAATTCCTGCCAGAGGTGGAAGTAAACGTATAAAAAACAAAAATATTATTGATTTTTGTGAGAAACCAATCATCTCCTATCCCATAACCGTTGCTCTTCAAAGTGGATTGTTCGATGAGGTTATGGTATCTACCGACGACACCAGTATTGCCGAAGTTGCAAAAGAACATGGCGCAAATGTTCCTTTTACCAGAAGTTCAAAAAATTCGGATGACTTTGCAACAACTACTGATGTTATTTTAGAGGTACTTGAGGAGTACAGTAAGCTTGGCAGAAGTTACGATTATGTTTGTTGTATCTATCCTGCAGCAGTTTTTATAACCAATGATATCTTAAAACAGGCGCAGGATATGGTTGTTGGCGGTGTGGCCAACAGTGTTTTTCCGATAGTTAAATTTTCATTTCCACCTCAGCGCGGAGTGGTTCTCTCAGATGATGGCATCGCCTCATTTATAGAGCCGAAACATGAGTTTACCCGAAGTCAAGACCTCACCCCCATCTATCACGACAGTGGGCAGTTCTATTTTTTGAATGTGGAAGATTTTTTGAGTGAAAAAAGATTGGTTATGTCTAAAACAAAACCAATAATAGTTGATGAAACACGCGTTCAAGATATCGATACAATTACAGATCTTAAAATTGCAGAGTTAAAGTACCGTTTAGAGTATTAAACTTCGCACTTTAAACTCACAGAATATTTGAGGATATCTAATGACAAACAGTATGAAATTTTACTATGATTACACCATTTCCCCACTTGGGCAGCTATTCTATAAAACGGTGCACCGGCAGCTTGGGGATATTAATAACAAAAAAGTATTAGATTTTGGCAGTGGGTTTGCCTTTACATCAAACTTTCTTGCAAAGAATAACGATGTTACAGCGGTAGAGTACCTTCAAGAAATGATTGATGCGGCTGAACAGCGGCATCCTTTTAAACAGCTAAACGGAGATGTTACACAACTTAAACAATTTGATAATGAAAGCTTTGATGTTATTATTCTTCACCTTGTTTTAGAGTTTATCGATGAACCTCAGAATATAATAGATGAGATTGTTCGTTTGTTGAAAAAGGATGGCTTTGTTTCGGTAGTACGTCATAACCGAGCTGGTCGTATAATTCAGTCGGTAGTTCAGGATTACGATATTGAAGAAACGCGACGCCTACTTAAAGGGTCTCCTTCTTTTTCCTCAGCCTTCGGAGATATAAATTATTACGATAATGATGCTCTATTGCAACTTTCTAACAACTATTTAAAGATAAACTCGGTTATGGGTGTTCGCACAATAGCCAGCCTATGCACTGCCGAAATGATGGACAGAGAAGACTGGCTAACCGATATGTTAGAGATTGAATGGGAGTTACTTAAGCAACAACCATTTGTAGAAAATGCATACTTTAATCACCTTATCCTGGCTAAAATCTAAACCTCAAATGCCGTCTTGCATCCGCCCTTAACTCCCCAGTGTCGGCATTCGGTAAAGTTGATAAACACCTTTTCAGGCTTAATATTCAACTCCTTTTCCAACACACTGTTTATAATATCACAATATTGTTTAAGATATTCTCCCTGAGAGTGTCCAAAAAGATCTACAGATACCATTGCGTTTGGTTCGGTAATATTTCCGCCTTTATAGAGTGTACATCCATCCTCAATCTTAATAAATAGGTTTTCTTCGGTTTTTTCCGGAATAACCTCTATTCCCTTTCCCAATACGTTTATTAAGCTTTTTTCCTGTTCTTTTGAAATCTCAACATTGGTGAGCACGCTTACATAAGGCATTATAATCTCCTTTAATATAACTATCTTAATTAAATTATAGTTCATCGCAACAAAATTATCAACAATAAAAAAACTGAAAGGTTAATTAATGGTAAACGAATATGTACGTCAGGCTACCGAAACGGATGGAGCCGATATTCTTAGAATATATGGCCAATATATTTCCATGACAGCAGTTACATTTGAAACCGAACTTCCTTCTCTTTCAGATTTTGAAGCAAGAGTTAAATCAATTTCCGAGCAATATCCTTATCTTCTTTATTTTGTTGATGATAAAATCATTGGGTTCGCCTATGCTTCAAGCTTTCGCGAGCGTCATGCCTATCGCTTTTCTGTTGAGACATCTATCTATCTCGATATGAATTTTAGAGGTAGGGGCATCGGCACCAAACTTTATAAGAAGCTTCTTAATATTTTAAGAAGCCAAGGTTATTACACTGCATATTCCGGAATAACTGTTCCTAATGAACACAGCCTTAACCTTCATAAAAAATTAGGATTTACCGAGGTTGGAGTATTTAGCAATGCGGGATATAAACTTGGTAGCTGGCGGGATGTTAGATGGTTGCAGCTACAACTTCGTGAGCATGATAGCAATCCTAAAGATCCAAGCTCAACAAAAAGCCTACCACTGACGGTTTATGACCTATGAGTTAAATCAACCGGATAGTTACAGCTTAGCAATTTTCATGCTTGACAAAACTTCTTCACTTTGATATAATAATAAAGCTAATGTTGAACCGAGCTGTTTTTTGTCGGCTTTTTGTACAACATTAAAGCCCGATAAATTAACACGGTAACAGGTTTTAAAATTACTACTAATTGTTTTTTACCTGTAAGAAAGGATTATTTAAATGAAAAGAACATTTCAACCAAAAAAGCGTCATCGTGCAAAGGTTCACGGTTTTCTTTCTCGCGCTAAGAGCAAGAATGGACGTAAGGTGTTAGCTCGTCGTCGCTCAAAGGGTCGTGCTGTACTCGGCATTTAATCGGTGAGGCATATACCGCTTACAAAAAATTACGAATTTGGACGTTGCTATAAAAGGGGACGGTATTTAGCGCACCCACTTATGGTAATATACATTTTAAAAAACAATTTAGGTATAACTCGACTAGGCATCACTACCTCAAAAAAGATTGGTGGGGCAGTTGCCAGAAACCGTGCCAGACGAATTTTGCGTGAGGCGGCCAATGTCTGCATAGCTGAAGATTTAGGTTATGATGTTGTGTTGGTTGCAAGATCCGACACAACAAAATCTAAAAGCACTATTTTAGTTCCTTTATTAACAAAGCAGCTAAACAAAGGATTAAACCGGTCGAATCAAAATAGCAGAAATAATGCAGATGCTTAAAAAAATTTTTATTTTTCCAATTAGGGGGTATCAGAAATTTATATCTCCCCTCCTCGGCCACCATTGCCGCTATATACCCAGTTGTAGCCAGTATGCTATTGAAGCCATACAGCTACATGGAGTTTTGCGGGGTGGTTTTTTGACGTTTACAAGAATTTTGCGTTGCAACCCTTTTGGCGGTCATGGCTTTGACCCTGTACCGGAAAAAAACAAAAAAACAAAAAGTAAGGACTGATTAAATTATGTGGGAAGCTATTACAACTTTTATTCCTAGCACACTTGGAATTGCAATACGATTTATTCAGGGTTTCGCCGGCTCATACTGGCTAACCTTGTTATTATTTGCGCTCTTTATTAAGATTATTCTGTTTCCACTTGCACTTAAACAGCAAAAATCCTCTGCGAAGATGGCTGCCTTTCAACCTCTTTTAACCGAGATTAATAAGACTTATGCCAACGATAAACAAAAGCAACAGGAGGAATATCTTCGGCTTCAACAAGAACATGGCTACTCTCCTCTTGCCGGCTGTTTACCGCTATTGGTTCAGATGCCAATTCTGTTCGGACTTATAGATGTTGTTTACCAACCGCTAACATACATCATTAATGTTTCTAAGGACTCCATAACTAAGGCAATGGAAATTGTGGGACTTGACCCTTCAAACCGTACTGCTGAAACAGTTCTTATCGGAGATATTCAGGATAATCCCGCTATGTTTTCCGATGCATTTACAGCTGCAGAACTGGATAGGATAGCTTCATTGGATCTAAAGTTTTTGGGATTGGATCTTTCGGTTACTCCCGATGTCGGTAACATTGACTTTATCTGGCTTATCCCGATTTTCTCCTTCCTAACCATGTTGGCCTCCATGACAATTACTACAAAAATGTCCGGAACTCAGATGCAGGGCAGCATGAAGGCCATGCCTTATATTTCGAGTATAATGTTTTTATTCTTTGGTTTTTCTATGCCGGCTGGTGCTACATTCTACTGGATTGGTTCTAACCTATTTGGATTAATTCAAAGTTTAATTGTTAGAAAAATTCACAATCCGGAAGTTCTTAAGGAACAGTTCCAAAAAGAGATTGACGAGAAAAACAAAAACCGCAAGAAGAAAAACAAGGTTGTTAAGGTTGAGACAGAAAGCGGTGAGGTTATTGAAAAGAAGGTCTCACAAAGCGAACTTGAAAAGATTAGGTTACAACAAGCTCGTGAAGCTATAGCTAAGAAATACGAGGATTAATTTATTTGAAAGGAAAAGCATAAATGCTAAAAGAAGTTATAAGTACCGGCAAAACGATAGATCTTGCAATAGAAAGTGGTTTAGAACAGCTTGGTATTTCTCGTGATGAAGCCAACGTTGAGGTTTTGGAAACACCGGTTCGTCGTCTATTTAGGTCAACTCCTGCAAAGGTTAGAATTGTTCGAGACCTACCTGAAGAAAAAATTCAACCTGTTAAAGAATCTGAACCCGCACCGATAAAAGTTGAAGCTGCCGCTAAGCCCGCACCGGTAAAAAAAGCCCCTATAGCCGATAAACCCAAAAAACAGGTAAAGGAAACAAAGCAGGAAAGACCGGCAAGAAGATCTGCTGAAAGAAGTGAAGGTGATTTAGAGGTTCTAAACAAGAAAACACAGCTTGCCACCGAATTTTTAGAGAAGGTTTTTGGTGCTATGGAGCTAGAAGGCGTTTCAATAAGTTCAGAATCGGTTGAACGTGGCTCTATTCTCAGCATATCCGGTGAAAATCTTTCGGTTCTTATCGGAAAGCGCGGGGAGACTATGGAGGCGTTATCATACCTAACATCTCTTGTTGCAAACAGCATTGGCGGTAACTTTGAAAAAATGTCGCTCGACGTAGCAGGATACCGTGAGAAGCGTGAAGAAGATTTAACTGCACTTGCTAAGCGTATTGCTTCTAACGTTTTAAAGAGTGGTCGTCCCTATGCATTAGAGCCTATGAACCCCTATGAGCGCAGAATAATTCATACTGCTATCGGTGATATAGAGGGAATAGCCAGCGAGTCACAGGGAGATGGTGATAAAAGACATATTGTTATTTATAGCGAAGCTGAAGGAGCACCGGGAATTGTTCGTTATAACGAGCGTCGTGATCGTTCAAATCGTGGTGGTAACAGAGGGCGTGATGATGGACGTAGAGGCCGCCGTGACCGTGACCGCGATCGCGATCGTGATCGCAAACCTAAACAGCCGCCGATTGTTTCTACACGAACAGAGAAGGTAGACGATGGTACCGACCGTCCATTGTTTTCTAAGATTGAACTATAATAAATCTAGCTGTAAATACTAGTTTTTTATACTGCTGTTTATACTATAATCAGTTAATAAGGATCGACATTTTATGGATATTATTATCGTTGGTGATGGAAAGGTAGGCTCTACCCTAACTCGACTACTGTCACGTGAGGGACATGATCTTGTTGTAATAGATAGCAAGGAGGAGGCGTTAACCGAATCTCGAAATCGCCTTGATGTTATAACTTTACACGGAAATGGAGCAAACCTAGATGTGTTGCGAGAGGCTGGAGCAGCAGAGGCCGACCTATTAATTGCCGCAACTTCGCTTGATGAGGTTAACATACTTTCCTGTATGTTGGCAAAAAAGCTTGGTGCTGAGCACACCATAGCCAGGGTGAGAACCCAGGACTATTTGAAAAGCCTTTCTTTTTTAAAAGAAGAAATGGGACTTTCCATGACTATCAACCCCGAAATGGAGAGCGCCATAGAAATACTAAAGGTTTTAAGGTTTCCATCTGCCGTAAATGTTGATACTTTTGCAGGCGGAAGGGTTGAGGTTGTTGAGATTAAGCTAATGGAGGGCAACCCTCTAATCGGCCGTAAGCTTGCAGATCTACGTAGCGAGATAGAAGATAGCTTTATAGTATGCGCTGTAGATCGCGATTCAGAGGTAACCATACCTAACGGTGATTTTGTGTTTGCCGAGGACGATAAACTTTCCATTACAGGAAATCGGAGCAAGATTACCCGTGTATTTAAAAAACTTAAAATATTTAAAAAGATGGTTCGTGATGTTGTTATTATTGGTGGTGGAACCATTGCCTACTACCTTACTGTAAGTTTGTTAAAACACGGCATTAAGGTTAAGATTGTTGAAAAAAACAAGGAAAGGGCTACTTTGTTATGTGAGTTACTTCCTGCCGCTAAGATCCTCTGCGGTGACGGAACGGTTGCCGACCTTTGGCGTGAAGAACAAATATATCAAACCGATGCCGTTGTTGCATTAACCGGAATGGATGAACAAAACATCATTATTGCACTAATGGCCAAGGATAGCGATTGTAAAGTTGTGTCTAAAATAAGTCACCAATCCTTTACCTCTATTCTGGATGATTTAGATATAGACACGGTTATTTCTCCTAAATATATTACTGCATCACAGATAGTTAGCTATGTTCGCGCTATGCAGAATAGCATGGGTAGTAAAGTTACTGCCTTGTATCGCATTCTTGATGGTAAGGTTGAGGCACTTGAGTTTATTGTTGAGAATGGTAATTCGTTTACCGGAAAAAAACTTGCAGACCTTATTATAAAACCCGGCGTTTTAATCGCCTGTATCCAACGTAAAGGCAAGATAATATTCCCTACCGGTGAATCTACGATAGAGGATGCTGACAGGGTAATAATTACCACAACACTTCCAAAGCTTGCAGATCTGTCAGAGATATTTGAACGTCCTTCCGATACGGAGATTTAGTAAATGAATATCAGAATGATAGGTTATACTATTGGTGTGGTTCTGCTCTGTATGGCAGCGCTTATGGTGCTCCCTCTTATAGTATCATTTGTATATGATGGAACAGATACCTCAGCCTTTGTTGCGTCTATTGCAATAACGGCTGCGGTTGGTTTTTTGTTGGGTTTAATGAAACCTAAAAACACCAGAATTTTTGCACGTGAGGGATTTCTTATCGTTGCACTTTCCTGGATCATGCTTTCTCTTTTTGGGGCACTTCCGTTTGTTTTATCGGGTGCAATCCCGAACTATATAGATGCAATGTTTGAGAGTATGTCCGGCTTTACAACTACCGGAGCTTCTATCCTTACCGATATAGAATCACTTGAAAAAGGGGTTCTTTTTTGGCGTAGCTTTACCCACTGGATAGGTGGTATGGGTGTGTTAGTTTTCATTCTTGCTATTCTACCTCTCTCTGGTGGAAGAAATATGCATGTGATGCGCGCCGAGGTACCGGGACCAACCGTGTCGAAAATTCTTCCTAAAATGCGAACTACCGCTCTTGTGCTCTATACCATTTATATGTTTTTAACGATTGTTGAGATTGTTTTTCTTTTGTTTGCTGGAATGCCTCTTTTTGATAGCATAGTGCATGCCTTTGGAACTGCCGGAACGGGTGGATTTTCAATAAAAAACGCTTCTATTGCAGCCTATAATAATCCTTCTGTAGAAATTATTATTACGGTTTTTATGCTGTTGTTTGGAATTAACTTTAATATCTACTACCTGTTGCTTATTCGTCAGTTTTCGAAGGCGTTTTTCGACGAAGAGCTTAAAACATATTTAGGTATAGTAATAGCCAGTATTATTGCAGTTAGTATTAATATTTACAGCCTTTACGGTGACCTTTTTACATCGGTTAGAAATGCATCGTTTCAGGTTGCAACAATTATTACTACCACAGGTTATGCTACTGCTGATTTTGATAAATGGCCTGAGTTCTCAAAAACATTGCTTGTTTTGTTGATGTTTGTTGGTGCCTCGGCTGGCTCTACAGGGGGCGGACTTAAGGTATCCAGAATAATAATTATGATTAAATCGGTTGTTTCAGGTTTAAGAACGCAACTTTTTCCAAGCAGTGTAAACATTGTAAGATTGCAGGACAGGAGGGTTGAAGATTCTACGGTACGTGAAGTTCACAGTTATTTTATTCTTTATATGCTTATTTTGTTAGGATCATTTTTAATTATTTCTATAGACGGATTTTCATTTGAAACATCTTTTACAGCCGTAGTAGCCTGCCTTAATAACATTGGACCCGGTCTTGATATGGTTGGACCTATAGGCAACTACTCTGAATTTTCACCACTCTCTAAAATTGTTTTATTCCTTAACATGGTTATTGGAAGACTTGAAATATTACCTATAATAATTATGTTTACACCTGCTGCATGGAGAGGCCGCTGGCTCACCGGGGAGAAGGTCTGATAAATATAACCTAAATGGAGAAGTATTTAATGAGACGTACATCAAATTTTTTAGTAATAGGGATTGGAGCTGTATTCTTGCTGCTTATTATCGGTTTTTTACTATTTCAGTTTAACCGAAGTGTAACATTAAATATGGAGAACACTGCAACCGATGCATACACCGAGCTTGTTATTCAGCAACAACAAGCTTTTAATATTGAATTTGAAAGAGGCCGCGACGGGCTGGAAAGCATAGCAAAGGCTATTATTGCTTTTGGTTATAATGAAGAAGAGGTAGCCGAATATTTTAGTACTGCAAAGGATAACTTTAATTATGAGAGTTTAATTATAGTAGATGTTAACGGTAAAGGTATTTTTAACAATGAGATTGTAGACATTTCACAGCACCCATATTTTGAAGCTGCATTGGAGGGCGAAACCACCACCTCCGAACCGTATATGTCAGATTTTACAAATAACAGGGTAATAGCGGTTGCCGTGCCTATCTACTTTGAAGGGTATGTACAGGGTATTATTGTTGCGGAATATAATACTGGACATCTTAGCATGCTATTATCCTCGGTAGTTAGCGAGCAGGGACAGGCTTTAATTGTTAACTGTGACGGAGACATATTATTGTCTACCGGTGACGAGTTGGAAGATGAATTTCCCTATCAAAACTCGGTATTTAGCTATGAGGTAACATCAGATTCCGTTCTTGAAGATTTTAGAAACTCAGAAGATAACCTTGTAACCTATATACTGGGGGAGGAAGAGTTTTTTGCCATTTATAGGCCGCTCAATATAAATCTATGGAACGTTGTATACATAATGCCTGAATCGGTTGTTGGTGAAAACGTTGATGAGGTTTTTGTACTTATACTTGTTGTTAGTGCTGTAATAATTGTAGCATTCTTACTGTTGAGCATCTATATAATAATTTCTAAGCAGAGAAGCATAAAGCGGGTAGAAAAGGCCGCATATTATGATGAACTTACCGGACTTAGAAACCTTGCAAAATTTAAGATTGATGTTGAGAAAATACTGCGTAACAACAGAAAAAAAAGATATTATATGGTTAAAGGCGACATTGTTAACTTTAAGGCAGTTAACGAGCTATACGATTTTAACGTAGGAAACGAGGTTCTTAAAACCATAGCCTTAGTAGGAAACGAGATGAATGTTTGCAACTTTATCCAGGCCAGAATGAATAGTGATGAATTTATTATGTTTGCCGAAAGCGAATTTTTTGAGGATATGCAAAAAACTTCTGAGCTTTACGAAAACAGATTTAGAGAGCTGTTGACCTGTGCTGATGGACATCAATTTTCCTTTAGACTGGGACGATATCTCATTAAGCCGGATGATTTTGATATTAACAGTATGGTAAACGATACAAATCTCGCACACAGCTATGCAAAAACCATGGGTGGCAAGCTAGTTTGGGATTATGATGAAGCATTTAAAGAGCATATTTTAAAAACAACCGAAATAACTAATAGGATGAAGGGCGCTCTCAACAGAGAGGAGTTTAGGGTATATCTACAGCCAAAATACAGGGTTTATGATAAGAAAATAATCTCGGCTGAGGCGTTGGTTCGCTGGATTGATGATAATGGAAACATAACATTTCCTAACGACTTTATTCCACTGTTTGAGCGAAATGGTTTTATTATAGAGCTGGATAGATATATGCTGGAAAAGGTATGCTCATTATTATCTTCTTGGCTAAGCTCTGATAAACCCTGTATACCTATATCTATTAATCTTTCAAGAAATAATCTTGCAAATCCTAACCTTGCAAACGAGATAAAAGCAGTAGCTGACAGATATGATGTTCCTCATGAGCTGATAGAAATAGAGCTAACAGAGACTGGTTTTGCCGATAGTGATAATCGTGTTAAAGAATTGCTAAAACAGCTAAAGGATGACGGCTTTTTGGTTTCAATCGACGACTTTGGCTCGGGGCACTCATCTCTTGGCCTTTTAAAGGAATTTAGTGCTGATACTCTTAAGTTGGATAGAACGTTTTTTGTTGACCATACCGATGACATTAGGGGAAATCTTGTTGTAGATGGTGTTGTTAAAATTGCTGATAGCCTAGATATGTTCACCGTTGCTGAAGGTATAGAGGATGAAGCACAGCATAACTTCTTAAAGCAAATCGACTGTAATGCGGCTCAGGGATACTTCTACGCAAGACCAATGCCAATATATGAATTTGAAGATCTTATAAAAGATATAGACAAAAATGAGGAATAACTAATGGAGGCAACCGCCATTTACCATACCGAGGTTGGAAATATAGCGATTAGCTGTAACAACAAAGGTATTACTGTTATTAAAAAAATTGAAGGGGCATTAACCTGTGATTACGGTGAAGGAACTCTGCTAACAAACCGAGCATATGAGCAACTTTGCGAATATCTCAACGGTAAGCGAAAACTGTTTGATTTGCCATTAGACCCACAGGGAACTGATTTTCAAAAAAAAGTTTGGCAGGCCCTATGCGATATTCCTTATGGCGAAACGAGGAGCTATAAGCAGGTTGCAACAGCCATAGGTAACGAAAAGGCATCCCGTGCTGTTGGTTTATCAAACAACAGGAATCCGATAATGATGGTAATTCCATGCCACCGAGTTATCGGCTCTTCTGGTAAGCTGGTAGGCTATGCCGGTGGTCTTAACATGAAAAAGCAGCTACTAAGCATGGAAAAAGAGAATGTTAAGGGTGATATTTAATGAAAGTTTTATTGTTCGGCTCCGCATTTAATCCACCACATAACGGACATTTAAACCTAATAAACGAAGCCGTTAGGGCTAGAACTCCCGATCTTGTTCTCCTTGTTCCTACCGGTAATCCTGTTCATAAAAAAATTAGCGACTGTCCTGCTGATAGTCGGCTTAGAATGGCCACTTCCTTTGCTGAATATGTTGAGGCGAACTGTAAAGTATTAAACTATGAAATAAAACGTAAAAAACCAAGCTATACAATTGATACCATTCACCATATTATTAGGAAATACCCCGGCTGTGAAATCGATCTTTTGATTGGTGGAGACATGCTACAGTATTTTTCAAAATGGTATAACTATACCGAAATTATGCGGCTTTGCAACATTGTTGCTGCTGTAAGAGAACATGGGGATCGTCGTCCAATAACATCAATTATTACTGCTATACGCGGCCTTGGTGGGAACGCAGATTTATTATCTATAAAACCATTTGTTTTATCTTCCGGTGAAATTAGAGATCGGTTACGCAGCTTACAGGATTGCTCTAAGTTGGTACCGCCTGCAGTTTTAGATATTATTAAAAAGAATAAGCTTTATCGCCCACCACATCTGCGCACCCTTGCTCGTCATGTGGAAATGGTGCTTAGTCCTAAACGTTATCACCACACAATGATGGTTTGTAAGATGGCAATTTGTCTTGCAAGAATCAACAATATTCCTACTTATAAGGTTTGTGCCGCAGCTTTGCTACATGACGTTGCAAAGGAGTTTTCGCACGAAAAGATGTTGCAACTTATTAAGGAAGGTGGTATAATTAATAAGTTACAGGAGATACCGTTTAGCGTTCTGCATGGCTACGCTGGGGCAGAATATGCAAAAAAAGAAATGTTGGTATCCGATGAGGAGATTCTCTCGGCAATTCGATGTCATTCCACCGCAAAAGCAGGTATGACGGCATGTGATAAAATTGTATATCTTGCTGATATGGTTAGTGAAGACAGGAGTTACAAGGAGGTAACAGAGCTTCGTACCCTGGCAATGACCGATTTAGACGCCGGATTGTTAAAATCCTTAGAGTTAAGCCTACACTGGCTTAGGCGTGATAATAAACAAATATCTCCTCATACCTTGCAGGCAATTGAGGAGTTGAAAGGAATTGTATTTGAAAAAGAATAGGAAAACTAATCCTACTACTAGACAAAAACAACGTCAAAAAAGCATATTTAGCCGAATTTTAACTGTGCTCTTAGTTATGATTATTTCAGTTACCGGAATAGGTGCCGGTGCGTATATATATCTCGACAGCTTAGTTGGAACAAGCGTTTCAGGTGTTTTACCAAGTGAAATCGGAACTGCGCCTGAACTAAGGAATGATGTTGTTAATATTCTTGTAGCAGGTATCGACTATGAAGAAGGCCGGGGCAATGACCCAACAACCGGCTTAACCGACTTAATAATGTATGTTAACTTTGATATAAAGGCACAGAAGATATCGATTTTTCAAATCCCACGTGACACATATATAGGCGATGCTTACGATACCGGAACAGGAGCAGGGGCACTAAAGATAAATGCATTATACGCAAATGCTGACGACCCTAACGATCGCATTGGTGCTCTGGCACAGTGTATCTACGATCAGTTCAAGTTACCAATCGACTACTATGCCACCATAAATATGGAATCCTTTAAAGGGGTTGTAGATGCGATCGGTGGTGTTGAGGTTTATACACCAAGAGACATTTATCAACAAGATGAAACCGGCCAAACAGCTACAGAACCAACCTTTGTAGCCGGAGAATACTATACACTAAATGGCGAGCTTGCAGAGGTATTTGTTCGCTCGAGAGAATATGCACTTGCAGATATTGACCGACTTTTGGTTCAGCGGTATTTCTACGCTGGATTATTTAAAAAATTTACTACCATGCCGGTTTCCGATATTATTAAACTAATGCCATACTATGTAAGTTTTGTTAATACCGACATGGATCTTGCAACACTCGGCTCGCTTGCGGTGGGCGCTATGAATGTGCCGGCAGAGAATATAGTTGTTGCAACCCTGCCAGGTGAGGGATTTACCGAATATTTTGATATTGTAGGCCAGAATAGTGCATTTTTCTCGGGACACATAAGCCCTACCTATCAGATTTTAAACGATTATTTCAGGCCCTATTCTGAATCGATACCGGCAGAGGAGCTTGGGATTATAGAATATGTGAAAACCGTTGAGCTTGATGGCTCGATAGATAGCATGGGCGGAATTATAAACGAAGAAGGAGCAACACAATGACCCCAAAAGAATTAGCAATTAATGTAGCCTCAATATTAGACAATAAGAAGGCCGGCGATGTAAAGCTGTTAAAAACAGAGGAAGTTACCGTTTTATGTGATTATATAGTTATTGCAACCGGTAACAGCACCACACAGGTTCGTGCACTTTCCGACGAGTTGGAGTTTAAGCTAAAGGAACAGGGTGTAAAACCGGCACGTATCGAAGGGTATGAGAGTCGCAGCTGGATATTGCTCGATTACTATAGTGTTATCGTCCACATATTCCACCCCGAGGCAAGAGAGTTTTATAAGCTCGAAACTTTGTGGGCAGATGCAAATCCGGTTGACGATAATGAATGGAGGAAAGACGCGCAATGAGCTATAACCATAGAGAAATTGAAAAAAAATGGCAAGAATTTTGGGATGAAACAAAACCTTTTGCCGCGAAAAACGGTAGTGATAAACCTAAATTTTATGGTCTTGTTGAATTCCCGTATCCTTCAGGCGCCGGGCTTCATGTTGGCCATCCCCGCAGCTACGTTGCGCTAGATGCAGTTGCAAGAAAGAAACGCTTCTTAGGATATAATGTTCTCTATCCTATGGGTTGGGATGCTTTTGGCCTTCCCACCGAGAATTTCGCCATGAAAAACAAGGTTCACCCGGCAAAGGTAACAAACGATAACATTGCACGCTTTAAGTCACAGCTAAAGAGCCTTGGTTTATCATTCGACTGGGACAGAGAGGTTAATACAACCGACCCTAACTATTATAGATGGACTCAGTGGATATTCTTACAGCTGTTTAAAAAAGGTCTTGCCTACAAAAAAGAAATGGCGGTAAATTTCTGTACCGGCTGTAAGGTTGTTCTTGCTAACGAAGAGGTCGTTAACGGTGCTTGTGAGCGTTGCCATAGCGATGTTGAGCGCAAAGTTAAAAGCCAGTGGATGCTAGCCATAACAAAATATGCCGAGCGTCTTGCAGATGATCTTGATGATGTAAAGTTTATTGACAGGGTAAAAACTCAGCAGCTAAACTGGATAGGTAAAAGTCATGGTGCCGAGGTGATATTCACAGCTACGGCCGGCGATGAGATAAAGGTATACACAACCCGCCCTGATACCCTTTTTGGAGCTACCTATATGGTACTTGCTCCTGAGCATGACCTAGTTGTTAAATGGCGCGGAATTCTTAACAATAACGATGAGATTGATAACTATATTACTGCTGCTGCCGCTAAAAGTGATTTTGAGCGAACAGAGCTTGCTAAGGAAAAAACCGGTGTTCGGTTAGATGGGGTTTGTGCTATTAACCCTGCAAACGGAGTTCAGATACCGATTTTTATTTCCGACTATGTCTTAGCCGGTTATGGTACCGGGGCAATTATGGCGGTTCCGGGGCACGACACTCGTGACTATGAATTTGCAATGAAATTTCAGCTTCCAATAATTGAGGTTGTTGCCGGAGGTGACATCTCCAAAGAGGCCTTCACCGACTGCGATGCAGGTATAATGGTTAATTCAGATTACCTAAATGGGCTTTCGGCTGACGAGGCAAAGGTTGAGATTGTTAACAGACTAAAGGCAGCTGCTAAGGCGGAACCTAAAACAAACTTTAAGCTACGCGACTGGGTTTTTTCCCGCCAAAGATACTGGGGTGAGCCCATTCCGGTTGTTTATTGCGATAGCTGTGGTTGGGTAGCTCTACCTGAAGATCAGCTTCCGCTTTTGTTACCGGAGTTACCGGATTTTGAGCCTGGAGTTGGTGGAGAATCCCCACTTGCTAAGCTAACCGACTGGGTAGAGACATGTTGCCCAACCTGTAAAGGCAAGGCAACCCGTGAGACTGATACTATGCCGCAATGGGCAGGCTCTAGCTGGTATTTCCTACGCTATCTCGACCCTAGCTGTGAAACCGGTATAGCCTCGCAAGAAGCTTTAAATTACTGGTTGCCTGTGGATTGGTATAACGGCGGAATGGAGCATACTACTCTGCATCTTCTATACAGCCGCTTTTGGCATAAATTTTTATTCGATATTGGCGTAGTTCCCTGTAGTGAACCTTACGCAAAGAGAACCAGCCACGGAATGATTTTGGGTGAGGACGGCGAAAAAATGTCCAAGTCTCGTGGAAATGTTGTAAATCCCGATGAAATAGTTGATAGCTACGGTGCAGATACCATGCGACTCTACGAGATGTTTATCGGTGATTTTGAAAAAACCGCTCCTTGGAATTCGGCCTCCATTAAAGGTTGTCGCCGCTTCCTTGAGCGTAGTTATGCATTAACCGACAACATTATTGATGGTATCGGTTACCGACCACAGCTTGAAACCTCCTTCAACAGAACTATTAAAAAGGTTGGTGCCGATATTGATAATTTAAAGGCAAACACCGCAATAGCTGCGATGATGAGCTTAATTAATGATATAAACGAAGCCGGCGGTATAACTAGATGTGAGCTAAAAACATTTACGCTTTTATTGTCTCCATTAGCACCTCATATGGCAGAAGAGATGTGGGAAAAAGGAGGCTTTGGTACCGGAATTGAGGGTACTGAATGGCCAAGCTACGACGAAGCTAAATGTACCGAAGACACTATTGAAATTGCAATTCAGGTAACCGGCAAAATTAAGGCAAGAATAACCGTATCAGCTACCGTTACTGCCGAAGAAGTATTATCAACCGCTAAGGCTTTACCGGAGATAGCACCACTATTAGACGGCAAGACGATACGAAAAGAGCTATATGTACCCGGTAGACTTGTAAACATTGTTGTTTAGATGAAAAGGCTCTTTGGTTTACTTTTTCTGATAATATTACTCCCCTCATGCAGTGAACAATATTATCAGAAAAGTGTTGTAAACAGCTTTGACACCGTTATAACCATAACCTCTTCGGCAGCTAGCGAACAAGATTTTAATATTTTTTTTGATAGAGCAGATGAGCTTATTCGATACTATCATCAACTTTTTGATGCATATAACGAGTATGATGGGTTTAACAATATTGCCACCATAAACAGTAAAGCCGCTAATGAGCCTATCATAATTGATAGCGAGTTGTTAGATCTCTTGTTACTATCGAAAGAGCTGTACCACGAAACCGATAAACGGCTTAACATCGCACTAGGTTCGGTTACAAGTTTATGGCGCGAGGCCGGCGAAGAGATTATTCTTCCAAGCGATATGGAGTTGCAGGAGGCATCAAAACACACCGATATTAATAATATTGTTATTGATGAGCAAAACACGACAGTCTATCTAAGCGACCCCGACCTTAAGCTAGACGTTGGTGGTATTGCAAAAGGATATGCAGCTCAAAGAATTTCTGAAACTTTACGTTCAGAGGGTTATGACAATTTTCTGCTTTCGATGGGCGGAAACATAGTAGCAGTTGGAAATAAGGATGGCGAGGGCTGGACTGTAGGCATTGAGAACCCCGACACAACAACTGCCGAAATAGTATCCAAAGTAATATTAACCGATGGATACTCTCTTGTAGTAAGCGGTGACTATCTTCGTAGTTATGAGATAGACGGTATGCTTTATGGCCATATAATTGACCCAATAACGATGTATCCTCCAATCTACTACTCCTCGGTAGCAGTGCTTTCTAAAAGTTCATCTTTGGCGGATGCATTTTCCACCGCAATATTCACCCTTAACCCTAATGAGGGCTTATCCATTATACAAAAGCAATCCGAGATGGAGGCTATGTTGATAACCAAGGATGGAGATACAATTGAAACGAGCGGATTTAATAACTTTGTAACGGAATAAAAGGTTTTCTATGAAAATAATTGTTAGGCTGGATCGAAAGATTATATACTGGATTCAGAGGCATCGTAATAAGATTTTTGATAAGATTTTTGCCTTTATCACCTACCTTGGCGATAACGGATTTATTTGGCTACTATATGCTATATTTTTTATCATGTTCGGGCACGGATATACCGGCGAAACAATGATTACCGGTCTTGCTATATCAACAATTTTTTGCCTAGTATTGGTGAAACGTTTTGCAAAGCGCAAACGCCCCTGTGATCTTGATCAAGATCATGTTTTAACTATTCGTAGGCCTTCAGGGCACTCATTTCCTTCAGCACATAGTTCAGCGGCATTTTCAGTTGCAGGGGTAATATACTTTATGGCGCCTGCATTCGCACTTCCTGCTATTATTATTGCTATACTGATAGCATTTTCTAGAGTTTACCTATTTGTGCACTACCCAAGTGACGTTGTTGCCGGATGCGTAATGGGCATCAGCTTTGCATCATTAGCGGTTTTGGTAGTTGAGAGGGTTCTTGCTCTTTAGTTATTTTTAATTCATTGTTAATAAATTCTATCTTATAAAAACCGGAGCCGTTTGGAAGCTGTTCACACAGCGGATCAAGCAACCGGTTTTTTATTGTGCCTTTCAATAGCGAAGCACCTTCACGGCGAGCAACAAGGTCATTTGCTATCTCCAATATCAGATTCTTCGATACGGTACAAATTATCCCTCCTTTGTGTAGCATTTTTAAGCTTTCCTCTATATCCGCACTAACTATCTTTATCATAAGGTCAAGGTTAGGTCGTTTCAGCGTTATTATTTCGTCTACCGCTGAAGAATAGCCTGATGGAAGCGAGATCTTTTTCTCGCTACCCTCAAAGCCCAAATTGTTTATGTTTTGTGAGCTGTTAACCGTTAGAATCATTACCGAACTTTGAAAGCTTACAGTTAATGAATTATTATCTAGTATACGTCCCTCTTTTAATATAGAAAGAATAAGCTGTTGCACCTCGGGAACAGCCCTGTCAATACCCTCAAGTAAAAGAATACAGGATGGATTCTGCCTTACGAACTCGGTTAATACTCCGGCCTTTTCATGGCCAATGTAGCCGGCAGCAGCACCAATCAACGAGGAGCAATGAGTATACTGTGATAAATCCAGGCTAAGAAATCTTGAATCAGAGAACATTGCCTTTGCCAAGACATTTGCAAGCCTCGTTTTACCAACCCCATCAGGACCAACAATAATGAAGGAAGCTGCAGGCCGTTTTTCGTGGCTAAAACCCATTGCGTAGCGACGCATAGCACGACATAATTTTAAAACCTCTTCATCATTACCAAAAAATTTATCGTTAATTTCCTGCAATAACGTGCTGTTGTTTAGCTGGGAAAGACCTGTTTTTTTATCTATTATCCTAATAATATCCTCTCGTTCAACTATACCTTTTTTAGCAAATATTCTATCATATGAAGCTGCTTCGTCTATTAGATCTATAGCCTTATCCGGAAGATGGCGAGAAGGAATATACAGCCTAGACAATTCAACTGCAGCTTGTAGCGCTTCCTCCTTAAATTCAACACCGTGAAATTCTGAATATCTATGAGCCGCACCCTCAACAATAACCAGAGCCTGCTCTATTGTAGGCTCTTCAATTTTAACTGGGGCAAAGCGGCGTTCGAATGCAGAATCCTTCTCTATATACCTACGATATTCATCCTCGGTTGTTGCTCCAAGAAGCTGTAATTCACCTCGCGCCAATGTTGGCTTTAATATGCTTGAAGCATCCACCGCACCCTCTGCGCCTCCAGCTGAAAGAAGGCTATGCAGTTCATCTACGAAAAGAATGATATCACCGGCTGCAACAACTTCGTTAATTATTGCCGTTATTCTTTCCTCAAAATCACCCCTGTATTTTGTTCCGGCAACAAGCTCAGCAGATGTTATTGCAATCAGCCGCTTTGATTTTAAAGGTTCTGGGGCTCTACCAATTGCTATTCGCATCGCCAACTCCTCTGCGATGGCAGTTTTACCAACACCTGCCGGTCCAACAAGGCAAGCATTGTTTTTGCTTCTTCTGCACAGTATGCACATTAAGGTATTTAACTCATCTTCTCTGCCTATGCAAGGATCGTACCCCTTAACAAGCGCTGTTCTAACCATATCTACACCAAATCTCGATAGCGCAGTCGGCCTCTTTGTTCGGTTAACTTCATTACTAAGTCTTCCAAGCATTAAGGTTCTGTAAAGATTATCGATATCCATACCACATTCAGATAACAGCTTAGCACCACAAGCCTGTTTATCGCTTAACAAAGCGGCCATAATATCTACCGGTGTTGCCTCTACCCTACCCTGTTCAGCGGCAAATGTTATTGCAGCTAGCAATAATTTTTTCGTATCTTCATCAAACGAGTCTGGCGTAAGTTTTAACTTTTTACTTCCTATAGGGTGCCTCTGTGATATTTTTTCGGTAACACCCACAACTCCAAGCCCATGGGCTGACAAAAGTGCTGCCCCCCTACTTTGAGAGCTCATTGTTATTGCAAGCAGTATATGCTCACCTCCTACATGGTCATGACACATATCTATAGCTTGCTTTATGGCTAGATTAATAATTTGAACCGCTTCCTTCGAAAAACCTTTTATTATAAACATTAATAACCTCTTAGTTAATACTAAATCAAAGTTTGGGCAGATTAATCAATAACGATACATAAAATAAAAAAAATATTGCCAACAAATCAATAATAATGTATAATTAACAGTATGAATATTTTAGTTAAAAACGTATTAATAATTTTATTAGTAACCTTATCGTTGCTAATGATCTCATGTAGCGAAGAGCCGGATGCGGTTACTCCGGTTGAAGAGGTGTCTACCAGCTCGGTTATAGGTAGCGTTTCGCAGTTTGAAGAAGGAAAGAGCCTTTTTATCGAAACTGAAGATGATTTGCTAACCTTAGATGTTAAAGACGCTACTGTCCATCAAGATATAACAACCGGTATGAATGTTGAGGCAATTACCACAGGAGAAGAGGCTCATCTAGTTTTACCGGCCAATGAACTTAACCCATATAACGAAGAGCATGGATATGTTTTTGCTGTAAACGAGGGTTCTTTTGATCTTTTAGTTAACAAATCTATTCAAACATTCGCCTCTAACAACGCCGATATCCTATTTGCTGATTTTCTTACCGTAGGAATGTTTGTTAATGTTACTATTCGTGAAGATGGAAGTGCATCGGTCGTTGAGGTTATCGACCTCAACGGTGGTAGAGTTTTAGGCGAAGTCACACAGCTTAACGAGGAGTTAATTGCAATAAGCACATTTAATGAAATCACCTTTGCATTTTCTGTTCAAAATTTCCCTCTACCTAATGATCTAGCGGTAGGTGATTACATTGCAATAGATTATCACGGAACTCTTAATGGAGATAAGCAGGCAGTTAATGTTATAGTTAACCCAAGTTCTCCAACAACCGAGGGGCTTATTGAGGGTATTGTTACCGATATTGTTAACCATGTAATTACAATAAATAGTGCAGATGGTGATGTTGTTTCGTTAGCCTATGCTAGCGATAATACCTTTACCTCTGATAGGTTGGTAATCGGCGACGGTGTATCGGTTGAGTACTCCTCTACAGAAGATGGAGTAATTTTTGCTGATAATATAACGCCAACAAAATATTCCGATTTAGCAACAACCGAACTATCAGGATATATTACAAGATATGATGCCGGACTAATTTCAATTCGAACCAATGAAGGAAACTCCTATAGTTTTTCTCACAATGCGGCAACAGGCATATATAGCGAGCTAGATTTAAAGCTTGGTGACAAAGTAAGAGTTCGCTTAACAAAAAATGAAAATGATTTTTGGCATTGCACTGAACTGTTTGCAAATGAATATCAGCCCGCAACCGAAACCGAAACCGGTAATGTAATTGAGATATTAGACGGAAAAATAACCATAATAACCTCAGAGGGCTATGATTTAAGTTACTACTATTACGGCGCAATACTTAACAGCCCTCTACCAATTATGCGTAATGATAATATAACTATCGAGTATTATCCATTAGAATCAGGCTTATCTAACGCTCTAACGGTTACCTTCAATTCTACTGAGGATCCTTTTGTGCCGCAGGAATTAGAAGACATTGTTGGTTCAGGTGTGGTTGTCGGTAATGTTCTGCTTGATGATGATCTTCTTTATGTAAAGAGTGATGACTTGGTAATACATGCATTTGAAACGGAAAACACCGTGTTTGCTGATGAACCTAAACAGGGCGACAGGGTTAATGTTCAATATCTTGGCAGCCCTTCAACTTCAATGGTGGCAGCAGTAATAACTTTTGCAGAACAGGAGTAATAGTGAGCTTAGTTAAAAACCTCTTATATAAATCACGCCATGTTATTGCTATATCTATTCTTGTTGCACTGCTACTAGGTATATATGTTTGGGTATATTGGAACAACAGCAGTAGCAATCGAGATAGAACCGAGAGCGAATATG
Organism: uncultured Oscillospiraceae bacterium; assembly: GCA_964368625.1. GTDB lineage: Bacteria > Bacillota > Clostridia > Oscillospirales > Ruminococcaceae > CAYJBH01. The sequence goes on from CAYJBH010000017.1 coordinate 32,339, forward strand.
TAAACGATGAATATTTTATACTCACAGAGGATATCGGATCTATGGGTATAGTCCAGCCGTTTTCTACCGACAGTGATCTCTACGGAGCAAGCTTTGTTTTTCATACCTATGAGAAATCTCTAGCCGGAACTGTTACTGTAGATTTACTTTCTATAAACGGCGAATTACTTACTAGCGGCAGTCTCGACATGGCACTATTGTTAAACAACACCCATCATGCCATAATGTTTGACTCTCCCATCTTAACCGAAACCGAAACGGAATATCAACTACTCATTAAAACCTACCCTGCAACCGAGGAAGATCGTGTTGCTCTTTGGCGTAGTGAGGGAGATGTTGGACTTTCATATCTAACCCAAAACGGCAATGCTACAGATACAACGCTAGGGTTTGGAATAGTAACAAACCGAGCCGGTGACTTTATTGTTTGGCAAACATTGCTACTGGCACTGCTTAGCTGTTGTGTTATGGTTGCCGGCTACCTTTTATTGGTAGTATTTAAGGTTAAACTTTCTATTGTAACGTCGATACTACTGTTTTCACTTGGTATTATCTATGCAATAGTTTTTCCTCCTCGTGCCGCACCGGATGAAGAAGTTCATATTCATACAGCTTATTATTATTCAAACGTTCTGTTAGGAATAGAAAATGAGTCAACATTAACTATGCGTGCCGGTGACCTTATCGATATTCCTGCGGCAGATAAGTTAAGTGTTTTTAGCTATCAACAGGTTGCGAACGATATCTTTAAAGAATGCCCCGATACTAACCTTGTTCCTGTAGAAAGTCGATTAGCATTAACCGAACCCTTCTGGATATATTTACCTACCACTCTGGGTGTAACCTTTGCAAGAATAATTGGTGTAAACTATATCACCCTGATATTTATCGGAAGGCTTTTTAATCTTGCATTTTTCTCGATAATTATGGGGCTTGCAGTTGCTCTTACACCTAAATATAAACAAATAATTATTGCAGTAGCGCTGTTGCCAAGTGCTGTACATCTTGCCTCAACATTCTCCTATGATGGACTGATTATTGCTTTGGCCACACTTTTTATTGCATTATGCCTAAACCTCTCACAACAAAAGAAACCTATTACAAAACGACAGATAGCGGCTATGTCTATTTTAGGATTTTTGTTTGCACCTATGAAGGCAATATATATTTTTATCGTAGGCTTTTGTAGAATAATACCTCAAAATCTTTTTAAAAATAAGCTTAGCTACTATCTATCACTAATAACAGTATTAGCATCTGCTTCAATTGGGTGGGCAAGCCGGTTTATAGGCATACCGGTTTTTGCAACAACCTGGGAAGATGTTGAGAACGCCCCGCCGCCTGTTATCGATTATGTTGAACGCGAATTTTATAATTTTGACTATCTACTATCCAATCTTCAACAGGCGCTTAAGGTTCTGTTTAATACAATTCAGGAAAACACCTGGGTGTATATTTCACAGCTAGTTGGTGGCGAGATGGGTGAACCTATTCTCAGTGAACTATACATCTGGCCTCCACTTGTTTTTATACTTTTGATTATTCTTTTTGCATCTACCCTTGTTAAAAATGATGAGACACCGTTGCTTTCGCCTTTTAAAAAGATTATTGCAACCATCTGTATGTTATGTGTATGTGGTGTATTGCTAATAGTTATCTTCAGCTGGACACCTACCAGATACACCATGCTTTGGGGATTGCAAGGAAGGTATTTCCTGCCAATATTACCACTTCTTTTACTCACTATGCAAACCGGATTCATAACCATTAAGAAGGACATTACCTCTCAACTTATTTTAACTCAGCTAGGGTGCGGCCTCATTGCCGCTGTAAGCATATTTCAGGGCGTAATAGGTGTTTTAGTCTAATAATATATATATTATCGAATGAACACGAAAAAACGGTTGTAACGAAATTATTTTCGTTACAACCGTTTTATTAACTAAAGCTCTAATCTCTTTTATCAGCTAAAAAGAATACAGCAAGTGTACCGGGTCCAGAATGTGCACCTACAGCAGCACCTACATAGTTATAGCAAATTTCTTTAAAGTTAACACGCTCTTTTACCTTTTCGATAAAGGACTCACAGTCCTCTAAACAATCGCCATGGCTTACAAACAACAAGTTCTCTTTAGGATTCATCGCGTTTTGAACAACCTTGTCTACAAGATAATCGATGCTCTTAGAACGACCTCTAACCTTATCCTTCGGGACAAGCTTTCCTTCGTTACTAACATTAAGTATTGGTTTTACTCCGAGAAGTGTTCCGGCAATGGCTGATAGCTTTGATAATCTTCCACCACGATATAGATGGTTTAAATCATCTACGGTAAACCAATGAGCTACCCTTAATCTATTTTGCTCAACAAATTCAACTAATTCATCAATGCTGGCGCCTTGTTGCTGTTTCATTGCAGCATGGTAAATCAGTAAACCCTCACCGAGAGATGCGCATAGCGAATCTACAACCACTACTCGGCGCTCAGGATAGTCTTCCATAAGCTCTTCAGCTGCAATACAGCAGCTGTTATATGTACCCGATAAGGCCGATGAAAAGGCAATATGAAGAATATCGATTCCTTTTTCAAGATATGGAATTGCATGTTCCTTAAATTCTTCAACATTTATCTGCGAGGTTGTTGGCATAGAACCTTCCCTCACCTTTGCATAAAACAATGGTTCAGCGAGTTGCATATTTTGAGGTGTATTCTTATATTCTTTACCATCTATTGTAAATGTAAGGGGAATAATATGGGCACTAGCTTTTTCGGAAAGTTCGAGACTTAAATCTGCATTTGATTCGGTGAAAATTTTAAAACTACTCATTTTTTCCTCTCTCAATTTCTATTTATATTAATTGTATCATAAAAACAAATTAATTTCCAGTAAAATGTTTTAAAAACCCTTTTCCCATTCTATTTGTGGAGCATCGCCCATCATAAGCTTATACCCCAACCCTTTAATATGAAGAATGTCGATATCAGCATTAAGGTAGCTTAGTTTTCGGGTAAGAATACTTATATAATCGTCCAAATTCTCGACAACAATTTTTTTGGTTAATTCTTCAAAGGGTACTATATTTGTTTCGTTGTTCATAAAGCACTCTAAAAGTATAACCTCGTTTTCTGATAACGAAGCTTTTTTTTCGCCAATAGTTACCGTAAAATCAGCTAAATTGAGGCTGATATCTCCAAGCTGCATAACATTTTGTGCCGACAAACCTGCAACGGTGCGAATCTTTGATACAAGCTCATCAACATTAAAGGGCTTGGTAACATAAGCATTTGCACCCAGCGACAGACCCTTTTCGATATTTTCAGAAGCTCCCAAGGCTGTCGTTATGATTACCGGTGTTAATATATCGCTTCGTCTCATCTTTTTTAGTACTTCAAAGCCATCCAGTTTTGGAAGCATAACATCTAGAATAACAACATCAAAAAGGCCCGACATTGCAGCATGCAAGCCTTTTTTACCATCATTAACCCCATCACTCTCAAAACCTCGGTTTTCAAGTATCTGGCAAAGAGCCTCCCTTAGATTAGGCTCATCCTCTACCACTAAAATTCTCATTACTTCACCATTTGTCTATTAATTTCTTTTATAGTATAACCTTAAATATCGCGTCCTGCCCTACGGTACCGCCAGCCGTTATTTTGCCCTTATGTCCGGTAACAATCGAATGGGCTATCGGCAATCCTAAACCATATCCACCCTTATCCCTACTTCTCGAGTTATCGCTACGATAGAAGCGCTCAAATATCTTTTCACGTTCCTCTACCGCAATACCTTCACCGGTATTTGTAACGGTTAGTTGTAATCGATTTTGAATTTTGGCTAGGCTTATTGTTACGATGCCTCCTGTATTAGTATTCTTTATCGCATTATCGACAAGTATTGCAACTACCTGCTGTAATCTATCTTCATCGCCAAGATAACTAAGATTAGGTGCAATTTCCAGCTCTAACCGTTTCCCAGCCTCGTACACCCTGCCTTCAAAAGACATTGCAGTTAGCGCCACCATATCCGATATACAAAATGAGTTCATATTATAAGCTACCCTGTCTCTTTCGTTACTCGCGAGATATAGTAGGTCGGCAACCAGTCTATGCATTCTTCCGGTTTCAGCTTTAATAAAGTTAATCCATTTAACGTCACCGTATTGCTCAATCAATAGGTCAGCATTTGCACTTATTGTTGCTATTGGTGTTTTAAGTTCATGTGAGGCATCTGCAATAAAACGACGCTGTGCCTCAAAAGCCGCCTCTACCGGTTCGATAAGCCATGCTGATAGCCAAAATGAGATTGCAAACATGGCTAAAATGCCGGTTATGCCAATTATAATTGTTGTAAAAAGTAGCCTACTTAATAGATTATTCTCAACCGTAACATCCATAAATGCTACCACTGATCCCATCTCGTTGTTAACTATAAGATATATCATCTCATCTATGCTTCCGGTCGGCCTACCATTTTCAACAGCAATTAAAACCTTTTCAAGCATCTCCTCGTCGGTAAACTGTATATTTCCGCTTCGAAGAATATCCAAAACCTCATTGTTTTCATCTAAAAAAACAATATATCTATTGCTGCTTTCAATATTTTCAACAGTATCGCTCATCTCTCCACTCGGAGTGATAAATGACTGTAGCTGCTCTCTATTTTGATTTTGGCTCGCAAGCGTCATAATAACATTAAGTGAAACTACAAGTAGTACCACCACCAACGTCAACAATGTCATTATTATGGTTAAAAACTTACTTCGCAGACCGCGAATCATAGATTTATTCTTCACGCAACGTGACACCCATCCCTTTCAATCTTTCAAGAACAGCTGTTGTTACTGCATCGGCTTCACTATCGGTTAATGTAGCAGTATATGATTGTAGTTTAAGGCTATAAGCAAGGCTTCTACGGCCCTCTCCAAGGCGTAGACTCTCAAAAATGTCAAACAACTTAAGGTCTACCAGTAATTCACCGGCCGATTCATGTATAGCTTTTGCAATTTCGCGATGAGGTATAGATTTATCAGCAACCACACAAAGATCTCTTGTTAAGGCAGGATATCTTGAAAGCGGTTTATAAACAGCAGTTTTACCAGATAGTTCATAAAGTAGATCAAGTGATAAATCAACAATATAACACCGTGTTTTTATGCCATAGGCAGCAGCAACATCGGGGTGAACCTCACCAACTGTAGCAACAACAATGTCTTTCACCTTAAGCTCGGCTGCTCTTCCGGTATGAAGATACGGGATATCTGCAACGGCATAGCCCTCAACCGAACTAATCGAAGCAGTTTCAAACAGACCCTCGGCAATACCTTTTGCTGTAAAGAAATCAACTTCCGGTCCAAACATTCCAACAATAACCTTTTTGGGCTCATTTGGAAGCTCAAATTCATCTCCGTTCTTCGCTTTAATGTACTCGGTTGCAAATTCAAACATTGCACAGTGTGAGGCTCTTGCATTGTAGTTAGTAGCAAGTACCGACAACATTGATGGAATGGCAGTGGTTCTCATTATTGATGTATCTTCTCCGAGTGGATTCATTATCTCAACTGCATCACGAAGAGGATGATCGCTCTCAAGCTTTAATAAATCGAAATGACGGCGGCTATAGAAGGAGAAACTCATATTTTCATAAAGTCCATAGCCTATTAATTTATCCCTTATCGCCTCATCAAAGCGTTGACGCTCGGAAGAGCGTGCACTGCCTGAAGCCTTTATCGGTTCAGAAGGTAGTTTGTTATAACCGTATATTCTCGCAACCTCCTCAGCTAGGTCACAGGAGAGTTTTACGTCATAGCGATAATATGGAACCGATACGCTGTCGCCCTCTATGGTAAATCCAAGCTTTGTTAATATATCGTCCATCTCATTTTTAGAAACATCTGTTCCGAGAAGTGTGTTTATTTCACTTGGGCTATAGGGAACATTGCGTGGCTGAGGTTTTTGCGTGTATACATCGATGATACCACTTTCAACCTCGCCACAGCCAAGCTTTTCTACAAGCGATAGTGCATAAAAAAGAGCCGGCATGGTATTTTCAGGTGAAAGACCTTTTTCAAATCTTGCGCTACTCTCGGTGCGAAGCAAAAGCTGTTTTGCCGTAGTACGAACCGACGGGCCATCGAAACAGGCTGATTCAAAAACAACATCAACGGTATCGGGGTAAATTCCGGAAAATTCACCGCCCATAACACCAGCAACCGCTATCGGTCCCTTGGTGTCAGCTATTACCGTGTTATCGTTATTAAGTTTATGTGTAACACCATCTAAGGTTACAATTTCTTCGCCCGAAATTGCCTGTCTCACCGTAATGTGTGAATCATTTACGTAGCGAAGATCGAAAGCATGCATAGGGTGCCCGAACAATAGGCAGATGTAGTTGGTTATGTCAACAATGTTGTTTATCGGCCTCATTCCACACATTTTTAAGCGATGTCTCATCCAGGCAGGAGATGGCTCAATCTTAACATTTTTAACTATCGCTGCCGTATAACGGCTACAGTTTTTAGTATCAATATCCACCTTTATTCGGTTGTTGGCAACTCCATCGAGGGGGTAGTTCGCAATGGTAAGATCGTTGAATGGTTTATCAAATGTTACCGCCGCTTCTCTGGCAAGGCTACGAACCGAAAGGCAGTCTGGTCGGTTTGGGGTAATCTCAAACTCAACCGTCATGTCGTCCATCATCAAAAGAGGAACAATATCCTGCCCTAATTTATCAGAAAATTCAGGCGGTAGAATCATAATTCCATCCTCACCACCGCAGTTTGGAAAATCGCTCTCGGTAAATCCAAGCTCCGGAAGGCTACAGAGCATTCCCTCGCTTAATATCCCACGAAGCTTTCCTGCGTTTATTTTTTTTCCGCCCGGCAGCGTAGAACCGTCTAGTGCAACCGGAATAACATCACCTATCGTTAGGTTGGTGGCACCGGTAACGATGGTTACATTTTTTCCTACATCAACCCCACAAACAACAAGCTTGTCGGCATCGGGGTGTTTTTCTATTGATAGTATACGCCCAACAACAATATTTTCAACCGAGTCGGCAAGGCAGTCTACACCCTCAACCTTAGAACCACTCATTGTCATTCCCTCCACGAAGTCATGGCGGGAAACATCAAGCTTTACAAAATCTGAAAGCCAGCTATATGCAAGTTTCATAAACTACAAATCCTTTCTAATTAAAACTGATTGAGAAAACGTAGATCGCCTTCGTAGAGCAGACGCATATCATCTATTCCATAACGGAGCATGGTTATACGCTCTAGGCCTACTCCAAATGCAAATCCACTGTATTCTTCAGGATCTATGCCACAACCCGCTAAAACATTCGGATGAACCATTCCACAGCCAAGAAGCTCGATAAAACCTTCACCTTTGCAAAGGCTGCATCCGCTGCCTCCGCATTTAAAACAGCTTGCATCCATCTCCGCCGATGGTTCGGTATATGGAAAATGGTGTGGGCGAAAACGCACGGTACAGGAATCTCCATATAGTTTTTTAGTAAATATTTCTAGCGTATTCTTAAGATTTGTGAAGGTAATGCCTTTATCAACAATAAGACCCTCAATCTGATGAAAAATTGGGGAGTGCGAAGCATCCACAGCGTCGCTACGATAAACTCTACCCGGAACAATAATTCTTATAGGAGGCTTTTCGATCTCCATCGTTCTTATTTGCATTGGGCTTGTTTGGGTTCGAAGTAGCTGTTGCGAATTTATATAAAATGTATCCTGTGTATCCCTTGCCGGATGAGTTTTAGGCATATTCAACATCTCAAAGTTATAACGATCCAGCTCAACTTCAGGCCCTTGACGCACCTCAAATCCCATTCCCAAAAATATTTCTTTAAGTTCACGTAGAACAAGCGTCATGGGATGTAATCTTCCTGCGGTTGGGGTTTTACCGGGCAACGAAACATCAACCCTCTCGGCTTCAAGCCTTTTTTGCGCCTTGATTTCTTTAAGGGCTGTAAGCTTAGCGTCCAGCTCTGCGGTTAACTGCTCTCTAACCTCGTTAACAAGTGCGCCCATGGTGGGACGCTCCTCGGCAGATAGAGCACCAAGACCTTTTAAAAGTTCGGTTAATGCTCCTTTTTTACCTAAAAATTCAATGCGTATTGCGGAAAGTTCCTCCTCGGTGGTTGCACCTGCCAACCTACTTTGGATATCTTCCTTAAGTTGTTGTAGCTTCTCTTTCAAAACAGTCCTCACTCAATTTTACGTTATTTGATTATTTTACCATTTTTTAGCTGTATAGTCAATAATAAAGCTGACTAAAATAATGGTAAGAAACTACACCGGAGAATGCACATGCCGATATATACCGATATAGCAACCGAGATTTACTCAAGCAAAAAAGGTAAAATCCCGGATGGAGTAAATACACAAAACCTATGCTTTGGCGATGTTGATATAACGAGAGTGTCGATAAATAGGGACGGTTTAAATCGTGCCAAAGGCAACTACTCTGTTCTCGATATGCCGAACCTTGCGGTTGTAGATGAGAGAAACGAAAGGTATATCAAGGCAGTTTGCAACGAACTGTCTATAATGCTTCCCGAAGAAGGCGAAATAATGGTTATTGGTCTTGGAAACGAACAGGTTACCGCTGATAGTCTAGGGGCGGTAACCGCAAAAAAGATATTTGTAACCAGAATGTTAGAAAACAATACCGACATTCGGTTACGCAAGGTTTGCGCCTTTACGCCTGGCGTGTCCGGAAAAACCGGAATTGAAACAATAGAGTGCATAAATGCCATAACAAAAAGGGTAAATCCGGCGGCGGTAATATGTGTAGACAGCCTATATACCGGTGATCCGGATAGGCTTGGTTGTACCGTTCAGATTACCGACACCGGCCTTTGTCCGGGTGGATTATATGAACTAAATCATAAAACACTCGGGTGTAAAACCATCGCAATAGGAGTTCCGACCATGATGAGATACAGTGAAGAACATGATGAACTGATAGTTACCGCCCGACAGCTTGACAAGGTTATGGAGAAGGCTGCAAATGTTTTAGCACTCTCGATCAACAAGGCAATTCAAAAACTGTTAAGCAGTGGGGAAATAAGCTATTTAACAAGCTGATAAACTGTTTATATACAAGGAATATATAGACTAATAATTTTTTTATAAAAAGGTATTGACATTTTGTAATTATAAGATATAATGTAATTAGCACTCAAACAGTTAGAGTGCTAAAATATAATAAATCGAAAGGAGCATTACCATGGCAGGATTAATACCGTTTAACACAAGGGGAATTGGATTCAACAATATGCTGGACGATTTCTTTGACGAGAGGAGCATGTTTTCTCGCAATCTAAGCAACGACACCTTCAAAATCGACATCAGAGACATGGGTGAGAGCTTTTTGATCGATGCAGAGCTTTCAGGCATCCCAAAAGAGAACATTTCGGTAAACGTAGATGGTGATATTATGACCATATCGGTTGAACAGAGTTCCTGTAACGAAAAGAAGCAGGAAAACTACCTACATCGTGAGCGCAGAACCAGCTCTTCGAGCAGAAGCATACGTTTGTCTGGGGCCGAGCTCGACAATATAACGGCATCTATGGAAAACGGCGTGCTTAGCATCTCGGTGCCAAAGAAGGATAACAAACCAACCAGCAGAAACATAGCAATAAACTAACAGAGTTCGACAACAAATAGTTAAACAACACAGTAAATCAACTAAAAGTATATTATTAGACATTGTAACACAACCCCTGTAAAGGTTTGAAGGACGTATCAAATCTTCACAGGGGTTGCTCTTTGCTAAAAAAAGGCCCCCTATTGTTACGAAATGGCCACATAATATATACTATAGCAAATCTTATTAAATTTAACCTTGTTGCTTTATTGCTAAGTTTACGGTATAATTACAATCCAGACTTAAAGCAATATACTTCTAGCCTAGTGTCAACATTTTGGTTAAGCGCAATTAAGTAAGGAGACAAGGAATAGGATGAATCATATCGGGACACAAACAATAACAACAGAACGGCTGATATTGCGTCGTTTTAAACCTAACGATTGCAAGAGTGTTTACGAGAATTGGGCGGGTGATGAGCAGCTGCAAAACGATTACGGCGAACCTGTTTATGATAGTATAGAAGCAACTACAAATCTTTTAATGCGCTATATTAGCAAATACGAAGAATTAGAAAGCTATCGTTGGGGGGTGTTTTTAAAAGAAGATACTAACAACTGCATCGGCATGGTTTCCTTCTTCCTTGTTGACACCAAAAATCAGTTCTGCGAGATAGAATATTGCATTGGTAAGACTTTTCAGAATAAAGGGTTTATAACAGAATCGGTAAAAGCGATAACTGCATACGCATTTGAAAAAGTAGGGTTTAATCGCGTTCAGGTTAGTTGCAGAAGTGTAAACAAACCTTCTAAAAGAGTTATAGAAAAATGTGGGTTTTTCACATACGAAGGAACCTTTCGACAGATGTTAAATCACTTAGGCGAATATCAAGATAGAATGTTTTACTCTGTTTTACTTGATGAATGGAATGCACTTAGCCGTAAAAACTAATTTTTTTAAATATCTGAGCAATAAATACCACCGGCTAAGCCGGTGGTATTTCATACAAAAACAAAACCGTTAATCAAATAAAGATTAACGGTTTTCAAGCTTAATACTTGCGCTTTCTTGCAGCTTCTGCCTTTCTTTTGCGCTTTACAGAAGGCTTTTCGTAATGCTCACGCTTACGAACCTCAGCCAAAACACCACTTCTGGCACAGGAACGCTTAAAGCGACGAAGAGCGCTGTCTAACGACTCGTTCTCCTTCACACGTACTTCCGACAAATTTAACCCCCCTATCATAAACGGACTATTCCGCGTATTTTATATTTATTATTATAAATGAAGCCGATTTATTTGTCAAGCTTAATTATTGTATACTTCATTTTATTTTAGAAAGCCATGTATTAATAAATTCGCATAACAACCGTTGTATTTGAGTGTTTTTCTCTTTAAATCAGAGATTAATCTCATTTGTTCAATATTTGCTTTTTACATTTTTTTCTTGCAATTACATCAATACTTCTGGTATAATAATAAAATAACAACCATAAAATGGCAGTTAAGGTTAAACGTTATTTGTTATTTAACAATTGTTATTATACCTTATTAATTAAATTTAAGGTGTGTGATATTTGCAACTTTGTTGCTCGGATGCATAAAACAAAGAAAGGAATAATATTAAGATGGACTTAAGAAAACAAATCTATGCAATTGCAAACAGAATTCATGCAACAAGAGAGATTCTTGGACTTTCCGAAGAGGAAATGGCAACCGCAACCGGTATGTCCATTGAGGAGTATCAGAAGTGTGAGCTTTCTAAAAAAGATCTTAGTGTTACATTTATTTACAAGTGTGCAGAAAAATTTGGGATTGATCCCACCGAATTAATAAACGGTGTAGAGCCAACTCTTACTAATTATGCAGTAACCAGGAAGGACGAGGGACTTCCTATCTCCAGCAAGGAATACACTGCGGTAAAGATGGCTCAATATTTTAAACATAAAATTGCAGAACCATATTTTGTTAATATGCCTTGGTCCAAAGAAGAGGAGGAAGGCAAGGTTGAACTTGTTACTCATATTGGCCAGGAGTTCATGATTGTTATAAGCGGCACTGCAAGGGTACAGATAGGCGACAATATTGAAATACTAAATGAAGGCGATACCATGTATTACAATAGTGGTATTCCTCACGGTGTTACTGCTATTGGTGGTGTGCCATGTCAATTTTACACCATGATTCTCAGACCCGATCCATCTACCAAGGTTGATTCTGATTTTGGACTGCATTTTGAGCCAAGAAAAATACCGGAAGAGAAAGATACAGTTTCTACACCATTTATTAAAACTACTCATGACGAAAATGGTTTATTAAAGAAGATTGATTTCACTAATGCCGATAGCTTTAACTTCGGTTTTGATGTTGTTGATGCTATAGCAGACAAGAATCCGGAAAAACTTGCAATGCTTCATATCTCTAGAGAGCATGAAGAACGTAGATTCACCTTTGGTGAATTAAAACTTAAATCTAATATGGCAGCAAATTATTTTTTAAGCCTTGGAATTAAAAAAGGTGATAAAGTAATGCTTGTTCTGAAAAGGCACTATCAGTTCTGGATTTGCATGGTTGCACTTCATAAAATCGGAGCAATTTCAATTCCAGCTACTAACCTTTTAACCGAGCGCGACTTTATTTATAGGTTTAATGCTGCCGGTGTTAAAGTTCTTATCTGTACCGGCGATGGCTCTGTTTCCGATGAAGCAGTTGCGGCAAGCAAAAACTGTAATGAAAAACCATTATTAATTATGGCAAATGGTGAAAAGGAAGGGTTCCTTAACTTCGATGCTGATTACATAAAACACAGCGATCGTTATGAGAGAACGTCCGACACCTCGTGCGGTGAGGATCCAATCCTGATGTTCTTCACCTCCGGAACTACCAGCTATCCAAAAATTGCTGAGCACAATCACAAATATGGTTTAGGACACTACATTACTGCAAAATACTGGCACAATGTAAACCCTGATGGCATTCATTTCACTATTTCCGACACCGGCTGGGGCAAGGCAGTTTGGGGCAAATTTTACGGTCAATGGCTTTGTGAAGCCGCTGTATTTACCTATGACTTTGATAAATTTAACGCCCACGACCTTCTTGTGATGTTTAAAAAATACAATATTACCACCTTCTGTGCACCACCAACTATGTTTAGATTCTTCATCAAGGAAGACCTATCTAAATATGATCTTAGCTCACTAGAGCACTCCACCGTTGCAGGTGAGGCTTTGAACCCTGAGGTATACGAACAGTGGAAAAAGGCTACAGGATTGAGCTTGATGGAAGGCTTTGGCCAAACCGAAACAACCCTTGCAGTATATAACCCGGTTGGCACTATTCCAAAACCAGGTTCAATGGGAGTTCCAAGCCCGCTTTATGATATGGATATCGTTTTCCCAGACGGAACAAGTGCTCCGGTGGGTGAGACCGGCGAAATAGTTATAAAGCTTAACGCAGAGCGCCCCTGTGGTTTATTTATCGGTTATCATAACGACCCCGAAAAGAATGCCGAGGCACATGAAAACGGCATGTATCATACCGGAGATACCGCCTGGAAGGATGAGACAGGCAACTACTGGTATGTTGGTAGAATGGACGATCTGATTAAATCTTCCGGATATCGCATAGGACCTTTTGAAATTGAGAGCGTTATCATGGAGCTTCCCTATGTTCTGGAATGTGCGGTAACCCCTGTTCCGGATCCACTAAGAGGCCAGATTGTTAAAGCTACTGTTGTTCTTACTAATGGTACGCAACAGACCGAAGAGTTGAAAAAGGATATCCAGGAATACGTAAAAACCCATACTGCTCCGTATAAATATCCTCGTATAGTTGAGTTTAGAGACTCACTACCTAAAACCATAAGTGGCAAAATAAGACGAGTAGAGTTGAGAGCAGATGACGAAAACACCGATGTTAGATAGCTTGTAACAACAACTTTAAAACAAATATAATCCCTGTGGATCTGATTTTATTCAGAAACCACAGGGATTATAATATTATATAACCTTTTACTGCGATAGTTTTTCAGAGGCCATTTCGCGCATTTTATACTTAAGGATCTTTCCTGCCGCATTCATTGGGAACTCTGTAACAAACTCAACGTATCGGGGAGTTTTGTGCTTTGCCATGTTTTCACGAACATAGGCTTTTAGCTCATCAGCTGTAACCTTTTCCCCATCCTTTAATATTACGCAGGCCATAACCTCTTCACCATACTGCTCATCAGGCACGCCGATAACCTGAACATCCTTAACACTTGAATGTGTATAGAGAAAATCTTCAATCTCTTTAGGGTATATATTCTCTCCACCTCTAATTATCATATCCTTTATTCGTCCGGTAATTTTATAGTTACCGTCCGGCATGCGACGTGCTAGGTCTCCGGTATGAAGCCAACCGTCCTGGTCTATTGCAGAGGCTGTAGCGGCAGGCATTTTATAATAGCCCTTCATTATGTTATAGCCGCGAGCAACAAACTCTCCATCGGTATCGTCGGGTAAATCCTTTCCGGTTTCTGGGTCAACAATTTTGCACTCAATGCCGGGCAAAGCTCTTCCCACAGTTCCTACCCTTACCTCTATAGGATCATCCACCCTGCTCTGGGTACACCCCGGTGATGCCTCGGTCTGTCCATATACTATAGATATCTGACTCATATTCATCTTATCGAGAACATCCTGCATAACCTTAACGGGACAAGGACTTCCTGCCATTATTCCGGTTCTCATATAAGAAAAATCAGTTTTATCAAAATCCTCATTCTCTAACATTGCAATAAACATAGTCGGAACACCATGGCAGCAGGTTATCTGCTCTTGATTTATTACCGAAAGTGATAATTTAGGAGAAAAAGCCGGTATCGGGCACATAGTAGTACCGTGTGTCATACAGGCAGTCATTGCAAGCACCATACCAAAGCAATGAAACATAGGAACATGAATAAGCATTCTATCTACGGTTGAAAGATCCATGCAATCGCCTATGCATTTTCCGTTATTGATGATATTATAATGAGTTAACATAACACCTTTTGGAAAACCGGTTGTTCCGGAGGTGTATTGCATATTACAAACATCATGTCGACTGATGGCAGCAGCTCTGTAATGAACCTCTTCAACAGGAGTTTTAGAGGCCATAGAGATTGCATCAGGCCAGCTAATACAACCATTTTGAACTGAATCTATGGTAACAATATTTCTTAAGAACGGAAATTTTGCCAGCCTTAACGATTTTACCGAACTCATGTTTTTAAGTTCAGGGCAAACCTTATTTATAATTTCAACATAATTTGAGTCTTTGTATCCATCATTCATAACTAGAGTATGGGTATCCGACTGCTTTAACAAATATTCTAGTTCATGCGACTTGTATGCAGTATTAACGGTAACCAAAATTGCCCCGATCTTTACAGTGGCCCAAAAAGTAATAAACCATTCAGGTACATTTGTAGACCAAATTGCAACCTTATCACCCTTTTTCACACCCATAGATATAAGGGATCTTGCAAACCTATCAACGTCTTCTCTAAATTCGGAATAACTCCTTGTGTAATCATGGGTAACATATCTAATGGCTGTTTGAGTGGGAAAATATTCTGCCATTGTGTCAAGAAGCTGAGAAAAATTTAAATCTATCAATGAATCTTTTTCCCAGATAAAGTATCCGGTTTTAGCTGCATTTTGGAAAAGCGCAGTTGAATATGATGTTGGCTTAATATATCTATTTATGTAATCGATGAAATGAGAAAGCGCAAGCCCTTCTGTCTCCACCTCTACCGACCACTCTTTAAACCAGTCAATCGATATGTAGCCACCGTAGTTAATCGACCTTAATGCCTGTATTATTTCTTCAATAGAGAGATCTCCATCTCCCATCATCCTATATTTTATTCCTTCATCCGACATTACCGAATCTTTAATATGTGTGTAGTTGATGTAGGCAGCTAGGTTTTGAATAGTTGTTTCGGGTGTTTCTTGCATAACGCGATAGGTGTTATGCATATCCCAAAGAGCTGCAACATTATCACTCGCAACAGAATCCAAAACATCACGTAGCCTCTTACTGTCAGAATAAACACCGTTAGTAACAACAAGTAGCGTAACGCCGGCCTCCCTAGCAAACCTCTTTATATCCTTAAGAGAAGCAATTACTTCATCATCATTTACCTGTTCTTCTCCCGGAAAGAGATCAGAGTCTGCTAATATGCTAACATATGGTACACGCAGTGATTTAGCTAGCTCGATATAATCTATCAACTCTTCCTTCACAGCTTTATAGCTTTCCCTGCTTTTAATACAGCAGTCTGAAGAGATACAGGTTATTTCTACTCCGTTTAATGAAAGCATCTGTTTAGTTCGTTGCATTTCTTTTGCCGAAAAATGAGATGAGGTTAACAGCGAACTGCTTTGCTGATAAGCGCAAATCTCCACCCCATCATAGCCTAAATCTTTTGCTAAATCACAAATTTCCGGCCAAGAAAAATCAGAGCAAGCTGATGTTGAAAAGGCCACTTTCATAAAAAATCCTCCGTTATATATACTGCGACATTTTATCATATATTGATAAAAAAGTCAAATAAATTAACAATTTATTCCAGTATGAATCGCAAAAAAAGCATTTTCTTGTTGAAACACACTGTAATATATTGTATAATGAGCCTAATATTGGTTCTCAATTTCGCTTAAAAGGAGTTTGTTTTATGATGAAATTACTGAAAAGCAAGTTGTTTTTAGCAGGAGTATTCCTAATAATTGTTGCGGCAGTTATTGCTGTAGCGCCAAATTTTCAAAACTCTCCTGAAAAAATAGCAGCTGATTTTTGTACTGCCTTCAATGATCACAACATTGAAAAGATGTCTAAATTACTACTTCCAAGCAACTTTGAAAACTTATACCAGGAAATTTCAATTTCGGCTGCCGAACTTGAATTTTTGCCATCTTCACAAACCCTGCTTTTCTCTTCATTTACCCCTGATTCTCCTATAAGCGAAACTGATGATTCCTATGAAACAGGCAGAGCAGCGATCTTTTTAACGGATGTTTACGGTGAACCCGGTAGCAGAATTTCTATATCTTACCTTAACTTGCAAAAAGAGAATGGTAAATGGTATATAGCCTCTTTATAACAGTTGTTACTATGAAGGAAGGGTTAGTTTATATGAAAAATAGAACTAGCAGACTAATTATTGTATTTATTCCGGCATTCATTTGTTTGTTTTTAACCGGCTGCAGCACAGGCTCATGGATTGACACAGTTCTTAATGTTAATGCTGATCTATCGGGTGTTCGCACCATGACAGTTACCATAGAACCTGATGTTTTCAGCGATGGATTTTCCGGCACAGCAGATGATTTAACCGCGGTTATCTCTTCTAATATACCAAAAGAAATGAGCTACACTGTAGAAAACGTTAACGGATACAACGTTTATACCTTTAGCATCGCTTTTGATTCTCCCGCCCATTATCAACAGCTTATTACATCAATGCTAAATGACGAACATTTCACAACAACAATAATTGCACCGACCTCTGTTTGGGCAAACGGCTTTTCTGTTGAAGAAAACTTTGATAGCAAAGAACTTTTAGGATGGCTTTTGAATGCGGTTGTTGACGCTGGTTTTGTTAGCTCTTCCGACTCTACCTATGTTTTTGGTCTGCGAGACACTAAGGTGTTGTTTAATGGCGAAGAGCACAACGTTTCTTCTTATATCGATCTCAATACCATTTCATATATTGAGCTTACCTCGGTAGCTATCTTTACCGATGGCATTGATGATCTTTTCAGCCGTACTATAAAATTTAATATTCCTCAGGCTTCAATCGATAGCAATGAAACAGAGATTAAGGATTTCTTAACAGCAAATACACCAGTCGGAAGCTCATTGGGCTGGGAGAACACCACCGAGGGACAAATTGCTTCTATAACTATCCAGGATGCAACCCTTTCCGAGATTGGCGATTTTACCGAGGCTGTATTTGCAAGCAATGCCTACTCACTAAAGTTAAATGAAACCGCTATTGCTCGTAACGATTTCAACATTGCTACAGGAGTGGTTGAAAACATTGACCTTAGCAACTACGCTTCTAATAGTGAAGAAACCGCTTTCTTAAAATACTATTTTGGCACAAAAGACAACATTGAGCCTTCCTTTTATATTCAGGATATAGGTTATTCAGAGCAAGAGGATCAGATAGACGGATATATTCTTCTTTTTGCAGGCACTACAGTTAACTTCAGCATAGAATACAGCGTTGAAAAAACCTTTGCGGTAGATAGTTTAGATGTAGAAACTAATGTTAAGGGGGCTAATAATTTTACTCGCAGCTCAAAATTTAACTTTGACTCTCTGCCTAGCGAAGAAGAGCAAGGCCTAATTTTAGAACGTTTAACTACAAAGAAGGATAGTCTTTTTACCGATAGTGAAATAAAGATAGAGGTGGACAGCAAGGTAGTGGATGATGCGTACCAAATTACCATCACTGAACATGGTACACAGGAAGAGCTTCTGATTTCCTCTTCTACTTTCTATGATTATTCATTTATTGCGAACTATGGACGCGAGTCAAATTTTTTCGAGTTAAAAAACATTATAGCCTTTAATGAATTGGTCGATTATAACAATGTTCTTCCTAACCGCACCGATGACTTCTTATTTAGTTATACCGTTAATTTGGGGTTACTTCATTCAATACCTAAAGATAATTTTACTGTTTCTATTAACCCAGAACCAACCGTAATTCAGGATTCTAATGGCGACGACAACCCGCTGCCAACCGAAGCTTTTGAGGCATCATTTGGAAAAGTTACCTACACATCTTCTTCTGCTTACGTGGAAACCTCCTTTACCGGAACAGTGATTAACATTGTATTTGTATTGTTTGTAATGCTCATAATCGGCGGGCTTGTATTAATTTTGTTGGCCTTAAAGTTTAATGGGTTCTTTGGTAGGTTTATTAATAAGGAAAATAGTAACTACCTTGTATCACCCCCTTCATGTTCCAACTGTTCTTCTATTTTATCTGCAGATAACCTATTTTGTGAAGCTTGCGGAACCCCGGTCTCTCCCCCTATCAACTCTGATATTGCAATAAATCACCCTGAACAAAAGTCATCCGAGGCTCTATTCTGTGAGAATTGCGGCAATAAACTAGCGGAAGATGCAATGTTTTGTGAGGAATGTGGTACCGCTGTTGAGGCTGAAAAAGAAGTTTTAACGGTTTAATGAATACCAAAAAGAAGTTTTATGGAGAATTATGTTATGAGTAAGTTTTGTAAATACTGTGGCTCCAAGTTGGAGGATCAGCAGATCTGCAGCTGTGATAGAGCTACAAATGAAAGAGCACAGCAGAATTTGGCATATACAACGCCTCAACAAACACCTTCTCAGCAACAAAGCGCACCGATACATACCCCACCCACTCAGCCAGACGGTTCTCAAACGCCTCCGCCTCAGGTTGCACCTTATTCACCACCTCCTCAACAAAGTGCACCTTATACATCTACTCAGCCGGCCACTCCGCAAACACAACCTCTGCAACAAGGCCCCACCCAATACACGCAGCCATCATCTCTTGGCTCACCGTATACAACACCTCCGCAACAGGGATCACCCTATACTAATGTTCCACCACATCAGGGCAATGCAAAAGCTGAGCAGTATAAAAAACAGGCTTTAGAAATGTTATCAGATTTTTCTAAGCTATTTATATCAACAGTAAAAGCTCCAGTGACTACAGGTAAAGAGTTTGTTATTAACGGTAAAAATCCTACAGCCTACCTTATTATGGGATTACAGGCGATACTGTTAGGTATTATTGCTGTGTCGATAACATCATCATTTAATAGCATTATAGATTCAATGTTAGGCGGTGTTGAAAGCTTACTGTCGTTTAGCGATGAAATTGGTGCTATGGTTAATGCAATAAAGTTTAACCTATTTACTGCATTTTTCCTATCGGTTGTATTGTTTACTGGCTTAAGTTTTGCCTTTGCAGGAATACTACTGGCCTGTATTAAGGTATTTAAAGGCGAATCCTCCTTTAGCCAATGCTTAAGACTAACCGCTATGCATGGTATTCCTAATCTTGTTGTTGGGGTATTAATATTAATATCGTTTCTTATTGGTTTTACAGATATCATTGTTGGGCTTGTATTTTTTGCATTAATTTGTACATTTGCTTTTACCATATCCCTCCTCCCTTTTACCACTACAAGTGACCTAAACAAACAATTTTACATTGCTCTTATCGCTGAGTTGGTTGCAATTGTTGTTATTGGAATAGTTCTTAACCTTTTACTACCATATTACCTACCGGAAACAATACGTGGTTATCTGGGAGTAATTTCAGGGCAGCTTGAATCGCTTAAGGAAGGTGGAGTTGCTGCTATATTAGAGGAAATTCTGTAATGGTAGAAAAACCGTCTGTCTTATTTAAGGTTTTTGCGGTTTTGTGTAGCTTTTTAATCCTATTTATACTTTACTTTTCATCGCTACAATTTGTAGTTTTAGAAAATGAAAATTTTTATTATAGTCAATATACTAGATTGAACTCGGTTTCAATGGTTGGTTTATCACAAGCTGATGTTGAGCCTTTAACAACGCAGTTGATCGCCTATATTTCTGGTAGTACCGATACCGTTCAACTCACAGTAACGGTATCGGACAAACATACTGATTTTTTTAGCCAAAGAGAGCTTTTACATCTTCATGATGTTCGAGAGCTCTATTTGCTTTTTTTATCTGCTCGCAATATTTTTTTCGCCGGATTATTAATATTAATTACTTTTTTATTAATAAAAAAGCACACAGATTTTCTATTTTATATGTTAAAAACATTCTTAAAATCCACTCTGTTTTTCAGCATCGGAATTATTGCATTGTCTTTACTCTCAGCTATTAATTTCACCGCGGCATTCCATATCTTCCACCGAATATTTTCTAGAAATAATAACTGGATGTTAAGTCCTGCATACGATCGGCTAATAGTATTGATGCCTAACGATTTTTTTGTTTCCGCTGCTATTATAGTTCTTATTTCAGGACTTATTTGCTCGGCCGCTGTTTCTATAATAGTCGCTTTAACACTACGACGTAAAAAATTTGTTTAAACTGCTTTAGTAATTTACTTTCGCCATTAACCTTTATAAAGATGGGTTGGTTGCCTCGATACGCTCTTGCTTCACAAACCTTGGTAACAGCACTAACAGTTTTGACGGGTGATTTGAGGTAGGTGCAGACAAACAACTTAACTACACCCCCTCCAGCTACCGCACATCAATATTAATACACTGCCATTGTTAACGGATTTATATACAGAATCAATAGCTACACCTTAACTACAGCTGACAAAACTGCAACTACACTTGAGGTTACAACCCAAATTATAGCTACGGTTCAACCATTAATAATCAATCTTAATACACAAAAACCTTCGATGTGGATAAAAAGATTCATTATAAAGAGGTTTTTGTAAGTGACTAACCTACCCGTTAACAAAACCATAAATTGTAGGACAATATGCAGTTCGAGTTATCTCGCAAACCCCTACACAAATTTGCACTGGATATGCAAACTTTACTGTAAACCAGATTATGCTTAACAGTTTAAATTTCAAAAAATCACTAACAAATATTGCACTTTTATGACCAATTGTGTACAATTAAATATGTAACATAGAAATTTAAGGTTTTAGTGGTATGAAAATTTTGTTTATACATGTTTGGAACCCCGAGGATATGAGCTACAGGGGAACTTTTTCCAAGCTGTTAAGCTACCCCTCACTCACTCTTCCTACTCTCGCATCGCTAGTGCCAAAAAGCCTTAATGCCGAGATAACTCTTTGCGATGAGATGACAGAAAGTGTTAATTACGATAAGTTTAAATACGATGTTGTTGGCCTTTCCTTTGACACAGCCTCTGCGCCACAAGCATATAAACATGCCGCCGAATTTAAAAAAAGGGGGGTTTTTGTTGTATTTGGTGGTTATCATGTAACCTCCATGCCGCAGGAAGGCCTGTTGCATGCCGATAGCGTTATTATTGGCGCCGGCGAGGTTTCGCTACCACAGTTTTTCATCGATTTTACTAAAGGTGAAGCAAAAAAACTTTACGATAACCCTACCTATAACGCTTCTCATATTGAAATCCCCAAAAGAGATCTGCAAAACCGAAGTAAAAGCCTAAACATCCCAACTATAATTGCAGACAGGGGGTGCGACAACCGTTGTGAATTTTGTGCTATTAGCCATATGTGGCGAAGCAATCCACGACCTATAGAAAATGTTATTTCGGAGATACGCTCGCTAAAGACCGACAAACTAATTTTCTTTGACCCAAACTTTTTTAAGCCAAGGGATTACGCATTAGAATTAATGGGTGAACTTGAAAAGCTTAAGATACGCTGGGCATGCAACTCTACTGCCGACACTGCATTTGATGATGAACTGTTAGCAGCTGCACAGAAAAGCCGATGCACCGGTGTTCTGATAGGATTTGAGTCTCTTAGTGAAGATAGCCTAAAGGGTGTAAGAAAACGTTACCATAGCACCGAAAAATTTAAAGAAATCGTTGATAGGATGCATAACTATAATCTATCGGTAAACGGATGTTTTGTTTTAGGATTCGACCATGACACCGAGGAACAGCTTTTACAGATGCCGCAAAAGGTAGATTATCTGGGGCTGGATATGGTTCGTTATGCCATTTTAACGCCATTACCGGGATCTAAATTGTTTGAAGATTTAGATTCACAGGGCAGAATAATTACCCGTGATTGGTCGAAATACAACCAAAAGTGTGCTGTGTTCCAACCAATACACATGAGTCACAAACGGCTGGAAGAGATAAGCAACATCGTTTGGCGGCAATCCTACAGCTGGAAAAGAGTTTTGGGCAGAACTAAAAGCTCTCCCAATAAATCGTTAATAGAAAAAGGGGTTCTTTTAGGAGCAAATATAGGATTTAAGTTCTGTGGATATTAATAAGGGAAACGGTTGATGGAAATCTGCATTATTAAGGTAGGCATGTTTGAAGGCAAAGGCTTTGATGCGTTAAAGCCGATACTGTTTGAAATTATTGAATCTCTTTTGCCCGAAAATATCAGAGCAGTTTATATCGATGATCGAAAGGAAAAACTTCCGCAAAACATTAACAGCAAGGTTATTGTTTTTTCCTTTGATACATTTTCAGCAAAACGTGCATATCAGCTATGCAAAAAATACAAGCGCAAAGATAACATTATTGCAATGGGCGGATTTCATCCTACCGTCTGCCCACAGGAGGCACTTAGATATGGCGACGTAGTTTTTTGTGGCGATGCCGAGGGAACATTACCGGAATTTTTTAACGACTTAAATAATAACAGAGTTAAAAAGCTTTACGACGCAAAAAATAATCACTGTAGCATGGCTCTACTTAATAATAACCGGGAACTTCCCTACCGCTCGAAATATCTGCCACTCGGACTTGTACAGTTTTCGAGGGGATGCAGGTTTAGCTGCGACTTTTGTAGTGTTAAAACCATGTATCCAGGCAAGGTTCAACAGAAAACCCCTGCCGAGATGGTTAGTGAGATTAAAGCAACCAAGGAAAAATTTATATTTTTTGTGGATGATAATTTATTATACAACGAAAAAACAGCTACTGCACTACTAAAAGCAATAATCCCCTTGCGAAAAAAATGGGCTTGTCAGATTAGTTTAGAGGTTGCAAATAACGAACGCTTGTTGAAGCTTATGAGGGCTAGCGGTTGCATCTGTGTACTTATAGGATTTGAGTCGCTAAACGAAAACAACCTAAAAACAATGGGGAAATCGGCAAATTTGCTGTTACGAGACTATGAACAAGCAATAAAAAAACTACAATCGTATAACTTTATGGTTTACGGTACCTTTGTTATTGGGTATGATGAAGACGATAAGAAAACCGCAAATAGAATATATGAATTTGCATTAAAAAATAATCTTTCGGTGGCAAACTTTAATCCTCTTATTCCATTTCCCGGCACCCCTCTTTATGAAAGATTACTGTCTCAAAACAGGTTGCTACACAAGGAGTGGTGGCTATCTTTAGATTATTGTTATGGCGACAGTGCTTTTCTGCCGACAAACATGACCCCAAAACAGCTAAAACAATCCTGCAAAGAAGCAAGATACAATTTTTATGGCGCTAAAAGTATATTAAAAAGGTTTTTTGCAACACACCTTACCATGGGTGTTTCACAAAGTTACTATTTCCTTTTGATTAATATCATTTCCGGCTTAGAGATACGTCGAAAACAGGGAGCAATACTTGGAGGAAGCAACGAATGACATTAACCCTAATAAAACCTAATATAGGCAGAAAAGGGCACAGCATGTATGTAGATGAAGGACGGATGGAGCCTTTACAACTAGGAATACTTGCAGCTTTAACCCCCAACGACGTTGAGGTTAAGCTTTACGATGATCGCTGCGAAGAAATACCCTACACCGAGAAAACCGACCTTGTTGCCATAACGGTGGAAACCTTTACGGCACGCAGGGCCTACGAAATTTGCCGTGAGTTTCAAAAGCTTGGGGTGCCTGTTATTCTGGGTGGAATGCACATTACCTTGCTGCCTGAAGAGGCATCCGAGGTTGCCGATAGTATAATTACCGGTGATGCAGAATCGGTTTGGGAAGAAATGATAATGGATGCAAAAAATAACCGCC
Source organism: uncultured Oscillospiraceae bacterium (assembly GCA_964368625.1). Classification (GTDB taxonomy): domain Bacteria; phylum Bacillota; class Clostridia; order Oscillospirales; family Ruminococcaceae; genus CAYJBH01. The sequence continues at coordinate 56,638 of CAYJBH010000017.1, forward strand.
TAAAAAAAAGATACGATGGTGTTTTTTGTCCTATTGTTCAAAGGGATGTTATTACGAGGCGTGACCTCTTTGAGGGAAAGGGGTATCTGCCAATAACTTTACTTCAATTTTCTCGTGGTTGTAAATTTGGTTGTAAATTTTGTGCCTCAACAGCCTACTTTAAAGGTAAGCAGTATTGTAGACCTGTTGCAGATGTTGTTAAGGAAATTAAGGCACAAAAGCGAAAGTTGCTGTTTTTTGTTGACGACAACATCGTTGCCGACAGAGAAAAGGCAAAGGAGCTATTTCGTGCGCTTATCCCACTTAAAATTCGTTGGGTAAGCCAGGGTAGTATGGATATGTTAGAGGACGATGAGCTTATGAGGCTTATGGTTAAAAGTGGCTGTTTGGGAAATGTTATAGGTTTTGAATCTATAAACGAGGATAATATCGACAGCATGAATAAGAGAGCAAACACAAGTAAGGCGAGCGGACTTTACAGGAAAGAGATAAAAAGACTTCGTGATTATGGGTTACAAACCTGGGCAGCTTTTACCGTTGGCTATGACAGCGATACAGAAGAAAGCCTGCGCAGAACCTGTGATTTTGCAATAGAAAACAAGTTCACCTTTGCGGCATTTAATATATTAATGCCCTACCCCGGAACACCACTTTATGAGAAGATGCAGCTGGAAAACAGGCTTTTATACGACGGCAAATGGTGGCTACATGAGGAGTATCGTTTTAACTATGCATCCTATCTACCAACGAACATGACTGCAGACGAACTTACCAAAACCTCCTTTGAATGCAGGGCAAGGTTTAATAGCCGTTCCTCTATTTTTAAAAGAGTGTTGGATCTTAAAACAAATATGAGAAACCCCTATCGCTTTATTACTTATCTACTATATAACCCCTTGTTTAGAAAAGAGGTTTTTAAAAAGCAGGGTATGCAGTTTGGATTAACAAAAGAGTAACAGAGGATAACGAGGAAAACAATGTCGATTTTGAATGGAAGAATTGTTGAGGTTGCAACGCTAAATAATAATGACAAAGAGCGAATGTTTACTCTCATGGATCTCTTTTATGAAAACATGAACTATAACAACTTCATCAACGACCTTCAAAAGAAAGATTACTGCATAGTTCTTTTTGATGAAGACGGCTGTATTCAAGGTTTTTCGACCCAACAAATAGTTAGCGTTGATGTAGATGGCAGTAAGGTAAACGGAGTTTTTTCCGGAGATACCATTGTTCATAAAGATTTTTGGGGGACATATCACCCATTATTTTCTATCTTTGGCAGATTTTTCGAGGAATACAGTAGGTCTTATGCAGAGTTTTATTGGTTCTTAATCTGTAAAGGATATAAAACATACAAAATTTTGCCAACATTCTTTAACAGCTATTATCCAAACGTTGAGCTGGAAACCCCTCAACGTATGCTAAAAATAATTGATGCTTTTGGAAGCCAGTATTCGAGCGATTACAACCCTAAAACCGGAGTGGTTGAATATGCCTCGGTAAAAGACACCCTAAAAACAGGGGTAGCTGATATTGAAGCTGCAGTAGGCAGAAGTAAACATGCGGCATTTTTTTTAAAACGCAATCCCGGTCATTTTTTGGGGCAAGATCTTGTTTGTATAACAGATCTTAAAAAAAATAATTACCAGCAAAGCAAGGAGCGGGTTTTATGGGGTTAAAATCTGGTGCAGTTAATCGATTATTACATTTACTCTACAGGGGTGAAGCAGAGCTGTTTAAAAAAGGTATGCATGAAGTTAGTAAGCAGCAACGAAAGATATTGTTTGATATATTATTTGAAAACCAAAACACCTACTACGGCAAAAAACACGGATTTTCTGATATAAAAACGTTGGAGCAGTTTAGAGATACCGTTCCTATAACAAGCTATACCGATTATATCGAATATATTGAGCAGATGGCAAAAGGAAAAGATAATGTTTTAACCTCGCAGAATATCATTATGTTTGAAGTAACCGGAGGTTCCGGTGGTGCAACAAAGTTAATACCTTATACTAATGGACTAAGAGAGGAGTTTTTAAAGGGAACAAAGCCCTGGCTTTACAATCTTTTTAGCCGCTATCCCGGAATAAAAAATGGGAAAAGTTATTGGTCGATAACGCCACCTACACATCAAAAAAGATATACCAAGGCGGGTATACCTATAGGCTTTGAGGAGGACACGGCATATTTTGGCAAACTTGAACAGCTATTAATGGATTTTGTGTTGGTTCGAGATAAAAGCATAAGTAGAGATAAAACCATGCAATGTTTTTACCTAAAAACTTCGCTTGCACTTTTAAAGGAGCGTGACCTTACCTTAATATCAGTATGGAATCCAAGCTACCTTTTGCTTATACTAGAATTTATTCATGATAACATCGATACAATTGTACAATACTTTCAAAAACACCGCCGCCTTGTTATCAAGGAATACATAAGAAAAAAAAGATATGATAGAATTTGGCCAAAGCTTTGCGTTATAAGCTGTTGGTGCGATGGGGCAGCAGAACAGGGTGCAAGAGATATACAAAAACTTTTCCCCCATGTTATAATAGAACCAAAAGGAATTCTTGCAACCGAAGCAATAATGAGCATACCTCATAATGATGGTGCGGCCTCAATGCTATGCTATCGTTCACACTACTTTGAGTTTATAGACATGCAAAGCGGTGAATTTTTGGAGTATACCGAGTTAAAACTTGGAGGTAGCTACGAGGTATTATTTACTACTTCTGGGGGCTTATATCGATATCGCATAAGAGATGCTGTAAAGGTTGTGGCATATGATGAAAACTTTGCCCTTCCGCTGTTAAGGTTTATAGGAAAAACGGATAAAACTTCTGATCATCACGGCGAGAAGCTTAACGAGCTTTTTATTGTTGATTGCCTAGCTCGCCTTAACGCAGAAAACCCAAGGAGTTGTTTAGCGAAAAGCTTTAAGTTAATCTCCTACGAATGGGATCGATATGTTTTGTTTATACGTGCAGAAAAAGAACTTCCCACTAACCTTGCAGAACAGCTGGAAAAAATGCTTTGCGAGGCGTATCACTATAAGCTCTGCCGAGATTTAGGTCAGCTAAAACCGTTAATTGTTGTTCCAATATACGGTAATGTAAAGCAACACTATATAGATTTTTATGTCAAAAAAGGTAGAAAACTTGGCGATATTAAACCCGAAATACTTTCACTTAGTAGTGGATGGTACCAAGCATTTATTCTGGAGGAGATTTAATGAGGATTGCACTTATGGCACCCGCCGGTGCTATGCACAGATATAACGGTTCATTCACAAGGACGTTGCAGTATGCACCGTTAACCCTTACGAGTCTTGCATCACTTATACCGCAGGAGCTTAATGCTGAGGTGTCTATCTACGATGAAACGGTGGAGCCGATACCGCTTGATCTAGTATGTGATATAATTGGAATGACCTGCATAACAGGTACTGCACCAAGATGCTATGCTTTTGCAGATTATTTTCGCAAGAAAGGCATAACGGTTGTTTTAGGAGGTGTTCACCCCTCTTTGATGCCACATGAGGCTGCAGAACATGCTGATGCAGTTATGACCGGCTTTTCGGAACAAACCTTTCCCGAAATGCTGAGAGATTTTAATAGCGGTTTTTTAAAACCGCTGTATAGCCAAAACTGTGATTACAGCATTGCAAAAAAGCCAACCCCGCGCAGAGATCTGTTAAGCAAAGGAAAATATATTACCACAGCAACGGTAGAGGTAATAAGAGGCTGTGCACACCCCTGCACATTTTGTGCATATCCCGCAGCCTTTGGTCGTACTACCTATGCAAGACCGATTGAAGATGTTATCATCGAACTTCAAAATCTTAAAAGCAAGGTTATTGTTTTCCCCGATGTAAATCTAATAGCCGATGTTGAATATGCAAAGCGATTTTTTACCGCTATGATTCCGTTAAAAAAATACTGGTTGGGTCTTGTTACATCAACCGCAGGACTGGACGACGAACTTATTACCCTTTTTAGAAAAAGCGGTTGCAAGGGACTACTTATCGGATTTGAATCTATTGTTCAGGAGTCTCAAAGTTATGTACGCAAGGTAAGCAATAGATTTTTAGACTATAAGGAGTTAATGAATAAGCTTCATTCAAATGGAATTTTGGTTCAGGGCTGCTTTGCTTTTGGTGGGGATGAGGAGGACTCCTCAATATTTGAACGAACCGCAGAGCTTGTTTTAAAAACAAAGATTGATCTACCACGCTATAGCATATTAACACCATTTCCTAAAACCCAGCTATATGATTCACTTATGGAACAAAACAGGATAACAGAAACAAATTGGGCACTTTACGACGTTGAGCATGTTGTTTATAAGCCTGCTAAAATGACGCCTGAACAGCTGGTTGAGGGGATAACTTTTTGTTGGAAAGAAACCTATTCTACAACTAACATATTTAAAAGATTAGCCCCATTTAGGCATAGTCCGTGGCTTTCTTTACCTCTTAACATGGGATACAAAACATATGCCGACCGCTATGAGCACTATACGCCGGAAGTTATGTGTGATAACTCCGATATACCTATGGAGGTTTAGTAATGGATGTTACGATAATACTGCCAGCTATAGGCAAAAAACCGGGCGAGAAATATATTGGCAGCTGGAAGATGGAACCTCTAACAATAGCTGTACTAAAATCAATAATTCCAACCTTTGTTAATCTCACTTTTTACGATGATAGAATAGAGCTTATAGACTATAACAAAAAAGCCGACCTTGTTTTTATTACGGTAGAAACCTATACTGCCAAGAGAAGTTATAATATAGCAAAGAGATTTAAAGAATCCGGAATCCCGGTGGTCATGGGCGGCTATCATGTAACACTAATGCCTCAGGAGGCTGAACAATTTTCTGACACCATTATTACCGGCAATGCTGAGGGAATAATTGCACAGGTGATTAAAGATTATGCAAAAAAGCAACCGCAAAAACGGTATTTTGGAACCACTCAGTACATAGATAAACTTCCGGATCACTCAATTTTTAACGGTAAAAAGTATCTGCCGGTATCACTGGTAGAAACGGGTAGAGGCTGTTGTTATGGCTGTGAATTCTGCGCTATATCCAGCTATTATGGATGCAAGTATTATAAACGTCCAACCGACAGCATTATTGCGGACATTATGTTAAAGCGTCATAAATACTACTTTATGGTAGACGATAACCTTTATGCTGATAAAAATCATCTGCACGAACTGCTTACCCGCATAAAGGATTGTAATGTTAAATGGGCAAGTCAGGGAACACTCTCTATGGCTAACGATCCTAATCTTCTTTCCCTAATGAAGCAGAGCGGATGCGAGATTATTTTGGTAGGATTTGAAAGCCTGAACGAGGGAAACCTTTTACAGATGAATAAAAAGGTTAACATTACCAAAACCCAAAG
>CAYJBH010000018.1:0-40293 GCA_964368625.1 uncultured Oscillospiraceae bacterium
ACTTAGGATCTAGTGTCTTTGACGTGGGGGTTCAAGTCCCTTCATCCGCACCAAAAACCCCCTTTGCGAAAGCGAAGGGGGTTTACTTTATTATATTTATCTAAACGGAAGGAATGTTTGATGAACTTTGTTAAGGTTGCAGCAACAAATATTCGGGTATCAGTTGCAAATTGCGCCGCTAACGGGAAGGCTATCGTTGAAAAGATGAAAACTCTACAACCGATACAGCTACTTTCGTTTCAGGAGTTATGCATAACCGGGTATACCTGTGGTGATCTCTTTTTACAGCAAAAATTATTAGATGATGCATTGTTAACGCTCGAGTTAATAATTAACGAGAGTAACGCATATGATACTGTGTTTGTAGTTGGATTACCTATAAGGGTTAAAGGGAAATTATATAATGTAGGAGCGGTTTTATGCAAAGGCAAACTTCTGGGTCTTGTTCCTAAAACACATCTTCCAAATTATGGTGAATTTTATGAGCAGAGGTATTTTGCAACAGCACCAAAGAAGGTTGGTTTTGTAGACCTATTTGGAGAAGAAATTCCCTTTGGAACTGATCTTATTTTTAGATGGCAGGAACGGAAAGAATTTATGCTTGCTGTTGAAATCTGTGAAGATTTTTGGTCGGCAACACCACCATCAACACAGCACACATTAAATGGTGCCACAGTTATTTGTAATCTTTCGGCAAGCAACGAGACGGTTGGTAAAGCCGAGTTTCGTCGTGCCCTGGTTAAAAATATTTCACAGAGATTAATTTGTGGTTATCTGTATGCAAATGCCGGATTTGGTGAGAGCAGCACTGATACGGTTTATTCCGGACACCAACTTATTGCAGAGAACGGATATATATTATCTGAAACACAGCCTTTTGAAGAGGATACAGCTGTTACCGATTTGGATTTATACTCAATACAGTATGATCGTAGCCGAATGAATACCTTTTCAGCGAAGGATGACGGCTATACTGTAATACCGTTTTCAATGCAAACCCAAACAACTGAAATAATACGTAAAATTGATCCGCAACCATTTATTCCACATGATTCTACAGAGTGGGAATCGAGATGTGAAATGATATTGAAGATTCAATCTATGGGCCTTGTACAACGACTTTTGCACATCGGATCTGAGAAGGTTGTTATAGGAATTTCTGGTGGGTTGGACAGTACTCTGGCACTGCTGTGTATCCGAAGAGCTTTTATACATCTAAACATGCCGCTTGATAACATTTTGGCAGTTACAATGCCATGTTTTGGTACTAGTGATCGAACTCGAAATAATGCCGAACAGCTTTGTAAAGAATTGGGTGTAAGCCTTCGAGAGATAGATATTCATGATTCGGTTGAGCAGCATTTTAAGGATATAAATCACGACGGAAAAACAACCGACGTAACATTTGAAAATGCACAGGCAAGAATAAGAACGCTAATTCTAATGGATCTTTCTAACAAAGAACAGGGAATAGTTGTTGGTACGGGTGATCTCTCGGAGCTAGCACTTGGCTTTGCAACATATAATGGCGACCATATGAGCATGTATGGAGTTAATGCCGGCATTCCTAAAACACTCGTGAGAGTTTTAGTGGAGTATGAGGCAATTCATATGGGCGGTAAGCTAGAGGCTATACTTCGCGACATAATAGAAACGCCGGTAAGCCCTGAACTAATTCCCGGAACGAATGGGGGGATAGATCAGCAAACCGAAGAAATTGTTGGGCCATACCTGCTTCATGACTTTTATTTATACCATACTATAAGATGGGGAAGAAGGCCTTCGCATACATTTACCTTAGCCCAAATAGCATTTAAGGATGAATTCGATTCCAAGACCATTAAGCATTGGTTAGTACTATTTTACCGTAGATTTTTTGCTCAGCAGTATAAACGCAGCTGTATGCCGGATGGTACCAAAATCGGCTCGGTAACGCTCTCACCACGGGCAGATTGGCGTATGCCTTCTGATGCCTCTAGTGCTGGATGGGTAAATGAGGCAGAGGGAATAGTTGTTTAGTTAAATAGACGCATAAATTAGTTAATAGAAAATTGAAAACAAAACAGCCTTTCATGGGCAATTGTTTGTAACAAACATTTTATCGTTCTCAAACGATGGTATATTATTCAACATGTTTTTTGATTGTTACAACAAGTGCTGCATGAAAGGCTTAATTAGTTCTGTTTTTAGTTAAAAGTTACCTCTTAGTGGTTAATAAGTGCTGTAATCATCTGTGGGGTTTAAGCAATACCTTTTATATACCTATCAATGTTCCCAGTATACTCCATTATTTTAGAACAATCATGTTTAACACCTTGACGCCAATCAAAACATCAGTTTTGTGCTTTCGGCATAGCATTATGTTTGTAATTTATAAAAAACAAAAGCAACAAAAATCACACAGAGCATGCAAATAGGAAAAAATTTATATATGAAAAAATCTAACGTTGTAGTGCATATAGTTCTTGTTGTGGCGGAATTATTATGATTTTCCCATTTGTTTGGATGGCTTTAACCTCGGTTAATACGGTAGAGGAAATAATGAATATCCCTACAACAATATTTCCAAGTAACCCATCAACGAAAAACTACCAACTAGCAGTTGAAGCTGTTCCTTTTGTAAATATATATTCGATACTATCTATTTTTGGAAGAATAGTTTGTGAGTTTCTTTTTAGTATCATGGCAGCTTATGGTTTTGCAAATATATAATTTCCTGGCAGAAACTTATTGTTTTCCCAGTGATAATTATTTATTCGTTTGCACAAAGATTTTTTATCGAAGGTATTGCACAAAGCGGAATAAAAGGATAAAATAAATATAAAGTAGATTAAGTTTAATAATCTGCCTTTTTACAGGAAGGGATAATAAGATGAATAAAAAGCCAAATATATTATTTTTTTTCACCGATCAGCAGCGTGCAGACACCTGCGGTTGTTTTGGTCAGCCTCTTGATATTACACCAAATCTTGACAGGTTGGCAAAAGAGGGGGTTAAGTTTAATAATGCCTTTACAGCGCAACCTGTTTGTGGCCCATGCCGAGCAATATTTCAAACTGGTCAGTACCCAACAACCACCGGTTGTTTCAGGAATAATATAATGCTTCCATCTAACACCAAAACCATTGCTAACTATTTTGAAGAGTTAGGATATGAAAATGCATATATAGGGAAGTGGCACCTAGCAAGTGATGGCGGGTTAGAGGCAAAACCGGATATAGACCATCAAACTTCTGCTATTCCAATAGAATACCGGGGGGGTTATAACGGTTTTTGGAGAGCTGTTGACCTTTTAGAATTTACCTCTCATGGTTACGGTGGATATCTATTCGATGAAAATAACAAAAAGGTAGAATTTTCGAATTATCGCGCTGATGCACTAACTGACAATGCTATGGAGTTCCTTGATAAATGGCAAAAAAATAAACCGTTCTTTATGACGATTTCTTACATTGAACCTCATCATCAGAACGATCGTAACCACTATGAAGGCCCTGAAGGATCTAAGAATCGTTTTAAGGACTGTGTTATACCAAATGATCTTATTGCGTTTGATCATGGTGATTACCAGGATGAGTATCCCGATTATCTTGGTCAATGCCGAAGTTTAGATGATAACCTTGGTAGACTTATCGACCGACTAAAAGAGATGGGTGAATATGATAACACCGTTGTTGTTTTTGTTTCGGACCATGGAAGTCACTTTAGAACCAGAAATAGAGATGAGAATTTAAATGGGTATGATGATTATAAACGATCCTGCCATGATGCCTGCCTTAGAGTTCCACTTGTTATAAGTGGTGGAGCTTATAATGGAGGCAAAGGAGTTGATGAACTTGTATCCTCTGAGTCGTTACCAAAAACAATGCTTGCAATGGCCGGGCTTGATGTAGGAGAAGCAATGATAGGCGAAAATCTGATAGAGGTTGTTAATGGCGAGGATCGTGAAAACGTCATATTTGCACAAATTTCTGAAAGTCGAATAGGAAGGGTGATAAGAACCACCGACTATACATACGCAGTTGTAGCGCCTGGAGTTAATGGCGGTACGGTGGCATACTCAGATGTTTATAACGATGATTTTTTATATGATCTTAAAGCAGATCCTTGTCAGCTTAATAATCTAATTAATAACGAGAAATATAGAGGTGTAAAAAAAGAGCTAGCCGAAAGATTGGTTGCTCATATTAAGCAAAGTGAAGGGAAAGATGCCAGAATAAACTGCTGCTGAGTTTTATGAATCACACAGCTTAAAAAGGAACACGAACTATAGTGCATGGAAAACACGTGTTTTATCTTAGCCCGAAGAAAACTTAACTCTTGCTGATTTACATGAAAAACATATATGATACAATTGCGACATTGAAAACTGGTGGGATATATATAGAACAGTATAAAGAAGAATCGTTAAAAGATTAACTAAATAACAAAATTTTAACCACAAGCGGGGACTTTAAATCTAAACAACCCAAGATGTAGGACTTCGCAAATTATATTAATGTATAAAAGAGGATTAGAGGTTTAAAGGACTGCATCAATAATACAGGAGAGGAAATGAGGATGGACATAAAAAACAAGAAGATATGGTTCGTGGTGGGTAGTCAATTTTTGTATGGTGAAGAGGTGCTGAACACCGTGGACAAGCGAGCCGTTGAGATGACAAAGATTTTGAACGATGGTGGAAAATTGCCCTGTGAATTAGTATATAAAGTAACAGCGAAGACTAATGCTGAGGTTACCGAAGTTATAAAGCAGGCAAATTTTGATGATGGTTGTATTGGCATTGTAACATGGTGCCATACCTTTAGTCCGTCTAAAATGTGGATAAATGGTCTTGCTAATCTACAAAAGCCATGGTGTCATCTTGCAACCCAGTACAATCGAGAAATCCCTAATCGCGAGATTGATATGGATTTTATGAATCTTAATCAGGCAGCGCATGGCGATAGAGAGCACGGCTTTATTGGGGCTCGTTTACGCTCAAAACGTAAGGTTATTGCCGGATTCTGGCAGGATGAAGAGTTACAAAGCAGACTTGGTGATTGGATGCGGGTTGCCTACGGAGTAGCTTTTTCTAAAGAGTTAAAGGTTATGCGATTTGGCGATAACATGCGTGAGGTTGCGGTAACTGAGGGCGATAAGGTCGAAGTGCAGGCAAAACTCGGTTGGCAGGTAAACACCTGGCCGGTAGGAAAGCTGGTAGATACCATGAATAAGGTTACCGATACTCAGATAGAGGGGAAAATTTCAGAATATCGTACAAAATACAGTTTTTCGGAGGACGATTTAGAAACCATTAAATATCAGGCACGTGAAGAAATTGCTATGAAAATTATGTTTGATAAAGAGGGTTGTATGGCATTTTCAAACACGTTTCAGGATCTCTACGGAATGAAACAACTCCCCGGACTTGCAAGTCAAAATCTTATGTCACAGGGTTATGGATATGCCGGCGAGGGAGACTGGAAAACATCAGCAATGACATCGATTATGAAAGCTATGGGCGAGGGGAAAAACGGTGGCACTTCGTTTATGGAGGATTATACCTATCATCTTGAAAAAGGTAATGAACTCAGCCTAGGAGCACATATGTTAGAGGTTTGCCCAAGCGTTGCGAGTGACAGGGCAAGAATAGAGGTTAATCCACTTGGAATAGGCGATAGAGAACCTCCGGCAAGACTTGTGTTTGAGGGCAAAGCCGGAGCAGCAATAGTGGTAACGTTGGTAGACATGGGCGGTAGACTACGCTTGATTTGCCAAGATATTGAATGCGTTAAACCAACAATGGATATGCCAAATCTTCCTGTGGCTAGGGTAATGTGGAAAGCACTGCCGGACATGTATACCGGCATAGAGTGTTGGATTCATGCAGGGGGTGCACACCATACTGTACTTAGCTACGATGTTACGGCTGAACAGATGAGGGATTTCTGCAATATTTTTGGTATTGAATTTGTTCATATTGGTAAGGATACTACGGTAGAACGCTTTGAACAAGATTTGTTTTTAGCCGATATTGCCTGGAAGATTAAATAAGGAACGAAGTTTATGTTAGAACAGTTGAAAGCTCAGGTGTTACAGGCGAATTTATTGCTTGTGAAATATAACCTTGTAACCTTTACTTGGGGTAATGTTTCTGCAATCGATCGAGATAAGGGATTAGTAGTAATAAAACCTTCAGGGGTAGAGTACGACGATATGACCGTTGAAGATATGGTTGTTGTAGAGCTTGATAGCGGTAAAACGGTGGAGGGAAACTTAAAACCCTCTTCCGACACACCAACCCACCTGAATCTATATCGTAGTTTTGAAGATGTTGGCGGAATAGTTCACACGCACAGCCGCTGGGCAACAATTTTTGCCCAGATGGGGCAGGGTGTTCCGGCCCTCGGCACAACACATGGCGATTATTTTTACGGGGAGATTCCCTGCACCCGAAGAATGACAGCCGAAGAAATAGCCGCTGATTATGAACATGAAACGGGTGTTGTTATAATAGAAACCTTTGAAAAGCAAAACATTAAGCCAAGCAATGTTCCGGCAGTTGTTGTTCACAGCCATGGACCATTTAGCTGGGGTAAGGATGCGATGGATGCAGTACATAACGCGGTGGTTTTAGAAGAGGTTGCCTTTATGGCATGGCACTGCAAGGCCGCATCGCCACAGCTACCGCCAATGCAACAGGAATTGTTGGATAAGCATTATCTAAGAAAGCATGGCGATGGTGCATACTACGGCCAGTAAGGCAGAGTAGATCATAAGTATGAATTTATTAAAAAAATAGGAAATACAAAAGTGATAAGATATTTAGAAGAACGAGACACTCAAGACTGTTTTGAAATGTTAAAGGAGTTTTATTCTACCGATGCTGTATCTCATGAGATTCCCAACGAATACCTTCATAACAGTATTTCGGGAGCATTAAACAATAGCCCTTACATAAAAATATTAATCTGTGAAAACGAGGGTGAATATATCGGTTTTTGCACGCTTTCTTTTACATATTCCACCGAGGCCGGGGGAGCGGTTGTCTTAATTGAAGAACTGTTTGTAAAGGATGCCTATAAAAGCAAGGGCTATGGTACGGCTATGTTTAATTACATCCGTAATGAATATGATGGTTCTGCAAAGAGATACCGTCTTGAGGTTACATCACATAATTTTTCAGCTATTAAGCTATACGAGAGGCTAGGGTTTGAGGAAGTACCATACAAACAGATGGTGTTGGACCTTTAATAAGTAGAAGGTTTGTTAAAACAATACTGGTTAAATATAAAGAATACCCTTTGCAGAAATAACAATGCAAAGGGTTTAGCTGTATTATGCAGGAATGCTAAAACTTATTAACATGAGAGCAGTAACAGTAAGAGCAATAATTGTTTTAACAAAGAATATAAAAAGTAGTGTGCTATATTTATTTTAATTAATCTGTTAAGATGATGCAGCTTAACAGCATCGCTTTCAGCTGCAGTTCGTTTCGCATTATCATCAATCCATATGTAGGCATGTTAATCTATTTTTTATTTTGTTAACATAATATCATAACCTCAGACAAAATACTTCATGTTATTAAGTGTACAACATGCGAAAGCAAATTAAATAGGTTTTATTATTTTTTATTAAAAAGCTTGACAATGTTTTTTTGGTGTGTTATCATCTTAACATAGTTTTCAGGAGAATGCTTATCATGACAAACCAACAAACAACATTTCGTTGGTGGCGCTCTATTGACTTTAATAGGGCTGTTTTGACACGCATATAACCGAATGCTAAAAAATTAAGTTCGGTGCCTGTGTACTCTAAAGAGCCACACAGGCATTTTTTTATTGCAATGGTTTAAACTACCGTTGTAAGACGAAAGGAGAAAAACATGAGTAACGTACCTTACAAGATTTACCTTAGTGAAGATGAACTCCCAAAGATGTGGCATAATGTGCGCGCAGTTATGAAGGAAAAACCTGAAGGTTTTGTTGGGCCTGATGGCAGTGAAGTTCCTGCGGCTGCATTGGAAGGTTTATTCTGCAAAGAGCTAATCGACCAGGAGTATAATACGGTTGATGAATATATTCCGATCCCAGAAGATATTAGAAGCTTTTACCGCATGTATCGCCCCTCTCCTTTAGTTAGGGCATATTGCTTAGAAAAAAAGCTTGGAACACCGGCCCATATTTACTATAAGTTTGAAGGAAATAACACCTCCGGTAGCCATAAGTTGAATAGTGCCGCAGCTCAGGTTTATTATGCTAAGGAACAGGGAATAACATCACTTACAACCGAAACTGGTGCAGGACAATGGGGAAGTGCATTGTCCATGGCAACAGCATACTATGGGATAGATCTCGCAGTTTATATGGTTAAGGTTTCGAGTGAGCAAAAACCTTATCGTAAGTTGCTTATGCAGACCTATGGAGCACAGGTAATACCATCGCCATCTGATACAACTCAGATTGGTCGTAAAATATTAGCAGAAAATCCGGGTACAGGTGGGAGCCTAGGCTGTGCAATCTCAGAGGCAATAGAGGCCTCAATGATGACAGAAAACTGTCGTTATGTTTTGGGAAGTGTGCTAAACCATGTTCTGCTTCATCAGTCGGTTATTGGTCTTGAAGCTAAGGTTGCGATGGATAAATACGATATCAAACCGGACATTATAATTGGTTGTGCAGGTGGTGGATCTAATCTTGGTGGACTTATATCACCCTTCATGGCAGATAAAATACGTGGAAATCTTGATGTTGAAATAATAGCTGTAGAGCCTTCCAGCTGCCCATCAATGACAAGAGGTAGATATGCATACGACTTCGGTGACACAGGAATGACTACTCCGCTTATGAGGATGTATACACTTGGAAGTGGGTTTATTCCTTCTCCAAGTCATGCAGGGGGACTTCGCTATCATGGAATGAGTCCAATAGTCTCAAAACTATATCATGATGGCCTCATGGGAGCTAAATCATATTCTCAAAATGAGGTATTTGATGCAGCGGTAACCTTTGCTCAAAGCGAAGGAATCCTTCCAGCCCCTGAAAGCTCACATGCAATTAAAGGCGCTATTGATGAGGCTTTAAAATGCAAAGAGACAGGTGAACACAAAAATATTCTACTAGGACTTACCGGAACAGGATACTTTGATCTCTCGGCATACGAAAGCTACCACAACGGTACGTTAAATAACTATATACCAACAGACGAAGATCTACAAAAAGGGTTTGATTCACTTCCGGAAATAAATAATAAATAAGCAATAAACACAATAAAAAGCCGACAATAATAACTGTCGGCTTTTTATTGTGTCCCTAAATTATTCGAATAAAACCGGGACGCATTATTAAATATTTATCTATGAAATCGCTTTTTTAATTCCATTTTAAAGCTGTTACTGAAAAACGTTAGAAGCGCAAGAATAACAATAATACAACATAGTGTTGATACAAATATTCCCCACGAAACATTAGAAAATCCTAATAGATACATGGCTATTGGTGCTAGTCCTATTAACATAACAACAAGAATATAACCAAAGTATTCCGAGAAGTAGCGTTTACTTCTAATACCCAAAAGGGTTAGGTAGACTATGGTTCCTAGAGTTAAAAAAGGAAAAACATAATCGGTTGACCAGAAGTGGCTACCGGTATTGAAATCAATAATTATTGCAAAAGCAGACAGCATAACATGGTAGATTAAAATCTTTGCACCAAAACGCCTTGCAGTAGACCGAGTAGTATAAAAAACACCGTTAGCAAATATTAGCGATGAAACTACAATTACCGACCATAGTATCCCCTCGTCAGAGTGCGTGAAAATATTTATATATATGCAAATGATTGAAATTGAAACAGAGATAAAAGCCGGTAGCTTTCTTAGCTGTGATTGCTTTTTTGTTATATCGCTATATTGCGGATATTCAACCTTAGTTTTATTAATAGCTTCGTGTTCTAACGCTGAGTTACATAGTGGACAGCGTCTTTCGCTTTCGTAAACATTTACATTACATTCGTTACATCTGTTCATCATCTTCCCCCCAACTGTTTGAATAAATTGTTGTGGTTAAGCCCTGCGCTGATATTGTTCTAAAAAAGTTACGTATTACCGAGCAATCTGTTATAGAAGACATGAAATTGACACTAAGCTTGTCTTTAAACGTTGAGATAGCGCAATTAATTGGGCTCTTTGGGGTAGGATAAAGCATCATCTCGGTGTGCTCAATATATTTTTCTGCTTCCGACGGAAAACTTACTATGCCAATATTAGAGATGGATATGGTTTTTTTGGTTTCACCTATAACATTAAAGCCTACCGGAACAATCATGTTTTTAACTATAAGGGGAGTGTGCTTTAGTATAACGTGGTTCGATATTTTAACATTTTGCCCCGATGCTTCACCTAGTTGAGATTCATCTAAGGCAAGTTCCATCTGTTGTGTTATTGATTCGATTATCTCCTGTAATGTTGTATCTTCAAAAATTTTATAGCCTACATTAACAACTCCAAAAAAATTCTTTAAGGTGTTTGAGTTAAACACTTTTCTTAGATTTACGGGAATTGAAACAACAATAGGAGCTTTGCTTAATGAGTTCTGCTGCTGTTCTATATAAATCGACTTCATAAGAGTAGCTACCAAAAATGCAGTAACAGTACAACCGTGGATTTTGCAACAATCTTTAAGTTCAGCGACCGATAGCATACCGGTAATTGCTCTGTAACCGCCTTTAGAAAACTTTACTCCTTGTATTCTAAAAGAATTTTGAACATTCTTTTTTGATTCTTTTTTGATTTTTTTAAGATCAGAAAAATTTTTAATAAAACTGTCTTCATCACTGTTTACATCAAATTCATTAAATAGGCATACCTTACCCTCAGGCTCAATTGGACCATGCTTTATCGTTAGGTAGTAATAAGTTAATGATTTTAAATATTCGTAAACACCCCCACCATCTGTAACCGAGTGAAAGGCCTCAACGGAAATTCGATTGCCAAAATACAATACCTTTATAATGAAATTTTTGTTTTCATGTGCGATAATTGTTGCGCACGGTGATGATTGCTCACGCTCTACAGTGAAGTAAACATGGTTTTTGTCGAAATAATGCCAAAAAAAACCTTTTCTTAAACGAAAAAAGAATAGGTTAAATCGTTCATATATCATATTAGCTGCCAGCTGTAAAATCCGTGGGTCAATTTCTTCTTTCAGAATTACCGAAACTCTAAATACCGATGAGTTGTTTTTGTTTGTAACGGCCGGAAAAAGCTTTGCCGCAACATCCAATTTATTAATATCTTCCATATATAACAAACCTTTTAAACAAAAAACGACTTAGAAACACTAAGTCGTAATTAAATTTGATGGTTGCCGAACTAGGATTCGAACCCAGACAAACAGAGTCAGAGTCTGCCGTGCTACCGTTACACAATTCGGCAGTAATTAAGTGCTTTATTATATTAACAT
Source organism: uncultured Oscillospiraceae bacterium (assembly GCA_964368625.1). Taxonomy (GTDB): domain Bacteria; phylum Bacillota; class Clostridia; order Oscillospirales; family Ruminococcaceae; genus CAYJBH01. The sequence continues at coordinate 11,447 of CAYJBH010000018.1, forward strand.
AGCTTTATTGTTTTGTCAATCGTTTTGTATGTTAATTTTAAAAACACAATTTAATAACTTGACAATAATTATTTGCAAGTGTACTATATAATTGAGAATAGTTATGATTAACAATGAATGAGGTGATTTGTGGCACAACGACTTAAAGAGTCGCAGCGAATAAAAATTTTGAATGCGGCAAAGAAAGAGTTTTTATTAAAAGGGATTGAAGGAACATCTCTTCGTTCTATAGCGCGAAATGCCGAGATGTCGGTAGGAAACATATATCATTATTATGAGAGTAAGGATGAAATAGTAAAGGAGTTGCTAAGCCCGGTTTACGGAAACCTTAATGAGGTTGTGTTGGCGTTTTCGGATAATAAGTTAAGTCTGTTTGAAGAAGCTGAAAAACTGGAAATGACAGAGGAGACGTTTAAGAAGTTTATGATGGTTATTGCAGAAAATATTGCATCCAACATTGATAGATATCGAGAAGAAGTTCTTATTTCAGTTAATGATAGTAGGTTAAATGAGAGGTACCATAGCTGGCTGTTAATGCTGTTGAATATGTTATACAGTAACGCCGTACCAGGCTTTATTAAGTCGCCCGAACAAAAAAAGATGTACATAAGCATTCTTGCGAAATCAATATTTTCGGCTATTGGAGAGGCTGTTTTATATAAAAGTCGAAACAATATAAGCACAAAGGACTTTCAAGAGGTGCTAACAAACTATCTGCAGATGGCTTTTATTGTAAGGCTTGATTAAATGCTATTGATGATTATAGGCTTCTAGATATTTTTCATATCTTAACTCATAGCTTTTGGTTTTTGGCGATACCTTTTTATAGTGTGTCGGATAATTTGGTGTTACCGAGTTAATTATCTGTGCCATATAAATTCCACCCATCAATGATGCCTGCTCTACCGGATCAATCAACAGCTCTTTTTGCATAATGTCGGTCGCCATCTGAAGCCAGATAGGCGACTTTGTTATTCCACCGGAAACTAGAATGCTATCAGGCTCACCCGCAACAGATTCCACTATGTTATAGCATTGACGAAGGTTATATAAAACTCCTTCCATAACGGCGTGGAATAAATCTATTGAACCATGGCGAGCTGTAAGTCCAACAAAACCACCCCTTGCACCATCGTTCCAACCAGGTGCACGCTCTGAAAACAGGAATGGTAAAAATATAGGTAGATTATCTCTATCTATGGGATGCTCCTCCAACTCACGGTAGCTTTTACCATTGGGAAACAAGTTGTTTTTAGCCCAATCAACGCAGTTGCAGGCTCCCGAAGTTGCTACTCCAACCAGGTATGAAATAGGGGAGTAGTAGCACCAACTTGAAGGGGTTTTAGGTATTAAGGGCATATCCGTTGTCATGCGTAGAGCACCGCTTGTTCCCACCGACATAGTCATCAAACCTTTTTTGTCAGCACAGGATGCTACCTGATTTAGGCCTCCATCAGAGAATGAAAGTGTAACCGGAATGCCGGAAATAACACCTAGTTTTTCTGCAGCCCTCGATGTTAAAGGACAAAGTTTATTAAATTCAGCAATGGTTGGTAGCTGCTCCTCGGCAATGTTACAGAGCTTTAGCATAAAATCGCTATAACCTAACGTATTAATATCTAACAGTGCCGAGCCGGAGGCGGTACATTTTGAAACAAGGTGTTCAGACGTAAGTTCATAGTGAATATAGCTTCCAAGATCGGTAAGAATACTGTTTTCTATGTCAGCTCCAAGTTCACGCAATTTCATTATTTTATATGCAGGATAAAATGCATGGACAAGGCAGCCGGTAGTGCTATATATTTTATTATAAAGATCTATATCTTCTCTTATCTCGGTGGCATTCTTAGAAGCTTCAACATACTGCCAGCTATACTCTTCTGAAATAGGGTTCATATCTTTATCACATAAAATAAGGCTGTGCCAGGTAGAACCAAGTGAAATAATATCAATTTTTTCGCCCGCTGCTACCTCTTTTCCAACATTGAAAAGCACCTCTAATATATCTTGCGGTCTTTGCATTAATGTTTTTGGGTTTGGACACTTGTATTCTTTTGACCTCATTAGCTTGATAGAATTTCCACAATACAGCAATGCTTTTGCTGAGCTGGTGCTGGCTTCCAGTGCTAATATGTTCATTGTTAAATTTTCTCCCTGTTAATCCAAAGGTCTAGAGCAGGATCGGGTATAGAGTGAATTTCTTCTCTGTTTTTAAGTTTGTTGAATCCGACTGTCAACTTATCGGGGTTATAAATTGCCGACAATTCATCATAATCGGCTGAGTTAAATCCTGCAAACTCAATCTCCTTGTGAGATATAGATTTAACAGCATACGTATAAAGAAAATCGTTTGTCGGATGAGCCATGTATCAAATGTGCTGCCACACCCTGACATGCTTGTAAAACTTTGTTTTCTTCATATTTTAATAATAACTTTTACTGCAATAATTATGTTTTCATATAAGTCGGTTTCAGATTCGCTAACCGGTTCTTGAGTGTCAAGGGCCGGTAAAATATCAACGGTTTATCCTATGCTAACAAGGAAAAGGTAGTAAATACTTGTGATTAATTAGGCTTTAGAGTAAACAGGCGTAATATCCAATGAAATTATTAAACCCTTTTTCAGCTCACGCTTTGCTAGTGATTCTTTAACAGCAAATAAGTTTTCATCAACCGAAATATTCCTATCTTTATGGGTTAAGCTAATGTTCACTATTTTTATTTCTAAACAGTATAGGCCGAAGCAGAGGTTGCACCACCCTCGCCGGTCCAATTTGTATGGAAAAAGTCACCTCTGTTTTTATCTATTCTTTCATAACTATGGGCACCGAAAAAGTCTCGCTGTGCCTGTAAAAGATTGGCAGGTAGATTTTTGGTGGTATATCCGTCAAAATAGCAAAGAGCAGAACTCATTGCAGGTACCGATACGCCGTTGAGAACAGCGGTGGATACAACGTTTCTCCAACTTTGAATGTTGTCCTCCATCTGCTGTTTGAAGTACGGGTCTAGAATTAAGTTAACCAGTTTTGGGTTTTCATCAAAGGCCGAACGTATTTTATCTAAGAATGCCGAGCGGATAATGCAACCACCTCGCCACATTAAGGCGATTCCGGCGTAGTCTAAGTTCCATTTAAAGCTTTCAGCAGCAGCTCTCATTAAAACATATCCCTGTGCATAAGAAATAATTTTTGAAGCATATAGCGCCCTTCGCAGCTGTTCGATAAACTCGGTTTTATCACCGGTGAATTCTAGAACTTGCTTCTTAAATACGTTTGAGGCAACGATTCGTTCATCTTTTTGGGCAGAAAGGCACCGAGCAAAAACAGCCTCGGCAATTAAAGTTAGTGGCACGCCTTCATCTAAGGAACAAACGGCAGTCCATTTGCCGGTGCCCTTTTGTCCGGCGGTATCTAATATCTTATCAACCGTAGCACTTCCGTCTTCCTGTTTATGGGCAAGAATATCACGAGTAATTTCAATAAGATAGCTGTCTAGTTCAGTTTTATTCCATTCTTTAAACACCTCGTGCATTTCCTCTGCCGTCATACCAAGAACAACTCTCATCATCTGATATGCCTCGCAGATAAGTTGCATATCACCATACTCTATCCCGTTATGCACCATTTTAACGAAGTGTCCTGCCCCATCATCGCCTACCCAATCGCAGCACGGTGTGCCATCATTACTTCTTGCCGCAATTGCAGTAAAAATTTCCTTTACCTGTTCCCAGGCCTTATAGCTGCCGCCCGGCATGAGTGAAGGTCCTTTAAGTGCACCTTCCTCGCCACCGGAAACCCCGGTGCCAACAAATAACCGTCCTTTAGATTCTACATAGGCTGTACGTCTTATGCTGTCTGAATAATGGCTGTTACCTCCGTCAATAATAATATCACCAGCATCGGTTAAATCCAAAAGCTTTTCTATCATATCGTCTACGGCCTGGCCGGCCTTAATCATCATTATAATTTTTCTTGGCGCACTGATACTTTGAACAAACTCTGTAAGATCTTTAGTGCCGATGAAGTTGAGGCCATTAGCACGATTTTCGATGAAGTTTTCCACGGTTTTATAGGTTCTGTTATATACTGCTACCGTGTATCCCTTAGATTCTATGTTCATTGCAAGATTTTCGCCCATAACAGCTAAACCAATTAAACCTATATTCGCCTTTTTCATTCCTGCTACCCTTCCTGTACCGTGTGTAATTTAGTTTAATTATAGTTCTTATTAAGATTGTAGTCAATAGAAAAAATTCCAATAAAAGTAAAGAGTTTTTTTACAACGTTTTTTTCATTTATTTTGGTTTTATGCTTTTTTGTTATTGAAATAGCATATAATATATAGTATAATTATAATTAGAAATTATACTGTAAATAAAACTGTTCAGAATATTATTTGGAGGATTATTAAATGCCCAAATTTAGTCGAGAAATAGTAGAGGTTTACGGTCGTGAGATTATCGACTCAAGGGGAAACCCTACAGTTGAGGCTGTTGTAACACTTCAAGATGGAAGTGTTGGCATTGGCGCTGCTCCTAGCGGAGCTTCTACCGGTATTTTTGAAGCACTTGAGCTTCGCGACGGTGACAAATCTCGTTATGGTGGAAAAGGTACCGAGAAAGCTGTAGCCAATATCAACTCCTCTATAGCTAAGTTGCTAAAAGGTGTTGATGCTAGTGATATTTATCTAGTTGACAAGCTAATGATTCGTGGCGATGGCACAAAAGATAAATCTACTTTTGGAGCAAATGCTATACTTGCAGTATCTATTGCAAGTGTTAAGGCAGCGGCTAATTCTCTTGGAATACCGCTTTATATGCTTCTTGGTGGCGTAAACGGTAATGTTTTGCCGGTGCCAATGATGAACATCCTTAACGGTGGTGCTCATGCAACTAATAACATTGATGTTCAGGAGTTTATGGTAATGCCGGTAGGCGCGGCTTCCTTTAAGGAAGGTCTACGTTGGTGTGTTGAGGTATTTCATGCTCTTGCAATTCTATTAAAGTCTAAAGGGCTTGCTACCTCTGTTGGAGATGAAGGAGGTTTTGCACCCGACCTTGAGAACGAGAACCAGGCACTTGATTTTATCCTTGATGCTATCTCAAATGCCGGCTACAAAGCAGGGGCTGACTTTAAAATTGCTGTTGACGCAGCATCCAGTGAGTGGAAAGATGGCAACAACATTGGCAGTTATATAATGCCGAAATCCGGTAAAAAATATACAGCAGCAGAGCTTGTAGCCCATTGGAAAAATCTTTGCGATAAATACCCAATCTGCTCAATCGAGGATGGTCTTGACGAAGAGGATTGGGAGGGTTGGAAACTTTTAACAGAAGAGCTTGGCGATAGAGTACAGCTTGTTGGCGATGACCTTTTCGTTACCAACACCGAACGCCTTGCTAAAGGGATTAAAGAAGGTTGTGGTAACTCTATCCTTATTAAGGTAAACCAGATTGGAACTGTATCCGAGACTCTTGAAGCAATTAAACTTGCACACAAAAATGGTTATACAACCATAATTTCCCATCGTAGCGGTGAAACAGAAGATACAACAATTGCAGACCTTGCAGTTGCGGTAAATGCCGGACAGATAAAAACCGGTGCACCAAGCCGTTCTGAACGTGTAGCAAAATATAACCAACTCCTACGCATAGAAGATGCGCTTTCAGCTACATCCTACAGGATGTAGTTCGAGTTTATTAATAATTGCCAAGCTGCAATTTTATATATTTTGTGGCTTGGCACATTAAAAATAGAAAAATTATGCATTATCAACAAAACCTGTTAGGTAAATTGCACAAAGTATATAGCGTTTATTTGTTGACTTTGACGAAAAAATAGCTTATAATTATATCAAGATAACAAAAAAGTAAGCTAAAAGGCGATAAACGCTTTTACATAACTAAAGAATAGAGTAAATTATTGAAAGGAAAAATGTATGTACGATTCAGGATTAAATGTAAACAATGTAAGCATGAGCGAATTTTCTGAAATTATTGCAAGTTGCAAAGGCGATGTATTTTTAGTAACTCCGGAGGGAGACCGCTTAAACCTTAAGAGTAAACTTTGTCAGTTAATTGGATTTACAAGTCTAATTGAGGGTGGAATTGTTTCTACAGCTCGCTTAGAATGCACAGACAAGGAAGATGAGAGTAAATTATTCCGCTTTAATCTGTTTGGCGAAAAATAGTTCATTAGCCTGTTACCTAAAAAAAAGCCTCGACAGCGAGGCTTTTTTGTTTTATATGTGGTTTTAATTAACGGATTTACGATTAGTATTGTTAAATTAGGGTAACTGTGTTAAAATTATAAAGTAAATAGCTAAAAGAAAGGGGTGTGCCGTCAAGAATTTTACTTGAATTAACGGTGCACTAATATTTTTATGGGCGGATTTTTTGGTGTTGCTTCAACTAAGTCATGTACTCTGGATCTGTTTTTCGGAGTAGATTACCATTCACATCTGGGAACAAGGCGAGGCGGAATGGCGGTAGTCGGAGAAGAAGGTTTTTCAAGATCAATTCATAATATTGAGAATACTCCTTTTAGAACCAAATTTGATGGGGATTTGGGGGAGCTCTCCGGCAATATGGGAATTGGATGCATTTCAGATGACGAACCTCAGCCCTTACTTATTACATCGCACCTGGGTAGTTTTGCCATAACTACGGTAGGCAAGATTAATAATCTTGAAGAGTTAACAAAACTAGCGATAGGTGATGGTCGCTCACATTTTCAAGAAATGAGCAACGGGAGAATTAATGCTACTGAAATTGTGGCATCATTAATTACAAAGCAATCTACCATATTAGAGGGGATAAAGTATGCTCAGGAGTTGATAGATGGCTCTATGTCTATTTTACTACTCTTAAAGGAAGGCATTTACGCTGCTAGAGACAAGCTTGGAAGAATACCTATTTTTATAGGTGCAAAGGAAGGCGCTCACTGTGTTTCCTTTGAAAATTTTGCCTATTTGAATTTGGGCTACAGCGAAAAGAAAGAGCTGGGGCCTGGTGAAGTATGTTATATTACACCGGAATCTTGCGAGAGCATTTCACCACCCGGTAAGGATATGAAGATATGTTCCTTTCTATGGGTGTACTACGGGTACCCAACAGCCAGCTATGAGGGGATAAATGTTGAGCAGATGAGATACAATTGCGGAGCTATGCTGGCAAAGAGAGATAATGTAAAACCTGATATTGTAGCAGGAGTACCGGATTCCGGTATTGCTCATGCAGTGGGTTATGCTAACGAGTCAGGATATCCCTTTGCAAGACCATTTATTAAATACACTCCAACATGGCCAAGATCTTTTATGCCAACACATCAAAGCCAGCGAAGTCTTATAGCGAAGATGAAGCTGATACCTGTAGAGGCACTTATAAAGAATAAAAAATTACTTCTTATTGATGATTCTATAGTGAGGGGTACTCAGCTAGGAGAAACAACCGACTTTTTATACACAAGTGGTGCGAAGGAGGTTCATATAAGGCCGGCTTGTCCGCCGTTGCTTTTCGGTTGCAAATATTTAAACTTCTCACGTTCTCGTTCGGATATGGATCTAATCACCAGAAGAACTATTACTAAACTTGAAGGCGAGGAGGTTTCTCTTGAAAGGTTGAGAGAATATGCCGATCCAAACAGTGAATGTTATGAAGCCATGATTGAGGGGATACGCAAAACGCTAAACTTTACAACACTTAGATACCATAGATTAGATGATCTTGTTGTCTCGGTTGGACTAGAGCCATGTAAGCTTTGCACCTACTGTTGGAACGGTGTGGAGTAGTTGTAGAACTTGTTTATTTCTATAATTGAATTAATATAAATAAAATTATAAATTGATGTTGACAAGTGAGCATTGTTATATTATGATTACCCATAGTAGGATTAATTGAGAAGGATAATAATGGGTAAAAAAACACCGCTTTTTGATAAGCATATAGAATTAAAAGGGCGCATGGTGGAGTTTGCAGGTTATGAACTTCCGGTACAATATGAGGGTATAATAGCCGAGCACAATGCCGTAAGGACAAAGGTTGGCTTATTTGACGTGTCCCATATGACGGAATTTCTTCTTACCGGTGCGGGATCGATAGATTTTCTTGAAAGGGTTATGACAAACAGTTTCAAGAACTTGGTTTCGGGAAAGGTGAGATACACACCTATGTGTTATCCAGACGGTGGCACCATAGATGATCTTCTCATATATTGCCTTGAAGAGAATAAATATATTATTGTTGGAAATGCATGTAATCATAGCAAGGATTACGAACATCTTAACGCTCAAAAGACTAAAGATGTTGAACTTGTCGATTGTTCAAACAAAATAGCGCAGCTTGCTTTGCAAGGCCCTCTTGCTACTAGTGTTTTAAATTGCCTAACAGAGCAGGAGTTGCCTATAGGATATTACAGCTTTAAAGATAAAATCAAGGTGGGTACCGTTGAGTGTCTTGTTTCAAAAACCGGATATACCGGTGAAGATGGGTATGAACTTTATTGCTGTAGCGATGATGCTCATAAACTTTTCAGTTTATTGATTGCACACCCAGATGTTACCCCGTGTGGACTTGGTTGTCGAGATACTTTGCGCTTTGAGGCAGGTATGCCACTATATGGCCATGAGCTGACCGAGGAGATATCACCATTGGAGTCGGGACTTTCCTTTGCAGTGAAAATGGAAAAGGAAGACTTTATTGGCAAGGATGAATTGCTTAATTCGCCTAAACGTTTTAGGATAGGGCTTAAGCTTATCGATAGAGGAATAGCAAGAGGCGGTGAGAAGGTTTTATTAAACGGAAGAGAAATAGGTTTTATAACCTCCGGAACGCATTGTCCAACCCTAGGTGGTGCTTATGCAATGGCGATAGTTGACGATGAGTCTCTTCAGTATGATATTGTAATTCGCGGCAAAAATGTATCGGCACAAAGATGTAATATTCCCTTTTATAACAAGGGTTAATGAAGAAAGGAATTTAATTATGATAGAGAAAGAAGCATTACTTTATTGCGAGAGCCATGAATGGTTAAGGGCAGATGGAGACGGATATTTTATTGGATTAACCGACTATGCCGTTAAAGAACTGGGTGATATTGTTTTTATCGATCTTCCTTCTGTAGACACCGATGTAGATGCCGGTGACTCTATCTGTGAAGTAGAATCGGTTAAAGCTGTATCTGAGGTGTATGCTCCTATATCCGGCAAAATATGTGTTGTTAACGATGATATTGCTGATACGCCGGAAGAAATTTCAAACGCACCTTATGATAGCTGGTTATTTAAGGTTGCCGGAACATGCCAGGATGGATTAATGTCTTATCAGGAATACACAACATTCTGCGAAGGGCTATAAATTGAATTATCTATGTAATAATAAAGACGATGTTCGTGAGATGTTAAACGCTCTTTCGATAGAGAGCGTAGAACAACTGTTCGATACCGTACCTAAAGATGAATACAAAACAAAGCTTGAGTTGCCAAACGGTATTAGCGAGGCAGAGCTAACTTCTTATTTTGCGAAACTAGGCAAAAAAAATCGTGTTTATGATGCAATTTACCGTGGCGCCGGTTCGGAAAACAGGTATATACCTACTATAGTTCCGGCTGTTGCTGATCGTGAAGAGTTTTTAACTGCGTATACTCCATATCAAGCCGAGATATCACAAGGAATACTACAGTCTATTTTTGAATACCAAAGTTTAATTTGTCGCTTAACCGACATGCAGGTGTCTAATGCTTCGGTATATGATGGTGCTACAGCTGCAGCCGAGGCTTGTGTTATGTGCCTCGATAAAAAACGCAATGTAATATTAGTAAGCGATGCAATAAAACCTGAGGTTGCTGCGGTAATTAAAACATACGCATATGGACGCAATATCGAGTTAAGAATCGCCCCTTCTATAGATGGGAAAACCGTATTCACAGAAATAGGATCTGACGTGGCAGCGGTATATTTCGAGCAACCCAATCGTTTTGGAATCATAGAGGATGCCCCGGCAGTGATTGAGTCTATACATGCTTTTGGAGCACTAGCAATTATGGGAGTGCATCCACATGCGGCTGCGCTTTTAAAATCGCCGGGCGAATGCAATGCAGACATTGCGGTAGGGGAGGCACAATCGCTTGGAATACCAATGTCGTTTGGCGGCCCTTACCTTGGGTTTATGGCAACTTCACAAAAACTGGCACGAAAATTGCCGGGAAGAATTGTAGGTGAAACTGTAGACCGAAATGGAGAAAAGGCCTATGTACTAACACTACAGGCAAGAGAACAACACATGCGCCGCGAGAAGGCTGGAAGTAATATCTGTTCCAATCAAGCAAATTGTGCTTTACGTGCCGCTATTTTTATGGCTTCGGTAGGTGGCGAGGGGTTACGTCAACTTGCAATCGATGGATATTCTCTGTCACACTATGCTCATGGTTTACTATGTGCTATTGATGGAATTACATCGAAATATAACAACGACTTTTTATTTGAATTTGTAACATGTTCTGATAAAGATGATGAAATACTAAATTTATTAAGAGAAAATAATATACTTGGCGGCTATAGAATAGAAGATGGGATTTTGTGGTGTTTTACCGAGCTTAATTGCCGTGAAGAGATTGATTTGATGGTTCAACTGGTAAAACAGTGCCTCGGAAAGGGGATAAGATAAGTATGAAGACTATTTTTGAACGTCCCGCTGCCGGTCATCACAGTAATTTACTTCCCGGTTTAACTGTTCCTGAGTGTATGCCGAGTGAAGAATTTTTGGGGAAAACACCAAACATTCCCTGTCTTGCTGAACCGGAAATATCAAGGCATTATAAGGCGCTTTCTGATGAATGCTTTTCAGTTAGTAGTGGATTTTATCCTTTAGGTAGCTGTACCATGAAGCATAATCCAAAGGTTGCGGAACGCGTTGTTAATGCCACTGAGTTTTCACAGCTTCATCCACTTATGCCGTGCGAAGATGCACAGGGCATTCTGCAAGCAATGCATGAATGTGAAAAAGCACTGTGTGCTTTAACAAACCTTGATGCAGCAGCATTGTCACCAGCAGCAGGAGCTCACGGCGAGTTTGCAGCTATAATGGTAATAAAAGCTTACAACGAAAGTCGTGGCGAAACCAATAGAACAAAGATTATTGTACCCGATACAGCGCATGGTACTAACCCGGCCACAGCAGTAATGTGTGGGTACACTACGGTAGATATTCCTTCAAATAGATATGGTCGAGTAGATATTGAAAAGCTTCGTGAAGTTATTTCTAACGATGTTGCAGCATTGATGCTAACCAACCCGAATACCCTTGGAATATTTGAAACTGATATTCCCGAAATCACACGCTTGTGCCACGAAAATGGTGTTATTTGTTATTATGATGGTGCAAACCTAAATGCTATAATGGGCATTGCAAAACCTGGGGATATGGGTTTTGATCTTTGCCATTTTAACGTGCACAAAACTCTAGCTACTCCTCATGGAGGCGGTGGACCCGGAAGTGGACCGATAGTCTGCCGAGATTTCCTTGCTCCATTTTTACCTGCTCCATTGGTGCAATTTAATGATGGAGAATATAGATTAGCTGTACCGGAAAAGTCGGTAGGGAGTGTAAAGTCGTTCCATGGGAATGTATCTGTTATACTTCGTGCATATTCCTACATGCTATCACTTGGAGGCGATGGATTACGTGAAGCCAGCTGTATGGCGGTACTTAATGCTAACTACCTAAAACATCGACTGCGCGAGGTTTTCCCGCCGGTTTATGAGGTTGACACCTATCACGAGTTTGTTGTATCGGCAAAAAGTTATCGTGATGAATATGGTGTAAGTGCAGGAGATATCGCTAAAGCTATGCAGGACGCCGGATTACACCCGCCTACAATGTATTTTCCGCTGCTAGTTCCTGAAGCCTTAATGTTCGAACCCACCGAAACTGAGAGTAAACAGACCATCGATGAAGTGGCAAATAGCATAATAGAAATCTGTGAAAAGGCTAAAACCAATCCCGAATACTTTGAGAAAGCCCCGTATAATAAAATAGTCTCAAGACCAGACGAAGCCGCTGCTGCCAGAAATCCAAAGCTTACATATTAACAAATATCTAGCAAGACAACAGTTATACAGCTATTATTTAAAGGATGCTGTATAACTGTTTTTCAGTGACAATAAATAAAAATCAGCTTGTAGAAAATTATTGACATTTATATTTGCCTTTGCTATAATATTTAACTGTAAGGTAAATAACGAGGTGTGGCTCAGTTTGGTAGAGCGCTGCGTTCGGGACGCAGAGGCCGCAAGTTCGAATCTTGTCACCTCGACCACTCGTCGCGGACTTCACTTAAGTTCGCGACGTTTTTTCTTCGGAAAAATATCGCTCACCCGTTTCGTCGCTCCTCGTTATTCCGCCCAAAGGCGTTCGCTCACACAGGGCGGTTTGTTCACTCTCTTTTTCCTTTGTGCGGGGAGACGGTGCTTCGCACACCCAACGTTCGAATCCTCAAACTATTTGCCGTGACAGCTTTTTCGACCGTAAAAGACACTCGTCACTCACTTCATTAAGTGGGCGACGATTTTTTTTATCTTTTATGAAAATCATCACCCACACCATTAAAGTCGTTGTTATAATAATCTTCTTTGCCCACATTCCCATCAAGAAACAAACCGGAGTTAATTAAATTGTTTTGAACTTTTTTCAAAATAAAATCGCTACGGCTGTTTAACACGGTTTTTATGTTTTTGTTTTGTAGATAGGTGGCTATATACTCAGTTATAGCTTTTATATCTGTATTACTTAAATAGTTTTTTGCCTTTTTAAAAAAATGTATATCCGCAATACCTTTGTTAAGGTCTAAATTACCCTGCACCATAGCAAGGCCGTTATCAAGCTCAAACTGAATATTTTCGGGGCTTAATATTTCGTTTTCAATAACCGATACGTTGTCGGGAAGGGCCTGCGGCACTTTCGCACCGGGATACGGTATTTTTGGAGAAACTATTTTATCCTGGTCATATCGCTTTACGCTTCCATCCGGCATCAATAAAGAAACTTTACCAAATGCAACGTTCTGAACCGTTCCGGTCTCTCCACTGGCTGTAGTAACCGTTTTGCCCTTATAGTTAGTGTTAAGTTTATCAATCTTTTTGCGAAGCTCGGTTTCTGTTAAACCTCCCTTAACAATGTTTAAGCTATCACCCTGTATTATCTCTCTTTTAGCCGCCGAGTATTTCATGCCCTCAGCTTTCATCTGTTTAGCTAAATCCTGCGAGTTTAAAGGTTGCTTTGCTATAGCCTCAAGCCTTCTCTTATGATAAGCTTCAAGCTCAGTAAGTTGTTGTGCTTTGGTTAGTATCTCACCGGTGTTGTTGAGGGAGTAACGAACCTCGGGGGCGGTGGTTGCATCTGCATTAAAAATTTCATTAAAAGTTTTTCCTTTTATCTTGACTTTGCCGTCTGTATATGTTACTCTACCTATAGAACCTAAGTTGTTTGTATCTGACGGCAATTGCAGCCCGACGCTCTGCCTCCAATTGTAGGTTCTATTTTTATTGCTATCTAAATACAGGATAGGACTGGTTTCGATTTGATTTTTTGCATAATTATTAGAAACTTCATATGTACTAACCACAAGATTAAAGTTTTGATACCTTCCTCGTTTTGATGTAGGTTCTAATTCTATTGCAGTTAATATAGGTTTTTCTGTATTGTCAAATAATTCCCCATACACAACAATTCTGCTGTCAGCTTTAGAGGTGTTTTTACTTGTTGATTTTAATACGATTATAGGGTTTTCTAGCACATTAGGAATTTGTTTAATAACGGATTTATTCATTCCTTTATGGTCTCTAAAAATATCGTTAATTTTATCGCTTTTAATAGTTATCTTTCTGCTGTCAATTCCTATGCTTTGTAAGGCTTGAGATGTTGTTCCAAGCTTAAAAATTTTTCTTGTTTTTTCGTCCCAATTGTCAATCTCGTTTGCAAAATTGGGATTAATCGCATACCTAACCCCATCATTATTAACACCTCTATCAACAACATCATCCACCGCCTGCCTTGCATTTGTATTAAACGAATAAAGGTCGGCGGCTATTTCTTGTATTACCTTTGCACTGTCGTTCCCATACACGCCGTAGTATGCCTCTGCATAGTCATTAATAACCTTTTGGTATTGTTCTATGCCTAAAGATTGTTGTAACGTGTTTATGGTTGCCTGTGTTAGCTCCGGTGTTGCTATAGCGTGGTAGTATTCATGAGAGGCTATTCTCTCCTGCGTTCTCGAATCAGAATCCGCATTAACTATAATCGTTGCGTTTTTATACTCACCGTTAACCCAATGCAAAAAGTTCTTGCAATCTTTTTGACCGTGAAAGATATATTATTTAATAACGTAAAAAAAGATAACTATACCGGGAAGAAGGCTTTAAATCATTCTCCTTTTTTATTTAACATAAAACATGCAAAAATTTATAGATTTTAGAATATTATAGTGATATACTTATACTGTCAAGACAAATTTAGTATTAAGTGGTATTGAGAGTTAAATCTCATTCAAGTAAATTTGATATTTTCTAAGGTATAAGAAATATAGGTGATTAGAAAGTTAACTTGGTACGTAATTTTTATGTAAGGGTAGGTTTTATAATGAAAAAGATTATTAGTTTTATAGTTCTAATTTCGATGATGATGGCTTTAATAGCTTGTAGTTCGGTTGATTCAGAGGTGGATGACACTATCAGTGGAGAAAATGTGTCAAATGAGAACATAGAAGCAGAAGAACAAGCAAGCCAAGAAGTAAATTTGAATAACACAATAGGAGATGGCACCTTTACAGTCAAAGAAGAATTCGACCACACTGCGTTTAATTTTGAGTATCCGGATATAAAATCTATTCTTGAAACAGATGGAAAGCTTAATATATATTTTTTGGTTTTGGGTAAAAGCAACGAAGGATATCAACATGAGATAGATGACAAAGATTATCGCTCAAGTGAGGCTGCTATCTATATTAGTCCAACTAGTGAATTGCCAATAATGTATCAAGCAGAAAGTGGGCAACAATATCATGATACGGAATATATCATAGAAGAAGATAGCGTTTCGATTCTAATTCCTGAGTTAAGATTTGATGTATCTGTATACCCATACATAGGGATTCAACTTTTAAGCGAAGGTGATTCACTATTTTGGGAGGAATTTGCACCTGAAGATGTGCTAGTCAAATATGAAGGAAAAAGAAACTTCCTTGAATTTGAAGACCCTTTGATTGAAAAATTTGTAAGCCTAGAATATAATATACCTGTAGGTCAAATTACTCTAGAAGACCTAGAGAGAGTAAAAAAAATTAGTATCAATGACTTCAACATAGAGGCACTTGAAGGGGCAGGGATTATAGGCGAAGATGGAAAAGGCAATTTCACTTCTTTGGAAGACTTAAGGTATATGCCGAATTTAGAGATTATTAATCTAGTGAACCATCAAATATCGGATATTTCGATTTTAGGAGAATTACCAAATTTAAGATATATAGAACTCTCGGGTAATAACATCTCGGATATATCAGTTTTAGCTGATGTGAAAAGTCTCGAGGATGTATTTTTAAATGATAATAATATTTCAGATATGTCACCTCTTAGCAATTTAACAAATTTAGAACATGTTTATCTAGACGGCAACAAAATAACAACCATTGCGGACTTATCAAAATCAGAGACTCTTTATACTATATCACTAAAGAATAATCAAATAACAGATGTAACCCCTTTGAACACAAATGTAATAATTGAATGGATTATGCTGGACTATAACAACATAACCGATGTGAGCCCTATGGTACAAATGCATACCTTAAGAGAGCTATCGTTAGAAGGGAATCCCATAAGCGATATAAGCCCACTAGGTAGTACGGGCCTATTTATATTAAATGTGAAAGGAACTAATGTAACAGATTTTTCAGCGGTTGAACATTTCATAGTCATACTGGAAAGAGATTAAAAAGCTGAAACAAGGGTGAAATGTAAGGCAACTTTTTTAATGCGAGGGTTAGAACCCATTGTCAAAAAATCATATTACATTAAAATTGGAGTGGGATAACAAAATAAAAGGGTACAGTCCACCGGGCTGTACCCTTTTATTTTGTTGAGTGATGACTGATTTGAAACGGCGTGGAGCAGTTTGCGAAGATGGGAAGCAATAAGCGCCCGAAAATATTTTTGAGTATCGGCAAAAATATTAGCATTGAAAAACCTGTCGCTACCGACCAGTTCGAAATGGATTTCTCACCATTCAAAATCCCTGTTCGGCAGTGTGGAAGGTGTAACGGTTAGTGTGTCGTTTGAATTTTCTCACTCCACATGGTGGCGATTATTCTTGAATGGACTTATGATGGCTACTAGGGGCTAACGCAGCTAGGTGCTGTTTATCCGATAACCAACCCGTTACTTATTGCAAAAAATACAAATTAAGTTATAATATATATAGAAGCTTACATTTCGGGTAGTTTTTTTAATTAATGTTATATAAAAGAGACTAACTACATATTAAAATAATTAGTTGTACCACAAGCCTGATTAAAAACAAATTGAAGGAATTAAGATATTGATTAATAAAGTTAAAACAAAAATAGGTGCCGGTAATTGGTTGGCAATTGTACTGCTAGCTTTTTCAGGACAAATAGCATGGGCTGTAGAAAATACATGGTTTAACACATTTGTTAACGATGAGATTTCTCCAGATCCGGCAATAATTAGTGCTATGGTTGCTGCCAGTGCATTAACTGCAACCCTTGCTACCTTTATAATGGGAACTTATAGTGATAGAATGGGTAAACGTAAGGCGATTATATTGCTTGGGTACATTTTGTGGGGCGTATCTACCGCTATATTTCCGTTATCGTCGCTTGCACAATCAACGGCTATATCTGTTGCACTTTTGTTAATTTTAGATTGTGTAATGACATTTTTTGGTTCTACAGCAAATGATGCATGCTTTAATGCATGGGTAACCGATATAACTGACGTCACAAACAGAGGAACTGTTAGTGGTATTTTAGAAGTTTTTCCACTTGTAGCTCTTGTTGTAACTACAGTAGCTTCCGGAATAATTATAGACTCATTTGGATACACTGTGTTTTTTGTATGCCTTGGTGTAATAGTTAGCTGTAGCGGTGTTATCGGCGCATTTTTTTTGAAAGATGTAACTATAGATTCACATAAAAACAAATTGAGTTATAAAAAACAATTACTACAAGCATTTTCGTTTAGCGCATTAAAGAAAGACTCAAAACTAAAATGGCTGCTAATTTGTATACTTGTATTTACAGCAGCAGAACAAATTTCAACACCTTACCAAATAATATATTTTACTCAAACACTAAAATTTAACTATAGCGAAATTGGTGTTTACCTTGGAGCAATGACACTTTTGTCCGGTATAGCGGGTATCGCCTTTGGTTTAATTGTTGATAAGGTAGAGAAAATAAGGTCGATGATTTTTTCTATAATAGTATCGTCGCTTGGATTTTTTGTTGTGGCGGGGGCTAAATCAATGCTGTTCTTGTGTATAGGTATCTTTATTATGGCTTTTGGAATAGTTGCTAAAATTATTGTAAGTGGCGCATGGTTAAGAGACTTAACACCGCATAATGAAGTTGGTGGCTTTCAAGGTATAAGAATGGTATTTAGGGTTTTATTACCAATGATTATAGGGCCATATATTGGTCAGTTTATAATTACCATATTTGGTACACCAATTGTGGTAAACGGTAATAACGGTTTTTTACCTACAAATTTAATTTTTGTAATAGCAGGTATTTTTACCTTGTTAGCATTTATTCCGCTATGGTTTATGAACAAAACTAATGGAATGAGAAAGGGTTAGTTTAATATGTTAAATAAAATAGATACAAATAGTGTTTTAAGTGAGTATCCAAGGCCACAATTATGGCGCGAAAGCTATATAAATTTAAACGGGGTTTGGGATTATTGCGTTACGGGCGGAGAGCAACCAAAAAAATATATTGAAGAAATCATTGTGCCTTTTTCACCGGAATGTGAACTTTCAGGCAACGTAACAACCCCGAAATCTAACGAGTGGTTATGGTACAAAAAGGCTTTTACATTACCTAAAGATTTTAACCAAGGTAAAATTCTACTGCATTTTGGCGCTGTAGATTGGCATGCATGTGTTCTTCTAAATGGCCAAAATGTGGGTGAACACAAAGGCGGATATACAAGCTTTTGTTTTGATATTACTAAATATTTATTAGATGGAGAAAATGTTTTAACTGTAAAGGTGTTTGATCCACAGGACACAGCAGCACAAGCAAGAGGTAAACAAAAAATTAACAGCGGAGGAATATGGTACACGCCGCAAAGCGGAATATGGCAAACTGTGTGGATGGAGAGTGTTCCCAGCACTTACGTAAAAAGTGTTGATATAAATACTGATTTTGAAAACTCAAAAGCATATATTACAATTAACTGCAATAGTGATGCCGCTTGTGAAATAACTGTTGAGCAACAGAAAATTTCAGCAAGGTGTAACGAAAAAATAGAAATAGATATGCCTGATTTTATAGAGTGGAATGTGGATAATCCACATTTATATAACGTTGATGTAAGAGTGGAACATGATTATATTAAAACTTATTTTGCAATGCGAATATTAAATATTAAACAAGATGAAAAAGGGATTAAGCGTATATACTTAAACGGCAAGGAATGTTTTTGCAATGGTGTGTTAGACCAAGGTTATTGGCACGATGGAATGTACACAGCACCAACAGATGAAGCACTTATATATGATATAGTGAAAATGAAGGAGCTTGGATTTAATACGCTTAGAAAGCATATTAAAATTGAACCAATGCGCTGGTACTACCATTGTGATAGGCTAGGAATGATGGTTTGGCAGGACATGGTGAACGGCGGCGGAGACTATAAATCAGCTGTAATAACGGCACCGGCATTTTTACCCATTAGTATAAAAGACAACAACTATAAAGCCTTTGCAAGGCAGGATGAAAGCGCACGAAAAGGCTTTTATCAAGAGATGACAGATATGGTTAACATGCTAAAAAATTGCCCATGTATTGTTATGTGGGTGCCATTCAATGAAGGGTGGGGACAGTTTGATTCACAAATAGCATACGACATGTTAAAACAACAGGATCCAACCAGATTAGTTGACCATGCAAGCGGATGGCATGACCAAGGGATAGGAGATTTTAAAAGCCTACACATTTATTTTAGAAGATATGAGCATAAAAAAGACAAATTAAACAGGGCTGTTATTCTAAGCGAATTTGGAGGTTACTCATATAAAGAAAGTGATGCAAAACATATAAAAAAAGAATTTAGTTATAAAAAGTTACGAACAAGAGAAGAGTTTGTTAGCTCTGTAAGAAGTTTATACATTAATGAAATAATTCCCGCAAAAAATAAAGGCTTGAGCGCTTGTATTTATACACAGCTTTCCGATGTTGAGCAAGAAATCAACGGGATATTGAGTTTTGATAGAACAAAATGCAAGATTAACGCCGATGAAATTAAAGATCTATTTGAAATGTTGTAGTATATAAGTTTTAAAAACATGTATATCGATAAAGTTAAAGGGTTAATGAATCCTCTACTAAAAGAAAAGGCTACTTTAAAAAATAGCAGAAAATATAAAACTAATTAACTTAATGGTTTTATTAGGTTTTATAAAATTTACGGTGTAGCTTACAGTTTTAGCTGTTGTTTGTAACAATGAAAAAACGATGAGGATGTTATTAACAACAAAAGAGCATGGGGTTTCGTTAACAAAACCCCATGCTCTATAAATTTATAGCAAACAAAAACAAGTAACAATATGTTTTGTTCAATATTTTGAGTATTGCTTAAATAGATTTTGCCAATGCTTTTGCAAGTTGGTCGGGGCAAGATGTAGATTTATCTCCGCATTTTATACCGCTAAATTTTGCAATAACATCAGTTGCCTGCATTCCTTCAACAATCTGGCCTATTCCAAGTAAATTTCCGGGGCAGCCCCCTTCAAAATTAACAGATTTTACAATCGCTCCTTCAAGTTCATAGCTAATTTTTCTAGAGCAAACGCCCTTGGTTATAAAGTCCATTGTAGTTCCCTTCATTTTTGCTTCAACACTGTTCTAATAAACAGGCATTATTTTTATCATGGCGGTTATTGATCAAGTTTAACTAATTTATAAACAATTTTGCTGCTTAATATAGTGCAAAAATGCTTTGTTTTAAGCTAACTATAACATGTGATTCTATCTGTGTCAAGAATAAGATATACAAAAAACAAAAACTAGCGATGTGTTAGAGGTTGCTCATATGGAGCCATTGTTACCACGAAGCTGAATGGTGTGTAGGATTAAGAGAACAAACTGATTCTACATAACCGACTTAAAGAAACACGCGCAGCACAAAAATTTTCACAAGTAGAGATTACCTAAATGGCGGGTGTAGCAAGAAATACTATTAATTCAATCGAAAGAGGTTACGTTACCCCGATAGCAAAACTTACATTGATATTATGTATCACATTTGAAGTGAAGTTTGAGGATCTATTTTATGAGCAAAATGAGCAAACCTTGTATAAAAATAATCTGACACTTTACAAATGCAGTGTCAGATTATTTTTATATGTGCGCCTCTGTTTTAATGTAATCGTTTAAGCTGTATGTTTTACATGCCTGCGGCAGCCATTTTTCTTGCCATTAATTCGGGGTTTGCCGAATATGTTAGAGCGGTATCTTTATCAATTGTATTAGATTGTAGCAAAGCTAATAGGTTCTTATCCATACTCTGCATCCCCTCGCCAGGGCCGGAACTCGACAACAGGTTGTCAATCTGGTGGATTTTATTTTCTCTTATAAGGTTTTTAATTGCCGGGTTAACCGTCATAATTTCAAATGCCGGAACTCTTTCACCGCTTAGTGTTGGTATTAACTGCTGACAAACTATTGCAGTTAATACCATTGCAAGTTGTAGCCTTATTTGATGTTGTTGATCAGGTGGGAATACATCTACAATTCTATCTATTGTAGCACCGGCGCCGGTGGTGTGAAGGCTGGATAAAACAAGATGACCTGTTTCAGCAGCAGTCATTCCAACTTCAATCGTTTCTCGGTCTCTTAATTCGCCTATAAGTATAACATCGGGGCTCTGCCTCAATGCGCTTCTAAGAGCCATAACAAAGCTTTCTGTATCGATGTTGACCTCGCGTTGGGAGACAATGCTACTGCTATGTTGATGTAAAAACTCAATTGGATCCTCTAACGTAATAATATGCTGTTGCCTGCTACGGTTGATCTCATCTATCATACATGCTAAAGTAGTGCTTTTTCCGCTACCGGCAGCACCGGTAACAAGAACAAATCCACGTTCGTTTTTGCAGATATTAATTACATCCTGAGGGATGTGTAGTTCGGTAGGGTGTGGAAGATTAAAGGTGATTACCCTAATAACAGCAGCAAGTGTACCGCGCTGTTTATATGTGTTTACCCTAAATCTTGATAGGTGTTGAATTGCGAAAGAAAAGTCGTCATCGCCAAGGGTTGTTAGTCTTGCTATATCACGATTTGCGTGGCTATATATCTGCTCTATAATATTTTTTGTGTCATCCGGTTTTAATAGATTTTCAGTGAAAATAGCCATTTTTCCCTTTACCTTAGCGGTAATTGGAAGCCCTGAAATTATAAATATATCGGACGCTCCCTTATGTACGGCATCCTGAACTACTGCGTTAAAATCCATCTACAAACTCCTTATAACTATAAAAAAACCGGAAATTCGTTATTGCTTTCCCATTCCTCAGTATAGAGCAACTGCCAACGAATAATATTAAAATCTCCGTTCGGTAATACCTCGATTTCGCTGTAAAGGCTCTCTACATCGCTAACTATCGTTTCATAA
This sequence comes from uncultured Oscillospiraceae bacterium, assembly GCA_964368625.1. Lineage (GTDB taxonomy): Bacteria > Bacillota > Clostridia > Oscillospirales > Ruminococcaceae > CAYJBH01. Next base: position 33,357 of record CAYJBH010000018.1, read on the forward strand.
GAGATGTAAACCTTATCGTCACGCATAACAATATTATAATCCCTAAGGATATTGCTCAATTCCTCATACTGTTTTTGTATATCCTGTTGAACGGTATCCGTCACCACAGCATGAATCTGCATTAAGGTAGTTTGAGCGGCTTCCTCAGCCTTGTAGTAGGCCGTGGTGGCATCAGCTACATTTTGACTCAGCTTGTTATCGGTGTCGGCAGATACATAGGAGAGCGTAGCAAAGGTGATAAGTGCAAGCAAAACAAATACCACAAGTAAAAGACTAGTACCTATCGGAACGCCCATGTTTGGTGCTTTATTATTCATACTACTCATTCCTGTACGGTTGATAAAAGGTTGAAGATAAAGTGTATATCAGCTGATCGCTGTCAAAAAATTCGATAGAAAGGGTGTATAGCTCGTCATCAAAAGTCTCTTCGAAGCGAGCGTTATATGCTCCGTTAACGGAAAATTGGCCGGAAGCATCAAATCCGGTGAAGTATGCACATTCTGTTTGCTCTGCTGAGGTCATTTCAACAAGTAAAGTTAGACCTCCCTCTTTATAGATTTCCATCGCAGTCTGTGCTGCTGCAACAGCGCCGCTTCGCTTTTCTGTTTCTAGTGCAATGTTGTGGGCTGCTAAAAACAGGTTTAAACAAACCACCGAACAAAGTGAAAAAAATAGTATTGAGATTATAAGCTCTATTAAAAACAGCCCGGATTTAGAGTGGGTTCTCATGGCGCCTCCTTAAAGGATTGATACTGCTAAGGAAAGAGTGGAATCATTATTATCGGCAACGGTGAAGGTAAATAAACCGTCGGTTTCATTCATAGTCATCTCAGAAATTTCCAACATTTTTTGCCCGGCTATCTTAGATGGAGTTATGTCGGCTTTTGTGAATAGCTCACACAGATAACCTTCATGAAGATAGATATATCTAACAAAGTCGCCTTCCGGCAATGATTCCATAATCATTAACGCCTCGGTTCCTTCAATCTCGCCAAGAGAAATCGTTCCCGCTACATTATTTTGATTAAGCTGTTTTTTTAAGTAGGAAATTGCAGTGCGAGAAGTAAATTCACTCTCCATGTCCATGGCTATTTTTTCGTAAACCTGTGTACCGAAAAAAACAAGCATCAAGGATGTTAGTGCAAAAACAGCAAAGAGTGAAAGTGTAAACAGCATGTCTACCGTATGATTTTTTTGTTTTAGGTTAATATTCATAAATCACCTACTGAAAACCTCAATGTCGGGCATAATATTGGGTGCAAAAGCTTCATAATGGACTATATATTTTTCACTATTAAGTTGTAAACCATACCGCTCTACCAACTCATCTAATGAAGATGGGTACGCACCGTTTGTTGCATAGCTATGTGTGCAGCTACGAGTAATGGCATCCTCTAAGGTTTTAAGTTGTAGCTCATCACTTTTGCCGTTTAATGATGTTAGCCCCCAGTATGCAACAAAAATTATTATTGCCGACAAAGCTATGTTAATTATTATACTTTTTCTAGACAATATCTTTTTCATTAATAAATACCTATATTATCCTATGTGCGAAATAATGCTCATTAAAGGTAGCATAACAGAAAGAAGAATAGCACCAACAATAACCGAAAGAACTGCAACAATAGTGGGCTCTATTACAGATATGATGTTCTCAAGTCTTTTAGTAACATCTTCATCGTACCTCTTAGAAATGCTCTCCATAACTCCGTCTACCTGTCCTGTTTTAAAGCCAACGGCAAGCATTCTAGCGTAAATGCCGGCAAAAATTTTATTCTCTATCATTGCCTTGGCAAAAGGAGTTCCGTTAGACATTTCCTCTCTTAGTTTAGAAATTTTCCCCCTTAAAATGCTGTTTTCAGTCATTCTTTCTACCATCTGCAAACTCTCGTCGGTATCAAGTCCGCTGGAGAGCATTAAGGACAATCCACCTGCAAATCTTGCAACTGCAATATTTTCTACAATGTTTCTGGTTGCAAAAAAGTTCTCTTTAAATCTACTAAATATCACTCTACCCTTTTCGGTGAAAATAGCAAGAAGTATAACAATTATTAAGATTCCCAAAACAGCTAAAATAATAATGAAATTATCTGCAGCAACGGTACCAATATCCATTAGTAGCTTTGAAAATCCGGTTATTTCGCTACCAAGCTGTTCAAAAACCGAATTAAAAATAGGCATTACATTTACAACTAAAACAGCTATAACTAACAACATCATAGCAACCATAACAATAGGATAGGTTACCGAATGTTTAATGGTTTTACGCAAATTATCTTCACGTGCATAGTAGAACGCGAGTGATTTAAAAACAGATTCTAATTTTCCTGAAATTTCACCGATTTTAATCATGTTAATCATATAATCAGGAAAACTCTCTGATTTTTCAAGAGCTGTTGAGAGCTGGCTTCCCAGTTCAAGTTCATTAATTATACTCGAAAAGAGCGTTTTAGAAAACTCATCTACAGATTCTTCCTGCATTATATAAAAGCCTTCAACCACAGTAATTCCCGAACTGAGTATTAACCCTAGCTGCTCACAAAATGTTGACAGATCGGAGAAACTCAACTCCTTTGAGGATGCTTTTTTAGTAGGTGTATTTTTCTGCATAGTTATCTCCTGTTCCAATAAATGTCGTGTCACCACCGCTATCGGCAAAGGTTGGATCCATTAACTTCCAGTCAACACCGTCGAACTCGATAGCCTTAATCCATCCGGTTTCATCGGTGTAAACATTAATCCAAGCATGATATATTTCGCCGGCATAACCGATAACTAGCTTAGCAGGGACTTCCTGAGAACGCAACATAGCGGCCATTACCGCAGCATAGTCAAAACATATACCTGATTTAGATGTAATTGTTTCATCCAAATTAGGTAAGTATCCCGCAAGTTCGCCGTTAACCGCCTGTTCAGCTTTCGGATAATCATATTCAATTGTTTGTATTGTATAGTTGTAAACACTTTCGATAAACTCTATATCATTTGAGGAATATGAATATAGCTCTTTAGCTTTCTCAACAGCTAAAGATGATTCGCTAAAATTAACATATTGATTTGAATAAAGAAATGGAGTGTATTCATCGTTAAGCGTAACTGTTATATTTTGAGTGTCAACTGTATAATATTCTGTTCCGGAGGACTGCTCGTATGTAGAAAGTGTATAGCCGCCAGATCCACTGGTTAATGGAAATGTTTGGTAACCGGTCTTTCCATGAAGATCATAGGTGTATGTTTCGCCGGCAGCATTTTCTACTCTGAATTTAATCTTGCCGGTATGTGAACCGACATATTCTACCATTATATAGCCTTCGGAACTATTGGAATAATCTATATTAACATATGCGGAACTAAGCACCGATAATCCATCTGCAGATGGAATTCTGGGTGCAACGTCCAAGGCATCACGAATCGGAACAGACGGTGATTGAGTACTGGTGCCCTGCTCCTCTTCATTATCTCTTTCGGTTAAATCCAAACTCGGTTCAGAGTCGAGGAAAAAACCCAAAAAGCTACAGCTTGGAAGTATAATACAAAGTAATAATAAAAACAAGAATTTTTTTAACATTAATCATTCTATCCAAAACTATCTAGATATATTATACATTAACACAAAATTAAAATCAATAGCGAGAGCATATTTGAATCACTATTTTTTATTTAACTTATACATCAATGCATATAGCTGATATTTTAATAATTTTACATAGATTTTACATACAACACCTTTTATTTTTTACAGTAGTAAAATATTATATAGATGTGACAAGATAATAATATTTAAAAATGGAGAATAACAGTAATGAAAAAAGTAATTTCAATTATCGCATGTTTAGTTTTAGCGATTACAACCTTAACATCCTGCGATCAGGCAGGCGGAACCATCTCAACCGGAGGCTCAACATCTGTTGAAGCGGTAATCCAATCTATGATGGAAGTTTACATGGAAGAAAGTTCGGGCGTTAGCATTACATATGCACCAACAGGATCCAGTACCGGCGTTCAGGGTGCAACCGAGGGAACACTCGATATCGGACTATCCAGCCGCGGACTAAAGGATGAAGAGAAGGCTGTATTAACCGAAACCGTATTTGCATTAGACGGTATCGCAATTATAGTTAACAGCGCTAATACAGTGGCAGATCTTGATATGGCAACTCTTGCCTCCATCTACAAAGGTGAGATAACCAACTGGAGTGAGGTTGGCGGAAGTGATAGTGAAATAGTGGTTATAGGTCGCGACTCAGCCTCCGGTACTCGTGATGGATTTGAGAGTATCGTTGATGTAGAGGATATGTGTGCATACGACGAAGAACAAGCATCAGGCGGTGGTGTTAAGGCAAGTGTTCAATCTATAGAAGGCGCTATCGGTTACGTATCTATATCTTCTGTTTCTGAAGAAGTTAACGTAGTTTCGATTGACGGTGTTGCTCCTTCCGAAGAAGCAGTTAAGGATGGCTCCTATCAGATTCAGCGCCCATTTGTATTCGCAACATTAACCGGCGAAGAAAATGAAACAGTTGCAGCCTTTATGGAGTGGGCTTTAAGTGAAGCAACTACTGAACTTATCCGTGATGCCGGTGCAGTACCACTAAATTAAATATAACTAAATATAGAGACACTATAAGGCTGTCGCATGGTTGCGACAGCCTTAAACCGGAAAAACAAACAGAGAGGAACGGCCTACTAAATGAAGGTTAAAAAAATAACAGAAAAGATAATGAATGTCGTATTCTTAATCTGTGGGTTAACTGCGATTGCCTTTGTTGCACTTATTTCAATATACATGATTATTTCCGGTCTTCCGGCTATAATAGAAATTGGATTATTTGATTTCATTTTTGGCACCGTTTGGGATCCTGCAAACAGTACGAATCCGGAATATGGCATCTGGCCTATAATGCTTTCCAGTATCTATGCCACCGGAGGGGCTATATTGATTGGAATACCAATTGGTGTTTTAACGGCAGTATTCCTTTCAAAATATGCAAAAAGCTTAGCAGCATCACTTGTTAGGCCTGCTGTGGAGTTGCTATCAGGAATTCCAAGCGTTGTATATGGTTTGGTTGGTGCTATGTTTTTGGTTCCGGCAATAGCTGATGTTTTTGGATTGCCTAAAGGTTCAGGTTTGTTGGCTGCTATTATAGTGCTCATGATTATGGTGCTCCCTTCCATTATATCGATTAGTGAAACTGCATTAAAAGCGGTTCCTCATGAATATGAAGAGGCTAGCCTTGCTCTTGGCGCGAGCCATACCGAAACGGTATTTAAGGTTACTATACCAGCTGCAAAAAACGGAATAGCTGCAGGTATAGTTCTCGGTGTGGGACGAGCTATAGGTGAAGCAATGGCTGTAATGATGGTTGCCGGAAATGTTGCCAACATGCCTGAGCTTTTTGAGAGCGTTGCTCTTTTAACAACTTCTATAGCAAAGGATATGGGTTATGCCAGCGGACTACATCGTGATGCCCTATTCTCCATTGGACTTGTGTTGTTTGTGTTTATTTTGATTATTAATGCGGTTATGAATATCCTTATTAAAAGCGGAGGAAAAGATAGATGAGAAAAAAAAGGCTTGTTAAGGACAGCATTTTAAAGGTATGCGTATATTCAGCTGCAGTAATTACCGTTCTGTTTCTTGTTGGAATAATCGGTTACATCTTGGTTCAGGGAGTGCCGAATATAACCTGGGAGCTTATCTCAACAGCTCCGAGTCACCGAGAAAAAACTATAGGTATTCTTCCTAATATACTTAACACCTTATATGTTATTCTGCTTTCCCTTGCTATAGTACTTCCTCTGGGTATAGGGGCTGCTATCTACCTCACCGAATATGTAACTAGTAAAAAGGTGTTGATGGTAATTGAGGCTACTGTGGAGGTTCTGGCAGCAATACCGTCCATAATATATGGCCTTGTTGGAATGATGTTTTTTGGTCAGCTACTCGGATTTAAATTAAGTTTGTTAACAGGATGTCTTACCTTGGTTATTATCATCCTTCCTATAATTATAAGAACAACCCAGGAAAGCCTAAAAACCGTTCCACAATCCTATCGTGAAGGAGCGCTTGGGCTTGGTTCCACCAAATGGTATATGATAAGAACAATTATATTGCCATGTTGCCTCGACGGTATAATAACCGGATGTATTCTCTCGGTAGGGCGTATCGTAGGCGAGAGTGCAGCACTTCTTTTTACAGCAGGTCTTGCAGCAGGAGCGCTAACCAACATATTTACAGCTTACTCCAGTAGTGGTGGAACGTTGTCGGTAGCGTTATATATGTATGTTGCCGAGCGTGGAGAATTTGGCGTAGGTTTTGCTATTGCAACTATATTGCTTGCCTTGGTATTAGTTCTTAATATTACTACAAAGTTGGTTCAAAAAAGGCTAAAGAAGGATAGATAACAGAAAGGAATAATCATAATTATGGTTACAGGAAGCACAATAATGAAGGCGGAGGAATTTAACCTCTATTATGGAGATTTTCAGGCCTTAAAAAACATAAATCTCGATATGCCGGAAAAACAAATAACAGCACTTATCGGTCCGTCTGGTTGTGGTAAGTCTACATTTATTAAGTCGCTAAACAGGATGAACGACCTTATCTCAACGGTTAAAACAGAGGGCGAGATATTATTTGAGGGTTCCAGCATTTTTGGCAAAGAAGTTGATGTTACAATGCTAAGAAAACAGGTAGGGATGGTTTTTCAAAAGCCGAATCCGTTCCCCATGAGTATCTACGACAATGTTGCATACGGACCGAGACTTCATGGACATCTTACCCATGCACAGACAGATCAGCTGGTTGAAGAAAGTTTAAAGGCAGCAGCGCTTTGGGATGAGGTAAAGGATAGGCTTAAAAAAAGCGCCCTAAGTTTGTCTGGTGGACAACAACAGCGACTATGTATAGCCAGAGCACTGGCTGTAAAACCAAAGG
>CAYJBH010000018.1:40303-60898 GCA_964368625.1 uncultured Oscillospiraceae bacterium
TACCAGTGCACTTGATCCTATATCAACATCTAAGATAGAAGAACTTGCAATTAGTCTAAAAGATGATTATACTATAATCATAGTAACACATAACATGCAACAGGCAGTACGTATTTCAGATAACACCGCTTTTTTCCTACTTGGAGAGGTTATTGAGTTTAACGATAGTGAAGAGCTGTTTAGCGTACCAAAGGATAAGCGCACAGAGGATTACATAACAGGGAGATTTGGTTAATGAGAAAGAGATTTGATGAACAGTTGGAATTCCTAAATAAGGAATTAATTGTTATGGGTTCACTCTGTGAAACAGCTATAGCAAAATCTTCAAAAGCTTTTACCGAGGATGATATTAATCTTGCACATCAGGTTTTGGAAAATGGCCACCTTATAGATCAGAAGGAGCGAGAAATTGAGTCGGTGTGCCTTAAAATGTTGTTGCAACAGCAGCCGGTAGCTCACGATTTAAGACTTATTTCTGCGGCTTTAAAGATGATAACAGATATGGAAAGAATTGGTGATCAGGCTGAAGATATTGCCGAGATAGTTACAACAGAAAAAATATCTATTAAAGATAAAGTGCATCATATAAGAGATATGGCAACGGCTACAATAAACATGGTGAGCAGATGCATAGACGCATATGTAGCAAAAGATAAAGAACTTGCGTTGGCAGTAATTAAAGATGATGATATAGTTGATACTCTTTTTTTAGAGGTGAAAAACGACCTGTTACTAGTTGCCGGAACTAAAGAAAATAACGAAGGTGTTCTGGATCTATTGATGATAGCAAAGTACCTTGAACGTATCGGAGACCATGCTACCAACATTGCTGGGTGGGTTTTATTCTCCATTACCGGTGAGCATGAAAAGAAACTATAATGAGGTATAACATTGATTTATTGCGTAGAGGATGACGATAGCATTCGTGAGCTTATAATTTACACATTACAAAGTACCGGCTTTGAAGTAAAGGGTTTTTCAAATGCCGAGGATATGTATCAGGTGGTTTATTCCGAGATTCCCGATCTTGTTATCCTTGATATAATGTTGCCCGGTAAAGATGGAATCGAGATATTACAATCTCTTCGTTCCGACACTAGAACCGACAAAGTTTTGGTTATGCTTGCAACAGCCAAAGGAACCGAATTTGATAAAGTTTTTGGGCTTGATACTGGCGCTGATGATTATTTAGTAAAACCCTTTGGCATGATGGAATTGCTCGCACGCGTAAAGGCTCTTTTACGTAGGAAAAGCAATCTTGAGAGTGAAAACAAACAGGAAACATTAAAGGTGGGAAACATTTTGCTTGATTCAAAAAAGCGAACGGTTACTGCCTATTCACGTATTGTTAATTTAACCTATAAAGAATTTGAAATTCTCTGGATATTAATGAAAGAACCTGAACGAGTTTTTACCCGAGATAACCTCTTAAATACAGTTTGGGGATACGATTTTAACGGGGAAACTCGAACCGTTGATGTTCATATGCGAAGCCTCCGGCAAAAGCTTGGAGATGCTGGAAGCCAAATACAAACAATTCGAGGGGTTGGGTATAGCATCTGTAACAAGGATCAAGAGACCGACTAATATAAACTAGTAACAAATCAAAGGGCAACTTAATATGAAGATAAGAATTTTTAGATACATGTTTTTTAGCTGTGCCTTAACGGCCCTGCTTGTTAGCATCCTGATCAGCTATATTATGTATCATGGCTATACCCAGAATATGAACCTGAATGTAAGGCAAACTGCGATCGACTATCAAAAAATACTTGATGCATCAGAGGACGACAATACGGTTTCTTTACAGAATGCACCAAGTGCAACCTTTAGAATTACCTTAATCTCTGCCGAGGGTGAAATTCTTTTCGATAATCGTTCGGAAACGACAGAAAACCATAGCGACAGACCGGAGGTTATACAGGCACTGAGTACAGGTGTAGGCAGTGCAACAAGATATTCTGATACAATCCAGCAACAAACTTATTACTACGCACTTGAGATAGACAGCGGAAATGTGCTACGAGTGTCATTAACAAGCGATACGGTTTTCAGAATGTTTTTAAATAGCATTCCTTATGTGTTAATCTGCTTTATAGTGGTGCTTTTTGCCAGCTTCCTTCTTGCGAAAAGGATAACCGGAAGGTTTGTTAAACCAATTAACTCCATAAACATTGAAAGCCCAACAGAGAATAATACATATATTGAGCTATCACCGTTATTGCTTCGCATTGAAAAGCAGAACAACCAACTTAAATCGCAAACCAAGGATATGCAGAATATGCGAGATGAACTAAGCGGAATAATGGCACATATGGAGGAAGGGCTGATTGTTCTTAACAAACAGGGCGTAATAATAAGTATTAATCGCGCCGCACTTGCTTTGCTGGGCAGGGATGCAGAAGATTGCATAGGTAAAATTATTTTAGAGGTACATCGAGGGGAATATTTTGAAAAGATAAATGAATTAGTTGAAAAAGCGGTAAATGGAAACATTGAAATTGAAGAGAATAATAAGATATACCATGTTTCAATTTCAACTATAGAATCCGGAGGTAGCATTATTATGTTTGTGGACAGCACCCAACAACATTATGCTGAGAGGATGAGAAGGGAATTTTCAGCAAATGTTTCCCATGAGCTTAAAACACCCCTTCAAACAATTTCAGGCTACGCAGAGCTGCTGAAAAACAATATGGTTCAGGAAGAAGATAAATCACGCTTTATAGAAAAAATATACGACGAAAGTATTAGAATGGGATTTCTCATTCAGGATATTATTAAGCTTTCTCAGCTCGACGAGGATGCAAAAGGTATGAGCAAAGAAGACGTTGACCTAACAGAGCTTTCCAAAACTGTTATTGAGCAGTTGACTCAAAAGGCAGAAAAAAAGCAGGTTGAAATACAACTTGAAGCACAAAAAACTATTTCGGTAAAAGCTATTTCAACCGTAATAAAGGAGTGCATTTTTAACATCTTAGATAATGCAATTGAGTACAATAAAGAAAATGGGTCTGTAACTATTATTCTCGAAGAGACAGACGGAGTAATCTCAATAAAGGTAACTGATACAGGAATAGGTATACCATTAGATGAACAGTCGAGGGTGTTTGAACGTTTCTATAGGGTGGAAAAAAGTCGTTGCAGAAGTAACGGCGGAACCGGTCTTGGTTTAAGTATTGTAAAACATGCTGTTGCGGTTCACTCGGGAGAAATAGAGCTTACAAGTAGCGAGGGAAAGGGAACCACCGTTATCATAAAAATTCCACAATAAAGATATTATAAGTTGTTATTAACAATTCATAATATTAAAGAAGCTGTCACAAATGTGATAGCTTCTTTTTGAGTGTTATGCAAATTTTCTGCGGAAAATAATAATAAACGAGTCGTTTGGTTCAAATTCTGAATAATAAATCAGTTGCTCTAACTCCAACTCTTTCGGAATAAGTTCCTTTAATGTTTTTTCATCATAATAAATAAATCTTAATTGTCCATCAAATTCAAATTCTTCTCGATACTCACCAGCCCATAAAGTAGCAAAAATTATACCTTCTTCATAAAGGTGAGCGCACTGGCTTTTCAGTGATTTCACAAAATCTTCTTTTGATAAATGCTGTAGAACTTTATTTGAATAAATACAATCAAAACTACGATTGATATTTATATCAACTGCATCTAAAACCTTTACTTCTACGTTACTTTTATTCTTAAAGTCATCTACAAAAAAATGTGAGCTATCACTTCCAATAACATCATAGGTGCCAGATAGTGAAATTAAATCTACACCGGTTCCCATTCCAAGTTCTAAAAGGCTTCTACCTGCAGGAAGGATTTTATTTATTTCGCTTATCACAAAACTATTATCACACTCAGCCATCATTGCAGTATATAAATCAACATTTTTTCTATTTTTAAAATATTCCATATAGTACCTTTTTGTAATCTATTATGCAAAATAATGCTGCTTATAAGATATATATATGACCCATTACTCAAATCAAAGATTTGAAACAGATGCCCCAGATCCTTGAAAAGCCGGGGCTTTTCATAGCAAACCTCGATATAGTTCAATAAATTATATTAACATACCGGTAAGAAGAATGGTGATTACTCCTTTTAGATAATAACGAAGGCTACTGCCCTCGCAAAAGGCGGAAGAATGTATAAACCCTAATCGCTACACCGAAATAGTGATAGCTCTTTCTATTTTATTACCGGTGCTAATAAAACCCGTCCTGTTCCCCTGTAAACATTAACAAGGCCTTCACCCGATGCTGCCGATCCTATTAGTGATTTACCGCTACGTTCAACGGTGAAATCAAGGCAGCCGCTCCAGGCAATGGCCATGTTGCCGTCCACCTTTAAAACATCGTTTTCAAGGGTTATTTCAACAAGCTCCTCTTTAGGACAAGCAGATTCCAGGCAAACAATACCGTTGCCGGTTAGTCCGAGGTTAAAAAGGCCTTCTTTTCCCAGTGCCGCTGAGCTAAGGTTAGATCGCATCACCGCTTTGTGGGTAACGGAAGATTCACAGGCTAAAAATAAACCGTCATCCAAAACTACAGATCCGTTCCATTCGCTGAGATTTAAAAGTATAATGTGTTTATAGGTGGGTTCTAACACTAAGGTTCCGTTGCCGGTGTATTCCGGTTTAATGGCAGATTCACCGGTAACGCTTCCCCTTATTGCCTTGCCGAGAAGATCGCCTACACCCTTAACACCAGTAGTGGCGTTAACGTTGCCAACTGTCCACTGCATTGCCCCTGCCTGAACAGTTACGTTAGATTTACTAACATCACAGACAACCTGCCGCCTACGCACGTTCATCTTGCTGCTGTAATATGCGATCATTGCATCAACCTGGGTAACACTGAGGTCTCGTTGGTATTCAACGACCCAAAATGCTCCGAGCTGGTCGATTGTTTTTACATCATCATTATCAAAAAAATTGGATATACTAAACATAACTCTTCCTTTCTTAGTTGTACTTATACAGATATTACACTATTATATGTTTTTCTACTCAATGGGGTTTCACAATCAGTTAGGCTAATAAATCTGTTCTATGTTTTTTTCAGCTTAACTATATTACAGTTGTGTAAAATGCTAAAAGATGCAGGGATGGTTTTCGTAAATTCAATATGTTCTTTTTCCCAATCGGCAATCTCGGAATCGGATAAAGATGAAGCGCCGATACCCCTACATGCCTTTATTCTGCCGTGCCAACTCTCACGGGTGAAATTAACATTAACATCGAAATCTATGTTTTCCTCAACCATGAACAAATTCTTTGCCCATTCGGTGGTGATATTTTTGTCTCTTGTAAAATTTGCTCCCTGCCAATTTGGGTTATACTTTAAAACAAGCTCTTCACTTGACCTAGCAATATCGTCTTCAAAAGGTAACCACTCCATGCTCATTACCACAAAATAACCGTTTTTTTTTAATACTCGATGTATATTGGGAATAGCAACATTGGTATCAAAATACCAAAAACACTGGCAGGCGGTAACAACATCAAATGATTCTTCAATAAAATTAATGTTTTCTGCTGAGCTAACAACATACTTTATGTCCATGTTTTTTTCTTCAGATAGTTTTATTGCATAATTGATCTGGTTTTGAGAAATATCCGCGCCCAGAAATTTCGCACCGTGTTTATATAGGTTTCGAGGCAAAACTCCTGTTCCGGTTCCGAGATCCAGAACACTTTGTCCTTTAACACATAGCCCAAGAGAGATTATTTTATTGTAAAACTCATCCGGATATATGTCTCTAAACCTTGCGTAATCTCCGGAGGTTTTACCCCAATCAAACGGGCTGCCGTTATCAATATAATCCAGTTTAATCATTTTGTGCTCCACTCAAGAGGGGGTTAGTCGGGCTTTTTCATGGTAAGGGATATGCGTCCCTTCTTTTTGTCTATCTCCATTACCCAAACGGTTACAATATCACCGACAGATAGCTCCTCGCTAGGATGCTTTAAAAAACGATTTGTTATACGGCTGATGTGAACAAGGCCATCCTGATGTACGCCAATATCTATAAAAGCGCCAAAGTCGACCACGTTTCTTACCGTTCCGGTAAGTTCCATACCGGGCAGCAAATCCTCCATGTCTAATACGTCGCTGCGAAGCATTGGTGGTGGCAGGGTATCCCGAATATCTCTGCCGGGACGTAGCAGCTCATCAAGTATATCAAGTAAGGTGGGCTTACCTATATTAAGTTGTCTTGCAAGCTCATCATGACCAATGCTTTTTGCTTTTGTAGTAAGATCGGTGATGGCCGAGGTTCCGATATCTTCTACCTTGTAGCCGCAAAATGTTAAAAGTTCTTCGGCAGCTGAATAGCTTTCGGGATGTACTGCAGTTTTATCAAGTGGATTGTTTCCATCGTTTAGCCTTAAAAAGCCGGCACATTGTTGATATGCTTTCGGGCCGAGCTTTGGAACCTTTAACAGCTCTTTTCGGTTTTTAAAAGCTCCCTTTTCTTCACGCAGCTTTACTATGTTTTTTGCCGTAACTGCCCCAAGCCCGGCAACACGCTCTAGCAAGGGTGCAGATGCGGTGTTAAGCTCAACGCCTACGGTGTTAACACAGTCCTCAACAACGCCGTTAAGCGCACCGGCAAGGCGTTGTGGTGGCATATCATGCTGATACTGACCAACACCAACGGCTTTTGGGTCTATCTTAACAAGCTCGGCAAGGGGATCCTGCAACCTACGAGCAATAGAGACGGCACTTCTTAGATTAACGTCAAATTGCGGAAACTCTTCTGCCGCAAGCTCGGATGCAGAATACACACTTGCACCTGCCTCGTTAACAACGGTATACTCTGCGTTTATATTTTCAAGAGAAAGCTGTTTTAAAACGTTTGCTGCAAAGAGCTCGGTTTCACGTCCTGCAGTACCGTTTCCTATGGCTAAGACCTTAACAGAATGCTTTTTAATTAAATCTTTTACGGTTCTCTGAGCCGCTGCTACCTTTCCGAACTGCTCAACGGGATAGATTACAGCGGTATCCAATACTAAGCCAATTTCATCTACCACAGCAACTTTACATCCCATGCGATACCCAGGGTCTAATCCCATTGCAACCCTACCTCTTACTGGTGGTTGCAACAACAGCTGTCGAAGATTTTGTCCAAATACCTTTATTGCACCCTCCGAGGCCATATCGGTTAAACCGCTTCTAAGTTCTCGCTCTAGTGAGGGGTGTATTAATCTGGTAAAGCTATCTTGAGCTGACAATTTAACCTGTTCAGAACAAAGACACTGCCCTTTTTTTACATATCTTTCTACAATAATTGCAGTGGCTTCCTGGTTGTCAACTTCAACATCTACCTTTAAAAAGCCCTCCTTCTCACCTCTATCAAGGGCTAAGATTCTGTGTCCAACCATCTTATTGTACGGCTCAGAATATTGGTAATAGCTACTGTAAACGCTGTCCTCTTCTTTTGCAGCCCTGGAAACAACCTTTGCATTTCTTTGGTAGTAAACACGCAAAGCGTTACGATTGTCAGCATCATCAGAAAAACTCTCAGCCATAATGTCTCTTGCCCCTGCAAGAGCAGATTCCAAGTCGGGAACCTCTTTTTCCTCATCAACATACTCTTTTGCAAGTAGGAAAGGGTCGTCCCCGGTGTTCTGTTCCAATATGCGTAGTGCGAGCGGCTCAAGTCCTCGAGCTTTTGCAATGCTTGCACGAGTCTTTCTCTTTTGCTTGTATGGTCTGTATATATCCTCAACAGCGGCAAGGGTAGTAGCCTTAAGCAAGGCTGCAGCAATATCATCTGTCATTTTACCCTGATCGGTTATGGAGTTTTCAACCTCCACTTTTCTAGCCTGAAGATTGCGAAGATAGGTAAGGCGTTCGCTTAGCTTACGAAGAATCTGATCATCCATCGAGCCTGTAACCTCTTTACGATATCTTGCTATAAAAGGAATTGTGTTTCCATCATCGATAAGAGAGACAGTGTCCTCAACAATCCCTGCACTTAAACCAAACTCCTTAGCCAGTAGCTGTATTATTTCCATCTATGTACCTTTCAACTAATAGTTCCTCTTAGTGTAGTATATACTATCAGCAAACTAATTTCAACATAATTGAAATATAAATCGGTTGAATATTGTGATGTTTAATGTTATAATTTTAGTAAGTTGTTTATAGATTTCTAAAAGGAAGTATTTCGCTGTGAATGATTACGATAAAATATGCTATATTTTTGCTGCAGGACAATATGATGATGCGAAGATAGATATAATAAATCCCAATACTAGCCTTATTATTGCGGCCGATGGTGGATACGAGTATCTAAAAAGCGTAAAAATTCTTCCAAGCCTTGTTGTAGGCGATTTTGATTCTCTTGGGTATATTCCAAAAGAGGTTAAAACTAAACTTCACCCAAGTGAAAAGGATGAAACCGACCTAATGCTAGCGGTGAATGAGGGCTTTGCAGCCGGATATAAGCAATTTATTATATATGGTGCACTCGGTGGGAGGTTAGACCATACCATTGCTAATATTCAGCTACTCTCATTTATATCAGAGCAGGGCGGGCGAGCTGTACTTTGCAATAATGATATATCAATAGCATACCTACTTAATGGAACAATGCATTTTTCTGCAGATTATAAAGGAGTAATATCCATCTTCTGTATAGGAAGAGATGCTGAGTGTGTAACAATTAGCGGCCTAAAATATGAGGTTAACGACATAACTGTTACTGCCGGCTACCCTTTAGGTATTAGCAACGAATTTATCGGTAAAGAGGCTGATATCTCGGTATTAAATGGCGGATTAATAATAATCTACGAAAATCAAGATAAATAGTATATACGTTTTTGGAGAATAATAACCATGAATTGTAAATTTTATATGCCAACAAAACTCTTTACAGGGGAAAATTGTGTTAATAAGCATTCTTTTGAGCTTATTAGTCTCGGAAAAAGCTGTATAATAGTAACCGGAAAGAGTTCTGCAAAGAGTTGTGGAGCATTAGACGATTTACTCATGGTATTGAAAAAAAATAAAATACAATATGTAATATTCGATGAGGTTGAACAAAATCCAATGGTATCCAGCTGTTACAAGGCGGGAAGACTTGCTATACAGGCTAAGGCAGAATTTGTTGTGGGAATAGGCGGTGGATCACCACTTGATGCGGCAAAGGCAGTAGCAGTATATGCAAGCAACCCTGAACTTGCACAATATGGGCTGTTTGAAGGATGGGAAAATAAAGCATTGCCGATTGTTTTAATAGGAACAACCGCCGGAACAGGTAGCGAGGTTACACCTTATTCAGTTTTAACTAGAGACGATAATGGCCAAAAGGGTTCGTTTACAGGGTTCGATTGCTACGCAACGGTAGCATACGGAGATCCAGAATACACCAAAAGTTTATCAGAACATTTTACAATAAGCACAGCACTTGATTCTATAAGCCATTGTATAGAGTCATATTTTGTAAAAACATCTGACATAATATCAGAAAATTTTGTAGTAGAAGGACTCAAACTAGGACTTGAAACATTAAACGAGATAAAGGACTTTAGCAACATTACAGTCTGGCAACGTGAAAAATTGTACATAGCCTCAATTTACGGTGGCCTTGCTATAAATACAACCGGAACGGCACTATGCCACCTTTTAAGTTATCCATTAAGTGAGGAAAAAGGAATATCACACGGATTTGCCTGTTCGGTATTTCTTCCTGAATTTATTAAAATGGAGGCAAATAGCAACAAAGAAAAGGCTGAAAAGCTGTATCGAAGGTTAAATTTAACACAGCAGGAGCTTTGTGAAATAATTACCGGATACAACAAAAGGATTTCATCAGTTTTATATGATGAAAAGGAATTAGAGAGATGGGTTGGTAGATGGAGCGCTCATCATGGCACAAAAAAAACAACCATCTCCTATAATTCAAACTTAATTAAGGAAATGGCTGTTAGATCAATTGAAATAATTAACGAAACTACCGTTTAGATTGCTGCATTTTAAATATATGACGAACTATTGATTCTTCAACGCTAGAGCTTAGATTCACCCACTTACAGCGATATCTATAATTCTTTTTAAATCCAGGTGGCATGGAATCCTTTGAAACTACTTGAAAATTTAATAATAAAACATCACTATCTAATGGAAACCTTAGCTTTGCATTATGTGAAGGTGTTAACGAGACATCGGATAAAAATGCTACACCACCGGCACTAACATCAACAAGGTCTACAGCCTCTACCGCAGATTTATTATTGTGGTCGAGATATAAAAGTTCACCGGAAACAATATGTGTAAGTCTAAAATGCGCTCTCCTGGATGAAATTTTAGCAACAGGATAATGTAATCTTAAATCGAGAACAGCAAAGCCTTCCTTTGAGTTTTTAAGGCCATAATTATCGGCCTCCCACATATAGTCTTCTGAGCCCTCACGGATAAAAAGCTCGAACTCATCGGCTCCGGTAAGTCTTGGAGATATATCGTTGGCCCAAACCTTAACCCCGTGTTTGCCTGAAACCTCTTCAATTTTTGTTTTAAAGCTGATTCTTTCACCCGAACGGGAGTAAGAAAAAACCTCAGCCGAGGTACCAATTCGCACTTCCTTGATATTCATGAACAAAACCTCACTTTTTTCTATGACAATAATAACATAAAATCAAAAAAAAATCAATAAAAAATATAAAATAGTAAAACACACAAAACGACCAAAATGGTCAACAAAGACTTATACTACATATTGTATAAGTCTTTGTTAGTATATCAATAAAAGTACGAGTTGTAATCATAAAATAATTTAAATAATACTTGACGTACTATATGGTCAATGATAAAGGATTGATAGAAAAACCAACATTACTTTTGCAGAAATAATTTCGGACACCCAATAAAGTTACATGACATGTTAAAGTTGGGTAATGATATTAACTTTTTGGGTATTCGAGTTACCTTTTTAATAACATCATGTATCAGTTAATTAATTGACCTATATGGTTAATTAAGTCTGATGTGTAATTTTTTGCAATTAACATCACTTTTTTTAGCTTCTATTATTAAGTGAAGGCATTAAGCCAGAAATTTTAGCTAAAAAGGACAAGTTAATCCTTTATTACTTTACTTTTTGCGACACTATAGAACCTAATAAACAAAATATATACTATATATAGTACTATTCCTATGAAGCACAGCACCATTGATACATTCAAGAACGGAGTTTTGTATTCAAAAACTATAGAGCTATACCCAGCAGTAACAGCAATTGCAGTAAGTCCGTTATTTACCTTTTCAACTGGTGTTTCTATGCCGTTAACGTATGCGGTAAATCCCTTATCATAAGGAACAGAAAACATTACAAGTGACTGTTTGTCGGTAAATACATTTGCAGTAAAGCCGTTTCCGGTGTCAGTAAAATCATCTGCTGTTATCATAGCGTCAACATCTGCTGATACATCATCAAACGAGGTTAAGGTTTGTTCGTTTTTAGGAACTTCAGACATAAAAGAGGCATACTTTACAATCTGATCATTGTTTAACACTATACCCTTTAAAAGTAGTGCAGATCGATTTGCTTCCGCAGCGCTGTTAAAGTCATCCTCTGTTATATATTCATTCATAACAAAGCCCATAGGAAGATAAAGACTGTTCTCATAAATACTGAACCCTGCTTCAGTTTTGTGGTAGCTAAACCCATAAAGTGTTTGATCAGTTAAAAAATCTTGCTCCTCATCTATAGGAACAAAAAGATATTTAACCGAAAGCAAGGAGCGAAGTGGAAAGTTTGACCACTCTGGTTTAGATGATACATCACGCTTGACGCCAACCGATGGGTAGAACTCTAAAATCGATGGACTAACAACACTGTTAAAGAACTGTATTCCATTTAAATCTAAGAATATACTGTTGTTGTCATAGGCATTATAATGATCAACACGGAAAAAGTCATCATCATCTGCAAAAAAATCAATATTCATTGAATCATAGTTTTGAGATTTATAGTTGCTGTCGTTCTCAAGTTGTGGAATTTTTCCTGTTGCCAGATGAATAACACCATAGAAAACTGAAAAGACGCACAAAAATGCTAATAGTATTGGTGACTCGCAGGGTCTGCGTTTAAATTTTTTGATCCAGAGAAAGAGTATAGCAAGCCCTAAAATGGAAGTTCCTATAGTTAACCAAAAAACCGGCGGACGGTTGGTTACGCCGATAACTGTTTCGCCATCTACCTTGTTTGGTATTAAGCCAAATAAAGTGTAAATTAGTGTAGCTAGAGCAACCGCTATAACGCTTGTGGTTAATTTGCTTTTGCTGCCCTCAAGTGCTTTACCTGTAGCTAATGTCATAATTAATATTGGCATATAAAACCATCTAGCATAATAGCTGGAATTAAATGCGTAAAAGGCACTATTGAGAATCGGAACTAAAGCCATTATTAAACAAATAATAAGCACAGGTTGAATAAATGATTTTTCCTTAGATCTAAAAAATGCAACAACACCGGCAATTGAAAATAGTGGTAAATATGATGACATACTTGTCCATTTAATAACACCGTCGGTAAACAAATTCGGCATATAGGCAGGATCGGGAGGTAAAAACAACGAACTGATTATTGCAGCATACTGTTGTGAGGTACCATGCAATAAAAGATTGAATCCATAGCTATAACTTGTTGAACGCGGATTTTCAAGAAGGCTCATAAAGGCAGGCAGCGCAAACAACATTCCCAACATTAGGCCGATAATAGTTTCTATGGCGATAACCCCAAAACGTTTAATCGTTAACTTATATTCACCCACAACAAGTTTAACGATAAAATATATAAGCAGAAATACTACCTGACCGGTAAAAAAGAAGTAGTTATTAAGGAGATTGATAGCTACAGCTATAGCGAATGCGCCTTTTTTGTCGTCAATAAAAAATGCATCAAGAGAGAACAGCAACAAAGGAAACAATGCTACCGGATCAAGAAAATGGTTGAAGAAAATATTATAAACAGAAAAACCTGAAAAAGCATATAACATAGCAGATGCAACTGCATAACCCGGAATTTTAATATATCTTTTTAAATACATATATCCAGTTAGTGCGGCGGTAGCAAATTTAATACATATCATAAAAGGCATCAAATATGGAATGGTTTGCTGCGGGAATAGCATCAACAGCATAGCAAATGGTGAGCCTAGTGTATAAAAAGAGTAAGAATTAATGAATGAACCACCCAGGTCAATGCCAAAGCTATAGGAATCTAGTCCGCTGTGGAACCAGCGCGATAACGTTATGGTAAAAGGAATCTGTTGTGAGTTATAATCGCCGCAATATAAAAAGAACCCTTTATCATATATTAAAAAGGGTAATAGCATAAAAAAAGCCGTTATGAGCGCAATAAAGAAAACCGACTTATTGCTGAAATTTTTATATCTGTATTTAAAACTGATTCCCATTAATTGTGTAATCCTTTCTTGACTAATTAATTGCAGTAGGTTAAACTATCTATGTATAAATAACTATTAGAGGTAACAAAATGTACTCTTTTTCGGCTCTACTTGCAAGAATGAAATTTATTAACAGATGGGGTTTGATGCGTCAACTAAGAACTGAAAATCTCGCAGAACACAGTATTGAAACTGCACAGATTGCCCATATTCTTGGGGTAATTGCCATCAAAGAATATAGTAGAGATGATGTGAGGCCGGAACTGTTAGCAACTGCTGCATTATACCATGATATCAGTGAAATACTTACAGGAGATATGCCAACACCTGTAAAATATCAGAATGATCAGCTAAAGTCACAGTATAAGAAACTTGAAAAAGAGTCGGTCATTCGGCTTTGTTCACTGCTGCCGAATGACATTGGTCAATACATTCAACCGATAGCACTTCAAGAGGTGCTTAATGATTATGAAAAAAGTTTGTTAAAAGCGGCGGATAAGTTATCGGCATTAATTAAATGTATTGAGGAGTGTAGCGGAGGAAATAAGGATTTTGAATCGGCACTCAAGGCTCAAGAGAAGGCGCTTTTAGCCATGCGGTTGCCTGAACTTGAATACTTTAATAAATATATGCTAAACACATATTCGAAAAACCTTGATGAATTAACATTAAATTAATCAATTGAAACGGCTGAGAGGCGATCGGCAATTAACTTAACATCATCTAGTTCTGAAACCTTAACTGCCTCTCTTCGCAAAGAGGCGGCATCACGAAACCCTTTAATATAATGTGTAATATGAGTTCTGAAAGCTATCAAACCATTTCGGCCGTAGCGCTCATGAATAAGTTCAGCGTGGTGATACAAAGCGTTGACTCTATCGGTCAAAGTCGGCGGGGCTTTCTTTGAGTAAAGATTAAATACGAACGGGTTGCCTAATGCTGCTCTGCCAATCATTATACCATCTGCCTTGCTCTTTTCTAAAGAAGAAAGCGCTGAATCAATATTAGAAATATCACCGTTATAAATCATTGGCACGGCGATATTCTGTTTTACCTTTAAAGCAATGTCATAATCTACCGGTGGCCTATATCCTTGTTTTTGATATCGACCATGTACCGTAACAAGATCTGCGCCACCTTGTTCGCCGCATATTGCAGCCGCAATGGCCGAAGGCTCACCATCAATCCCTGTACGCAACTTTATTGAAACAGGTAATCCTGATGAGTTTTTAACAGCAAGCACAATTTCACCAATAATTTCCGGAGTTCTAAGAAGAGAGCTTCCTCCGCCTGAGCCGGTTATTTTTGGAGCGGGACAGCCACAGTTAATATCAAAAAAGTCAGGTTTATACTGCAATAATCTTTGTGCTGCAATGCTAAAGTCTTGAGGTCGAGATCCAAATAGTTGAATACCAAACGGAGCTAGCCCGGAGTAGTTCTTGCATAGCTCACCACTCTTTGTATCACCTAGTGTAACAGCTCGGGCACTAACCATTTCTGATATAGTTATTATTGCACCGTTTTCTGCACATAGACAGCGAAATATATCATCGGTGAAGCCGGCCATTGGCGCTAGTATAGCACCTAGGGAAAGATCAACACCACAGAATGAAGCCATATATAGGAAGTTCCTTTCTTTAATAATTATGCATATTATTTGATTATAGAATTTCTAAGTGCATAAAAAATACTATGATTAGCTAGATCAAACTAGATTACTAGATAAATAAATAATTAGTTTTTTAACTGTATAAGTATACCATAAAATTGCTTTTTATGATATACTAAAAATAATAAAATAAAATATTTTTGGAGGAGTGCGTGAAACTTTTATGTATAGATGGCAACAGTGTAATAAATAGAGCATTTTATGGAATTAAGCTTCTCTCAACAAAGCAGGGAGAGTTCACCAATGCTGTTGTTGGATTTATGAATATTTTGCTAAAGTTAATGGAACAGGAAATGCCTGAAGCCGTAGCGGTTGCATTTGATTTGCCTAAAAAAACATTTCGTCATGATCTGTATGAAGGGTACAAGGCGGGACGATCACCTATGCCTGAGGAGCTAAAAAGTCAGCTTCCGATTGTAAAGGAACTACTAGAACAGCTGGGGTATAGCATAATAAGCTGCGAAGGGTACGAAGCAGACGATATTTTAGGAACATTATCGAGAAGCTGCTCTGAAAACGGAATTGAATGCATTATCGCAAGTGGTGACCGCGATGGTCAACAACTTGTTACTAAATCTGTGAAACTATTATTAACCACTACACAATTTGGGCGAGGAGAAACGAGCCTTGTTGATGAAGATGCTATCATGCAAAAATATGGGGTTTCCCCGAAACAACTCATAGATGTTAAAGGTTTGGCTGGAGATGCTTCAGATAAAATACCGGGTGCTAAGGGTATAGGAGAGGTTACCGCTTGCAAACTTATTTCAACATTTGGAAGCATTAAAAGTATATATGAAAACATAGATAGTAAGGAAATTAAGCCGGCTGCAAGGCAAAAATTAATCGATTCAAAAGAAATGGTGATGTTAAGCCGAACACTCGCCGAAATTAACTGTAATGTGCCTATAGACACTAATCCTAACAGCTATATTAAAACTGCGGGCAACCCTGAAAAAGCCGTGAAAATACTAACAAGGTTAGAAATGAATAAGCTGAAGGAACGCCTTGGACTAGACAGCATCAAGGTGATAAGTCAACACAAATCAGCTGAATTGACTAAAGGAGAGATAAATTTTGATTCAAAAAAAATCTATATTATTTGTGATGAAATAATTATTGCAACAGACGAAAGCAAATATGAAGAGTTTGAGCCTAACGATCAAAGGCTGGTTGAACTTCTATCATCAAACGCTGAAAAATATTGTTTTGATGCAAAGGCATTATTAAAAATTTCACTAGCTAAAGGCTACGAGGTTAGAAATATAGTTTTCGATGCAAAGATTGCAGCATACCTGTTAAACCCTTCTGCAAAAGGATATGATATTGGCGACCTTGCTGTAGAGTATGGAATAGGTTCAGAAAAAAATATTGATAGTGTAGTTACATTATTTGAACTTCTTAAAAAAGAGCTATCCGATTGTGGTATGGAGAAGTTACACAACGATATTGAGCTTCCTCTTTCAAAGGTGTTATCAGATATGGAACTGTTTGGATTTGCTGTTGACCGAGATGGTATACAGAATTTTGGTGCACAGTTGACCGACAGGTCACAAGTGCTGGTTAAAGACATATATGAGCAGGTAGGTTATGAGTTTAACATAAATTCACCAAAACAGTTAGGTGTAGCATTATTTGAGGTATTAGAGTTGCCAACCGGTAAAAAGACAAAATCCGGTTACTCTACCGATGCAGAAACTCTTGATAGGTTAAAGCTATATCACCCGGTGATAGCAAAGATACTTGAATATAGAACCTTGCAAAAATTAGTGTCGACATATGTTGAGGGTTTAATTTCGCAGATAGATGAAGATGGAAGAATACACACCTTTTTTAAACAAACAGAGACACGAACCGGCAGAATAAGTTCTAAAGAACCAAACCTGCAAAATATACCGATTAGAACAGAGCTTGGTAGGGAGCTTAGAAGATTTTTTGTTGCACCTAAAGGAAGAGTTTTAGTTGATGCTGACTATTCTCAAATAGAACTTAGAATTCTTGCTGCACTCTCGAACGACAAGGAGATGAAAAGTGCCTTCCAATCCGGTGAGGATATTCATCTTACCACTGCGGCAAAGGTTTTCGAAATGCCGCCCTTGATGGTTACCGAGGAGATGAGAAGAAGTGCAAAGGCAGTTAATTTTGGAATCGTTTATGGAATAGGGGCTTTTTCATTAGCAAAGGACATAGGAGTAACGGTTAAGGAGGCAGATCACTTTATTAAAAATTATCTTTCAGAGTTTTCTGGAGTTGATAAATATTTAAAAGAAACTGTTGATAGTGCAAAATCTGATGGATATGTAACGACGTATTTTGGTAGACGTAGACTTATTCCGGAGCTTAAAGCAGGAAATGCTAATGTAAAAAAGATGGGTGAGCGTATTGCAATGAACACTCCTATACAGGGTACTGCGGCAGATATAATTAAACTTGCAATGATAAGGGTGCATGACAAGATAGAAGAATTAGAGCTTGACGCGAAGCTAATACTTCAGGTGCATGATGAACTTCTTGTTGAGTGTGATAGCAGTTTGACCGAAAAGATTAAAGAGTTACTCCAACAGGAAATGGAGAATGCTGTAAGGTTTGGAGTCGACATGGTTGCAGAGACCGGAAGTGGGATTAACTGGCTAGAGGCACATTAATGATTATAGTACCGCTTAGTGAAAAAATATTACATCAAGTATATTTGTTGCAAAAATATACAGATGACGGATGGAGCGAATTACAGCTTGAAGGAGAGCTGAAAAACCCGTGTGCAATAGGACTTTGTGCGATGAATGGTGATGAAATTACGGCATATCTTTCCTGTCATGCTGTATGTGATGAGGCTAATCTAAATAATATAATAACTGATGTGAGGTTTAGGGGGAGAGGGATTGCAAAATCATTATTGACCGAACTGGACAAAGTGTTGGTGAGCAAGGGTGTTAATCACCTTTATCTGGAGGTTAGGTCGAAGAACATTGCAGCAATTTCGCTTTATGAGAGCCTCGGATTTACATGTATTGGAGCAAGAAAAGGGTTCTATATTAACCCTAATGATGATGCTTTTCTATATAAAAAGGAGATGATTGAAGGATAGATGAGAATACTTGGAATTGAGAGTAGCTGTGATGAGACTGCAGCGGCGATCGTAGAAGATGGCAGACTGGTTTTATCCGGCTGTATAGCCTCTCAGGCTCAGGAGCACGGAATATATGGAGGCGTTGTTCCTGAACTTGCTTCTAGAAGACATATCGAAAGCATAACTTTTGTTGTTAACAAGGCTATATCGGAAGCGGGTTTAGAAAAGCCGGACGCAGTTGCAGTAACCTACGCACCAGGATTAATTGGGGCATTATTAGTTGGAATAAATTTTGCTAAGGCATATGCATATGCAGCAAACATACCTTTAATACCGGTGCATCATCTACGCGGGCATATAGCCGCACTATATATTGAGCACAAGGATTTAAAACCACCATTTTTATGCCTAGTTGCATCCGGTGGTCATAGCCACATAGTTTATGTAAAAGATTACACTAAATTTGAGGTAATGGGGAGAACGGTTGATGATGCTGCCGGGGAAGCATTTGATAAAGTTTCAAGAATACTCGGATTAGGATATCCCGGCGGTCCCGCTGTTGCTAAGGCTGCATTAACAGGAGATCCTACACTATATAGGCTACCTACTCCCAAGGTAGAAGGGGAGTTTGATGTAAGTTTTTCAGGGCTTAAAACCGCCGTGATGAATTTGAAAAACAATCTTGAAATGAAGGGCGAATCGGTTGATAAGAACTCGTTAGCTGCATGTTTTCAGCAAAAAACGGTTACGATACTTGCCGATAACCTTAAGCTAGCAGCGAAAAAAACTGGTGCATCTAGAGTCTGCATGGCAGGAGGCGTGGCGGCTAACTCTATGCTTAGAGAGAGGATTATCGGTGATTGTAACAACTCCGGGATAGAATTCTTTATGCCATCTGTTTCGCTGTGTGGCGATAATGCTGAAATGATTGCTGCAGCAGGTTTTTATGAGCATTTAGCCGGAAATATTGGACAACTTAGTCTAAACGGAATTGCAAGTTGTGAAATAAGTTAAGAATTTATCAAAACTATATTGCAAAATTGCGAAAATAGTGTTAAAATATAGTCAAGAAAAATACGGAGGCATTAAATTTATGTTTACAAACAAGCATGTACTAAACTGGATAGACGAGATGAAGGCTCTCGTTAAGCCTGCAGATGTAGTATTCATCGATGGCAGCGAGGAGCAGCTAAAAGAACTTCGCAAGCAGAGTCTTGCAAGTGGCGAGCTGAAAGAACTTAACCAGGAAAAACTTCCGGGTTGCTACATTCACCGTACTGCAATTAACGACGTTGCACGTGTAGAGCATCGCACATTTATTTGTGCAAAGTCAAAAGAAGATGCCGGTGCAACTAATAACTGGATGGATCCTCAAGAAGCTTATACAAAGATGAGGGGTCTATTCGATGGTGCCTACAACGGCCGTACAATGTATGTTATTCCTTACTGCATGGGACCTTTAGGTTCTCCTTACTCTAAGGTGGGTGTTGAGCTTACCGACAGTATCTATGTTGTTCTTAACATGGACATTATGTGCCGTATCGGCCAGGGTGCAGTAGATCAGCTTGGTGATTCTAACGACTTTGTTCGTGGACTTCATGGTAAGGCTGATATCGATGAAGAGAATCGTTATATCATGCATTTCCCAGAAGATAACGCTATCTGGAGTATCAACAGCGGTTACGGCGGTAACGTTCTTCTTGGTAAAAAGTGTTTCGCACTTCGCATTGCTTCCTACCAGGGTTACAAAGAGGGTTGGATGGCTGAGCATATGCTTATTCTTGGTCTTAAAAAGCCAGATGGCACTATTGATTATATCACCGGTGCATTCCCATCTGCCTGTGGTAAGACAAACCTTGCTATGTTAATTCCACCAAAAGCTTACCTCGATAAAGGTTATGAAGTATTCTGCGTAGGTGATGATATTGCTTGGATGCATGTTGGCGATGATGGCCAGCTTTATGCAATCAACCCAGAAGCAGGTTTCTTCGGTGTTGCACCGGGAACAAACATGAAATCTAACCCAAATGCACTTATCTCTACCCAAAAAGACACCATCTTTACAAACGTTGTTCATAACCTAGACGAGAACACAGTTTGGTGGGAAGGTCTTGACAAGAATCCTCCAAGCAATGCTCTTAACTGGAAGGGCGAAAAGTGGGATTCTGCTTCCGGCGATAAGGGTGCTCATCCAAATAGCCGCTTCACTGCACCAGCACGTAACTGCCCTTGCATCTCTACTGAATTTGAAAACCCGAAGGGTGTGCCGGTTACAGCTATCGTATTTGGTGGCCGTCGTGCAAAAACAGCTCCACTTGTATACCAAAGCTTCGACTGGCAGCATGGTGTATTCGTAGGTTCTATCATGGCCAGCGAAACAACATTTGCAGCAGCAGGTCAGCAGGGTGTTATCCGTCGTGACCCAATGGC
>CAYJBH010000019.1:0-59153 GCA_964368625.1 uncultured Oscillospiraceae bacterium
TTGTTGTGTGTGGGTCTACACGGGCAATCATCTTGTTGCCGCTGTAATCGATGTAGAGATAAACCTCACTACCCATTAGCTCACTAACCTCAACCTTAGCGGAAAGAGTGTTGCCGAACTTTGAGATATCTTCCGTATCGTCTGAAATATCTTCAGGACGGATACCGAACTTAACTGTTTTGCCAACATATGCATCAAGAGCAGCGTCAGCCTTAGCAGCAGGAACTGTAACCTTGTCTTCACCGATAGTTAGTGTGTAGGTGCTTCCATCCTTGCCTAGTGCTGCATCTACAAAGTTCATCTGTGGGCTGCCGATGAATCCGGCAACAAACATGTTGCAAGGTGTATCATAAAGGTTCTGAGGAGTATCAACCTGCTGGATGAATCCGTCCTTCATAACAACGATACGGTCACCCATGGTCATAGCTTCTGTCTGGTCATGTGTAACGTATACGAATGTTGTTCCAAGTCTCTGGTGAAGCTTAATGATCTCGGTTCTCATAGCTGTACGTAGCTTTGCGTCAAGGTTTGAGAGCGGCTCATCAAGTAGGAAAACTGCTGGGTTACGAACCATAGCACGTCCGAGAGCAACACGCTGACGCTGACCACCGGAAAGAGCCTTAGGTTTACGATCAAGAAGATGCTCGATATCAAGAATCTTAGCAGCTTCACGAACACGTTGCTCGATCTCTGCCTTAGGTGTTTTGCGAAGCTCAAGGCCGAAAGCCATGTTCTTGTAAACAGTCATATGAGGATAAAGAGCATAGTTCTGGAAAACCATCGCGATATCTCTATCTTTTGGAGCAACGTCGTTAACTAGACGGTCGCCGATGTAGAGCTCACCGCCGGTGATCTCTTCAAGACCTGCGATCATACGAAGTGTTGTGGATTTACCACAGCCGGAAGGTCCAACAAGAATAATAAACTCTTTGTCGGCAATTTCCATGCAAAAATCGGAAACAGCTACAACGTTTCCGGAATAGGTTTTGTTAATGTTCTTTAATGAAATACTTGCCATAAAAAACTCCTTTTAATTCGTTAGCATTTGCTATATATCTATCATAACGCTAAATAATAAAAAATCAATGGTAAAATATTGACATTTCAGCATTTTGTATGGTAATATATTGATATGAATAAGGAATTGATGGAAATTGCAAGGCAGGAGATAGAGGAGAACTTCGGCACCGTTTTTGGGGTGGCGGAGCTTTGTGAACTTGTTGGCATATCTAAAGAGCATCTTGTTAGAAGTTTTAAGGAGTGTTTCGGGGTAACACCCGGTGTGTATTTAACCGAGGTTAGAATTAAAAGGGCTCACGAGTTGGTAATCTCAACCAACTATCCGCTCACCTTGATAGCCACCATGTGTGGCTTCAGTAGCGAAAGCTATTTTGGAAAGGTTTATCGAAAATTTTTTGGAGTTACAGCCAAGCAACAAAGAGAAATTAAGGAAAAGACATTGAAGGGCAATCAGGATGAGATTGCAGAAATGTTTTATTTGTAGTACAATATAAAGGATAGACTATGATTTTGCGACCAAATTTTTATCTTAAATCCTTCTGTGGCATGTCTTTACAGTTTTTGAAGGAGCATAATATTAAGGGTCTATTAATTGATATCGACAATACGCTATGTGAACACGATAACCCAGAACCGCTAAAAAATGTAGCCGAAAAGCTAGAGGAGCTAACCGATGCCGGCATAAAATGTTGTCTCGTTTCCAACAACCAAAAAGCAAGGGTAGAGCTGTTTGGCCGACTGGTAAAACTCCCCTATGTATACAACAGCCTGAAGCCTCTATCGGTAGGAATAAAAAAGGCTCTTAGCAACCTAGATTTATCTGCTAATGAGTGTGCTATGGTTGGCGATCAGCTTTTTACAGATATAGCAGGTGGCAATGCCGCAGGACTTACTACCATTCTGGTTGTTCCTGCCTCTACGGCTGAAATAAGAAGTATAACATTTAAAAGAAAAATTGAAAAAAGTTTATTAAAAAGGTTTGAGGAAAAGGGCTTAAAGATACAGTAGAAAGGAGCATCATTGTCCGCTATTTTTGGGCCGGCAGGTAAGGCAGAGAGCTTCACCGCGCTGGGATATAAAAAATCAGAACAGATACCGCAATATCTTACCGAATTTGGTCTCACGGCATTTGAATATCAGTGCGGGCTCGGGGTAAGGGTAAGTGAAAAAATGGCAACACCTTTAAAGAACAATGCAAAAGAACATGGTATATCCATTTCGTTGCACGCACCCTACTATATATCTATGAGCGGTCTTGAAGAGGAAAAGCGGCTCGGCAGCCTGCGATATTTTAAGGAGAGTGGCCATGCGGTTAAGCTTCTTGGTGGAAACAGGATAATTTTTCACAGCGGCAGCTGCGGAAAACAGAGCCGAGAAGATGCACTAACCCTTGCGGTAGACACTATGCATAGAGCTTTAGAGATGATGGATGCCGAGGGACTTTCTGACGTTATCATGTGCCCCGAAACCATGGGCAAGATAAATCAACTGGGAGACCTAAACGAGGTTTTAACCCTTTGCAAGCTTGATAAAAGGATATACCCCTGCATCGACTTTGGGCATCTAAATGCAAGAACCATGGGCGGAATAAAAACTAAGGACGATTACCGCAGAATCATAGAAGATATCGCACAGGCGTTGCCGGACGAGAGAGCAAAAAACTTTCATGTTCATTTTTCAAAGATAGAGTACACAAAGGGTGGCGAAAAACAACACCTAACCTTTACCGATGATATATTTGGACCAGACTATCAGCCTCTTATCGAGCTGTTTTCAGAATATGACCTCTCTCCTACCGTTATATGCGAGAGCGACGGAACCCAAACCGAGGATGCCGCAACCATGCAGAATTATTATAAAGGGTTAAAACAATGACAAGAGTTGAAAAACTGAGAAGAACATTGCCAAAAGATTTTGGTGCCGCTTTGATACTAAATGGATCAAACCGTTTTTACCTTACAGGGTTCCGTTCATCGGCAGGGCTAGCAGTTATAACACAAACCGATGCTTATTTTTATACCGATTCACGATATATTGAGATGGCAAAGCGAACAATTAACAACTTTAACATAATAGAAACAGCAAAGCCGGCAGAGGCTGTTGCAGAACTACTTAATGAAAACAAGATAACATCCTGTTTGATGGAAAATGTTATAACAGTGGCCGAAGCTGACCGCTATAAAAATGAGCTCGACGGACTAAAAATAGATCTATCTTCAAGGCTTGTTAATGCAATTCTAAGCTGTCGTGAAATAAAGGATGAGTTGGAGATAGCTACAATAGAAAAGGCACAGCAAATTACCGACGATGCCTTCGAGCAAACCTTAAAGGAGATAAAACAGGGCATGACCGAACGAGAGGTTATGCTGATATTGGAAGGCAATATGCTAAAACTCGGTGCCGAGGATGCAGCCTTCGATAGCATTATTGTTTCCGGTGAAAACGGTTCACTGCCTCATGGAGTACCGGGCGATCGCAAGCTACAATCCGGTGACATGGTTACCATGGATTTTGGGGCTAAGTATGGTGGTTACTGTACCGACATGACAAGAACAATAGCCATCGGCGAAATATCGCAGGAACAGCGTAACATCTACGAGATAGTGAAAGACGCTCAGCTCGCCGGAGTAGATGCATTAAAGCCTAATGTAAGATGCGCCGATGTAGATAAGGTATCTCGAGATGTAATAACCAAAAAGGGATTTGGCGAGATGTTCAGGCACGGATTGGGTCACAGTCTAGGCATAGACATTCACGAGGATCCTCGCCTTGCACCGGCATCTAATGACAAAACCCGGATTGGGATGGTTTTAACGGTAGAACCGGGAATATATATACCGGAGAAATACGGCGTTAGAATAGAGGACAGCTGCATAGTAACCGAAACAGGATGCCGACCGCTATCCAGAATAACTAAGGAATTAATAACGATATAATATAGAGGAAAGGAACGAATATAACATGAAAAACACCGACAAAACGATGGAAACCATAATAGCTCTTTGCAAGGGAAGAGGATTTGTTTTTTCCGGCAGTGAGATTTACGGCGGACTTGCTAACACATGGGATTATGGCCCGCTGGGTAGTGAGTTTAAAAGCAACGTTAAAAAGGCTTGGCACCGTAAATTTGTTCAGCAAAACCCTTATAATGTTGGCCTTGATGCCGCAATATTAATGAACCCAAAGGTATGGGTAGCCTCGGGTCATGTTGGTGGTTTTTCCGATCCTTTAATGGACTGCCGCAGCTGTAAAACCCGTCACCGTGCAGATCAGCTTATCGAGGCAAACGGTGATAACCCGGCCGGATGGGATAATGCGCAGATGCAGAGCTATATAACAGAAAAGGGCATAGAGTGCCCAGACTGTGGCAAGCATGATTTCACCGACATTCGCCAGTTTAATTTAATGTTTAAAACCTTTCAGGGCGTTACCGAAGATAGCAAGAACGAGATATATCTACGCCCCGAGACGGCGCAGGGCATCTTTGTTAACTTCTCAAACATTCAGCGAACCGCCCGAAAAAAACTTCCCTTTGGAGTTTGTCAGATAGGTAAAAGCTTTAGAAACGAGATTACCCCGGGTAACTTCACCTTTAGAACAAGAGAATTCGAGCAGATGGAGCTTGAATTTTTCATCAAACCCGGCACCAATACCGAATGGTTTTTATACTGGAAGGATTTCTGCCACAAATTTTTGTTAGACTGCGGTTTAAAGGAGGAGAATGTTCGGCTGCGTGACCATAGCGCCGAGGAACTTTCCCACTACTCCACCGCAACAACCGACTTTGAGTTCTTGTTCCCATTCGGCTGGGGCGAGCTTTGGGGCGTTGCCGATCGCGGCAACTACGACCTATCCTGCCATGGCGAGGTTAGCGGTAAGCCGATTGAATATTTCGACGAGGAAACAAAGGAACATTATATACCACACTGTATCGAGCCTTCTCTTGGAGTCGACCGCTTTGCTCTTGCACTGCTTTGCGATGCTTACGATGAGGAACAGGTTGGCGAAAACGATAAGAGAACCGTTTTGAGATTACACCCATTTCTTGCGCCTTTTAAGGCTGCAGTTCTTCCGCTATCGAAAAAGCTTTCGCCAAAGGCAAGGGAAGTTTTTGAGGCTCTCTCAGACGAGTTTATGGTGGATTACGACGAGGCTGGCAGCATTGGTAAGCGCTATCGCCGTCAGGATGAGATTGGAACACCGGTTTGCATTACGGTAGACTTTGATACCGAAACCGACGAAAGCGTAACCGTTCGCAGTCGTGATACCATGCAACAGGAAAGAATTAAGATAGAAGATCTAACAAACTATTTAAGAGATCTTATTAAGCTATAACATTTTGCTATAGCAGATTTGCTAAATCAACCACGAGCAAAGGAGATACCTTGAAGGCAGAGATTATTGCGGTAGGAACCGAGCTTTTACTCGGCGACATACTTAACACAAACGCACAGTATCTTTCTAAGGAACTGGCAAAGATGGGCTTTAACGTCTACTATCAAACGGTGGTGGGCGATAACACCGAGCGACTTGCCGAGGTGGTTAAGCTGGGCATGACCCGTAGCGACCTGTTGATATTGTGTGGTGGATTAGGCCCAACCGCCGACGACCTCACCAAGGAAACTGTTTGCGAGGTTTTTAAGGATAGACTTGAGATGGATGCCGATGAGCTTAAAAAGATTCAGATGTTTTTTGCATCGCTCGGCAAAACAATGACCAAGAACAACCAAAAGCAGGCTCTTTGTCCGGTTTTTGGTGAAAAGCTTATAAACGAGATGGGCACAGCACCCGGTGCGCTGTTCTTTGATAAGGTTACCGACGTTATGGCGGCGGTTCTTCCCGGCCCCCCTAAAGAGATGACCTGGGTGTTTGAAAATCAGCTTCGCCCAAAACTTATAAAGTTTCAAAACGGCTGTCTTGTTTCAAGAACCCTCTGCGTTTACGGCATAGGCGAATCGGAACTTGAGCCGAAGCTTATGAACTACCTTACCAATACCAACCCCACCGTTGCACTCTATGCTAAGGATCAAGAGGTTTTAATTAGGGTAACGGCTAAGGGTAACACGGTAAAGGAGGCAACAACCCTCGCAACAGGCGCCGAAAATAGGGTTCGACTTGTTTTGCAGGAGCATGTATATGCACTTGGTGAGAGCTCGCT
This sequence comes from uncultured Oscillospiraceae bacterium, assembly GCA_964368625.1. GTDB lineage: Bacteria > Bacillota > Clostridia > Oscillospirales > Ruminococcaceae > CAYJBH01. Next base: position 6,179 of record CAYJBH010000019.1, read on the forward strand.
CGAAAAGGTTGTGGTAGGTCTTTTAAAGGATAAACTAAAAACTATAGCAACCGCTGAGAGCTGTACCGGTGGACTTTTATCCGAGAAGATAACCTCTATCGACGGAGCATCCGAGGTGTTTTTAAGTGGAGTTTGTAGCTACTCTAACGAAAGCAAGGCGGAAATTCTCGGGATTAAAAAGAAATTAATTGATAAATACGGTGCGGTTTCAAGCCAGGTTGCCGGCGAGATGGCAAGGTCGGCTAAAGGAAACACCGGCGCCGATATAGGTGTTGGTATAACAGGCATTGCGGGCCCTGGCGGCGGAACGCAGGATAAACCGGTGGGACTTGTTTACATAGCAGTTTGCTACGAAAAGTTAACCTTTGTTAAACGCCTCGATCTTGGAAAGGGGCGCGGGCGAGACTGGGTTCGTTTGGCTGCCGTTAAAAACACCCTTGACCTTATCCGCAGAATACTCTGCGATATGGAGATTGCCAACGTTAGAATCTATGAGGAAAAGGAGCGAACCGACTATGAGCAGCCGATAAAACCAAAAGGGTTTTTCTCGGTTAAAAAAGTTTTAGCAACGCTTGCAATACTCTTAGTTATTGCCGGACTCGGTGTTCTGGGATTCTTTGGATATAACTATCTTCAAAACAACGATATAGACCTTTCAGGACTGATGTTTTGGCAACAAACATCAAACGAATACCCTTCGCTTAGGGCAGATCCGAATGATGAGGATTATGCCGAAGCCGTGCAAGGACATTTAGTAGAGCTTAGCGAAATAAATCCCGATACGGTGGGATGGCTTTCAGTCTCGGCTACAAACATAGATTTACCGGTGGTACGTGGACTCGACAATGTTGAGTACACCACCACCGGTTTTGACCAACAGCCCTCGGAAGAGGGGGCGGTTTTTATGGATGCAAGGTCTGTAGACGAGGATGCCACCAACACTAACACTATTATCTACGGTAGTTCCCAATTCTCGGAACTGTTAATGCTGGAAAACGAATCACGAGCTCAGCAGGTTCAAAGTTTTTCCTATATAACACAAGAAGGAGTATCGGAATATCAAATTATCTCGGTGTATTATGATGATACCGTTGAAGGTTTAATGCCGGATGTTACCACAACCGGAGATTTTCAAACACTGCGATCACAGATGGAGTTTGTAGTTGGTGTTAAGGCTCGCTCCTTTTACGACTACCCGGTATCTACCGACGAGCGGGATAGCTTTTTAAGCATTGTAACCCCAAGCTCTCTATCGGCAAGCACCAACCTCGTTGTGGTAGGCAAGCTTCTCTCGGCTGATGAAGAACCTCAACAATATGAGTTACAGCTAAATTCTACTGTTTTAATGCCAAGCGTATACTATAATCGTTACGGCGGTGAACAGCCTGACCCGGAAACCACCTATCTTAGCCTAGCTACCGAGCTTGGTTCCCTTGGCGCCACCGGCAGTTTTGTTGGGGCGATGGGTGCAGACATACCACTGCTTGGTGAAATCCCATCCACGCTTCTACCATCGGGAGAGGCGGATTCCTCCACCGGCGATAACAGCGAAAGCGATTCAAGCGGCGGTGATTCGGAAAACGATCCGGACGACAGTGATTCCGATGATAGCGACCCTGACGATAGTGACTCCGATGACGAGTCTGACGATGACTCTAACAGCAGTTCATCTAATACCAGCTCTTCGAGCAGCAGTTCATCTAGCAGCAGTTCCTCAAGCAGTAGTAGCTCATCGCAAACAACCACCACGCCTGATCCACCGGTCGATACCGGCGGAACATTGACGGTAACCATGAATGGAGTGGTAACCACCGGAAGCACCCTTGATATTATTGCAAGAATAGTCTCTCTTGAGATGTCGCCAAGCTGGCATACCGAGGCGCTAAAGGCACAGGCAGTTGCCTCCTACACCTGGATACTTTACGAGCAGGCAAGAGGCGTTTATGCTCCTTCGGTTGCAGGACGGGATGTTGCTGATAGTAGGGTTGTTACGGCAATAACACCGGTTATTAATCAACGGGTTCTCTATGGAGGCTCACCGGCATTTACACCATATTTTGCTATTTCGGCAGGTAGAACCAACTCATCTCAGGAGGTTTGGGGCGGAAGTCTAGCATACCTTGTTTCGGTGGATAGCTCGGTGGATGTAAATGCATCGGGATATCAGGCAACATTAACCCTTTCCGAGGCAACGGTTAAGAGCATGGTTCTTGCAAAGACAGGAATCGATCTCACCGGAACCGATCCTAACACCTGGTTTGTTGTTTTAAATAAAACGTCGGGAGGATATAATGGCAATATGTCTATAGCGGGCCACACCAGCTACTATGGAAAAACGATTACCGGCAGAGCAATAAGAGACACCATTCTTAGCGGTTCGGGGCTACGCAGTGCCGCCTTCGATGTTGTTTATGCCAACGGATCGTTCACCTTTACAAGCTATGGCTACGGCCATGGAGTAGGCTTAAGCCAGTGGGGTGCACAGCTTTATGCACAGCAGGGCTGGAGCTATACCCAGATTTTAACACACTACTACACCGGAACGACTATCGGATAAATTTATTATATTTTTAGCAGGGAGGGTAAATTTTGCTCTCCCTGCATCATTATCGAAAGGTATTTAAACGAGGTTAAATATGACGAGCGAAGAAGAAATAAAAAAATTGTGCCTTTCGTTTAACAATACGTACAAAGATTATCCTTTTGGCAAAGCACAGGATCACTGCGTTATCAGGCATATCGCTAACAAGAAAATATTTGCCCTAATTTTTAACAAGGAAGGTAATACATGGGTAAACCTTAAATGCGACCCAATGTTTGGGGATTTATTAAAGCAAACCCATGAAGCGATAGTTCCCGCCTATCACATGAACAAAGAACATTGGATTTCGGTTATTTTAAACGGTAGTATACCCTACGAAAAAATAGAGCAATTTGTATCCGACAGCTATGATCTCACAAAGCCAAAGATAAAAACAAAAAGAATAAAACGTAATCCCTAAAACTGCCCTACTAAATAAAGAACCAAGCTGACGCTTCAATCAAAATGATTAAGTGCCTGCTTGGTTTTATTGAAAGTATTCTTATTTGCTGTAGTGCAGTTTATCCTGTTTTTATAATAATTTGTTGCTGTTAATTTATTGAAAAATTTCATTATGCAATTTTTCATTTCTAACGATAGGTTCGTAGCATCATTTGGCCATATATGTTTGTAGAATAGCGTTAATAAATTATTTCCTATGTCACGAACACAACCATTTGTTATTTGCGCTTTGGTTGTACTCATAAATCGCTCATTAAAGTTATAATCGCAACCCTTATCTTATCCTTTAAAATTATTTATTCTTATTGTGCAGCCTCTGCCCGGCTTAAATAATTTTTCGCCATTGCAAGATCAAGAAAGTTGATAACACCATCACCGTTAACATCACAAATTCCTCCGGCAGAGCTTTCATCAACAGCTTTATTATAATTATCGGGATCTGTCATTATTAACATATCAGAATTATCTACCTTATTATCTCCGTTAACATCGCCAACTTGAACTGTAAGTGTATAGCTTATCGAGGAAGGAAGATAAATTATGTCTGAGCCTACACTTTCGGCAACAAAGGCAGTTATAACAGCAACTCCATACCCGTTAATCACTACCCTGCCCTTGCTGTCCACCACCGCAACATCTTCGTTGCTACTGCTGTAAACTATAGGAGTTAAGCCGGCGGTGCCGCTTTGTGCCGCTTCGGTAAATTCATCTACCTCAAGGTATTTCACTGTTTTCCCTTCAATACTAAGAGTGGAGTTTTCAAAGTTTATCTCATGTGGAACGCTTTTTTTCATTACCTGTAAATTATACGAAATTGTGGTTGTGCCGTAACCGTAAACCGAAGAGGCGGTTGCCGTAACCGTAACGGTGCCTACCCCGGTTATTGTTACCAGTCCGGTGCTGCTGTTAACGGCGGCAACGCCGTTGCCGGAGGGAACGGAATATTTTATTGTTCCCCCGTTAGAAGTTCTGTTAACGGCGGTATAGCTAAAGGCAGAATCCCCTATCGTTTTAATTACGGTATCATTGTTTGAAAGCTCGTTGTTAAAAACGAGTGTCTGCACTGTTGAATCATAGTGCATGTCATAGTCTACAGGATATTTAGTGTAGCTAAATATGTATGGTGTAATCCCATTCGATGGTGTGTCCGGCTTTGCTATATAGCTCCATATTTCATGTGTAGATACCTCAGGTGTGCTAAAAAGATCACCAAGGCCTAACAGCCAGCCAATGCCGTGTATCGGGGTATCCTCAAATTCATAAACCCCCATACCGTCGGTAACTGCATTTCTTCCTGAAATAACATCTGTAACCTGTTTTATCGATATCATCGAGTTTGCAGGCATACCGGGCAGTAAAAACTGGCCATACCAACCCATTCTTTTAAAGGTTTTGGTGCTGGACGATTCCGTCTTTTCTATAGTTAAATCTATGGTTAGTTTATTTTGCCCTTCAACAAAATAACTTTCGGCGAGTGAATCCATATAACTCTGTGGCTCAAAATAACCACTATTATACTCTGAGGTAGGAACGATGGCAATTTTAATCTCATTAAAAACGGTATTATCTGCAACGTCGCTAACCGGTACTACCGATCTTGAATATTTCCCCTCTATCAGCTCATAGTGGGAATAACTTCCGGCAATATCGTAGTAGCTATATTGCCCATCCTTCGACTCGATAGATATAATCGCAATATTAGCCTGACCTATCTCACCGTTATCTACATTAAACATAACATAGGGCACCGACGGGCGCTCAGCGCCGGATAACGGTATCTTAAACTCAATATTAACCGCCTTTAAACTTGATGCTGATGTATCAACAGCGGTTGTTATTGATATAACGCTTAAAAGAAATATAACTATTAAAAACCTAACTGATAGCAATTTATGCTTCGCCAAAAAATGCCGGTCTTTATCTGCTAGTTTTATCTGCATCTGACTTCCTTAATCTTGCTCTTGCGAATCCTCAGGCAATAGGGGTGGTAATATCTCTTCAAACATAGTGATTATTTCAAGATACTCATCCTCTTCCTGAAAAGTAATATACGGGTTCGATATCGACTGAATAAACTGTTCATAATTTTCAGGCTTATAAACCAGTGCTTCGGTTTCGGGTTCAATCTGATAGGATATATCAAGACTTTCTTTTGCAACAATAACAGCCTGCATAACATCCTGATGCTCACTAAACATTATGCTCGCTTCGTTAGACTCGCTAAACAATCCTATGTCATAGCTGTAATCAATATCGATAAAATATCTGTAATTCTCTTCTGTAAGATATTCGTTAACAAGGCTAAACGGATAGGAGAGCTGTGGCTCTTCCTCCGATGCTACAGGTATTTCCCGCATAACCTCAACTCGTTCGTTTGATGCCGCCCCAACCGAACCACAATTAATATATAGTAATGTTCTATGAAGATTCTCTGCAGGATCATTTTCATTCAGTATCTCAACTGCCTCAAAAATGCTTTCGTCGTTAAAAAGATAGGGGGTACCCATAAATTCAAAAAGCGGGTCCTCCTCATCAAGTCTGATAACAGCATAGTCGAGGCCACCGTTATCTAACAGCTCTTTATGCCGCTCATTATCTCCAAGAAATCCATCGTGGTAAACGATAACTTTTACCTCTCCATCAAATATCTCCTCCAGCTCCATGGCAAAACTTTCTAAAAACACCCCAACCGGAGAGTAAGAGGGATAAATACTACCAACCTTAACCGTTCTTATATGCTCAACCTCGGGCTCAGCCTGCGTTTGTGGTATAACAATATCTGGCTGTTCAGACGAGCAGCCAACCATCAGCAGTAATGATATTATCAATATAATTTTAATCATTTTGCAATTATAACATATTTTAACCGAATTGACAATCACCTAATTTTATAGTATAATTTAGTAGATTATAATCAACAATCTACCCGAAAGGAACATCATGTCTGTAAAATATGGAATAATCGGTTGTGGCCGTATTGCGCCAAAGTTTATTGAATCTTCCCTATCTGTAGAAAACTGTGAAATTGCTGCTGTAGCGGCAAGAGATTTAACCCGTGCCACAGATTTTGTGGCAGAGCACTGCCCTTCTGCCAAACCCTACGGAAGTTATGAAGAGCTGTGTGCCGATGATGACATCAATGCAGTTTATGTTGCAACGCCGCATAACTTTCATTTTGAGCAAATTATGTTAGCGTTAAATGCCGGCAAACACGTTATTTGTGAAAAGCCGATAACCACCGATGCAAAAAGGCTTGCCATACTGCAAAAAACTGCACAGCAAAAAGGCTTGATGCTAATGGAAGCAATGTGGTCGAGATTTTTGCCGGCTCTTGTTTCGGTAAAAAAGCTTGTCGATTCCGGCAAACTTGGAAAGATAAAAAGCATAACTAACGATTTTTGCTGTAACATGGATAAATTTCCACCTAGCCATCGTTTACACGATCCTGAACTTGCCGGCGGTGCTCTTTTCGATCTTGGCATTTACTGCCTTAACGCTGCAATGATGTTAACCGATGAAACACCCACTATTAAGGACGCAAAGGTTGAGCTAAGCGAAACGGGGGTTGACCGTACATCCGAACTAACATTGGTTTTTAAAGACTTTGAGGCGAAGCTATTAACCTCGATGACCTGCGATTCTCCTCTTATAAATGATTGTAAAATTGTTATGGAGCAGGGCGTTATTGTAATCCATCAGCCGGCACATAGAAGCGATGGATACACCGTACTTAAGCCTAACAGCCAAATAGGTTATGATTTTAAAGAGCCCGTCGATTTTTCACATGAGATAAGTCATTTTAACGAGATGATATTAACCGGTTCCATCGACAGCCCGATAATGGGTGCAAAACATAGTATGGCTATGATGGAAATTATGGACGAGTTTAGAAATATAGTTGGCCTTAAATATCCGTTTGATAACGCTGACCTAAGCTCTTATGACAAGATTGACGCACCTAAAGGTGGAAAGACAAAGAATGCTGCAAAATAAACTTAACACAGCCATATCGTTTTTTGTTTTGTTGCTCTGCTTTGTGTTTGTTTTTGCTGTAACAAGATTTATACCTCCTCTGGGCGACGATGTTTTGTTTCAGTTTGATAATGCTTATGAATATTATCATGTTAGCGACGAGGAGGCCTCGCTTTATATTGCAAACGAACAGATAGACGATCCTGCAACCCTTTTACAGTCGCTTTATAATCTGTATTTTAACTGGACAGGCAGGATGACCGGTTGGTTCGTTGTTCCAATACTCTCCTTTACAGGTGAGGTTTTCACCTCGGTTTTCCAGGCAGTATTTTTCACTGCGTATGTGGCATTAATTTCGGCATTGGTTTTCAAGGGTTATAAAAATTCTTTATCCCACCCAATAGCGCTGCCGTTAATTTTTTTACTGATTATTTTTTACTCTACCTCGATTGGGGTGTTGTTAATAATAACATTTACTGCTATATACATTGTAACTACGGTGCTATATCTGCTATACATCAATTTAAACAACAGCCTTTTAAAAAATAATTATAAAACTTCAATTAGCAAACTTTTACTTTTTAATCTTTTAGGTTTTGCTGCAGGTTTTACCCACGAAATGCTTGGTGCGATGTTTATCATGATAATCGGCCTGCGGTTACTTTATCTAATCTTTATAGAAAAAAGCATTAAATTTATCGATGCAGTAAAACACAATGTTGGTCTTGCCATAGGCTATATACTGTGCTTTATTGCACCGGGTAATTTTGTTAGGGCCGGCACCAACCACGATACCGGAATTTTAAAACCATACACCGAGAAACTTACCACCAGCATAACTGCACATATCGATGTTTTTAAAAGCTACAGCAATCTTGGCTTGCTTGTCCAGCTGGCACTTATACTGCTTTGTGTAGCATCATTAATAATCCTTATAAAAAATAAAAAATTCAAGAACTGGTTTAAGGGTAACTTTGAATACATAATTGTCTGTGCGCTATCTCCTTTTATATGGGCATTTGTTTCATATGTTCCAAGCTATGGGCTTAACTACTGGTGTGCCCTAATGTTTATATTACAGGCGGGCTGTATATACGAGGCAATTCTCTCACTCAGATTAGTACGTTTTAACATATTGAAACCTTTTTATATGGTAGCCACAGTTGCATCTGTAGTAGCTTTAGTTGGTTTATTTTTAATACAATCCTCCTGGATAGCAGATCTTATCCCGGTTACGTTACAGCGAGAAGCGTTAATCGAACAGGCGGTTTTAAGCAAAGAAGAAATGGTTGAGGTTCCACTTTATCCGGTTACGACAGAAAACATCTACACCCTTTGGAATTACAACAATCTTCCGGACGAATTTAAAACCGATTATTATATAAAATACTACGGTATAGAGGTTATACCGACAGAATAAGAAAGGAAAAACATGTACAAAATACTGGAAAAAACATCTCTCAACCCAACTGTTACCAAGATGGTTGTATTGGCCGAAGCTGTTTCAAGAAAGGCAGCTGCGGGACAATTTATAATTCTTCGTGCAAAGGAAAACTCCGAGCGTGTTCCGCTAACCATTGCGGATTACGATCGTGAAAAGGGAACTGTAACCATAATATTTCAGCTGGTTGGTGGAAGTACACATGAGCTAAACAGCCTCAACGAGGGTGATTGTATAGAGGATTTCGTTGGCCCTCTTGGTGTTGCAAGCCATATCGAAGGCCTTAAAAAGGTTGCCGTTGTTGGTGGTGGCGTAGGTTGTGCCATAGCCTATCCGGTTGCCAAGGCATTGCATGAAAACGGTTGTGAGGTTCATAGTATTGTTGGCTTTAGGAATAAGGACTTAGTAATACTTGAAGATGAGTTTGCGGCTGTTTCCGATAAGGTGTGCCCAATGAGCGATGATGGTAGCTACGGCGAAAAAGGCCTGGTAACCAACGCACTAGAAAATTTGATTGAGCAGGGAAATCAATACGATGAGGTTATTGCAATAGGCCCGCTTGTAATGATGAAATTTGTATGCCTTTTAACTAAGAAATACGGTATAAAAACAATGGTTTCCATGAACCCGGTAATGGTTGACGGTACCGGAATGTGTGGAGGATGCCGTCTTACCGTTGGCGGTGAAACAAAGTTCGCCTGCGTAGATGGACCTGATTTTGATGGACACCTTATCGATTTTGACGAGGCAATACAACGTAGCGGAATATATAAAGACACCGAAAGGATTCACCATGAGAATGAGTGTAATCTTCTTGGTCAGGAGGTGAAATAATGGCCCAGCGCAACATGAGTTTAACAAAATGTCCCATGCCTAACCAGGATCCTATGATTAGAAATGGTAACTTCGAGGAGGTTGCTCTTGGTTATTCTGCCCAAACTGCAATCGAGGAGGCAAACCGTTGTCTTCAATGCCCCAAAAAATTCTGTGTAGATGGATGCCCCGTTGGAATTGATATTCCCGGATTTATATCAAAAACTGCCGAGGGTGAATTTGAGCAGGCTTTTGAGATACTTTCATCTGCCTCTGCACTTCCGGCGGTGTGTGGCAGGGTATGCCCCCAGGAAACCCAGTGCGAGCAGCTTTGCATAAGAGGTAAAAAGGGCGAACCGGTTGCTATCGGCCGTCTTGAAAGATTTATTGCCGACTACCACCGTGAAAACAACGATACTGCTATTACACCACCTCTGTGCAACTCTCGCAAGGTAGCTATTATTGGTGCCGGCCCAAGCGGACTAACCGCCGCAGGTGAGCTAGCAAAATTTGGCTACAAAGTAACTGTTTTTGAGGCGTTACATCTAGCAGGCGGAGTTCTAATGTATGGCATACCGGAATTCCGACTTCCCAAAGATATCGTTCAAAAAGAAATTAGTGGACTAAAGGCGATGGGAGTTGAGATAGTAACAAACATTGTTATAGGCAAAACCTACACCGTAGACGAGCTAATGGAAGAGATGGGATTTGAGGCTGTATATATTGCCTCAGGCGCAGGTCTTCCGAACTTCATGAATATACCGGGCGAAGGGCTTAAAGGTGTTTACAGTGCCAACGAATATCTAACCCGCGTTAACCTTATGAAGGCATACGAGCAGAGCAGCAGAACTCCTATACTAAAAAGTAAGTCAGTTGCAGTTGTGGGTGGCGGAAACGTTGCAATGGATGCTGCGCGCTGTGCAAAGCGAATGGGTGCTGAGAATGTTTATATCGTTTATCGTCGTAGCATGAATGAGCTTCCGGCAAGAGCCGAAGAGGTGGAACATGCTGAGGAAGAGGGCATAATATTTAAAACCCTATGCAACCCTACCGAAATACTTTCTGATGAAACAGGGTTTGTTTCCGGCATGAAATGCGTTGAGATGGAGCTTGGCGAGCCAGACGATAGCGGCAGACGCAGACCGGTAGTAAAGGCCGACAGTGAATTTTTATTAACGGTTGATACCGTTATTATATCTATAGGAACCAGTCCGAATCCACTTATCAGAGCAACCACCCCTGGCCTTGAAACAAACCGTTGGGGCTGTATTGTTACAAATGGCGACGATGGACTTACCAGCAGAGATGGCGTTTATGCCGGCGGTGATGCAGTAACCGGTGCCGCAACTGTTATCCTTGCAATGGGCGCAGGAAAGGATAGCGCAAAGGCTATCGACAAATATCTAAAAAACAATGCAAGGTAGCTAACAGCTTAACGATTGGTGGGCTATGAAATCCAGTATAACTCGAAGATGGGTAAAGGGAAATATACTTATTACGGCAACTATACTGATACTTGCCGAGATAGTTTTATGTTTTTTTATAGTAACAAACTATTTCGAGGGAACTCGTCAGGCTATTGCTTCTCGCCTTGAGAATATTTCGGGGCAGCTTTCGGTTGCCGGAAGTGTAACCCCTAACGATCGCGCCTCCACCCTAAATCAGATGGTAGAAGAGTTTACCGAAGCAAGCAAGTTTGAGCTTATGTTACTGGGTCTTGATGGTGATGTTGTTGCAAGTTCCGGTTCCGGAACTGTTTACACAGGTGTTACCGAAGACCTTGAGCTTGCTCTTCAAAGCCCCGATGGCTTTGGAGAATATGTTGGAACTACCGACCGCAACGAGCCGATAATGGCAATTTCTATGCTCGTTCCCTATACCACCACCGATATTTCTGCAATAAGATTGGTTGTCTCGCTAACCGGCATTCACGAGGCAATATTTAACAGCATAGGTTTCACCCTCGTTATAGCAGCCGCAATTTTTATGGTTTCTCTCGTTGCCGGGCTATTGTTTGTTCGAAGCATAGTTACTCCTATTACCAAGGTTGAGCGCATCGCAACAAGAATTGCTGGCGGCGACTTTAAGGTTAGGATAAACAATTTCCATAACGATGAAATAGGACGATTGTGTGATACCATTAATAATATGGCAGATAACCTTTCGGAATCAGAGCGACTTAAAAACGATTTTATTTCCTCAATATCGCACGAGCTTAGAACTCCACTTACCGCAATTAAAGGGTGGGCAGAGACGCTTGGAACAGTTAATAATCTCGATGGCGAAAACGCAAAAAAAGCTATGCGAGTAATTGGTGGTGAAGCAGACAGGCTTACCTATATGGTTGAGGAGCTATTAGACTTTTCAAGAATACAGAACAACGGACTAAAGCTAACAAAGGAACGAATAGACATAATCGCCGAGCTTTCCGACGCTGTTCAGATAACCGAGGGCAGGGCAGCATCCGAAAAAATAACCATAGTCTTTAATGAACCGCCGGAGGTGGTGGTTTTAGAGGCAGATCGCAACCGAATGAGGCAGGTATTTTTAAACATACTTGATAATGCTGTAAAGTATTCACCCGATAATGGAAAAATATATGTTGACCTTATCGATTCATCAGATAAAGTAGTAGTTACCATCGAGGACGAGGGTAAGGGCGTTCCGGATGATGAAATCAGCAGTATTAAAGAAAAGTTCTATAAGGCAAGCGGGTCTAAAAAGGGAAGCGGTATCGGCCTTGCTGTGGTTGACGAAATTTTAAGGGCACATAACGCCGAGATAAAGCTACTAAATCGACCTGCAGGCGGTCTCTTAGTTAAGATAACAATGCAAAAAGTATAGCTAACAACTATAAATTGATAAGCACAAACAGACCTCGCACATTAATCTTGTTGTAAAAAAATACAAAAAAATGTAATTTTTTTAATTTTTTTCGCTACAACTATTGCTTTTTTATGTTTTTTTGTGTAAAATATAAAATGAATATAGAAAAATTAAGCATTTTTCACAAAAGCAGAAGGGGTTAATATGGCTAATAAGCTTTTTCAAAGTGTTCTTAACCGTATGGGTGAAGGGTTAGGCCGCGAGATTGGTGTAATTGATGAAACCGGCATAGTTATTGCCTGCACATCAACCGAAATTGTTGGCATTGAGATGGAAAGGCACATCGGCGAAGACAAGGTAACCACCTTTGGTGGCAGAACCTATGTTGGATTCGAGGTGCACCGTAACGATGATCACACCATTTTCATAGAGGGTGTTGACGACCAGGCAGAGAAGTATGTCGGTTTAATTGCGGTTGCTCTAGAAAATGTAAGCCAATATCACAACGATAGGCACGATAAGGCAAGCTTCATCAAAAATGTTGTTACCGATAACATTCTACCCGGCGATATATTTGCCAAGGCACGAGAGCTTCATTTTGTTGGAGAGGTGCCACGAGTAGTCCTTCTTATTCGTACCGGAAGCAACAGCGAAGGCTTTGCGTTTGATGCGGTAAACAGCTTATTTCCCGAAAAACAAAAAGACTTTGTTTTCAGCATCTCAGAACAGGATACAGTTCTTGTTAAAGAGATTAAGAAAAATATCGAGACAACCGATATAGATAAATTAGCCGGTTCAATAATCGACACCCTTGCCGGTGTTCATTATATTAAGGCAACTGTTGGTATCGGAATACCTGTTAACGGAGTTAAGGAGCTTGCAACCAGCTTTAAAGAAGCAAGAATGGCTCTGGAAATTGGAAGAATATTCGATAAAGAGCGTAACATAATTAACTATTCACATATGGGTATTGCAAGACTTATCTATCAGCTTCCAACAACCCTTTGTGAAATGTTTTTAAACGAGGTTTTCCGCATTGGTAATGTTGAGAGTCTCGACAGTGAAACCCTATTCACAATTCAAAGATTCTTTGAAAACAATCTTAATGTTAGCGAAACAAGCCGTGGGCTTTTTGTTCATCGTAACACCCTTGTCTATCGTCTTGAAAAGATAAAAAAGCTCACCGGCCTTGACCTTCGTGAGTTTGATGACGCAATTCTATTTAAGGTTGCTCTTATGGTAAAGAAATATTTATCTGTCACCCAGGAGCAGTAAGGTTTTAAATGATACATTTTAAAAATGTCCGCAAGGTTTATAACGGAAATATCGAGGCACTGCGGAATGTTAACATCGACATAAACAAGGGCGAATTTGTATTTGTTCTTGGTCATTCCGGCGCGGGTAAGAGTACCTTTTTAAAGTTAATGCTTGCCGAGGAACGTGCTACCGAGGGCAATATTGAAATAAATGGCTTTGATGTTTCTAAAATAAAGCAGCGAGAAATACCATTTTTACGTCGTAGCATGGGCGTGGTTTTTCAGGACTTCAGACTGATTCCTACCCTCAATGCATATGATAACGTTGCGTTTGCCATGCGTGTTACAAACATACCGAATCGATTAATAAAAAAGCGTGTTCCCTATGTTCTGGACCTTGTTGGCCTCGCCGGCAAGGCTAAAAGCTATCCCTCTCAACTTTCGGGCGGTGAGCAGCAGCGTGTTGCCCTCGCAAGGGCACTTGTTCATTCTCCACCGCTTATCATTGCCGATGAACCTACCGGAAACATTGACCCGGCACTTTCGGTAGAAATTTTAGAACTTTTACAGGCTATAAACATGGTTGGGACAACGGTTATTGTTGTTACCCATGAACACGAGCTTGTTAAGATGTTTTCTAAGCGTGTTATACATATCGAAAAGGGCGAAATTTTAAGCGATAGTGCTACCGGTTCATTCAATCCTGCGGTAGATGTTCAAAACTATGCGCAGGAATCCGAAGCGCTTTTCCCCGACGGAATTAAATTGTAAGGAAACTTAAAGTATGGCTATTTCATCCTTTTTATATCTTGCAAAGCAGGGATTAATGCCCGGTAAGGGTAATCGGTTCATGAGCTTTGCATCTATTGTTGTTCTCTGTTCATGCCTTATCATAACCGGCATAGCCGTTCTTTTATCCACCAACCTAAATAGCATGGTGGCAGATATGGGTGAGCAGAATGAGATTATAGTTTTTTTGCAGGACGATCTCACCCAAGAACAGATTGATGCCTTCGGAACTGCACTTTCCAATCTCCCTAACATTAATTATGCCGACACGGTATACACCTCTAAAGAGCAGGCTCTGGATGATCAGATAGAGTACATGGGCGAGATGGGTCTTTTTCTAGAGGGATACAAGGAGGAGAACAATCCTTTCCCTGCATCTTATAAAGTAAAGATTTTTGATCTAGAATCGCTTGCCGATACTACCGAAAAAATATCAGAACTTTCCGGCATAGACTACATATCATCACCAACCGATATCGTTGACGTTATCCTTGGGGTAGATAAAACTGTAACTATTGGCGGATGGGGACTTGTTGCTGTTCTTGCTATGGTTTCACTGGTGGTTATCTCTAATACGATTAGGCTAACAGTTTTTGCCCGCCGCAAGGAGATAAACATTATGAAGTATGTTGGAGCCACCAACGCCTTTATTCGTTTTCCGTTTTTTGTTGAAGGCTTTTTCATCGGCCTACTTGCTTCGCTCTCAGCCTTTGCTATTATTTCAGCTGCATATATCCTATTGATTGAAAACATAAACACAACTGCACTTGCATTTCTTTCTCTTTTAATGCCCAGTATTGTTCCATACGGTGATGTTGCAGTTATGCTTCTTCTCGGCTTTGTTGTTGGAGGAGTTACCGTTGGTGTTATTGGCTCTCAGATATCTGTTAGCAAGCATTTAAAGGTCTAATAAATTTATATCACCTTTTTATAACAAATTAACTATATAATTAGTTTTAAACTATTTGTTTATATCAGAAAAATAATATATAGAAAGGAAAGTGCACGCCCCACATACGGGGTATCTGCATCAGAATTATATGCATACAGAAAAGAAAAATAAAGTAATAGCATTATTAATATGTGCTGTGATGTTTTTATCGATGTTCTCGGCCTTGTTTGCCGTTAGGGTAGCAGCAAGCGATGATCTTTCCGATAAGAAGAACGAAATGGAGGCCCTAGAGGCGCAACTTAACGCTCTTCAGGATGAACTTGAGGTGCTTGCAGCGGATAAACAGAACCAGCAGGCTGCCCAAGCAAATGCTACAGAACAGCTAGAAATCGTTGAAGCACAGATTGTTATACTGCTCGACAATATCTCAAATAAAAAAGGTGAGATTGCTAAAAAGCAATCTGAAATAGATATAACTCTTCAAAACATAGCAGAGTCTGAAGAGCTACTTGCAGAGCGTCTACGTGCAATGTACATAACCAGAAACAGTGGTGTTATGTCTACAATATTATCGGCTAATTCTTTTTCTGAGTTTTTAACAGCAGCCGATGCCGTTTCACGGGTAACCGAGGCAGACAACCTTCTTTTAGAGGAAATGGATAAAGAGAAAAAGGCACTGCAGCTACAGGAAGAAGCCCTTGCATCGCAGCTTTTAGACCTTGAAGAGGAGGAGCGCGTTCTAGAGGAAGCTAGGGTTAACTACGCAACTGCATGGCAGGTGGCTACAGATAATATCGACACAATTGCAGCCGCCGAAGCGGCAACCGCCGTTGAAGAGGCTCAGATTGCTGCTCAATACGATGCCGCCAAGGCTGAGTATGAAAAGGCATTCTTAGATGCAACAGCAGGAAGTATCGGTGATTTTGTTGGTGGAACATTTGCCTGGCCGGTACCATCACATTCCTCATCGGCAAATATTTCAAGCCCCTATGCCGAGAGGTATATATTTGGTAGGTGGGAATTTCATACTGGTATTGACATTGCTACCGGTCCTTCTGCCAGCATTTATAATGCGCCTATCATCGCCTCTAACGATGGTGTTGTTGTTACCGCAATATACAGTAACGTTGGATACGGAAACTACCTGATGGTAGACCATGGAGGACAGTATATTACTTTATACGGACACTGCAACAGCCTTGCGGTATCCAATGGTTCTGTGGTAACCAAGGGGCAAACAATTGCCTATGTAGGCTCTACCGGTAACTCTACCGGAAACCATCTTCACTTTGAAATAAGAATTAATAATCAGCATACCAATCCGTTACCATATCTTGTTGGTTAGACTGCTATTAGTATTAGTAAATCAATGATGTTGCAAGCTTAATAAAATTGTGCTATAATGGGTATAATTCAATACTGAATTATATTCATTATAGAATTGTAATGTAAATTTAATAATAAATTAACCGTGAGGGCTTTAATAAACATGACGAAAAAAATCCCTATAGGCTTTGCCTTGGCAATAACACTTCTAGCCATGACCGCAACACTCTCGGTCACGATGCTTTTAGCCATGAACATTTTCAACGATACCGTTCAATCTGTTACTGAAAGAGAAGCTACCTTTTCAAAGCTAAGCGAGGTTGATAGCCTTGTTAGAAACAACTATCTCGGCGAAATTGATGAAGATAGGCTGTCTGATATGATTTCAACCGGTTACCTTTCCGGAATTAACGATGATTCTGCAAGGTATTTTAATCCTACTCAGTATTCAGAATATCTTTCAGAACAATCAGGACAAATTGTAGGTATAGGTGCAACCGTAGCAAACGATGCAACCGGGTATCTTAGAGTAACGAGGGTTGTATTGGATTCACCTGCTGCCGAGGTGGCAATGGACGAAGGTTCGATAATAAAAACGATTGGTGGAACAGACACCAGAGGAATTTCACTTGATGTTGCTAATCGTCTGTTAAGTGGCGAGCTGGGTAGCGAGGTTGAGATAGTTTGGCAACCAGTAGGCAGCACTGAGGATACAACCAGCAATTTATTACGACGTAGCTATATCTCCCCTACAATTGAATACAGCAAGCAATCCGGTGATACCGGTTATGTTAAGGTCATCACCTTCAGTGATGCCCTTGCCAGCGAGCTTGATTTTGCTATAAATAGCTTAACTAAAGATGGCGCAACCGGACTTATTATTGATCTCCGTGGAGTTTCACAGAGCAACATGAATACCGTTGCTAGGGTCGCTAATATTTTTGTAGATGCAGGTGAGATAGCAACAATTAATTATAATGATAACACCTCAGAACCAATATACATTAGTAACGAACCTCGAGTAACCGTTCCATTAACGGTTATAGTAGATACTGCAACATCTGGTGCACCTGAACTTCTTGCTGTAACGCTTAGAGAGTTTGTTGGAGCAAAAATTGTTGGCGAGAACACAGCAGGTAAAAGCAGCGTTTCCGAGATCTTTCAGCTATCCGACGGAAGTGCAATTGAGCTAACCGTTGGTCAGACAATACCCGAAAAAGGCGAATCATTCGATGAAATAGGTGTCCCTCTAGACTTCGAGGTTGTATTAACCAACGAGGAAAAACTTTATTCCTATAATTTAACTTTTACAGATGACCCGCAATATCTAAAGGCTGTAGAGATGTTAAACACTCTTAAAACAGAAGCTGGCATAGAGATTACCCAAGATGATGTTTTAGGATTACCTGATGACCTCATCTCAGATAACTCAAACGACTCTCAAACCGTGCAAGATAGTAACGAGGAAACCTCGAATAGCGAGGTTACTGATGATAGTACATCCGCTACTAATGCTGATACCAGCGAAGTTGAAAATAGCAACGACACTAATAGCGACGTAGCTGACGATAACAGTGATAGCGAAGAAGCTGAGGAAGAATAAAAAATTAGTGAGGAGATAACGCAATGCCCATTAGAATACCTAACGAGCTCCCGGCATTTTCTACCTTAGCAACCGAAAACATTTTTGCCCTTAAGGAAACACGGGCAGAGCACCAAGATTTTAGGCCCCTTAGAATTATAGTTTTAAACCTTATGCCAAAGAAGATAGAAACTGAAACGCAGCTTCTTAGGCTACTATCAAACACGCCAATTCAGGTAGAGGTTGAACTCCTCGGCCTTAAAAGTTATACGCCAAAAAACACCTCAAGTGCTCATCTTTCTCAATTTTACAGACACTTTGATGATGTTAAGGCAAAACGATTCGACGGAATGATAATTACAGGTGCACCTATCGAACGTATGCAGTTTGAACAGGTTGATTATTGGGGAGAACTATGTGAGATTATGGACTGGTCTCAAACCAATGTATACTCTACTTTGCACATATGTTGGGCAGCGCAGGCCGGCCTATACCGCAGATACAATATTGATAAATATAAACTTAACAAAAAACTTGTTGGTGTTTTCCCACATCTTGTAACAGATGAGCATCACCCACTTCTGCGCGGTTTCGACGATTGTTTTTGGGTGCCACACTCGCGCTATACCTCTGTAAACATTGATGATGTTAAGGCCGAATCCAATTTGAAAATTCTTTCTCTATCGCCTGATGCCGGTTTATATATCATTGAAGATAATGACCATCGTAACTTTTATGTTACGGGGCATCCCGAGTATGACCGTGATACATTGAAGCAGGAGTATCTGCGTGATTTAACATCAGAAGCTGATGCAGAAATCCCTAAGAATTACTTCCCTCACGACGATAAAAATGAGACCCCGCTTTTCAGCTGGAGGTCTCACGCTAATCTTCTATATGCTAACTGGCTTAATTACTTCGTATATCAGGAAACACCCTTTGATCTACAAGATCTTTAAGCTGTTCTGCCGTATCAACATCAATAGCCTCTATGTCATCCGGCAGCTCAAAAAGTTCTATACTATCAGGATATCTAAATAAAACATCTCTAGCACCAATATCTCCTGATATCGACATTAAATCCTTAAAATATCTTCTCCCAAATACGATGGGTGGGCAACGCCTTCCACTAACATGACAGGTTAAAATTTTGCCGGTAGATGATTTTTTATATCTTTCATTTAGCTCCAGCAAGGTGTTAACCTTAATAAAAGGCATATCAGCAACCATAATCATCATGGAGCGCCTAAATCTAAACTGCCGTGCTCCATATCCAATACTTAAACCCTGACCCTTCTGTGGTCCGGGTAATTTTTTTGCCTTTAATCCAATACTGTGGGCAAGATCAGCAACGGCTTCATCCTCATAGATAACAACCGACGGTAAAGCGCTATCCTTTATAACCTTCATAGCATAATATGCTAAAGGGTGACCATTAAAATCGGCAAGCAACTTGTTTGCACCGAATCTTAGGCCAGACCCTGCAGCCAGAAGTATTACACCACTATCGTTAAACATATAGATAAATTCACTCCTATTTAAATAATACGATTTTCACATATAACTGTGATACTTTCGTGAAGTGATCCGCTATTTTTTATATTCTAGTTAAATATTTTTGCTCATATTTTGCTAAGGCCTCAACCATTACTGAGCTATTTCTACTATTTTTAAACTGTTTTTTCATATCGTGGAAATCATAATCTTCCTTGCCGCTGTTAAGATATATAACGCGGTTCGCAATGTTACTGCAATGGTCGGAAATTCTTTCCACGTCAGAAAGTATTTCAACAAAAATTAATCCATTCTCAAGCTTACACTTATCATTCTTAAGTCTCTTAACATGACGTTCACGAAGTTTCTCACAGATAACATCCACAGTTTCCTCTAGTGGCTCAACTGCATAGGCTGATTTTAAATCATTTTCTTTTAAAGCAATATAAATATTGTTGAGGTTTTCATGAACAGCTTCATAAAGAACGGTTAATTCATTCTTAGCATTCTGAGAAAAACCCTTTTTCGTTATGTTTTTAGAATGATCGGATATGTTTACACAATGGTCACCAATTCTTTCAATATCAGAAATAGTGCTTAAAAGTAACGATACATTATTACTTTCCTCTACCGAGAGCTCATCATGAGAGGCTTTAAGTAGGAAGTTAGAAACCGCAACCTCTAGGCCGTCTATTGTATCTTCAATAGAATCTATTCTAATTTTAAGTTCGCTATCTCTCTCAGAAATCATCGACATTGCGTTGCTAAAGTTCTCCATTGAGAGGTTAGACATGTATGCAACTGTATCCTGCGCTTTTTGAATAGCTACTATGGGCGATGCAAGAATACGTTCATCCAGGATAGGAACATCCGATGCTCCAATTGGCTTTGGCTCATCCTTATCCTTAACGGTAAAGGTAGCAAGTTTTGCAAGACTCTTTGTGAATGGTAGGAACATTAACGTTATTAAAACATTAAACGCAGTATGGAAGTTAGCAATTCCACTTCTATCAATAACATCATCCCAAAAGGTAAACTCGCCAATTACGAATTTTGCCCCGTATATTGCAATCATAAATACCGTAGTACCTATTACGTTAAAATAGAGATGGCTAAATGCACTTCGTTTTGCCGTTCTACTAGCACCGATAGAGGCTAACATAGGTGTAATACAGGTACCAATGTTTTGTCCCAAAATAATCGGAATAGCGGCTGACCAACTGATAATTCCGGTGGAAGCTAGTGCCTGTAGAATACCAACCGAAGCAGAACTTGATTGAATTGCTGCAGTAACAAGCGCACCTGCGAGTATACCGAGAATTGGGTTTTCAAGTGATGAGAAAAGTTCTACGAACAACTCGGATTCACGAAGAGGACGAACCGCATCCTCCATGGTAAACATACCGGTAAAAAGAACTCCAAATCCAACAAGTGCCTGACCAATGTCGCGCCTTTTTGGGTTTTCTGAAAACATGAACAAAAATGCACCGATAAATGCAAAAACAGGTGCTATTGTTGAGGGCTTAAGCAGTAGAAGGAAGAAGTTATCCGACTCAATATCACCGAGGCTTAGAATCTGTGCGGTAACTGTAGTACCTATATTAGCACCCATGATAACACCTATCGCCTGAGATAGCTGCATCATGCCGCTGTTAACAAGTCCTACAACCATAACGGTACTTGCCGAAGAACTCTGTATGGCTGCTGTTAAAAGTGCTCCAAATATAACAGCGAGCAAGGGGTTGCTAGTTAACTTACGAAGTGTTGACTCTAACTTGTTTCCAGCAATCTTTTCAAGGCCAGTTGCCATGGTTTGCATGCCAAATAAGAATAGTGCCAGTCCGCCAAATAATCCTACGACATCAAAAAAATCCATCTTTACCTCTGTTGGTTTCTAGTTATATGCTAACACATAAGAAAGCAAAAATAAATATCTTTTTCAAAAAAAAACACTTTTCTATCTTATGCCCATATTATGACTACTTTTTTGTTTGCTTTTCTACATGAAATGCTATTCCGACCTACCGGCAGAAAGCGCAAGTCCATCTAAAATTAGCGTTTTAGACATAATAACATTATGTCTCATTAGGGGAACTACAATCGGGGCGGCTCCACCTGTTGCGATTATAGTTTTTGCGTCGCCTAGCTCCTGTAAAAAACGATCTACCATACCGTCTAACATGGCAGCAGTTCCAAACAATATTCCGCTCTTAATAGAGTTCTGTGTGTTAGTGCCTATTGCCGCAGGCGGCGGTGACACAGGAATATCCATAAGAAGCGAAGTTCTGCGCACCAATGCATCCAGCGATATAAACATACCCGGCGCAATTGCAACACCTTTAAATACCCCGTCTTTATCTATAGCTGAAATTTTGGTAGCCGTTCCTGCATCTATTATTATTGCAGGAAGCGGAAGCTTATTTCTAACATAGTATGCCGAGGCAACAAGATCGCAACCCAGTTCTTTAGGATTATCGATATCAATACTTAGGTCGGGGCAACAGTGTGCACCAAACTGAATCGTATCTGCATCACAAAGCATTTTAACAGCTTCAGATATAATTCCATTAAGACGTGGAACTACACTTGATACAATAACCTTTTTTATTAACGATTTATCTATTCTGTTAAGTTTTAACAGCTCAGAAATAATTATCGCATACTGGGGGGGCTCAATCTGTTTCTCGGTAGCAATTCTATTGAAAAAGCAGATGTTTTCGTCTTTATAAACGCCGATAACAATATTACTGTTGCCTATATCAATAACCATTAGCATAATCTGTGTCCTCTACTGCATAAACTTAATAACGATAATCGTAAAATAATTGGGGGAAAAGGTATGTTTATTTTAACCATGAATAGAAAAGGCGTGAAAAAGGTGATAATCGTTGCCTGTAGCCTGCTGCTGGTATGCACCACCCTAATCGGGGGAGCTATACTACTATCCGATGATGTTACCGAGGTAATGGCAGATGGTAGTTCAGGGGCAGCCGATGTTAACGGGATAAACGACGTCGTTAAGATCTTTGAGGGATACGGTATAACCTCCGACATTACCACCGGTGAGGTTAGCAGTGTTGTTATACCCTCAAGCTTCGATGATGATTTTAACGAGTTTAACAGCATCATTACCGAAAGTGGAGGCGACCTCAGCCGTCTTAAGGGGGAAACCGTTGAACGTTGGAAGGTTCTTATAACCAACCGCACCGCCAAGGATGAAATAGTGTGGGGGGTTACGCTTGTTAGAAATAACCGTTCGGTAGGAAGTTATCTACTCTGTGAGCCATCAGGGCAGGTTCGGTCTGTTACGGATGATACCATGCAGGTAATGGCCGAAGCGCAAACTCCTACTGAGGTTGCAGAAGGGGTTTAGCCCCAAAGTATATGTGGGCGGGCAGCAAGGCCCGCCCACTAGCAATTTCAACTAAGCCTGTTATTAATAATCTTTTTTCTTTTTGCGGAACTTAACGAAATATACCAAAACAATTATTAATACTAGCGCTATTATTATTGTAGGCATTACCCATGTACCGGCGTCTTCTTCTGCGGTACGAATAGCTGTCCATTGTTTATCCATCTCGGCATTTACCTCGTCCGAGAGCAGTGCAAATGTCTGTCCGTTTGCAATTACATCAGAGGGAATAAACACAAGTGGGTTATCTAGCAGCTCGGCTGAAAGCAGTTCTCTTGCTCCCATAACCGGAGTTGTATAGTATATATATTCTGCATTAGCTGCCGATATCTCCGGCTCACACATAAAGTTAATATACATCTCGGCGGCCTCCTTGTTAGGGCTGCCTTTAGGAATTGCCATGGCGTCAACAAAGATATTAACTCCCTCTTTTGGAAAAACATAGGAAAGATCAGGGTTTGCCTCAATCATGTTGTTCGCATCGCCTGCATAGTATGCGCCTATTGCCGCATTTCCACCCTCTAGGGCATCAAATATTTCATCGGCAACATATCGTGGCTCAACCGCCTTTTGCTCTGTTAATAGCTCTGCAGCCTGCTGAACTTCCTCAACGCTTTCAGGGTTTAGCGTCATACCGCCGTATGCCTGCGCAACCGCAAATGCATCCCTTGAGTTGTTAAACATAAGGATATCGCCGGTATATGTTTCATCAAACATAAGTCCCCAGCTGTCCGGTGTGCCCTCAACCATGGTGGTGTTATAAATCATACACACTGCTCCAAGCATATAGGGAACCGAATAACTATTGTCCGGGTCAAAATCATGACCTAGTGCCGAGGGGTCTATATCGGAAAAGTTAGGTATATTATTCATGTCGAGTGGCTCTAGCATGTCCTCGTTTATCATTCTTGCTATCATATAGTCTGATGGAATGATAATGTCATAGTCGGCGCCACCGCCACTAATCTTTGTGTACATTTCTTCGTTCGTGGCAAAGTTTGTGTAGTTAACCTTAATTCCGGTAAGTGCCTCGAACTCTGCGTTTACATCTAGGCTATCGTCTGAACCGTCGCTGATGTACTCGCCCCAGTTGTATACATTCAGTGTGATATTCTGGTCTGCCAGCCTACCCCAGTCGTACTCACTCTCGGCAGATACCGAAAATGGAACAGCCGCTAATAAAAGCACCGCTGCAATACAAGAAATGATTTTTTTCAACTTAGTAAATCCTCCATAAATTTGTTAATATTCTTTCTTCTCTTTACGCAGTGATTGATAATTCATAATCAACAGTATCGTCATTACCACAACAAAAATCACGGTAGATAGCGCATTTATCTCGGGACTTACCCTTTTCCTCGTCATGGAGTAGATCGCTATCGGCAGTGTTTGCGTTGTGCCGCTGGTGAAATAGCTAATTATAAAATCGTCTATCGAAAACGTAAGAGCAATTAAAAATCCCGAAACAATTCCCGGGCTTATCTCGGGTAAAACCACCTTGAAGAATGCCTGAATGGGGTTGCAACCAAGATCGAGTGCCGCCTCTACTATGCGGTAATCCATCTGCCTTATCTTTGGCATTACCGAAAGAATAACATAGGGAAGGCAAAATGTTATATGAGCAATTAAAAGTGTAGGCACACCAAATATCTGATAAGGTATAGCAGACTTAAATACAACAAAAAGCAACATTAACGAAATACCCGTAACAATTTCAGGGTTAATTACCGGGAGGTAGGATATGTTAAGAATAATGGTTCGTGAGGTCTTTCGCATCGAGGAGATTCCAACTGCAGCCGCAGTACCGATTATTGTAGCAATTATCGAAGATACCGCTGCAAGCCATAGCGTTAAAAACAATGAATTTAATAGCTCTTCGTTTTGAAACAGCTCTATATACCAATCTAATGTAAACCCAGTAAAAACTGCATAGCTTTTACTTTCATTAAATGAATACACCATCATAATTAGTATTGGCAAAAACAAAAAGGACATCGCAAGGGTTAGATATATATTACCGAGTTTTTTCATATCATTCCCTCCATGCTCTCCTCGTCGCCGAGCTTGTTTGTAATAGACATGCAAGCAATAACGATTAGCATAAGAACCAGAGCCATGGCAGAGCCCAGGCCATAGTTATTAGAGTTGCCAAGGAACTGTAGCTCGATTACATCACCAATAAGCATGTTTGACCCACCGCCCAACATACGTGAAATAATAAAGGTTGATATTGCCGGCACAAATACAAGGGTAATCCCGGTAGTAATTCCGGGAACCGAAAGCGGAAGTAAAACTTTCTTAAAAACATTAATTGGCCCACATCCTAAATCTTGAGCTGCCTGAATAACACTATTATCAATCTTAACCATGGTGGAGTACATTGGCAATATCATAAATGGTAGATAGTTATAAACCATACCAAGTACAATGGCGCCATCGGTGCCTATCATCTCAAGGGGGCCTATTCCAATTACCGCAAGTATAGAATTTATAATTCCATTTCGCTCGAGCAACGCCATCCATGCATATGTTCTAAGTAAGAAGTTAATCCACATAGGCAACATAACCATCATAAGCATAAGCTTTTGCCGTCTTGGCGGAAAGCGGCTGATGGTAAAGCTAACGGGATATGCAATAATAAGACATACAATTGTAGCTATAGCCGCAAGCATTATGCTACGTAAAAACACAGGAGCATAATCCATTAGTTCGGCAACATTTTCCAGTGAGGGGTTTCCAAGCTTATCGGTAAACGCAAAATATACAACAAGCAGAATAGGTGCAAGAATAAACACGGCCATCCACAACACATAGGGCAGAGCCACACGTGATTTTAACAACTATATTTCCCTTTCCTCGTATTCCATAATATGTATCTCTTCCGGGCCTATATCAAGGCCAATCATCTCTCCGGGTTTCTGGCTTTGTGTGGAGTGAATAATCCAGTTGTACCCAGCCTGTTCCACCTCAATTTCATAATGAACACCCTTAAACACAACATTTTTAACAAGGCCGGATATTTTCCCTTTAATGGCGGGAACAACATCAATATCCTCGGGTCGAACAACAACCTGAACCGGCTTGCGACCAAACCCTTTATCTACACAGTCGAAGGTTGAACCACCAAACTCAACAACATAGTCGTTAGGCATAAATCCGGTAATAATGTTGGATTCACCAATAAAATCAGCAACAAAACTGTTAATGGGTTCGTTATAAATATCCTGTGGCGTTCCGGACTGCTGAATTAATCCATCCTTCATAACCACAACCCTGTCCGACATGGTTAAAGCCTCTTCCTGGTCATGTGTAACATAGATAAATGTGATGTTGAGGCTCTGTTGAATTCGCTTTAGCTCTATCTGCATCTCCTTACGAAGCTTAAGGTCTAAAGCACCGAGCGGTTCATCTAAAAGAAGAACTCGGGGATGATTAACCAGCGCACGGGCAATAGCAACGCGTTGCTGCTGACCGCCTGAAAGTTTATCGGTAGAACGTCCCTCAAATCCTTTAAGTCCAACCATTTCAAGCATCGGCTTTACCCGATCTTTAATTTCAGCATCAGACAACTTTTGCACCCTTAATCCAAACGCAACATTTTCGTATACGTCTAGGTGTGGAAACAGTGCATAGCGCTGAAACACTGTATTAACACTTCGCTTATAGGGCGGAAGGTTGGTAATATCCTGCCCGTCAAAGGTTACCTTGCCATTTTGTGGTATAATAAAACCACCGATAACCCTAAGAGTGGTAGTTTTACCACAACCAGAGGGCCCCAGCAGCGTAACAAATTCCTTATCGGCTATCTCTAATGAAAAATCGTTCAGTATCTGCTCTCTACCGAAATCAACATTAATACCGGAGAGAGTAATAATGGACTGTTGTGACAATAAAGTTTCCCTTTCCTCTATCTTTTTTTTAAATTCTATAGTTAAAGGCTTTCGTGTAGCCTTAACTTCTCAATATAAATACCCCTAACCTCGTTATGATAATCCTGAATGGATTTATGGCTATCCTCAATACTTCCCATCTTAAGTTGTATTTCCTCTAAGAGCCTTTGCTTTTTCTCGTCAATTTTATAGGCTTCAACACTCTGCGAACCTATCGATACAACCGTTTCAACATTAAAGAAGAAGTGATAAAGTGATGCAGTAACTACAACCGTTATATATACCAGCGTCATACTTAAAAGAACAAGGTGGAATATAAGCTTAATATTTATAAGTAGCGAGTTATATCCCTGTGTGTTGGATTCGATATTTGCAACCCAAGGCTCAAAATTAATAAAGATATATACCACTATCATTATCGACAGCAATATATCAACCCCAATAAGTCCCCTTTTGCGAATTAAACCAAAGCTAAAATAGGCAAAACAAGAAACAGCAGTTGCCGCAAGAGCTATAAGGTAGTCGTTATAATCTGACAATCTTGCGTAGGCCGGTGCTCCATCTGCCGTAAATATAGAATAGATTAAAAATTCGTTAATAAATGTTAATACTACAAGCAAAAACAATGCACATTTAATAGCACCGCTAAACAGGCTTATAACCGTTTTAAATATTTTGTTTTTAGACCTGTTATTCATTCGCTAAAATGTCCTCCGCACCTACTAACAAGCTATCTACAAACAGATTTGCCTGATATAATATCTCATCTTTCGAGAGAAATCTCTCGTAATCAAAGTTGTAAACTATTGTATAAACACCGTTGGCTATCTTGGTTACTACTTCATTCTCACTCTTTTTGTTTTTCAACTCCTCCATGCTTTTATCGGTAAACACCACCTTCGACATGGTGGAAAAATGATTGCTCACATAAGAAAAGTTTATGCCGGTATCATCCCTATATATTCGTTCCATATTACAAAGAGCTTCGATTTGTGCCTCGGTATTTACCGTTAACTGTGTAATTTCATTTTCTTCGTAATCTAATAGTGTTAGGTTTCCATCCTGTGTATAGTTGATTTTTGAAAGATTTGGATAATCGTCAATCATATCGTGTATTTCTATAATCGCCGGAATATCTGACATCATGTTGTCAACCTTAATGCCATCCCGCCTAATACTTTCAACCGCAAACAGATAAACCGATGCACATATTAGCAATGTAACCGTCACAACATTAATTGTAACCATGGCAAGCGGGCCTTTTGTTAGCATCCTTATCCCTCTATTCGTTCAATACTATGTATTCGTTATCCGTTACGTTTTAATAAAAATCTTTCCAGTATAAGTGCGGCTGCCACCGCATCCTCATCGTCGTCTCTTTTTTTCTTTTTTTTGCCGTTTCCTCTCATAATATTCTGCGCCTCTTTAGAGGAGCTGTCCTCCGGCATATACTCAATCGGAATATTTAATACTCCCGAAAGTATGCCGCCAAGCCGTTTACACTGCTCTGCATGTGGGTGTGGGTTACCGTCGTCGTAAACCGGCAAACCTATAACCAGCATGGAAATCTCATATTCTTTTACGGCATAAACAATCTTTTCGGCAGTTTTTGCCATGCTCTTTTCTCTTAAAACCCCAAGCGGTGAGCATAGGAACTCCGTCCTGTCGCAGGCGGCAAGTCCTGTCTTTGTCTCTCCGTAATCAACCGACATTATCTTCACTAGCTTGCTCCTTAATTTAACGGTCTCATGGTTGGGAATAATAATACGTCCCTAATACTGGAGGATCCGGTAAGCAGCATTACGAATCTATCAATGCCAATTCCGATTCCGCCTGTAGGAGGCATTCCGTAGGACAATGCATTTAAAAAGTCCTCGTCTAATGGGGCTGCCTCATCGTCTCCTGCTGCCTTTGCCCTTAGCTGTGCCTCAAATCTCTCACGTTGATCGATTGGGTCGTTTAGTTCGCTAAATGCATTGGCATATTCTCTACCACCGATAAACAGCTCAAACCTTTCGGTATATCTTCCATCCTCAGGGCATTTTTTAGAAAGTGGCGAAATTTCTACCGGATGATGTGTCAGGAAGGTTGGCTGTACCAGCTCCTCCTCGGCATATCTCTCGAAAAACATGTTAAGAACATCGCCCCAGCCATGGTGTGGCATAGTCTCCATACCACGCTCCTTAGCAAGCTTCAAAGCCTGCTCGGTATCAAGTGTATCAAAATCAACATCGGAATATCTTTTAACAGCCTCGGTCATGGTTATTCTGGCAAACGGCTTTTCAAGATCTATCTCATTTCCGTCCAGGCTAACCTTAGCTGTTCCAAGAACCCGCTTTGCAACACCCCTCATAACACCTTCACAAAGCCTCATCATGCCTTCATAATCGGTATAAGCTTGATATAATTCAAGCAGGGTAAACTCAGGGTTGTGTTTCGGTGATATTCCCTCGTTACGGAAAACACGACCTATCTCGTAAACCTTATCGAATCCACCAACTATTAATCTCTTAAGGTGAAGTTCGAGGGCAATACGCATCGACATAGGAATATTAAGCGCATTATGACGGGTTAAAAAAGGCCTTGCGGCTGCTCCTCCGGCTTCGGTCTGCAATACAGGTGTTTCAACCTCAATGAATCCTTGCTCATCTAGTAAGTTTCGCATTTCTCGTATAATTTTACTACGAAGTATAAAGGTGTTTTTAACCTCAGGATTTGCAATAAGATCAACATAGCGTTGACGATATCTAAGTTCGGTATCCTTTAACCCGTGCCATTTTTCCGGAAGTGGAAGTAAGGCTTTTGCAAGGAAGGTAGCAGAGGTAACCGATACAGATATTTCACCTTTTCGGGTACGAAATACATCACCTTCTACACCAACGATATCTCCAATATCGCATTTTAAGAAGTCGGCGTAAAGCTCCTCGCCCAAAACATCCTTCTTTATATATAGCTGAATTCTTCCGGATGAATCGGTTAGGTCGGCAAAGCTCGCCTTACCCATATCTCTCTTTGCGGTAATTCTGCCGGCTATTTTAACCGTTCTTACCGCCTCATCTTCATCATTAAAACTGTCAACAATCTCTGCTGCATATGCATCAACTGGATAGCTTGTCTGCTCAAAAGGATTTTTTCCGGCAGCAACTGCGGCCGCTAGCTTGTCTCTTCTGATCTGTAAAAGCTCCGATAGTTCTACGGTGTTATTTGTCTCGTGATCACTCAATCTGTTAGCCCTTCCCTTAAAATAGTATGGCTTTTGTGGTCTAAATAATCCTTAAGCATTAAAATAAATTTAAGCACTCGATTTTAATCTAGAAATACCCATACCGCTTCAATTATCTATTATACATAAAAAACGACAAAATACAAGTATTTTAAATAAAAATATACTTTTGTAATCATTTGTAAAACACGTAATCCTTGTTGATTATATGCTTGTAAAAACTATATAAACCCAGCAAACCATTAAATTTAGTGTAGCTGATTTGATCTTTATCAAGATATAGTAGTTTTACATATCAACGGCTATGTCCACAACCGAGGTAACACCAAAGTCTAGCTGTTCCTTAATAACATAGCAAAGCTTGTTTTTAAAAATTGGTCCATCAACAACAAGGGTATGATACTCGCCATACTCGCCACAGATATCTATGCCGTGTTCCTCGAATTGTTTTATCATTGCTTTGTCGATTTTTTTACCCAAGAGCTCCCTTGGCAGTTTTTCATTATTAATAGATTTTATTATGCAGCAAAAATCATTATCCAACAGCTCATCTAATATCGCTCTACGTTCAAGATGCCAGAGAGGAAAATGTGTTTTAACACCAGCATTTGCACAGCGCTCGTCGGCCCATGTTTTATGGTCTGATATATCTATATCTCCAAAAACAGCCACCTCAGCACCAAGTGCTACAGCCTTTTTCAAGCAATCCTCTATAACCTCATTATAGTCTCCCATTGCTGATTTTCCAAATATAATCGGTATTTGAAGGCAGTTAGAAACAGCATTCATCATATTGTAATCCGCTCCATGAAAATATGAGCGCTTTTGTTCCTCGTTAACCATAACCAGAAGGGCAACAGGGGTGTGACCTTCCGATAGCATTCTATGCAGTGCAAGACTGCTGTCCTTACCAAAGCTGTATGATAATACGAATTTCATATAACAGTTCCTTTCTCGGAAAAAGCAAATAATATCTCGATAATTCTAACATAACCACATCTAAAAATCAACATATATCTGGTTAGTAAAAACGGGTAACAACACAGCTTTTTCACAATATTGCAACCGTTATGACACTTGACTTATTAAAAATATGTTGTAAAATATATATTAACTAAAATACTTATGCCATAGAGGCAATATTACGAAAGGATAAAACACCATATTATGAATATAACCAGAACCAGATTTGCCCCAAGCCCTACCGGGTATATGCATGTTGGAAATCTTCGCACCGCACTATATGCCTATCTAAAGGCAAAGCAGGACAACGGGGTATTTATACTTCGAATTGAGGACACCGACCGCGAGCGACTTGTAGATGGAGCAGTGGACATTATATATAACACACTTAAAGAAACCGGCTTATTTTGGGACGAGGGCCCGGATGTTGGCGGACCATGTGCACCATATATTCAGAGCGAACGAAAAGACAGCTATATTCCTCAGGCGGAAAAGCTAATAGAAAGCGGCCATGCCTACCGTTGTTTTTGTAGCAAGGAACGTCTTGAAGAACAGCGCGCAAGCCAAACCGACAGCGGCCCTGCACCGATGTATGACGGCCACTGCAGAAACCTTAGCAATGAAGAAATTGCAAAAAATTTATCCGAAGGACTACCCTATGTTATCCGTCAGCTTATGCCAAACAGTGGCGACATTTCCTTCAACGATGAGGTTTATGGGCATATCGAGGTAGATGCCTCCTTATTAGAGGATCAAATCCTTATAAAAACAGATGGCATGCCCACATATAACTTTGCAAACGTTATAGACGACCATGATATGGGTATTACACACATCATCAGAGGTAGTGAGTATCTCTCTTCCACCCCGAAATACAATCTTTTATACGAGGCATTTGGTTGGGATGTCCCCACATATATACACTGCCCACCAGTTATGAAGGATGCTACCAACAAGCTTTCTAAGCGAAATGGCGATGCCTCCTATGAAGACCTTGTAGAAAAAGGATACCTAAAGGAAGCACTTGTTAACTATATTGCTATGCTTGGTTGGGGACCAAAGGACGAGAGGGAGATATTCTCACTACCTGAGCTTGTTGAGGTTTTTGATGTTTCTGGCATAAGCAAAAGCCCTGCCATATTCGATTATGATAAGCTTCGTCATATAAATGCGGAACATATCCGCATGATGCCTTTTGATAAATTCTGTGAAATGATTATTCCGATAGTTAGGCAGACGGTAAAGGATGATTGTGATCTCCCCTTACTTTGCACACTACTTCAAAAACGAACCGAGCTTTTATCAGATATCGCCGAACAGATTGATTTCATTGACGTTATGCCAAGCTATGATACCGATATGTATGTAAGCAAGAAGATGAAGACAACCAAGGAAGGTTGTTTGCAGGTTTTAAAAGAACTGATACCTGTTTTAAGTAATCTTTCTGATTTTAGTAACGAATCGGTACATTCGGCCGTCTTCGAGCATATTGCAAAGAAGGAGGTTAAAAACGGTATTGTTTTATGGCCTCTTCGTGTTGCTGTGTCCGGAAAGATGTGTACGCCCGGTGGCGGTACCGAACTTGCAGCAATTATCGGCAAGGAAAAAACCCTTAGCCGTATAGAAGATGGAATCAAACTTTTAGAAAACATTTAACTTTGGAGAGTATATGACCGATTGCACCGGGCAAACCTGCCCTTTATGTAACCGCAGATTGCTGGACAACGAGGATATTGCCGTTTGTCCCGATTGTGGAACCCCGCACCACCGTGAGTGTTATAAAGAAAACGGTAGTTGTGCGAATACCGAGCTTCACCAACAGGGATTTGTTTGGAGTCCCAGCAGCCCCGAGCCACTTCCTAAGAGCTGTTCAAACTGTAATGCAACAAACGATCCTACAAGCTCTTTTTGTTCAAGCTGCGGCAAACCGTTAGGGGCCCCGATGCCTTTAGAGGTAGAAAACGACAAAAGTTTTATGGACGCAATTTCTGTGCTAGAAGCATTTAATCAGGTTACCAACGTTACCGAAAACGAAGAAATCGACGGTATAAAGATAACCGACTGGACAACCTATATAGGTAAATCCGCACCGAGATATTTGTTCTCATTTAAAAGGATGGATGTAACAAAACAAAAAGTTCAGTTCTGCCTTTCGGCTATGTTTTTTGCACCCTTCTACTTCATGTATCGTAGAATGTGGATGATGGGCATTTTAGCATTAATTATTGATATAGTATTGTCTGTTCCCACCTCACTTTTATTGCTAAACGAGGTGTATCGCATCTCATTTGGTGTAGATGTAACCACGCTAACTACCTTTGCAAATATTGCCAGCGTTGTTATGATAGCGGTAAATACTGCATGGGGTGCTTTTGCAATATATCTTTTCCGAAAATCGGCAGGCAAAAGCATTAAAAAGATGCAGCAAAGCGCAAAAACCGAGGAACAATATCATGAAACACTTGCAAAACATGCAGGGCCATGCAAGGTTGTAATGATGGTTGTTGTGGGGCTTTTTGTATTCTCCTTTTTTTCCCAGATGTTTATGCTAATGTAATCAAAGCATATCACAAGTTATATAAATATAAATTGACACCACCTTAATTGTAAGTTGTAGTGTCAATTTTTTATCTCTATTCTGCTGTGTAATCAATTCATTCTCAATAACAACACAACCTTACATCGTTTTCTAACAATTATAATCCATCAAAAAACATCGGTGATGGGGCGATTGCTCAACGCTGTTATAACTAATAGCCTTATCCTTATAAAACCATTAATTCCTCGCCATTATATCTCCTCAACAAACCCGACTCCGGGTATAGTGTTAATCAGTTCAATTAGCTGTTCCGAGTTTTTCGATTTATATAACCTAAGGCTTATTATAGCGGAGCTGCTTTTTTCTTCCGCCTCACCCTTTTTTGTTATCTCAATATGCAATATCTTAACCCTATTCTGCCTAAGCTGTCTAAAAACTTTCTCCATAACCGCGCTATCGGTATACTCAATATAAACATTTAGATCCGGTGAATAACTTGATATTACGTTTTGAAGTCTCGAGAAAACTGTTTCCGCCATAATAATTAATAGTGTTACAATAAATGCGCCTTCATAGAATCCAGCGCCAATAGATAACCCTACTATAGCACACGCCCAAAGGCCTGCCGCCGTTGTTAATCCCTTCACCTTGTTTTTACGAGTAACTATAATCGCTCCGGCACCCATGAAACCTATTCCCGCTATCACCTGTGCTCCAAGCCTGCCAACATCTGTAAAGTATCCCATTTCTAAAAACAGATATTGACTGGTTAGTGTTGTCATTGCCGCACCAATGGTAATTAATATATGCGTTCTAAAACCAACCGAGCGACGCTTTATTTCTCTCTCAGCGCCTATGATACCACCACATAAAAATGCCGCTACCATTTTTATACAAACAGCTAAAAAAGAAACTTCTCTAAATTGGTCGAAAACATCAAGCATACATCCACCTTAAATCTCTTTTATAAATCTCACCGCTCCGGTGTTGGTTATATCTGAAATAACCTCTTCATGAGATACTTTTAACGGTAAACGAAGTGATAAAACCAGATTGGGAAGCTCGTTTATCTGATCGGTTCCATGTTCAACCTCAACCGATTTTATCTGCACACCGCAATTTTTAACTCCATTTAAAATCTCATGAATGTTTTTCATATCTCGAAACTCGATATAAACCATCATGTCTCGAGAGCGCCTAATCAACAACCCTTCGATGGATGGCAGCCATCTTGTTGTTATAATAAATAGAACAAATGAAACCATTACGCATTCATAAAATCCAGCACCAATAACAATTCCCATTATTGCCGATACCCATAAGCCTGCGGCAGTTGTTAGCCCCTTCACCTGATGAAACCGACCGGAAATTAATATAGTTCCAACACCAAGAAACCCGATGCCGTTTATAACCTGTGCTGCAAAGCGAGTAACATCAGTTTGTATATTTAATCTCTCTGACAACTCTATCCAGCTGGTATCCATCATTATATAGGTATACTGGCTTAAAATCATGGCCAGTGCAGCACCAATACACACAAGCATATGGGTGCGTAAACCTGCAGGGCGATGTTTGCGTACCCGCTCAACACCAATTATTCCACCAACTGCCAGTGCCAGCACTAACCTTACCAATACCGACACAAAATTAAATTCGCGAAGATATGTTAACACCTCCATAATCCATCCCTCCCTTAGTGGCTCTCTCAGCGACAACGAAGCGTGGCTAAATATCTTTAGGAGTTATTTAAACCCCAAGAGTGGCAAGCTCTTCTACCGCCTTTTCGTAACCCGTCATAAGAATTGTATTCCCGCCGAGCTTAGCAAATGCATCTATGTTTTTTTGCAGGTCATCTATAAACACCGCCTCTTCCGGCTTTATGTTATACTTTTCCATCAGTGCATGATATATTTCAGGTTCGGGTTTTATCTTATTTATCTCATAGGAGATAACCATGCCATCAACATACTGTGCAAAATCGAACCTCTTAATATCATGCAAAAAGCTGTGTTCACTATAATTTGATAGGAGATACACCTTAATCCCCTTATCCTTTAATGATTTAAGCCAATTTTTTGAGTAATCACAAACCACTGCAATATCCAAAATTTTCTCATAGGCCTTATTTATCTTTTCCTCTAAATGAGGCGAGCGTTCGATAAACATCCTTCTATACTGATCATCTGTCTTACCTCCGCGATCACGATCTACCCATACATCCGTCTCGAAGATGTTTTGAGCAAGCAGGGCTACATCTTCCTCATTAAATCCTATGTCCTTTAGATATTTTTTATAATTATAAGTTACTAAAACATTTCCGATATCAAAAATTACCGTTGTGATATTACCCATTTATAAACTCCTTTTATTTGTTTTTTGCTTTCTTTTTAATTTTGGCCGAAATTTTACTTATTCCATCACCCTGAGCAAAATAAAGGCTTATTGATGATATTACCATAATTATCACCGAGTAAACAAAAACCATTGCCTGTGACTCAGCAGATGCTGTTGCATCGCCTGAATTTTTAATAACCACGCCCAACGGCTCTAAAAATGGGTTATATAGGAAAACCGATAGATCATATTCTGCTAACATGCTGTTAAAATTAATAACTATAACCGATAAAACAACCGGAATAATTATAGGAACAATTACCTTACGCATGGTTCTAAATGTTCCGGAACCCATGCTTTTTGCCGCCTCTTCAAGTTCAGGATTTATACTATAAAATGAAGCTTTTATCATTCTATATGAGAAGGGTAGCTTAACTACGGTATATGCTATAAGCATAATAATGCTTGTCCCTACCAATATTGTGTTAAATGAAAAAATCTTTGGCAGGTTATATGTTAATATCATGCCCAGTGCAATTAAGGTTGCCGGTAATAGCCATGGCAGCAAAACAGAATACTCGAAAATCATATTTAATTTGTTTTTAGATTTATGAACTATTCTTGCAACCACTATGGAAATAAAAGCTGCTAAAATTGCCGCTATTAAAGAGTATGTTATGCTAACTAGATATGGTTCTATAACCTCGCTACTGGAGAAAAGCTTCATATAGTTTGATACCGTTAGGTTATCAATTGATATTTGACCCATCTGAACTGCAACAGGCTCGGTAAATGATAGAATAATAACCACAAAAACCGGAATCATATAAACTAACCATAACAACCATGCAACGATATGAGCCGCCGCATTCAGTAATGGATTTTCAATCTTTTGTTTAATAAGTTTAGCACGAGTTTTTGATAAAGATATGTAATTTCCCTTTTTTTCTATCCTTGTAAAAAACATCAGCAAAATTATTGTTGCAACACCCAGAATTATTGCTAATACCGCTGATAGATCCTGCGAAGAACTTGAGCGTGCGAAGGAGATAATCATGGGGTTAATAGTTTGAAAGTCCTGACCACCAACAACAAGTGGCGCTGAAAGTGCACTTAAACCTGTTAAGAATGTTAGAATAGTAACGGCAAACAGTGTTGGCTTTAAGGTTGGAAATACAACCTGCATAAATGTTTTAATGCTGGAGGCCCCCATGTTTTTTGATGCCTCGATAATATGATAGTCGATACCCCTAATAGCGCTGGATAAGAACATAATATGATTTGATGTGCAGGCAAAAGTCATTATAAAGATAACGGCCCCGTATCCTTCAAACCAATATATATCAAAATTCGGAAAAAGGTTTACTATAATGTTTGTAATAACGCCGTTTGATCCGTAAACTAACTTATATCCAACAACCAAGGTAATGCCGCTGTAGATTAGCGAGGTCATATACCCTGCCTTTAATATTTTGGCACCTTTAATATCGAAATATTCCGAAAAAAGAACCACTAAAACACCTATAACATTAACGGTAACAACCATAGAAACAGCTAAAATAAAGCTGTTTAAAAGGCTCTTAAGTGCTCTTGGCGATGCAATAATTTTCCCAAAAGCATCGGTAGAAAACTCACCGTTGCTATAAAAAATAGATATTAGTAGATTAACATTAGGATAGATAACAAAACCAACCAGAGCGTATATTAGCACAAGCTTAACTATAATACTTCCATAATTGATCTCACGAAGGTTAATTTTTTTCATAACATCACCCACTAAAACTGCATAATGTCGGCCGGATTAATATAGAGTTTTAAGATATCTCCCGGCTGATACATTTCGCTTCCGTCATTGTTCTTTATGCATTTTAAACTTTGGTTTTTAAATTTAAGGTTATACTTTATCATTACACCGTAATAATCATAGTCTAAAACGGTGGTGCTAAGCTCAACATATCCTGCTTTAGGTTCTGTAATCAGCCTTTCTATTCTAACAAAGGCATCCTTTTGGTTATCGAATTTCTTTTCGCTAACCTTGTTTATAGCATCTAGCAGTTCAGATTTAAGCCTGTTAATATCTCCAATAAAATCACATACAAACTCCGATGCCGAATGGTTATATATCTCATAAGGTGTTCCCACCTGTTGTATACTTCCGTTGTTAAATACCGCAATGCGATCTGAAAGAGTTAGCGCCTCTTCCTGATCATGGGTAACATATAGTGTCGTTATCCCCAGTTGTTTTTGAAGTCTCTTTAGCTCTCCACGCAAACCTACCCTAAGCTTTGCATCAAGGTTGGATAGCGGTTCGTCTAGACATAATATTTTAGGCTCTAAAACTATGGCACGAGCCAATGCCACACGTTGCTGCTGTCCTCCGGAAAGTTCCGAAACGTTTCGATAAAGCTGATTTTCATTAATTTCTATGGTGTTTGCAACTGCAAGCACCCTCTTTTTTATTTCCTGCTTTGAATATTTTTTTATTTTAAGACCAAATGCAATATTTTCAAATACCGTCATTGTTGGGAAAAGGGCATAGCTCTGAAAAACTATACCTATCTCTCTTTTTTCCACCGATACATTAGTAACATCCTTGCCCGAAATCAATATTGAACCTTTTGAAGGAGTTAGAAATCCAACTAATGCTCTAAGCGTAGTGGTTTTACCGCATCCCGACGGACCTAAAAACGTAAAGAATTCTCCCTCGTTAATAACTAAGCTGGTGTCCTTAATAGCAACAAAATCACCATACTTAATCTCCATGTTCTTAAACTCTACCATATTAAACAAGCTCCTTAATCAGTTATATTGGATACAGGTAAATTGATACAAACATTATATCCTATCGCTTAAAAAGTGTCTATTCTTTGGAAGGAGATCCCCTCCCAAAGAATAAACCCAACACTAAAATTTTCTATTGCCACCAACTTTTAGTAACATTTAATTGAGTGTACCGCCAGTATTTGTGGTAATTACAGAACGAATTCCAGCTCAATTTTTTCTGTCCATGCGCTGATATTCTCTGCTGCAAATGCCCAGTCGATATTCTGTGGGTGAACCTTACTTGCAAACTCTGTAACATCCTCAGATGCCATTGCTAACGCCTCTGGATGCACCGGTATTGTACCGAACTGCTCTGTCCATGCGCCCTGAATTTCTGCCGAACCAAACCAGTTAATAAAGTCTTCAGCCAATGCTGCTTTTTGTGTGCCGTTTATGATTGCAACCTGCTCTGTGATGTAGGGGACACCTATTTCAGGAGTCATAACGTTAAAGGAAACATCTCTCTCGTTCTGATACTGAATAACCCCTGATCCCCAAAGACCTGTCATGGGAATTTTGCCGGAGATAACATCGCCAACGAAGTCGTTCCCTACTATCTCCATCTGACCATTTTGCACATAACCCTTCATAACTTCCCAGCCTTCTTCCGATATGCCAAGTTCACCATCAGGGTCTGCATATCTAGTTAGAATACCGGTTGTAATGGCTCTTGCAGATCCGCCGTGTAGACCTAAAATGTTATACTGACCATTAAATTTGCCTTCTGCTAAATCAGTCCAGTCGGAAGGAACCTCGGTTAGAGACTCGTTCATGATAAGAACGATAGGCTGAGCAACGATTGGGTAGTAGTATCCATCTGGATCGCCAAGCGACATGTCAACTTCTGATGCCCAAACCGGCTCGTAGGGAAGGAGAAGATCCTCGCCCTTTAAAATCTCGTAATCCATTGCACTAAGACCATAAACTAGATCGGCTATCGGGCTGTTTTTCTCTGCTACCAAACGATTGGTAAGGTCTCCACCCGCAAGGGATACAACTTCAATGCTATAACCGGCCTCTGCTGCCTTCTCGGTTAGCCACTCGCCGCGGCCATCACTTGCTGAGTTCGAGTAGATAAGTAGCTTTTCACTTTTATCAACCTCTGCGGCATCCTCTTGTGTTTCGGTTGACTGACTTTCTGTTGTTGTCGACTCTTCGGTTGTTGATGCCGGTGCCTCCGGTTCAGCTGCCCCACAACCCGCAAGGCTAACTATAAGTAAACCTGCAAGAACTGATGCTAGAAATTTCTTAATCATTTTGTCTCCTCTCAAAAATTACTTAATATTTTTTTTGACTATATATGGCCAGTCAGTCTGCACAATTTCAAATCCCATGTCCTGAACTACGTGTAAACTTTTTTCCGGCCCATCCAATATTAATCTGTCGTCATCGAGATATGCCGACAAATTGCATATCGGATCGTCACCTAGGGTTATCATGTTTATCCATGTTAAGATGTTTTGTTTCTTTAAATCAGCCAGGAATTCCTTTGAAACCATATCGTTATCAAGGGAATCAAAAATTAGCTCAACAGCCACTAAATTGAGATTATACTTTAATACCTTTTCAAATTCCTGTGCATTCCTAATAATAGGCATATACATAATGTTTGCTGTAGATTTTTCAAGTAGCGATAAAAACGCATCATCTACCGGAGATTTTAATATTATCTGCTCAACAACCGAGCTTTTCTCAATAAGCTTGATAATTGCATCACCATAAAACCATGCCCTGTCGATATTTATAAAACAAACACCTTTTAATTCTTCTAATATGTAGTCAATTCGCTGTAGTCTTGATTTTGTTTTTAGCATTAGGCTGTTATACACCGGAAGTTCCTCAATCTCCTTCGCAGTCATATCCTGTAACCGCTTATCCGAATGTAAAACATCAGTTTCGTGTCCATCGTGGAAGCCGAAGAGCACTCCGTCAGAGCTCATGGTTGCATCCACTTCAAATATATCTGCTTCGTGAAGCATGCTGTTTTTCGCTGCCTCAACCGTATTTTGAATTATGTTGGCGCCGCATGTTCCTCTATGGGCACAAATAAGTATTTTATTTTCCTTTATCTTTTCCTTTAGACCATCAATGCCAAATTTTTTCGTTTCGCTCATAACCAACCTCGCATCCCTCTGTTTTTACTGTAGTTATATAGTAGCATATAAATTGACACGTTTCAATATATCTTTTTAAGATTTATTTATTTCTACTTTATCCACTAAATGTACCTGCATGTTTTGGTTAAATTAAACAAAAATTTGTTAAATCAATTTAAAGTTCTAATGCTAATTAGTGTTTTTGGTAAAATCTGTTTAAAGTCTAGCACTAAAAACACCTGTTTTTTTGCGTCAACCATGCTTGAGCTGATTAAAATTTGTTCGTTCCAATTATTGTTGTATTGTAGTAGTAAAAATTTGTTTCTACACTTGAAATCAACGATAAACAATGTTATTATAATAAATAGAACAAACCAAAAAAACAAATTAAACAAGAGAAGATATGATAACAATTAAAGACATTGCAAAATACGCAGGTGTTTCCCATGGAACTGTATCTAATGTTCTGAATAAAAACGGGAATGTTAGCGCCGAGAAGATTAGATTGGTTGAAAAAGCAGTAAAGAAGCTAGGGTATAAACCAAATAGCCAAGCGAGCCAACTTAGAGCCAGAAGGTCTAACAAGTTTGTTGTAATTATCCCTAATATCAAGTCGCCACGGTATACCGATTTCTATAACGGTATATTAAATGCATTAAAAAACACCGAGTACGAGCTAGAAGTGCTTTACACCAACAATGATATTAAACGCGAGGCCAATGCATTAAGAGCAGCACAAGCCTTAGATTCTGTTGCTATAATATTAGTACCTTCAGGCAACCATGCTATTGCGGAGCATGAGTGCGATAATCTTTATTTCTTTGAAAGCAAGATACCAAATAAACCATGCTTTAAGTTTGATTATCAGCTGGCTGGTGCCGAGATGGCACAGCGATGTTCTGCCTCTAAAAAGGTTGCCATTTCCTGTCAACCTGAAAAAAACAGCTTTAATCGCGAGGTTTTTTCCGGAATAACTTCGGTACTAGATGAAAAAGGGATTGCATACTCTCTTTTCACAGAGAACGATGCAAATGAACTTCAGGCGGCATTTAACATCTCTACCGACAAAGAATTTTTTGATAGTGTTATCACAACCAACCTGCTTACAGCTCAATACGTTAGCAATCTTAAAAAGTTTAAAAATGAAACTGAAGTTGATTCTTCAAAATGCCTAAACAGCGAAATAATAACCATTTCAAGCTATCAAATGGTAAACAAGAATACTTTTTTATGTTACGAACTAAATTATGAACTGGCCGGGTATAGCATTGTTTCCCACATTTTAGAGGAAAAAGAATTCACCGATGACATACAGTTTACCAATAATGGGTTTGCATACAGCGATCTACCAGGCTATCATAAAAATAGCGATCATTTAAATTTTTTAATACTTAATTCCCCTACAGCAACTCTTATTCAAAGGCTGCTACCGGATTTCACAAGGAAAACCGGTATTAACGTTAGGCTTATAGAAATGCCCTATAACGAGCTTTATCGTGAGGCTAAGGATAACGAAAACAATGGCG
This sequence comes from uncultured Oscillospiraceae bacterium, assembly GCA_964368625.1. Taxonomy (GTDB): domain Bacteria; phylum Bacillota; class Clostridia; order Oscillospirales; family Ruminococcaceae; genus CAYJBH01. The sequence continues at coordinate 48,419 of CAYJBH010000019.1, forward strand.
TTTACGACATTATTCGCCTTGATGTTGTGTGGATGCAAAATCTTGCAAAAAGCATATTTATCAACCTTAGCGAATCTAACCTAAATCTCAAAGGTGTTTTTAATTGCTTTTCTAAATCGGTACCAAAAGACTATTTTTATGTAGACGACGGCATCTACGGCCTGCCTTTCGACAGCAGTGTTCAGATACTTTATTTTAGAAAAGATCTGTTTGAGGATGCACTGATTAAGCGAGAATATTTTGAAAAATATAAAGCCCAGCTACACCCTCCCGAAAACTATGTGGAGTATAAACAAATCTGTGAATTTTTCACCCGTAGCTTTAACCCAAAATCTCCAACAGAGTATGGAACGGCGCAATCATACGGAACACCGATTTCTGCGGCATCAGATTATCTACCTAGGTTAATTGGTGAAAAAGGAATATCCTTTAAAAATGGAAAAATAATAATTGATGAAGAGATATTCATAAAAACACTGGATGAATATGTTAACATACAGGAATATTGTAACAAAGGTACTGTTAACACCTGGTGGAATCAGGTTTTCGAGCAGTTCATTTCAGGGCAAACGGCAATGTGTACCGTCTACTCGAACCATGCCTCGAGAAAGCTGGAAATTACCGAAAATGGCTTTAATCAGAAAATAGGATATTGCAGCATCCCGCTAAACTCACCATTTCTTGGCGGTGGTGTTTTAGGTATTACAAAAACATCTAAAAAAGCAGATAAAGCGGCGGTGTTTTTAAACTGGCTTTACAGTAATGAAATTGCAAACATCTGCACCTATATGGGTGGGTTTATTAACAACAAGAGCATATTTGAAAATGTTCCCCTTTTAGAACTACACCCCTGGCTAAGATATATGGAGCAAACCTTTTTGTTGGGCAGCCGAAGAAACATTGGCATAACTGCCCCCCATTTTGATGAATATATCTTTGAAACAGAAATAGGCAAAACGGTTAGATTTGTTAGCCAGCGGCTGATGTCGTCAAGAGAAGGTTTCCATTTAATTAAATCGTATATAGATAAGGTAAATAAAGTTAGAGATTAATTCTATTAATAACACAAGAATAAAAAGAGAGTAGTCGGTTGACCACCCTCTTTTTTTCGCTAATTCTCTTTTTGCTATTTTATAAGTAGTTATTAGCTATCCCTATCTATAATAACAACCTCATATTCTATGTCCTCAAATTGTTCTAGATTGCCCAGCTGATTTGCTATGCTAACACTTCGTGTTTTATCATTGTAACAGAATGTTGTTACCCTGTATTCACCCTTTTCATATCCATAACCATCACCACAATCCTCGTAGTAATGATATTCAGCATCACATCCGGAATAAACATTAAGCAGAATCGGATAGCTCATTGCAGCATCCATTGTTAATGCTTCCTCATTACTGCTACAGGGAATTATGCTTCCGGCTTTAATAAATACCGGAATGTATTCCAGCGGTGCATCTACTGTTATGCTATTACCACCTGTAAACCTTTCTAAGGTATGGTAGTTAATCCATTCACAACCGGCCGGCAGATATACACCGCGACTTTTTGCAACACCTTCAAGGTTATCTCCATAATACATTGGATCGGTTATAGGACAAACCAGTATGCTGTCTCCCAGCATAAATTCGTCACCTATATCAACAACCTTTTCATCCAGAGGAAAGGCACAAACAAGCGGCTTCATCATGGTGTTATCATTTAACCATATATCACCGCAGGCAGAATAGATGTATGGTGCAATCTTGTATCGAAGCCTGTTTGCCGCAACCAGTGCATCATAAAAAGGCGTACCTTTATCACCAAATCTCCAAAATTCACGACGAAAATCGGTTCCATGTCCGCGCATGATAGGCAAAAACGTTGCATACTGCATCCATCTAACCGAAAGCTCACAGTACCGAAGATCATCAACTCCGTTATCGTAATCTCCATTCCAGAACCATTTTTCGCCCTTTGCAACGAAAAATGCTCCGCTATCCAGCGTCCAGTATGGAATGCCGCTTAGCATCATGTTAAGCCCTGCCGGTATCTGTTTTCTCAGCGTATCCCACGAAGCAGAGATGTCTCCCGACCATATGATAGAACCATATGCCTGCTGGCCAATATATCCGTTACGGGTTAAAACGCATACGCGTTTCTCCTCGGTTTCGCCACGCTGGCCATACCATGTTGTAAATGCATGGTAAACCCCATATGCGTTACACAGCTCTGCAGGCATATATTTAGAAGCCGTTTCATAAAATTCATGATACATCTCACCGGGCTCTGGTTTTTCAAGATGTGTCCATTCCGGTGTAAAAGGTTCGTTAGAATCGCACCACCATGCATCAAGACCATGAACATACAGCCCGTCCCTCGCCTGTTTCCAGTAGAGTTCGCGACCTTTAGGATCCAGTGCATTATAGATGTCACTTGCCGGCAAAAGAAGATTTGCATCCAAAAATTCGTTATAGTTTTCGCTGGCCTCATTCATGTTTGGCCATATAGAAACCATAAAACGAACACCAGCTTGATGAAGCTCATCCGTCATTTCCTTTGGATTTGGGAAGCGTTGCGGGTCAAATGTTTTTTGTCCCCATAGTCCCTCAACCCAAGATTCCCAATCTAAAACGATTAAATCAAGCCCTATGCCACGTTCGTGATACTCCTTTGCTACCGATAGAATCTCTTCCTGAGTTTTATATCGTTCCTGCGACTGCACATATCCTGTTGCCCATCTTGGCAACATTGCCGCCTTGCCTGAAAGGTAGCGATAACCTTTTATCACCCCGCTAATTGAGCCGGGTGCAATAAAGAAATAGTCCATCTGAATATCCGCTTCGGTATATATATAGCTCCCATAGGCTGTATCGTTAAAAACTGCCGGGCTTCCACCTGTAAGAAGTATCCCCCATCCCTTGTTAGATACAAGCATCGGAATTGATATCTTCATGTTTGCCTGATGAAGATACTGTGTGGTTCCACGCAGGTTGAAACTTCCCTCCTCGTGCTGTCCTAGCCCATACAGTCCTTCTCCATCTGCAAATTTTAGGTGAAGTCTTGTTTTGTAAAGGATTTTATCTGGTATGGTGGTTGCATCGGTAACTATACGCTTTATTCCATCGGCGGTTTGCACCTCCTTAATTACCGTGTTCTCATCTACCACCATCCTGGTTGAGGTAAACTCCTCCATACTTCTCGCATCAACTTCCCGCTCCTTTAATAGGACGTTACCGTTTACATCCTTATAGGTTATCGAGGCTGTGTTGCGGTTTATCTCAACACTTAAACGATCGGTAATTAACAAAATTAGATCGTCGGTTTCCTCTACAGAAAAGTCTACCGGCTGCTTTTTATAACAAAAGTATTCCGGAAGTGCTGTAATGATATCTGAACTGCTGTACATAACACGAACAATATCCGAGGTTATAGGCATAATAAAAAACTTCCCTCGTTTGCTTTTTAGCATTAGACCTTCATTGTTTTTTTCTGCCGACGTTATCCTTGGGTCGGCCCTATGTGCAACCTTAAGCATTTACACTCCTTCTATTTTTGTTGTTATCTCACGGCACATTTTTTTGCTAGTGCAATAATGTCTTTCGCTGTCCCTTCATCCTTAACACCGTGGATAATCAGCTGTAAACCCTTATGGGAAAGATTGTTAAGTATAAATTCCAGCTCATCCAACGCCGGTACCAAAACCAAACCCTTGCCGGCCTTTTGTATTTTTTGAAGTGCCTCGATACTGCAGGATGTTTTGGGTTGACCTGCAACGGGAGTCCATTGTATGTTATTTATCTCCTTAACCGAAAGGATCATATCGAGATGCCGAAGCTGCTCCACCCCGTCGAGGTGATATGTGCAATAATCCACCGCTTTGGCACATGATTCTAGCTCGGGTAAAGCAAACTCCTCAAACATCGCCTCGGAAATCATAACCGAAAAATCACACTGCAGCTGGGTATGAATCTTATCTGCCCAAAGCTGCATCCAACCGTGGGTACAGCCTCCAAAATTATTCTCTTTAATTATGTTAAAATATTCATGTTCCGAAATTTTCCAAACATCAATAATTCGCTTAATTGCCTCGGTAACAAACTCCGGCTCGTCTAGCATATCTATCAACATCTCCTGAGTTCCTCTGATGCATGTTAGTGCATCAATGTTACCGCAGTTGTCGCTCATGCCTATAAAATAGTCGCCGTTAGCTCGTTTTACCAGCTCATTATAGAGAGCTTTTTGCCTTTCAAAGGCAGCGTTGTTAGCCATGTTAACGTTAAGCTTATCGATATTGGGTTCATCTAAAATCGGATCAAACCAAACGGTGTCCCTTGCATATTTCTGCTTACAACCAAACATCTCACACTGTGCCGAGGTTCCAAAATCAACATGTCTAGAAGGTATTGCCTCTGCAAAAAATTTAGTATTGTCGTACATATGACGGCTAATTAGGTCAAACACCTCGGGATCTGAATACATCTCTTTAGGTGTAAATTGTTCGCTTACAGATACAAAATCAGCCGGCATAACCTTAATTGAAAGACAGCATCTATCGATAAAATCGAAATTCCAGTAGGCCTCCATACGGGTCTTTACATTGTTAAAGTCCTTTAAATATTTCATCTACACTACCCTTTTACTGCACCGGAGGTCATACCGCCAATAATATATCTTTGCCCTAGCAGATAAACAAGAACAACCGGTATTGTTGTTAAAACTATGTTTGCAAATATAAGGTTCCACTGATTTCCGTTACGCCCAAAAAACTGATAAACTGCCATGGTCATCGGGAAAAGCGAACTGGAGCTTGAAAGATACAAAGGAGTTAAAAAATCATTCCAAACGCCCATAAACTGCAGAATAAAGCAGGTCACCAAAACAGGTTTCATCATTGGTGCAATGATTTGAACAAACAACCTAACCGGACCTGCACCATCTAAAACTGCCGATTCATCCAGCTCGATCGGTATGCTGGAAACGAAATTTCGTGTTGTGAACACACAAAATGGTATCATGGCACTAATAAAGTTAATTATTATTCCACCTCGTGTATCGTTTAACCCCATTGCAGTTAACACCCTTACAAGTGTAACATAATTTACAGGAAAAAACAAACCACAAAGTATAAAATAATAAAGAAATGTATTTAGCTTTGTTCGATTTCTGCTGGTAACATACGCTGCCATAGCAGATGAAAAAACACCTATGGTTGCGGCAACTGATGCATATAGCATGCTGTTAAAGAAACCTTCAACCAGTCGCCCTTCATCAACAACCTCAGAGTAGTTTGAAATTTCCATGGTTGTTGGTAGATCAAAATTCATACGTGCAGCTTCGTTCTTAGTTTTGAAAGAATTTACCACCACCAGTAAAAAAGGTATTATTATAAGTAGACATAACGATATAAAAAACAAGTGTTTAACAGCCGGAACCGCATAACGTTTATTTATCATTGCTGCACCTCCTTTTTATTCATCTGTTTTACAATAATGAGACCAACGGTAAGCGTTATCGCCAACAGCAATGAGTTAAAGGCTGTTGCCATACCATAGTCTCCGGTAGAATATAGATCATATGCATAGGTTGTCATAACCTCGGTTGCATGTCCCGGGCCGCCATTTGTTAAAACATAGATAATATCAAAAACCTTTAGTCCGTAGGTGATACCAAACACGAGGTTAATGGTAATAGCTCCGCTTAACATCGGTATCGATATATGGAACAGACGTTGCCAAAAGTTCGCACCGTCAATCTCTGCCGCCTCGTAATATGACTGCGGAATGGTTGAAAGCCCAGCAATAAATATCGTCATAACATAACCGATACCTTTCCATGCGTCCACCCCGATTATTGTTCCCCAAACAACATTAAGGTCGGTAAGCCATTTTTGTTGTAAAAACTCTAGATTTAAGAATTCAAGAGTATTGTTTAAGAGTCCGTTACTAAAATCTAGTATCGAGGTAAACAAAATTCCTACAATAACATAGGGCAATACAGCAGGCAAATACAATATCGTTCGATAAATGTTTTTCCCTCTTAACTTATCCTGTAGAAACACCGCCAATAATAGGGCAGGAAATATTTTAACAATGTTGGAGATAAGGGCAAACATCAGGGTATTATAGATACCGTCGCTATAATTTTTGTCTGATGTAAATATCTCAATATAGTTATCAAATCCAACAAACTGTGTTTCTGCAGAAGAGCGAATATTCCAGTCGGTAAATGAGTAAAAAACACCCATTATGCTTGGAGTAAGAAAGAAAATAACATAGAAGAAAAGTGGAACCAATAAAAACCAAAGTGGATATATTTTATCTTTTTTCATAACAAAAGCTAACCTCATTAGATGGAATTAGGAGCCGGTGCAGGCAAACAGCTTTATCTGCACCGGCTCCGTACCGTGTGTAAAAATTAATGTAGTTGTGCTGTTATTGCTAAGGAATTATTCCCAGTTAGGATCTCCTGCAACCGAAGCTGCCTCTGCTCTGTTGGCATCCATGTTTATTAAAACATCATTTGCCTCTATTGTTCCCTGGGTGTAGGCTACAAGGTCTGCACCAAACTGCATCCAGAAATCGTTAGAGTAGATAGTTCCTGTTTGTAGAACAGATACACCCATCTTGTCGGGATCTATAGTTGCCATAAACTCTTCTTCTTCGGGTAGCCAGTTCTGAACAAGATTCTCGTCGGTTACGTCAAGGTTGGTATAGTTGGGCGAGTTATCAAGAATTTCCTGTAGGCTTTCGGTGGTTGTAACAAAGTTGAAAAATTCCTTAACCAGTTCAGGATTTTCGGTATTCTTGTATCCAAACATTGTTGGTCCGGCAGGGTTTGTTGGGAAATGGGTGTTATCTCCAAGTGGAACTAAGAATAATCCGTACTCATCGCCTGTGGCTGCTTCATCCTGAAGCTGTTTTATAAAGCTGGAGTTAGCAACAGCCATTGCTGTGTTGCCGTCGGCAAACTCGTTAACCATGTTTGCACTGCTTGTTCCAACCCAGTCGGGTCCAAAGAAGCCTGCATCAGAAATATCCTTAAACTGTTGCAACACCTCTAACATTTTTTCGTTGTCTGCATAGGTTGCGGTATTGGTGTTTAATCCCTCATATAATCCCGGTGTTGCCTCTTCGTATACCGGTCCTATCTGGAAGAATGAAAGCTGATGCTGCCATCCGTCAGCACCCGGCATAAACCAAGGATATGTAATTCCTGTGTCGGCAATCGTCTCAAGAACGCTCCACAGTTCTTCATAGTTTGTTGGTGCTGTTAGCCCAAGCTCATCAAACATTGTTTTGTTGTAAACAAAAACGTATTCCGGAGAGTTGTGCCATATCTGTAGTCCGTAAAGCTTGTCGTCAACCATGCAGCTGGCAAGACGTGCTTCCGGCATAACATCCATCCATGCTTCGCCGGTGAAATCTAAACAATATTCAGCAGGATCACCTATAACGGTTTCGATTGCAAAGGGGTTAGATTGAATCCAAAAAATATCCGTCATGGAGTCGGTGGTAAGCTTTGTGTTTAACAAGTCAAAATACTGATCACCCGGAACTGCCTGAAGATCAACAGTAACATCATAGGTTTCTTCAAATCTTGCTATTGTATCATCATAACGGTTATCCATCCAGCCAGCGGAAACAAATATACTAAGTTCTTTACCTGCAAAGTCGGTAGTAGCTGCTTCGTCCCCGGTAGCTTCGCTTGCTGTGTTATCTGCTTCGGGTGCTGCCTCGCTTGTAGCGGCTGGTTCGGAACAACCAACCAGCAAAGATACGCATAACAAAAGACTTAATGCTAAATAAGAAAGTTTTTTCATCGCTATCCTCCTTGTTAATTTAATGTCCTCGTAACATTAACTTAATTAAATTATATTACAATTAACGTTAAAATAGCTATACACTTTTTAATTCTTAATTTGCACTTTTTTAACCATTATGCTATAATGTATAAAAACTGGTGGTTGTTATTATGAAAAAACACAACAAACATAGGCTGCAGACAAGATTTTTCTTTTATTATTTTGGTGTATGTGGAGCACTAATTGTGGGTTTTTTTGCGTTCTTCTATAGCTATTCTTACAACATATTGTTAAACGAGGGTAATAAAACGCTTCATGCTAACGTGGTTTCACTTATGGAGCAATGTCAAACAAAAATAATGGATCTCGACTCGGTATCTATTAACTTTCAATATAGTGCCGGAATTAGAAACCTTTTAGGTTCTCAGAATCTTGACGTTACAACGGTTAATAGGGATGATTTTGCTGAGCTGTGCGTTACGCTTAATGGAGCAGAGAGTAAATCTGATCTCATAGTATTATACGATTATAACGGCAATGTTATAAGCAGTGGTAGCTACACCGTAATCACAAGCTACAACGAAGCTGATCATGAGTGGATTAATTCTACACTTTCAAGCGGCGGTAGTAAACTTATCAGTGAATCGAAAACCATCGACAGTGCTGCAACATATTCCTTTATTAACCAGGAATACATATCGCTCTATCGTGGTTTTTTTAACAGCTTTGGCGAGCAGGTGGGCGCGTTAGAGGTAGCAAAGCTAAGCAAAGCTGTATTTTTCCCTATATTCTCCTTTGTTTCAGGCGAAGAAAGCCCAGCCAATTATTATGTTTATAACTCAAGCGGCGAACTTATTTTTCCATACGATATTGACTCCGACAGCATTTACAACTACTACACTACTACACTTGGACAGGAAGAAAATTATATCTACGAAAACCCAACAACCAACAGCACAGAGATTATATCTCATGTACATGATCATTTTACCGACTGGACATATATAGCAGTTCAGAGCCAAGCGGAAGTTATGCAACCTATAACCGATTTAACCGAGTATATGGTTCTTGCCATAATTATTGTTTTGTTGCTTATTTTGGCATTAACTTATTTCATGTCCTACTCTGTTTTACAGCCGATAAGGCGGCTTCAGGAGAATATAAATAACACCCAGCTTGAAAACCTTGCCGAAAGTTATATCCCCCTCGAAAAAAACAGTTATGTTGAACTTGAATTATTAAACGATACCTTTAACAAGATGGGAAGAAGCCTCAAAACGTCCATGGATGAACTGATAGAAACAAGACAGCAGGAACAAAAGTCACGTTTTCTTGCCCTTCAAAGCCAGATTAACCCACATTTTTATTTCAATACGCTATCCAGCCTCATTGTATTGGCAGAGGACGAAAAGACAAAGGATGTAATAACAATGTGTCGCAACCTAACATCCATGATGAGATATGTTTCTAACTCCGAAGATATAGTAGTTACATTGGGTGAAGAGCTAGACTATATAAAAAAATATCTTTACTGCATGAAGATAAGATATCAAAGCAGCCTAACATACAGCATCGATATAGCTGAGGAGCTTCAATCCGAGATAGTTCCGAGATTAATAATACAGCCAATTGTAGAAAACGCAATAAAATATGGCACAAACACAACTCCCCCATGGCACTTCTCGATAACCGGACATCATGACAGTAAGGGTTGGTATATTGAGATTGAGGATAGTGGCAACGGCTTTACCAATGAATCACTAGCCCAGATAGAGCAACGTATTAAGGATGCCGAGATTAACGGTGATTCTATTGGCCTTCATGTTGATGGAATGGGAACCTTAAACGTTTATATGCGTTGGAAGCTCTTTTGTGAAACCGGGAGCATATTTAAGGTAGGAAACACCGAAGCAGGAAATGGAATAGTTAAGCTTGGCAGGAGGTATGATGAACCAGATGTATAAGGTTGTAGTTGCAGAAGATGAGGAGCTACAGCTTGGTAGCCTGGTTAGAAAAATTCATTATGCAGATCTTGGATTTAACGTTGTGGGAACAGCACTTAACGGAAAGCAGGCCTTAGAACTTATAGAAAAGGATAAGCCTGACGTTTTGATAACTGATATACAGATGCCGGTAATGACCGGGCTTAAACTTATTGAAAATCTTCATCACAGCTATCCTGATATAGCGGTTATTATTACCAGTGGTTTTTCTGATTTTGATTTTGCTAAAAAGGCAATGCAATTTGGTGTAATGGACTACCTTCTTAAACCGGTCGACTATAACGAACTTTTCTCAACACTGCAAAATTTACAGGAGCGATTTATTGCCGAACGAAGCGACAAAATGGATCTTTTAACCTCTACAAGTCTTAAGATTGTATCAAAAGATGAAGCTGTTTTATTGCTCCACGAGCATATTTCAAACAACTACACCACCGAAATTAATTTAAACAAGATAGCCGATTCCATTCACTACAGCCCGGGATATCTTACCAAACTTTTTATTCAAAAATATGATATGGCACCTAACAAATACATAATACATCTTAGAATACAGCGTGCTAAAGCACTTTTAGCTGTACAGCCACCTTTATCTGTTAAGCAGATAGGCGAAGAGGTTGGTTATCCCGAACAAGGTTATTTTAGCAGAATATTTAAAAAAATCACCGGCTTATCACCGTTGGATTACAGGGTTACATGCGAGTAACAACTTAACTTACAGAAGTAAAAGACCGACACATTTCATAATCTGTGTCGGTCTTAGGCTGTCGAAAAAGAACGACAGCCCCGAGAGGGGATGCATCCCCGCCCGGTACCCTCCCCCACAAATGGCTTTGCCATTTGTGGGATTGTAAAATTCGCTGTTCATGCCACCGAATTTTACTTTATAAATTTTTTACACATTAAGACCGACACATTTCATAATCTGTGTCGGTCTTTTATGTGG
>CAYJBH010000020.1:0-54007 GCA_964368625.1 uncultured Oscillospiraceae bacterium
ACTCTTCAGGAGTCCACTGACAGCTAACAAGGAAGGTACCGTTTGGCTTAATGTCGCGTGCAATCGGGAAGCCCTTAACGATATATGAAGGGTTATGACATGCAACAAAGTCTGCCTTACTTACATAGTAGGTCGACTTAATCGGCTTGTTACCAAAACGAAGGTGAGAAACGGTCACACCACCGGTTTTCTTACTGTCGTACTGGAAGTATGCCTGGCTGAACATATCGGTATGGTCACCGATAATCTTGATGCTGTTTTTGTTAGCACCAACAGTACCGTCACCACCAAGTCCCCAGAACTTACAGCTGATTGTGCCCTCTGCTGAGGTATCTGCATGGTTATTAAGAGGAAGTGATAAACCTGTTACATCATCCTCAATACCAACGGTAAAGTTTGTCTTTGGCTCTGCCGCTGCAAGATTCTCGTATACAGCAAAGATACAGGCAGGTGTTGTGTCCTTACTACCAAGTCCGTAACGTCCGCCGATGAGCTTGCCGGAGAAACCTTTTTGTGCAAGAACGGTAGCGGCATCCATAAATAGCGGCTCGCCGAGTGCGCCCGGCTCCTTTGTTCTGTCCATAACAGCAATGGATTTAACGCTCTTTGGTATAGCATCATAAAAACGGTTAGCACAGAAGGGACGGTATAGGCGAACCTTTAAAAGACCAACCTTTTCACCTGCAGCTGTTAGATAGTCGATAACCTCTTCAATGGTATCACATACACTACCCATGGCAATGATAATGCGCTCTGCATCCGGTGCACCATAGTAGTTAAATAGCTTATAGTCTGTACCGATTTCAGCGTTAACCTTGTTCATCTCCTCCTCAACTATGCCGGGAAGATCGTTGTAGAAGTCATTTGCTGCTTCACGCCACTGGAAGAAAATATCAGGGTTCTGAGCACTACCGCGAAGGATAGGACGCTCGGGGTTTAATGAGTTTTTACGAAAGGATGCGATGGCATCATGGTCAACCATCTTATCAAGCACATCATAGTCCCATGCCTCAATTTTTTGAATTTCGTGGCTGGTACGGAACCCATCAAAGAAGTTTAGGAACGGAACACGTCCACGAATGGTAGCAAGATGAGCTACCGCTCCAAGGTCCATAACCTCCTGTGGGTTGGTCTCACATAGCATAGCAAAACCTGTCTGACGACATGCATATACGTCACTGTGGTCACCAAAGATGGAGAGTGCATGGCTGGCAACTGCACGAGCTGATACATGAATAACACATGGTAATAACTCACCAGCAATTTTATACATGTTCGGGATCATTAAAAGTAGACCCTGTGATGCTGTGTAGGTTGTTGTCAGTGCTCCTGCTGCAAGACTACCATGAACGGTACCTGCTGCACCTGCTTCCGACTGCATCTCGATTACCTTAACCTCACGGCCAAAGATGTTTTTCTTGCTTCCCGCACTCCAAGCGTCTGTTAATTCCGCCATCACTGAAGAGGGGGTTATGGGGTATATACCTGCTACGTCGGTGAACGCATAGCTCACGTGTGCGGCGGCGGTATTACCGTCCATAGATTGTTTAGATCTTGCCATTTTTACCTCCGAGTTTTTCTTATCGGGTATTCTTTCTGCTTCATCCCAAAATTTGAAAATTACACAACAAACTTTAAGGATAGAAAAGCACCCTACCCATCTTCATCATTATAACAAAGTTTTGCCCCACTGTAAAGGCTTATTCTTAGATAATATGCCAAATTATGTGAATTTTTGGTAAAATAGTTATGCCCATGTCTTTTTCATTAAAATATGTTTAAAACATTTAAATAATATGCACTATTTCACCAATGCTTAAGTTGCCCTAAACCGGGCAACCTTGTTTTAAATTTTACCTGCCAGTTTTGCCAACTTTCTTAGCAGTGGATTTCCACCAATTTTAAATTCACCGGCAGTTTCATAGATTCTCCCGGTAAAGTTCTTTTTAAAACCAAGAACATTGTATAGCTGCTCGTTATCCTTAGGGTCGGTAGCTACGCCCTGCATGTCGTAGGTATGGCAACCGCCCTCTAATGCCCACTGCATCAAGGTCCACTGCATCAAATAGGTAGGACGAAGGTTTCTATTTTTATCAGACGATGCACCATAAACATGAGCCGTTCTACCTGCATACTGTACCGCAATACCACCGCAAAGCGGTTCATCGCCATTATAGCATACATACAGCCTTGCATGGTTAGGAAAAGCGTTTAAAAAGCCAACAAGATAACTTTTAGGGCGAATATTAAAACCCTGCCTATCTCCTGTTTTTGCATATATTTCATAAAAATCATCAATTTTATCAACGCTTAGATGACGGCATTCTATACCCTTTTTCGCAGGGTATCTAATATAGTACCTGGTTTCACGAACAAAGCTAGCCATAAGGCTATCCTCATCCTTACCATCTAAATCAACTATATAGTTAAACCTAGGCTGTACCGTAGCATTAAATGCATCGTTTGGGATAAACTCGCATCCCGAATCGGTTAATGCCGAAATTGCTACTTCGTCATCAGCCGCTATTAAAGGGTCGAACACAAACTCAACAGCCCTATAGCGCTTTATTAGTTCCTTTGCTCCCTGTATTAGTGCCGCTACAACATCCCTATCGGTAAAATCGCATACAGGACCTCTTGGAGCATAGATAAATGAAACAGGACCCACCGAGCGTATAAGTGCTGCAAAGCCTCCTAAAATTATACCCTCTCTTTTAACTACACATAACTCCTGTTGCCAACCCTGTTTTGCCTTTACCCAGTTAACGCTCTGCATAAAACTACCGGCTGGGTGGTTCTCAACAAATGCTTCAAACTCTGCATAATTATTGTCTGTTAAAAATTCATAACTAATCAATTAAAAATAGCTCCTTAGTATTCTGTAATGCTTGCGATAAAATCTCCTCTTTACCGCAACCCCTAATCTCAGCTATTGCAGCGGCTGTGTATTCAATCATAGAAGAATCACAACGCTTGCCTCTAAAAGGCTCTGGCGCAAGGTAGGGGCAATCGGTTTCGAGCAACAACTTATCCTGTGGAAGTTCCTTTACAACCTCCTTAACAGTCTTGGCATTTTTAAAGGTAACAATTCCACCTATCCCAATATAAAGTCCTAACTTTACAATCTCTTTCATATACTCTACACTGCCGGAAAAACAGTGCATAACACCTTTAATAGGATATTTTTTTAACAGCTCCAGCATGTCACCATGTGAATCACGGTTGTGTAATAATACCGGCACATCTAACTCTACTGCCAGTTTTAGCTGTGCTTCAAACAGCAGGCTTTGTAGCTGTTTATCGGTATCATAATAGTAATCGAGGCCACATTCGCCAAGAGCTATAGTCTTTTTTTCCTGTAGGAGGCTTGGAAGTCGGTTTTTAACAACATCTAACAGACAGTTAATATCGTTATCACGAAGTGCCTCAGGATGCAAACCATATGCGCTATACACCCTATCATAAGCGTTAGACAATATTTTACTATTATCGAAATCATGTGGTTCTGCGCAGCAATCTAGTATTCCTATAACATTGCCGCTGAAAAGTTTATTTAAAAGCTCCTGCCTATCGTCATCATATGCAGCGGAGTTATAGTGTGCATGGCTGTCAAAAATCATTCGGCTATATACCTCGCTTCTACCTTTAGTATTCGTTGTTCTGCAACCTCCAAAACGGTGAACTCAAAGGTATCACCCGGAACTTTTTGTCCATTTTCAGGTATAATTCCAAGTTCATCTAAAATATGTGCAGCTACGCTTATGTCGTCGATGTTTTTAGGAATCTTTAGGTCTAAAAACTCATAGAGATCACATAGTGGTGTATCACCCGACATTCTCAAACTACCATCTGGTTCGGTGTGTATCTCACGAAGTACCTCGTCGAACTCGTCCCAAATCTCACCAACAAGCTCCTCTAAAACATCCTCATGTGTAACAATACCCTCGGTGCCGCCAAAACTATCAACAACAACCGCAATATGTGTTTTCTCTCGTTCAAACAATCTAAGAAGTTCCGGCAACGGCATTCTTGGCGGAACATAAAGAGGTTTTTGCATAATTGCCGAAAGAGATACCTCGTTGCCGCTTAGAAGTGCTGCAAAAAATTCTTTTTGATTAACAACACCTACGATTTCATCGATACTGTTTTTATATACCGGTAGTCTGGTGAAGCGTTCCTGTAAAAATGTGTTTTTACAAAGCTCACCATCTGCATCGATAGGTAACGCAACCAGGTCTACACGGTGAGTGGTAACATCACCAACCAGCTTATTTGCAAACTGTAGTGCCGATTGTAAAATATCAGATTGCTGCTCCTCTATACCGCCCTCATCCTCAATCTCCTCAATGATAACGCGAAGCTCGTCCTCGGTCATAACGTTGGACCTACCCTTATCATCTTGAACTAGCTTTTGAGCTAAACCTCTTAGTGCCATCAACAATATTATTGCAGGCCAAAACACAAAGCGTAGTGCCAACAAAATTGGCGATGCAAACTTTAACAGTTTTTCCGGCATCTGGTTTGCAAAACTTTTTGGTAAAACCTCACCAAAGATAATCACCAAAACGGTTATAACCGCCGTTGCAATACCAACACCGGCAGGACCAATAAGTTCGGTAAAAATAACTGTGCTTAGCGATGCAGTTAAAATATTTACAATATTGTTGCCAATTAGTAGCGCAATGAGTGTTTTATCGTATCCCCCAATGAGGTTAAGTGCTCGATTTGCGGCACGACTGCCATCCTCCTGCTCTACCTTCAATTTTATTCTAGAAGAGGCAGTGAGAGCAGTTTCGGAAGATGAAAAAAATGCCGATAGCATAATAAGGATAACAAGTATCGGTATCATGACCGGCAACATTTCTGACATTATTAATTTACTCCTATAATATTTCTTACAAGGTGTAGCGCCTGTTTTCTTAAAGCTCAACACCAAATTTTATTAAAGCTTGACGTGCAGCCTGTTGTTGTGCAGCCTTTTTACTTCTTGCACTGCCAATCCCCAGTAGATCTCCGCCAAGCCTTACCTCGGTTTCAAAAACCTTGTCATGGTCGGGTCCCTGTTCTTTTATTATTGCATAAACTGCAGGTTTATCATAATTTTTTTGAATGTATTCCTGCAACCTTGTTTTATAGTCCTCTCGCTGGTCGTCCATTTTTAGATATTGCTTTAGAAATTTTTCAACCGGCTCTAGCCCTCCATCTAAAAACAGTGCCCCAAGAATGGCTTCAAACGCATCAGCGAGAATAGAGGGGCGTGTTCTCCCACCGCCTGCAGTTTCACCCTTTCCGAGAAAAAGATAATCTCCAAGCTTTATAGAAACAGCCATCTCACGTAAGCTCTCTTCACATACTACTCCGGCCCGCCTACGGGTAAGTTCGCCCTCGGGACAGTCGGCATTCTCGTTAAATAACCTCTGTGAAACTACAAGAGATAGTACACTGTCTCCTAAAAATTCTAATCTTTCATTGCTTTCATTCTCTCCTCGGCTCTCGTTAGCATAGCTCGAATGGGTAAGCGCGGTCTCAAGCAGGATTTTATCCTTAAACTCATAGCCAATCTTTTTTTCAAGCTCGTTCATTTTCTTGTTTTAATCTCCTATACAGTGTTGACTATTCGGCAGCCGCCGTATCGGACTGCATCCCAGCCTCTATCTTACTGCAGATATCATTTTCAGCACAGCTTATTGCCTGTTTTATTGCATTTTTTATCGCCTTTGCATCAGAAGAGCCATGAGCCTTTACAATTGGTTTTGCTATGCCTAAAATAGGCGAACCGCCATATTCAGAAGGATCCATCTTGGCCTTAAATTCCTTAAAACCTCCTTTTAGCATTAGTGCGGCAAGTTTTGTTTTTGCGTTTTTAAACATAAGCTCTTTTAGGCTTGAATTCATCATCTTTGCAACGCCTTCGGCTGTTTTTAGGAATATATTTCCCGAAAAACCATCGGTTACCAAAACATCCACACCACTCACAAAAACTGTTTTAGCTTCAACAAATCCTACATAGTTAAGGTTACTGTTTCTTAATAGTTCGGCAGCCTGCTGTTCTAGCTCTCTTCCCTTGCTTTCCTCAACCCCATTGCAGAGGATTCCTATTCGTGGGCTTGCAACACCCAGCACGCCTCTAGCATAGCTATCTCCCATTCTTGCAAACTGTAAAAACATCTCTTTGCGGCAATCGGTGTTAGCGCCGGTATCCACCAGAATGAATGGATGCTTTAGTCCTGGTGTAACTGTTGCGATAGCACCTCTTTTTATACCTTTAAGGCGTTTCACCAAAAGAGTTCCCCCCGCTAGAACTCCACCGGTAGACCCGGCAGAAACAAAACAATCACCCCTTCCTTCCTTTAGCTCGTTAAGCGCAGCATAAAGTGAGGTGGTTTTTCTTTTAATTATGGTCGATGGTTCTTCACATATATCAAATTCATCCTCGGCATCTACCAACTCCATACCGGAAATATCATAGGAGTTTTTAGCAGCGCAAGTCTTTATTTTTTCTATGTTTCCACAAAGTGTTACATCACAAGAAAGCTCCTGACGTGCCATAACGGCGCCCTCCAGAACTACATCGGGTGCGTTGTCCCCTCCAAATGCATCAAGTATTACCCTCATGTTTATATCCTTTCGTAATTAATTGTTATTAATATTTATATTAATGATATTATATAATCGTAAATCATGCCTGAAAATGCAATAAGAACAAAGTAACAAAGAGCACAAACCGCAAGGATAACATCCCTGCCGGTAAACTGCATCCTATGAAGCCGGGTTCGTCCATCACCACCATTATAACAACGACACTCCATCGCCATAGCAAGTTCATCTGCTCGGCGAAATGCCGAAACAAACAATGGTATTAATATAGGTATCATTGCCTTAACTCGCTGTGCTATACTTCCCTCGTCGAATCTTGCTCCTCTTGCTCGCTGTGCAGTTACTATCTTTTCTGTCTCCTCAAGCAGGGTGGGTATAAAACGCAGAGCGATGGTCATCATCATAGCAAGCTCATGCACCGGTAGTTTTATTACCTTTAGTGGGGAAAGAACCGATTCAATTGCAGCTGTTAAAAGTATAGGCGATGTTGTATAGGTTAATAACGATGATCCGATAATTAAAAGTCCTATCCTACAGGCCATTAATATTGCAAAAAGTAAACCCTGACGGCTTAATGTTATAGTATTAAAAAGTGTAAATATAGGATCACCTTGAATAAAAAAACCATTTAAAACCAAGGTGAAAAGTATAATAGGTAATATAGGCTTTAGGCTTTTTAGTATTAGCTTAAATGGAATTGCGGCAGCAGAATAGGCGGTTAGAATTAGGATAAATGCAAGAAAAACCCCAAGCGGGTTAGAATCGATAAACAGCACAACTGCATAGGCTACCGTAAGTATTAACTTTAACCTTGAATCGGCTCGGTGAAGCAGAGAGCTACCGGGCAGATGTTGGCCTATTGTAATATCGGTTAGCGACATCCTTTTCCTTTCTCTAGCTTTAACAGCAGCTGCCTAGCTGCATAATCTATTGTATACACATCGGTGGAAATGTCAATACCCGATTGTTTGAGCGACAAAAAAAGTGATGTAACTTCCGGTATCGACAGTCTTAGATTGGCTAGCTCCTGAGATCGTTCAAATATCTTTGGCATGGTATCATAATAGGCGATACCGCTATCCTTTAAAACCATTACCTTTTCAGCATATTCTGCTATATCGTCCATGGAATGTGATATCATTATAACGGTAGAGCCTGTTTCTCTTCGGTATCCTTTTAGCAGATTTAACAGGCTTTCTCGTCCTGCCGGGTCGAGTCCTGCAACCGGCTCATCTAGAATTAACACCGATGGGCGCATAGATAAAACTCCGGCAATTGCTACTCTGCGTTTTTGGCCACCTGAAAGCTCAAACGGGCTCTTTTCAAGCAACGACTCCTCTAATCCCATTGCCTCGGCAGCGTTGCGAACTCGCGTATCTATCTCCTGCTCACAAAGACCCATATTTTTAGGACCAAATGCTATATCTTCAAAAACCGTTTCGCAAAAAAGTTGATGCTCCGGCATCTGAAAACAAATCCCAACCTTAAAACGAAGCTCCCTAGTTGTGGCAGAATCTTTCCAGAATTCAAGGCCATCTATAGAAACAGTGCCACTATCGGGCTTTCTAAGTCCACCTAATATTGAAATAAGTGTGGATTTTCCGCTTCCGGTCGCTCCTATTAATCCGGTAAATGCATTATCCTCTACCTCAAAATTCACATCCCTAAGCACATGATTTTCCTCGCCCAGTGGTGAGCGATATGCAAAATTAAGATTGCTAACCTTTAGCATTAACTTTATAATTCCTTTCCATTAAGTAAGGGAAGCAGTGCCTCTCTTGCCTGTTCCTCGGTTAACACATCGGCTGGAAGTTCGGCACCCATCTCTAACAATCTATCCCAAAGAACTTTAATTGCAGGAGGGCGTAAGCTATATTTTCTGAGTAGTGCAGTACTTTTAAATACTTCAAACGGTGTTCCCTCCATAACCTTGTCACCGTTCGACATTATTATTACACGGTCAGCTGTAAGTGCCTCCTCCATATAATGAGTTATATGAACCACCGTTACACCCTTTTCTGCTCCTAGTCTTTTTGCTACCGATAGCACCGAGGCACGACCGTTTGGGTCTAACATGGCGGTTGATTCATCCAGCACCAGATATTTTGGCTCCATAGCAAGAACTCCCGCAATAGCAACACGCTGTTTTTGACCACCAGAAAGTTTATGAGGTTGTGATTTTGCAAATTTTGTTATTCCGGTTAGCTCCATGGCAGCGTCTATTCTACGGCGCATATCGGCAGGATCCACACCAAGATTTTCTAGTGCAAAGGCAACATCCTCCTCAACTATAGTAGCAACAATCTGGTTATCAGGATTCTGAAACACCATGCCAACACGGCGACGAACATCTAGTAAGCGTTCAGCATCAGATGTAACGATTCCATCTACAACTACCCTTCCTTCATCCGGTATCAACAATCCACACAGCATCTTTGCAAGAGTAGATTTTCCACTTCCGTTTGCGCCAAGAATACAGAGAACCTCTCCCTCATGTATCTCAAGTGATACACCCTTTAGAGCCTCTGCTTCACCATAGCTAAATTTAACATTCTCAATATTTATCATAGCTTAATTCCATGTTGCAATCGCACTACCACCACAGGGTAGTATCATAGAGCTGTTTTGCACCGGCAATCCTATCTCATCAGAAGTTACTGTTAAACCATCTTTTTCACAATAGCGGTTAATCAACATTGCCGAAACTGCAGGCGAAATTCCTGCCGTGTAGCCGTTTACCACCAAAAACAACGGATTTTCACTAAGCAATGAAACTGCGTCTTTGATAAGTGTTGAGAGCTCTTTTTCCAGCTGCCAAACCTCACCGGACGGCCCTCGCCCATAGCTTGGAGGGTCCATAATAATTCCATCGTATCGATTACCCCGGCGTTGTTCACGCTGTAAAAATCTTGCGGCATCATCTATTAGCCAGCGGCAGGGTCTTCCTGAGAGATTGCTAAGCTCAGCATTCTCTCTTGCCCATGCCACCATGCCTTTTGCTGCATCCAGATGAACAAGATTTGCTCCGCCGTATAGACAGGCAAGTGTAGCGCCACCTGTATATCCAAACAGGTTAAGCACCTTTGCGCCCTCTCTATCTTTTAATCTTTCAATATAAAAATCCCAATTAACCGCCTGTTCAGGGAAAAGTCCGGTGTGTTTAAAACCGGTAGGGGAAATTATGAACTTTAAATCCTTATACCCTATCTGCCAACGCTCGGGAAGCTTTTTTTTGTATTCCCAGCTGCCACCACCGGTAGCTGCACGATGATAGATGGCGTCGGCATTTTTCCATAGCTGTGGAAAGTTAACCTCGCCAATTGCTACTGGATCGGGGCGACTTAAAATATACTCTCCCCAACGCTCTAACCGTCTTCCATTGCCTACATCCAGCAGACTGTAATCCTCCCAATCGGACGTAAACCTCATTAGCTTGGCAACCTCTCTTTTATTTTTTTAGCAATAAGACCGGCAACAATCTCAATTCTTGCCAAATCCTGTCCTTCAACCATAACCCTTATAAGTGGTTCGGTGCCGGAAACACGAACTAGTACGCGACCTTCTCCCATAAGGGCCTGCTGTTGAGCCTCGATAAATCCTTCAATATACTCATCGCGACGATATTTCTCCTTGCCCTCTGCAGTAACTGTAATATTTTCCATAACCTGTGGGAACTTTTCATAAACCTGTGTTAATTCGCTTGCAGTGTTTTTGCTTCCGGCAAGTAGCTGTAAAAACAGTGCCGCAGTAAGCTGTCCGTCACCTGTTGTGGAAAACTTTTTCATTATTAAGTGTCCGCTTTGCTCTCCACCGATGTCATACCCCTCTTCACGCATGTTCTCTAAAACATAACGATCGCCCACAGCGGTGGTGGAACAGGTTATTCCGATGGATTTCATATGTTTCATAAAACCAAGGTTAGACATAACGGTAACAACAACGGTATCTTTTGATAGCTCTCCACGCTTTTTCATATCGGTTGCAAGCGCTGCAATTAACCTATCACCATCCAGCTCGTTACCCTTTTCATCAACGCATAGGCAACGGTCGGCATCGCCGTCGAAAGCAACACCTACGTCAAATCCACCGGTTAACACCTTGTCGCGAAGGTTTTTAAGGTGGGTTGAACCGCAATCTTTATTAATGTTCACACCATCCGGTGATGCTCCAACCAACTCTATTTCGGCTCCAAGCTTTTTAAACAACAACGGTGCAGTCTCACTGGCCGAACCGTTAGCACAATCAAGCAATACCTTAAGACCAGAGAGATCGGCATTAACACAGCCGGCTACATATTCCACATAGTCCTCTACCCCTGTTTTGCTACGGGTTATTCGTCCAGTTGCATCGCCTGCTGCGGTAGCTATGGTTGCGGTTTTATCAGCATCAAGAATATAGCTCTCTATCTCCTCCTCAACAAGATCAGGAAGCTTGTATCCATCGTGATTAAAAATTTTAATCCCGTTATATTCAGCAGGGTTATGGGAAGCTGAAATAACAAATCCTGCTGAGGCATGATAGCGTTGTGTAAGCAATGCTATTGCCGGTGTTGGGAGAACTCCAAGCAACATAACATCGCAACCTACCGAACAGATTCCGGCTGCAAGTGCACTTTGAAGCATATCACCACTTATTCTGGTGTCACAACCTATAACATAAAGGGGTTTTTCCTTACTTGTTTTAGCAAGTACCGACGCCGTTGCACGCCCTATCTTCATCGCAAGCTCGGGTGTAAGCTCACTACCGGCAACACCTCTAACACCGTCAGTTCCAAAAAATTTGCCCATACTTCTCTCCTAAACTACTATCTCTTATAATCAAAATATGTGGGTTTACCACGGGTTTATGTTATTTTAGTTCAACATAACCTATTTTACCTTCCGGTCATCTTCTTTTTCATAATTCCCATAAACTCGATGCAAAGAAAAAGTCCTTTCCAAAGTAGCTGACCAACTATGTATAATAATACACAGGCGATAATAGAGATTACCAGCTCTATAGTTGGATTAACATCAATTTCACCTGTAATACCGATATACTCCATATAGGGTATATCGAGCAAAAAAATTGTATCGAGATATTTAATAATAACCACAAAAAACACAAGAACGCTACTAACTATTATTATAACCGAAGATAAGGTTACGGCCGGAATAATAGATATACTTATAAGAAACGCAATAAAATAAAACAAAACACTAAATAACACATTGCCTTCCTGCCTGTTCCTTTGCATTACCCCTCCCTTTATCAGATAAAGCTTATCTGTGAGTTATCTCCTGACCCGTTTGGCTTAAAGCCTAACCTCTCATATGCAGCAGTAGTTACTATTCTACCCCTTGGAGTTCTGGATAAAAGCCCTTGTTGCATTAGGTAAGGTTCGCATACATCTTCTAAGGTTACCGCCTCTTCCCCAAGTGCCGCCGCAAGGGTTTCGAGCCCAACCGGTCCCCCGTTATAAAGTTCTATTATCGCGCGAAGTAAGCTTCTATCAAGTGCATCCAGCCCGGCATCGTCTATGTCTAATCTCTTAAATGCATCCTCAACCGCTTTACGGTTAATAACTCCCTCGCCTAAAACATCAGCAAAATCTCTAACACGCCTTAACAATCGATTGGCAATACGTGGCGTTCCTCTTGCCGCGATAGATAAGCAATCAGACCCCTCTATATCACATGGTATTCCTAGTATCCCTGCCGAGCGTCTGATAATCTCGGCTATCTCTTTGCGATCATATAAATCTAACTTTAACAGCACCCCAAAACGATCACGAAGTGGTCCTGTCATCTGGCCGGCACGAGTAGTAGCGCCAACAAGGGTAAATCTTGGTAGATTAATTCTAATAGATTGAGCAGAAGGACCTTTGCCTATAATAATATCCAGGGCAAAATCCTCTAACGCTGGATAAAGAACCTCCTCAACCTGACGGGACAAACGGTGTATCTCATCTATAAAAAGAACGTCACCCTCCTGAAGGTTTGTGAGTAGTGCAGCGAGGTCACCGGCTTTTTCTATTGCCGGACCACTGGTTATCCGTATCTGAACGCCCATCTCGGCAGCAATAATTCCGGCAAGGGTGGTTTTTCCAAGTCCGGGAGGCCCATATAACAAAATATGATCAAGCGGTTCTTCCCTCTTTTTTGCAGCTGCAATATAAACAGAAAGGTTTTCCTTTATTTTGCTTTGACCTATATATTCAGCAAGGCTTTTAGGTCTTAATGAACCATCGGTATCCTCGGGTGCTTGGTCGGGCGATAGCAATCGTAGCTCATCGGATTGTTCAAACATCTAAATCTTTCCCCATTATTTTGCAAATCTTTTAAGTGCAAGTTTTATTATCTCTTCGGTAGGAAGGGTTTCGTCAACGCCTGATATAGCTAGCACAGCCTCGGAACGGCTGTAACCCAGTGCAACAAGGGCGGCAAGCGCCTGTTGAGAACCTCCGGCAACCGTGAGTACAGCCGAAACTCCGCCATTTTCTCCAATATCCATCGTTGTAGCTTTATCCTTCAGCTCTAAAACAATTCGCTGGGCAAGTTTTGGGCCAACGCCGTTTGCTACTGTAAAGGCTTTATGATCGGCGGCAGCTATTGCAAGGGTTATCTTGGATGGCGAAAGACTGTTTAGTATTGCAATTCCAACCTTAGGGCCAACACCTGAAACCGAGATAAGCATGGTAAACACGCGCTGTTGTTGCTCGTTTTCAAAGCCAAACAGCTCAAATCCATCCTCCTTAACATTGAGGTAGGTGAAAATTGTGGCGTCACTGCCCACCTTTAGAGCTGCTACCGCAGAAGATGGCATCATCACCTTGAAACCAACACCTCCGCAAACTATAACAGCACTATCAACCGACTGATGCGTAATTTTCCCTGTTAAGGAATGTATCATATATTACCTTTCTAAACCTCTTCAGGCTTTTTAGCGCCACGCGAACTATTGGCATGACATATAGCAAGAGCAACTGCATCGGCAACATCATCAGGTTTTGGAACTGCATTAAGCTTAAGCATAATTCTTGTCATCTCCTGAACCTGAGACTTTGTTGCCCTACCATAACCGGTTACGGCCATCTTAACCTGTAGCGGAGTATATTCCGAAATAGGAATTCCCTTATTTCGTGCTGCAAGAAGAATAACGCCTCTGGCTTCGGCAACTGCAATTGCTGTTTTATGATTGTTGGTGAAAAACAATTCCTCTATCGACATACAATCCGGCTTATATTTTTCTATTATTTCAGTGATATCATTATAAACCATTTGCAGCCTTGAAGAAAACAGAATTCCCGCAGGAGTTGTTACAGCACCGCAGGTTACAAGAAAAAAACTGTTGCTATCAAAATCCAGTACTGAAGTACCTACTGTAGCATAGCCTGGGTCAACACCGAGAATTCGCACATATCACCTTGTATTTTTCGTATATACGTTACGTATTATAACATAAAGCAGCTATAAATGCAAATTGTTATTGCTTATTTATATAAGATAATTTTAAGCTGCAACAGCTTAGTTTGCACCAATTGTTGCAGCTTAATTCTTCATTTTTATGATAAATAAAAGATAAGAGAATTGTAATCAGAAAGATTTATATTACTCATTCCCTCTTCGTATTCCTCTTTTGTTATGACTTCATTAAACGAAGTATAGTAGAGATATTCATTTATATCGCTTTCATAGTATCCCTCACCATGTATCATTTCCATCGAATGCACATACCCATATAACAGCCTCTCGGCAACAGTCGTCCCATCATAGTCAAAGAGCGCTATCGATGATCCATAATCCCCCCAAGAATTTAACATATAGTCGCCTACCAAAACTAACCGCTGTGTACTGTTATCGATAGATATCTTAAGTAACGCTGAATTGCTTGCAGGCGAATCCGTTTCTTTTATTAAAAACACTTCATTATTTTGAATGCTATAAAGAGCACTTTTTTGCATAGGAGGTGGCATCTCTGTATGCCAATATTCTAACTGCAATAACATTTCTTCAACACCGTTACCGTCTAAATCGGCAAACTGATAGCTAGTTATATTATAGTCGCTTTGATATACATTTACAAATTCCTCATATATTGCCCTAAAGTTAGCAACTTCTTCTGGGCTTACATTGCTATCAGCAACTACTGCATCATCTTTGCTGTTTGAAGTTTCATTGCCAGAGCTCACAACCCCCTCATGTATTTCTGCTAGCTTATCCGTTAAAACACTATTTTCTTCAAGAACATTTAATCCAGAAACAATAATACTCTCTGCCATGTCGTACTGATTTTGTTCTATATAAATGTTCGCTATATCAATATATGGTTGTACCATTCTTGGGTCTATCTCGATAGCCATCTCAAATGAAAGTATAGCCTTTTCATATTCTCCTTCATTCAAAAAACCAACTCCAATGCTATACTGTTCATGAAAATCAAGTTTTTCAGCTTTGGTACAGCTGTTAAATATTGCTAATAACATTAACAACAAAACAACAAATAAAGATAGCTTTTTCATACCTTTTTTCCTTTGTTTATATACCTACATTATCAATTATTATATATAAAACAAGTTTCTTTGTAAATAATCTTAACTAAAAATAACATCAAATATATATTTATCCGCTTCATTTGATTACTTCACTTGTTAAAACAACATTTTAGAATACAAGTTCATTGTGCAACAACACCTAAGGGTTAGTGCATATTTTGTTTCTTTCATCAATTTACGGACTAGGTGTACTGTGTTATAGTTGTATTATTGGAGTTTATATGACCACCAGAAAGGATGTTGCTAAGCTTGCTAGTTTCGGTTGCTATCGTTACATATGTTATTAATAACACAAGAAAGGTTAGTTCAAAAGTAAAAAGCAGAGTTTTAGAAGCAGCAAAACTACTAAACTATCAGCCCAATCTTTTAGCACAGAGTTTATCCACTAAACGAACCCGTTATATAGCAATGTTAGCAGACAACCTATTGAACCCTCATTATTGTGAAGCATTAGACGGTGTTCAATCATATGCTTATGAAAGAGGATATCTTGTCTCCATACTTTCAATGGAGCATGCAGGGACGGTAAATGCACTTGAGCTTTCACGAAGAGGAATTGATGGAGTTATAATAACTCTCGGTGCATTTATGTTAGATCAAAGTGTTTACGATGAGCTTGAAAAATCCAGCGTCATCACGTTATGCCTCCACAAACATATTGAGTTTCAGCCTGCCTATAACGAGATGATAGCCTGCCTTAAACAACTTGGCCATTATGGCATAGCTTTTTTAAACAGGTTTAATCGCTACGCAGCTGACACTCATGAGCGCTTCACCTCCTTTAAAAATTCAATGAAAAGTCACAATCTACCAATCAACCTTTTATCGTGAAGAGGGCGACAAAACCGATGAACTGTCTGGTGAGCTGGCAATGCAATATTTGTTAGATCGAAAACATAAGTTTACAGCTGTTATTGCTTTAAACGATTTAATGGCATTGGGGCAATTAAAGCTCTTTCTCGATTATGGTTAAGTATACCGAGTGATGTTTCGGTGATAGGATGTGATAACCTAAGGTTGTTAAACTATATATCACCTTCACTTTCCACCGTCGACATTCAAAGTTTTAATATGGGCAGAATCTTTGCTTTCGATTTAATAGATAGGATAGACAACGTCGAACAGATTACTGCTAAGTTTATAAGGAAGGACAGCATATGTAAGGTTTTAAGATAATTTGTAAAGTAATAACTGAAGCTATACGAATTTTAATTTTGCCACCGATACTTTTGATATCGGTGGCATGGTAACAAAATTTTTTTCTGCCATTCCATAGCTAATCCTTTCACCCACATCGAACGAACGTATATATAAGGTCTTGCCTATGTCCGATGCAGTGCAAGTTCTAATTAAAGGAGTATGAAATGATAATTACAACGTTATACACAAACCACCTAAAGAACCCTATAGGCTATAGGTTAGACAACCTCTGCTTCTCCTGGATAGTTGAAGAAACTAACGCAAAGGAACAACAAAGTGCAAGGGTAGAGATTGCCACAGACGAGGAGATGTCTAATATTATATTTAGCAGCGGTGATTGTTCAAACATCAGTTCTATAGCTTACTACCCAATTTTTTTGCCACAACCCTGTAGTAGATATTACTGGCGAGTATCGGTAACTGCAGATAACGGCGATACCGCTACCTCGCCTACACAGTTTTTTGAAACCGGCAAGATGAATGCTAAATGGGAAGGCAGCTGGATAAGCCCCACTCTCAACAAGGATACTCACCCTATAATGAAGAAAAGTTTTAATCTAGCTAAAGCAGTAAGCTCAGCGCGTATGTATATAACCGGCCTTGGCGTGTATGAATGTTATATTAATTCTAAGCTAATAGGGGACGATATCCTAGCGCCATTTTTTAACGATTACAACAGCTGGATTCAATATCAATGCTATGACGTTACCGAACATTTATCAACTGGTGAACAAAACATTGAGGTTATGTTGGGTAATGGATGGTATAAAGGCAGGTTCGGATTTGTTGAAAACATGTGTGAACTCTATGGCGATGAGTTCGCTCTTATATGTGAGCTTAAAATTAAATATGTGGATGGAAGTAGCGAGAGCGTTATATCTAACAGCGATTGGAGCTGCCATGTTTCCCCGGTGCTATCTAGTAGTATCTATGATGGGGAGCATTACGACGCACGAATTGCAGCCAATAAACAGGAGAGCTTTCCAGTAAAGCCACCAAAAAAAGAATTACCTACACCCTCCGAAAGATTAAGCCCACCGGTTAGAATTATTGAAAAGTTAAAACCACAGGAGATTATAACTACTCCCACAGGAGAGCTTGTTTTAGATTTTGGACAGCTGTTTACCGGTTGGTTAGAGTTTGACATAGATATTCCCGAGGGCAGCGAGGTTTTCTTGCAATTCGGCGAGCTGTTACAAAACGGCTGTTTTTATAATGAAAATCTACGCACCGCAAAACAGGAATACTTATATATATCCGACGGTAAAAAAGCCCATGTTCGTCCACATTTTACCTTTTACGGGTTTAGATATGTTAAGCTTATCGGCATTGATTCGCCGAAGCTTGAGGCTTTTACCGGTTGCGTAATACATTCAGATCTTGAATTTATCGGAAGCATAACGACCTCTAATGAAAAGGTTAACCGCCTAATACAAAACGCAATCTGGGGACAGCGCGGAAACTTCCTCGATGTTCCAACCGACTGTCCACAGCGTGATGAACGTATGGGATGGACAGGTGATGCACAGGTTTTTGCTGCAACAGCAAGCTTTAACATGTATACCCCGGCTTTCTATAAAAAGTATATGCAGGATATGTTACATGAACAGCATAAACTGGATGGAGCGGTTCCCCATGTTGTTCCGGATATTTTAGACCAAATTTACCTAATCCAGTCAAACGATCCTAACTGTATCGATAATGATGCAAATGCCTATGCCTCCTGTGCCTGGGCAGATGCCGCCACCGTTATACCCTGGGTGCTGTATCTGTATTACGGGGACACCTCCCTACTATCATCTCAGTATGAAAACATGAAGCTATGGCTAGAATATATTCGTAAGCAGGATAATAACTACCTATGGAACAAGGGTTTTCATTTTGCCGACTGGTTGGCATTAGACAACCCCGAGCAGGGCAGCTACTTTGGCCGTACCGACCACTACTATCTTGCATCGGCTTACTATTACTATTCCTGCACATTGGTAGCAAAAGCAGCCTCAGTGCTTGGCAAGCACAGTGACGCAAAACTTTATGGCGATCTAAAACTTAAAATTCGTGACGCCATAATTAGGGAATATTTTACTCCTTCGGGCAGGCTGGCAGTAGACACCCAAACGGCGGCGATAATTGCGTTATTTATGGATTTTACACCTGAATATTGTAAAGAGCGAACCATTAACAGCCTAAAGGAAAAGATTGTAGCAAAAAACATGCATATGGACACCGGCTTTGTTGGAACGGCATATCTCTGTTTAACCCTTGCCGAAAACGGACTTGATGATATTGCTACTACACTACTTCTTAATGAGGACTATCCAAGCTGGCTATACGAGGTTAACATGGGTGCTACAACAGTATGGGAGAGATGGAACTCTGTGTTGCCAAATGGCCTCGTTAGTGACACCGGAATGAACAGCATGAACCACTATGCCTATGGATCAATATTGGAATGGATGTATCGCTATCTCTGTGGTCTATCTCCGGTGGAAGCTCAACCCGGATTTAAGGTTGCATCCATTAACCCGAGACCCGACAAAAGATTTGATTTTGTTAAGGCAGAATACAAATCAGCCTCAGGTGTTTATAAGCTTGGTTGGAAATTAAACGGCGACAGCATATGCTACAACATTACAATTCCGTTTAACTCAAGGGCGGAGTTAACTCTACCTGCAAACAATACCGAGATAAGAATTAATAACATTTCCTGCAATAACACAACACAAATTTTAACTGCAGGAAATTATGAGATTGTAGCCAAGATTTAAACCTCTTTTTTACTTAGGTAATGGCAATATATCTAAAATAAGGTAGATGCATGGTTTAACGCCATGTATCTACCTTTATTATCTTTACATTATGGTTATTTATAGCTTTTTCACTGCTATGCGTCCATTCTTTTCTCATAGTTGCCCATAACATCTAGTCCCTCACTTATAATAAGGAATGCCGTTTCATCATACCTTTTTACCAAAGCTTTTAAATTAGCTATTTCATATTTTGATATAACGGTAACAATTATTTTTTTATTTTCCATGGTATAAACACCTTTACCGTCCCACATGGTTACTCCGCGATTCATCTGGGTAATTATGTTTCTGGGAAGTTCTTCACTGCTCGTAAAAATGATAGCCATAATTCTAATGTTCTGTGCATGAAACTTATCAACCACAATCGAAGTTACAAATATTGCTATAACAGAGTAAATGGCTATTGATATATCAAAAATGATACTACAGACAAGATATAATACTGAATTAAAGTAAATAGTAAAAAGGCCTACCGAGAAGTTTTTATATTTTAAGGTGAAAATCATTCCTAAGATATCTATACCACCTGCCGATGCGCCGGCCAAAAGTACTATACCTATTCCAGCGCCTGTTATTACGCCTCCCATAAGTCCCCCTGTTAAAGTGTCATCAACTAACGGAGCTGTTGGAGGTACTAAAAGTGTTAGCATAACCGTTTGTATGGCAATACTATATATTGTTTTTAAAATAAAATTTAGAGGAAGATGTTTATAGGCAAGAAGAAAAAGCGGTATGTTAAATACAAAATTCAGGATACCGGCTACCTCTATTCCTTCCGGAACCTCTATCATTAAAATATTTTCAATCACGGCCTGTATAACCTGAGAGGTTCCAATAACGCCACCGCTATAAATCTGTGCCGGCAATATAAAATATGTAGTTCCAAGGCAAAACAGTACGGTGCCTATGGTTATTAACAAATAAGTTTTTGTTATGTTTTTAGTGATAAATCTGTTCAAATGCCGGCTGCTCCAATCTTATAATATAGTAATAGCATACGTAGACTTGTTTTCCAGCTAGTTTATCTTTGTCCACATTGCTTACCCGGTAAATACTCGCCTTATAATTCTACATTATTTGACGGCAGGTTTCAAGCTGTTTTTTAAAGTTAATGTATTACTAATATTTTGTGGCGTTTAATGCTGCCATTTACTTTTATATAAAGCTAAATTTAACTCTATTTACATTCCTTCCAGTATTCTCGAAGACACACAAAAAAACATCCTAAGTATAAAACGCTTTCAGCATGGTAGGTTCGGGTAATACAAATAATCTCCACCTAAGGTGGAGATTATTTGTATTACTATATGTTTTTTAAACTTAAATACTATTTAGCTAAATTTTGCATATTGATTGCAAAGTTCGACAAGAGGAAGTTCTCCTCAACTCGTTTTTTTGCATTCTTACCATATGTTGTTTTTAAGCTTGAGTCTTCTGATAGCTTCTTCAGTGCCGCGGCATATGCGGTTACATCTCTGTTAGGCACCTCAATGCCTGTAATATTATGTAAGCTTACATAGTTAACACCGCTACCCTCTATGGTAAACGTAACGGCAGGCTTTTCATAATACATTCCCTCAGCAAGTGCAATTCCAAAGGCTTCATTTTTTGTAATGGAAGGAAAACAAAAGATATCGCAGGCTTGATAGCAGTTAACTAAATCCCCTTCAGTCATACGACCTAAAAATATAATTTTATCATCATCGGCGGCTTGAGCTTTCAGGCTTTCGGTTAAAGGACCTGTACCCGCTATTAAAATTTTAAAAGAGCTATCTAAAAGCTTGGCGGCTTTGATTAGATATTCAAATCCTTTATATTCCACGTGGCGTCCTACTGCAAGGCAAATGCACTTGTCCTTATAAACTTCACGAAGCTTTTGTGCGCCCACAATTATTTCGGGTGTTACCGCTAAACGTTTTTCATTTATTGCATTTGGAACTACTACACATTTGTTTTTATATTTTGAAAGGTATGGGCTACCTTCAATATAGTTAGGGCTCGTTGCAACAATGGAATCGGCGCGTTTCAAAAGGCTATGCGTTTGAATATGAAACAAATGTTTTAGTAGCTTCTGCTTTGTAATGTCGAGATGCCAATATAAAATGAATTTAATGTTTTTATTTAGTAGCGGTAGCAAAAAGGTTGCAACAAACGGATTAGGATGATGGAAAATAACTATGTCCGGCTCAAACTCCTTAATCACTCTGCGTAGCTCGCCCGGATAGGAGATAGACATTGACTGTGATGCAACCTTTGCAACACAGCTGCAACGAATAACCTCAACCCCGTCTACGGTGTCGCTAACTGTCTCTTTACCTGAATATTGATGACCGGCTTCCATAACATCGGTATTAAAACATATAATTTTATGCTTATAATTATCACTGTTTAATACCCCAACAATATCGCGAGCCACCTGCTCCATTCCACCTAAAAACGGATAATAGTATTTTGATATTTGCAATATTTTTTTCATTTTATTTTCCCTTAGTTATAAGTCGTAAACGCAGTTATTATCTTTACTTATATTATCACCGATTCGCAATTCTATAATTTCCATTTCCGTTTCGGCAGAAATAATATACTCACATCCATTTGTAATCCTTATAACATCACCTGCATTGATAGCTTCTTCCTTGCCATCGATAGAAAATTTACCCTTACCATGAGTAATATTTAATGTTTCCTGCTTTAACCCCTGGCTACGGTAAGCAAACCTAGCTCCTTTTTGCGCTTCTAACTTAATGATCATAGAATCAGTTTTTGAGTCAAGAATGGTATATGTTCCCCAGGCTTTTTCAGCAAACCTTACGGCATCATCCAACCCTTCTACATAAGGCTTTATATTAACCGATTCTTCTTTTTCTGCTACTAAAATTCCGTCAACACTTGCGGTTATAACTAAATCCTTACATGCCATACACACTATCGGTATATCAAGTTCGTTTAAAACCTTAGTGTTTTCGCATTTTTCATCTAATATTACATTACCAATTGTTTCATCCGGCATCGCCTCGGTAAGCGTA
The DNA here is from genome assembly GCA_964368625.1 of uncultured Oscillospiraceae bacterium. GTDB lineage: Bacteria > Bacillota > Clostridia > Oscillospirales > Ruminococcaceae > CAYJBH01. The sequence goes on from CAYJBH010000020.1 coordinate 22,167, forward strand.
TTCCATGTGCCAACATCATCCCATTCACCTTTATATCTTAACACCCGGATATTGCGCTCCTGTTCAACCACGGCATAATCCATGCTGATTTTCGTAACTTCACTATACCTATTATATAAATCTGAATAATCGGTATAATCGATTAGTTCATGCGCTTTTTTAAGAATGTAACCAAGCTTAAATGAAAACACGCCCGCATTCCACAGTGCCCCTTTTTCAACATACTCGGTGGCAACCTGCAGTGTTGGCTTTTCTTTAAACTCCAGAACGTCGCTATCAAACCCAATGCTCTTAGGTATTATATAGCCATATTTTTCGCTTGGATATTTAGGCTCTATTCCTATCACAGTTAGATTAGCATTATTTTTTTCAACCTGTAATTGCATCTGGCCTATAAGCTCATAGTAAGACTCATCTACAAAAAAATCTACCGGGCAAACGGTAACAACCTCTTGCAATCCAACGCCTTTAACATCATGCAAATATGCCCCTGCTAGTGCAATAGCCGGAAAGGTATCGCGTCGACAAGGTTCGATGGAAATAGAAACCTTGTCGCCCAGCTGATTTCGTATAGCACCAACCTGTGCCTCGCCGGTTGCGACTGTTATATTTGCATTTGGATCTACCGTAACAGCTTGGCGATATACCCGCTGTAGCATAGACTCGTATTCTCCGGAAGGATTTTTAAAAAGTTTAATAAACTGCTTACTTCTCACATCATTTGAAATCGGCCATAATCGTTTACCACTACCGCCGGATAATAGAATTATATTCATTAGTTCATCTCCTCGAGTACTAATTTACCTGAACCGCCCTCTAAATTAATCTTATCATCTTAATAATCTATTTCTTTTGTAATTTTAACAGCAAATAAAATTATTTTTTACCAAGTTGCTTTGTTCCGCTAAGCTTATATAACAGTCCAAAGCCAAAATATGTAATCATAATTGCGATTTTCGTTCCACGGCGAGCACGGGGATCTCTTAAAACCGAACCTCGGTATTTTTTGATATTATTTTCTATGCGGCTTCTTAAATCAGCATAATCTTCGCTGCGTGGAATTTGAAGATATATGTGAAAGTTCGCACGCATCAATCGGGAACGCGCGCCATCTTCAAGTTGGGGGAAATTTTTCTCTATATAGCTTAATAGTTCATCCGCAACATCGATTAAATCCATCTTTCCTTTAGAGAAAGCAACCAAAGTTGTTCCCTGGTTTCGCAGTAAATAGTTATACGTTGGATAATCTCTGTAAACAACTTTTTTTGTTTTGGCAAATATTTTATAGATTATCGCTAAATCTTCATATAGATTTCGAGGTGGAAAGCGTATACCATCAAATAATTCTGCGCGATAAAGCTTGCACCACATTGATGCATTAATCTGCTCTTGGTATAGCTGTTTTGCCATTGCTTGATCTAGTGTCCACACCTCTATATTCGTGGGTTTGGTTATGTTAGAATATGCGAGGGCGCCTTCCTTTACATCCTGCCATGCACAGCAAGATATATCGGCATCATTCTCCACAAGGTCGTTATAAAGAGATTCAATGTGGTCCGGTGCTATAGTGTCGTCACCGTCAACAAAGGTATAGAGTGTACCTGTTGCCACATCCAACGCATCATTGCGTGCTACTGCAGCACCTGCGTTTTCTCGGTGAATAACCTTTATACGTGAATCACTTAATGCAGCAGCATCACAGATGTCGCCCGATTTATCGGTAGATCCATCATTAACTAGCAACACTTCAATGGATTGATATGTTTGTTTTACAAGACTATCAATACAGTTAGGCAAATATTTTTCTAAATTATGTACAGGTATAATGATGCTTATTTTAGGATTCAAGCCCTACTCTCCTTTATTTTTATCTTTATGTTAATTAATTTCTATTTCAGAAATAGTTATATTTTAAACAGCACCTTTTCTTGCAAAAACAGCAAAAACAGTTTTAAATATAAGCTTAATATCAAGCATAAATGACCATTCATCAATATATTTTTTATCTAGTTTTACAACCTCTTCAAAATCAAGAATATCGCTTCGGCCGCTTACCTGCCACATACCGGTTATCCCCGGCATCATGCTAATACGGCGATGATGGTGGCGTTCATATTTTTCTACCTCATCAATTGTTGGAGGGCGAGTGCCCACTAAACTCATTTCCCGCTTTAAAACATTTAATAGTTGTGGTAGTTCATCAATACTTGTTTTTCGAATAAATTTACCCACCCGTGTTATTCTCGGGTCATCATCAATTTTGAACATTAGGCCATCTTTCATCTTATTTGCTGCTTGCAGCTCGGCCTTACGCTCTTCGGCATCTGCATACATAGAGCGAAACTTATACATTTTAAATTTTTTGCCATTACAACCTACCCTTGTTTGGCAAAAAAGAACAGGACCTTTTGACTCCACTTTTATGGCAATCGCGGCGATTAAACAAATCGGCAAAAACACTATTATTCCGATGCTTGCACCAACGATGTCGGTAATGAATTTATAGAACAATTGAATTTTATCAAATGATACTGTATGATACGTAACTACAGGAAGAGTTCCTATACTGCTAACAAATGCACTGGAATCCTCAAAATCGTATAAATCAAAAAGTAATCTTGTTGTTATGCCCATATCTTGTGATACATGTAACAACAACTTGGTATCAATATGTGATGAGTTATCCGGATTTTGAACAATAATTATTTCATTTACATTCAACTTTATGAGTATAGCTTCAAATAATTTCTCATCATGAAGCTCCGGCGCATCATAGCCTAAACGACTATCAATAATTACGTTCATATTTGTTTTCTTTATATAATCAAAAAACTGAAGCTGCATCTCATCATCGCCGATAAATAAAATACGAATAGAACTTATTATCTTGTTATTGCGAATTAAGTGCCTATATATTAACCGCGAGGACAATGTTGTTATTAAGCTACACACAACAAATACAATAACAAGCACCCTGCTTGTATATGTTAGCTTGAGCACAAAAACAAGCAATCCTACACTTGCAGTAGCAATAAATGTAGCGGTTAACGTTCTTTGAACTATGCGATCAACATATTGAAAAACTGTAATATCATACATATGAAACGATAGCATAGACTGAGTAAATATTAGGCTGTATAAACAAACAACCCAAACCTGTGTAGTATCAACAAAATGCCCATACATAAGTAAGTGTGTAACGTTCCCAATAAAGAATGATATTACTAGCAACACCGAATCAAGAAATATTTGATCAGTATTAAAGGTTGCATTTTTATTTTTTCTCGACATATTTATTAGCCTTTTCTGGTTTCTCTTTTATGATATATTAAAAAGCTGCTATTATATAATCATGGATTGCATAAACCTGCTCATCGGTTATCTCGTGTCCCATACCTTCTATAAGATTATATTCTACCATTCCCGGTTCGCTTTCAGATTTAATGTTATAAAACGCTTCTCCGCCCTCATATGTTACTAGATCGTCCTCGTCACCAAATACCATACTATACTTCACCCCGGTTTTCTCTATTAGCGCTTGCAACGGAGATGCTTCTAATATAAAATCGTCTATAAACTCAGTGTCTTTATCTGACTGCTGACTTTTTTGATCTTCGTAGGAGCTATAAATAATCGGCACACCTAACATATCTGACCAATCCGGTGTTGCGCAAAGCGTATAAACTGCTGTTGGGTTATGTTCTCCATTCGCAGTATAGTGATAACTAATAAATCCACCCATAGAGAATCCTACAAACATCATTTTAGAAAGGTCTACATATTCTACGTCTTCATAATAGTCAAAAATTAAATCTAGTTCATTTGAGGTTGCAACTGCCATTTCAAGTACTGATATTGGCGGATCATTTGTTCTTTCTCCGTGACCATATGCATCTGGAGTAATCACAGTAATACCTTGTGCAGCTATTAATAACGCAAGCGGTTCAAAAAAACTTTTCTCGGATGTAAAGCCATGAATTAGTACCGCTACCGGCTGTTTTTCATCTGCGCCGTTATTATATTCAGTCACAGGTATATTATCTATTGTTCGGTTAGTAACCTGTACGTCCCCAATTTTTTCTGTTGTTTCCGCATTATCTAGCGGATTCTGTGGATTTGTAGCAGAAGCTTGCTCCTGTTCCTGGTTAGCATTTGTAGTATTAAATAGCATAAACATAATCGATGAAAAAATCATTGTTAACACCGCTATTGCAAGTAGCACTAATAATACTTTTGAAGATAATCGTTTCAATTTATTTTTTTCCTCCTATTCCCATTAATGTATTGGTGAATTTATTATCAATTTTCAACATTACATATGTCATAGCTAAAGTTATTAACAGAGCTGTAATCGCCAAAAATATTGAATTAAACTTATACCCTATAAAACCCGCAGAAAACTGTAACCCTAATAATACAAGCGGATGAACATAATATATAAAACCTGCAGACTTTTTAGAAAGTTCGGATATCTTTGTTTGCTTTGGAAGTGGGTATTCAAGCACGAATAGCATAGTGAATATCATTAAAGGATAACACGTGAAAAACACATAGGGCCTTTCGGTAGAATCAAATACTAAAACGAGAATAGAACATTCAGCTAAATACATTAGCGCTGTAATTATTAACAATATTAAACTTGATTTTTGAGAAAAAATATTTCGTTCCCTAATTTTAATGATAAAATATGCCGATGAAAAGCTGGAAAACCCAATGGCAAAAATTAGCATGATTGCTATAAAATTAGGGGATTCGTAAAACCTCGAAAGCATCGGAAATGTTTTTCCAATAAAAAGGTAAGTCGTACCAAATACTGCAATTATGTTAAAAATTAAGGATATTATTGCAAAAACAAGAAGTCCTTTTTCTTTAAAAAATCGATATACTAATGTTATTGCTGCCATGGAATAAAGTAGTGCAAGGAAATACCAAAAATGATAAAAGCTTCCGTCTAAGAAAAAAAACTTAATTCTTTCTACTATAAAAACATCTAACGGTTCATTATCTATAACAACCGATAAAACAAACGATATAACATAATATATAAGTGTCCATAATGCGTAAATTTTTAGAACCGAAAAAAATTGTTTTTTAAAGTTTGCCTTACCCTTAAGTAATGCTGATATATAATAATATCCTGAAACTATAAGATAATATAAAACCGTAACCCTAACTGCTAAACGAAAAAAAATGTTATAAAAATCAGTGTTAATATCTATAAACAAATCTGCATGACAAAATAATATTATTACCGCAAAAACAAATCTTGTTATATCTACCGTATTATTACGTACTATATTTTGTGTCTCCAAAGCCCCTCCCTAATTAGTTGTTAATTTTTTGCTCTTTTTACTGACAGGTAAACCTAGTAAGGTATCTGTAAACGGTGTGTTTATTTTAACAAGAATGTATCCCATTAACATAGATGCTCCCTGTATGATAAAAAATAAAATTGTAGGGCTTATGTTTAGGTTTAACATACCCAGTAAAAGTGTAACAATAACAATGAGTAGTGGATGAATAAAATAAACAAAATTTGCAAGTCTTCTCATCATTTCAGATGTTTTAGCAAGTTTTGGCATAGGGAAACGTAAAAGCGTTACAAATAATAACATAACAAAGGTATATGTAGCCAGCTGCGAATATGGGCGCTCTACTCCTTCCAGAAAAAAAACAACCAGAATCCCTTCAACGGTGTATATCATTCCGAATATTGCTAGCATGCCGGTTAACTTACGATTGCTAAAACTGTCAAAAACACTTTTAAGCCTTATAATTATATACCCCAATGATGTAAACGGGAGTCCTATAAGAAGTATACTTCTAAACACGAAAAAACCTTCATGATTAAACAGATTAAACAGTATAGAGACATCTTTAAACAACATGTAATAAGGTGACCCAAGAGCCCCAATTATAAATAAGCCTATAGATATTATTGATAAAGTAAGTAACCCTTTTTCCTTAAATAATTTGTATACTAATGCAATTATTATCATAGAGTAAAGTATAGCCGGAAAATTCCAAAGGTGAGGATAGCTACCCTCGGTTAGAAAAAAGAAAACTCTTTCAACTAAAAATTGCCCTATAGGTTCTTTGTTTATGATAACAGATTGAAAAAAACTTGCACAGTAATAGATAATGGTCCAGATAATATATATTTTTAACATTCGGGGAAATTGCTTTTTAAAGGCAGCCTGCCCTGCTAAAAGACTTTTACAAAAGAAGTAGCCCGATACACAGCAAAAAAATTGTACTACAAATCTACCTAACACCATATTAACTACCGCATCATAAAATGTTTCGTTAATATCAATTAAAAATCCGCAATGGGCAGCCACTGCTGAACTGGCTGCAATAAAGCGAAAAATGTCTATCGAACGGTTTCTGATAGGCTGAATGTTTAATTGGTTATTCATAAAGTCTCCGGTTGTTCTAATTATACACTACCTTTTGTTAAGGTTTTCATCTGTTTTATTGTTGTTAATAGTTGTTTGCGTCGTATGAATAGATAGAATACAAAACTTATTGCATATATAATGGTTGCTATAATTCCATTTAGATTCCAGTTTGCCAAAATAAAAATACCGGTAAGCATAATTTCAAGCAAAATGTCTGGAAGCGCCCTACGATTCACCTGTTTTTGCAACAATAGCTCAGCAAAAATATTTTTAAATGCAACCAACACCACTATACAAAGTACTGCCATGTCGAGATTACTAAATGTAAATACCGTTAATCCGGCTAATATAAGACTAACAGCAACGGTAGTAATATTAATTAGTAATATCTTTCCGCCCTGACCAAATACTTTAAAGTATGTGTCGGTAAGCATAAACGATCGTGCTTCATATATACAAACCGGTAGCAAAACGGCTAGATATTTAAGACTATCAGCATATTCCGGCAACCACAACTTAAGAATAACTGCTATAGGAGTATAAAACAATAGAAGAAATAGGATAGGTAGTGTTGTTGCCATTCGTGCAATGTTATAAAGACCTGATAATTTTTTAGGATCGGCCTGCTTTAGCATAGGAAACAGTACTATGCTCACAGCTGCAATACAGGTAATTACCATATTTGAAAGGCTTAGAGTAAGCGAAACTTTTCCAAAGGTCACGGTTCCCCAGTGCTGCTCAATTGAAAAGCGTATAACACCAATAATAAGCTGACTTGCAAGGTTGGCACAAAGCAGTTTATAACCAATCTGTAATACCTTCTTACTCTCCTTTGCTATCTCTCTTACAGGTGGTGGCTTAACAAATACTATACCTTTACATAATACTACTGCTATTACCAGCGAAATCATCCTTGCTAAAAGCTCGGCAAATATCAGTGATTCAAAATCTTTTCGCCCGATAGCGATGGCAATAATAACAAACAATAAAAACAGGAGGCGTTCAGCAGTTGCAATTTTAGCATATTCAGCAATACGATTTGTTGTTTGTAGCATAACCTGCAGACAATATCTAAGAATATCTAAGAAGGCAGAAACAGCAGCAAAGGTTAGTGCCACTTGTACATTTCCATCCGTAACTGCTAAGATTACAATAAACCCAAAAATAGAGCAGAATAGTGTTTCATAAATAGTTAGTGCCCAAAACTGTCCTGCAACCTCTTTATGGTTTAACTTATCAAAAGATTTTCCACCATGTTTTATGTATAATCCTTCACACCAACCTAAAGAGGAATAAACTATATATGTTAGATAGAATTGATATAGCTGCCAATAACTGTATTCCTCTACGCTCATGAGTTTTGGCAAAAACAGCGTTAAAACCACCGAAACCAGTAGCCGAATAACATTAACCGACACCGCTCTAAAAATATTGTAAGCAAAAGATTTAATTTTACTGTTCATAGGCAACTCGTTTGTAAAACTCGTTAAGTTTTACAGCTTCCTTACGGATATCGTATCCGGCATTTGCCATTTTATCGTAGCTGTCTATCCTAACCGAGGGTAATAGCGATGCCGCCTTTTCTGCCCACACCTTTGCACCTTTCTCAAGTGGTAGATAGCTCAAATTTCCTGCTATATCAATTTCCTGAGTAACCGTAGTTGATACTAACACAGGAAGCCCCGCAAACTGTGATTCAACCAACACTACTGCAAGTCCCTCATATAGAGATGGCAATAGCATTATGTCCATCGCACTATAATATCTTCCCGGATCTTCAACCGATCCGGTAAAAATAACCGATTCGGTAAGGTTCAAATCTTTAACCTTTTGGCGAGTTTTTTCCATTAAGGGTCCATCACCCAATAAAAGTAAAGCACAATCTGGTCGTAGAATATGTAGCTCCTGAAAAATATCTATAAGGAAGCTGTGGTTTTTTTGTTCTGTATAGCGACCAATATGCCCAACACAAACTTTTTCGTTTATATTATTTAATGTACGAATTTCATTGCTAACGTTTTCATTATATTCAAAAAGCTCAGGGAAAACAGCATTGTTTAAAACCCTTACCCTCCCACTATTCATAGCGCGATTACCAAACAGATATTCGCCTGCCTGATTACCGCAAGCAAACCAGTAATCTGAGCTGCATTTGCTTAACCATTTAAAAATAGAGTAAACAATGCGCTTAATGCCGGTTGGTTCCTGTGCTAAATGTGAGTGGGCAATTGTTGCTTTTGCACCACACCATTTACCTATAAACGAGGTAATAAACGACATTAAGGTCATATGTGAATGCACAATATTTATGTTATGTTTTTTTAATATCTGTGCAACTTCTTTGCAACTTTTAATAAAATTATCATACTTTTTAGTAACGCAGTAAACGGTAAAACCAATATTTTCAAAGCGCTTTTGAACTACGGGGTTTGGTGTGTCGTAGGTAATATAAACCAGCTCGTAATCACTCTTATCTTCTATTGCACTAAAATAATTATAAATAACACCTTCAACTCCGCCCGAAGTAAGTCCTCCGGCAATGTGTGCTATCCTAATTTTGGCTTTTGAATTAATTTCCAATGGTTATTCCTTTTCACTTTAGCTATTGTTTATTGACAGCGAACACTAACCTATGATAAACTTTTACTGTCAATTTATATTTTTATCTGTTTATTTCATAAAATTAGGGGCTTATATGACAAAAAGATCACGCAAATTAATTATTTCCATAGCAATACTAATTATCTTTATTGTTTTTTTAGTGGTGGGACTTAATACCTCGCTAAAAACTACTGAATATACATACAGTAATCCAAAAATCCCAGCTGAATTTGATGGATTTAAGATCGTTCAGATTTCAGACTATCATAACGAGGATTTTGGAGATAATCAGGAATCTTTTATCTCTGCTGTAGCAAACGCAGAGCCAGATATAATAGTTCTCACCGGCGATATTGTCGACGAAGATCATCCGGATATTATTGCCGCAAGTCAAATGGTTGAGGGAATGGTTGATATAGCTCCTACATATTATATTACCGGTAACCATGAACTATACCCAGATGCAGCTGTGCAGTATGAACAATTTCAGCAGATTATGATGGATAGCGGTGTTATACATCTTGATAACAAAACTGAGATATTAAGCTTAGATGGTGCTGACATAATGCTAACGGGGCAACAATATGTTTCTTACTATGTTCCACAGCATCTATTGCCTGCAGATGAGAGCTACTTTAATATTCTATTGTATCACGGAAGTGATAATTTTGATCTTATTGCACCGTTTGGATACGACCTCGTGCTTGCTGGACATGTCCATGGTGGCATTGTTCGCCTCCCATTCGTTGGTGGCTTATTCGATAATACCGGTGGACTTTTCCCAGAATACGATGCCGGCATTTTTCACAACGGTAATTCCACCTTAATAGTTAACGTTGGTGTAGGTGATGCAGATTTACCAAGATTTTTCAATCAACCCGAAATAGTGGTGGTTACCCTAAATAGTGGTGAGCAGGATTAGTTTACATCACCATTATCAGGGATAACTCCAATTATATTTAACTTTCCGTAAAGTGTGCCATCTTCAATACTGTTCAATTTAAACGAAAGAATTTCTAATAACACAACCACAAAGCAAACCAGCACTAGGGCTGCTGCTGCTGCTATACCTGTATATATCCAAAATTGCTTAGATGCTTCATAGGATACTGTGGCTATTGCAGCATCATCCAGCATAGAAATTTGAGTGTCTTCGCCTGCTATCAACAAAACCTCGGTAACAAACGCCTCGGTTACTGCATTTGCAACCTCTACAGCTATCTGTGAATCAATAGAAGTAGCATATATATCTATAACAGCCGAACTGTTAACATAGGTGCTCTCGTTGTCAAAACTAACTTCAATCATATCATATACATCATATTTATCAAGAAATGTATATGGTAAATTTTCTACTGCACGCTCTGCAACAGTAAGACTTTTAACTAGCTCTGCATACTGAACTCCCTCAGCTGCATTTCCAAACTCATTCGTAGAATGCGTATAAGCACTCGCGCGAGCTGTGTATTCATCATATGGTGGGAGCACATAATAGCATGTAATTGCAGTAATAATTCCCACTGTGAGAGCAAATAATATGGCTAAAGGCAACCGGTGTAACAGTGATTTTAAGCACCTTAAATAGTTAATATTTAATATCTTTTCCATATACTCTACCTCTCCCTTTTACGGTTTAGTATGCGTCTTTGCACCAAAACCCAAACTACGGTTAACGCTACAAGTCCCGCCGCCGCAAGAACAAAGAGCCATATGCTAGCAGCACTGAAAATACCGCTATTAGGACGATTAGACGGTGCTATGTTCACAACTCCTGGAGTAGCTTGATCCTCAACATTAACTATATACACCTCTGGATCTGAAGAAATATCAACATCGCTATCATTTTTATACGTCATTGATATTTCCACAGCACTTTCTCCCAAATTTAAGAAATTGAGAGAATTTTCTACGTTGAATGTTTCTCCAACGTTAAGTGAGTCCTGCTCAAAAATGATGGGACTGTTTTCAAAATCTCCTGTTAACGTAATTATAATGTCTTTTACTAATGATTCACCTGTATTTTCAAATTGTAAATTTAATAGGGTGCTATCATTAATAGTTGCCTTTGCAGGTATATCATAGGCCTGCAGAGTAATCTCAGACTTATAGTGCTGTCTTAATGTTATCATGGAAACATTATTGTAAGTAACGCCATTATTGTTGGAATATACAAAGTTAAACTCCATGCTAACAGACGGAGATATAATTTCATTGCCCGCCTTCATCGGAATATCAATGTAGGCGGTTTCGCCTCCACCTAAAAACTGAAGGTAAAACTGATTGCTTTTTTCATCTAAAATAATAAACCCATCATCGCCCACAAAGAAAAATGTCCCCATTATATTGTATGCATCTTCAATTATGTTGGCATTTGTGATGTAAGCACGAAGAGTAAAAGTAGCACCGGCTTCTATATAACCTTCGGTGACACTATATGATGATATATAAATATATGGATTTTGTCCCTGTAAGGATTCAAAGTTAACATCATCTATGTAGGCATTTCTTTGCTCTACAGATGGGTATATTTCGGTTGCAAAGCCCGGTATAGCTAAAGCAACGGAAAAAATACAGATAAACATAATCTTGGTGATAAACTTCAATTTTCCACCTCATTACTTTTTTTATTTTTCTTTGAAGATACATGCTTAAAATCATCGGTTATCGTTTCATCGTTCGAAAACTCTGTGTTACCTACAAATTTTTTATCATTAAAATAATCATAATCCTTCGTATATTCTCTATACTCTTTAAGGCTCACCTTGTTTTCAATTACACCTATAACATTAGCCTCATTTTCGGTTAAACGTTGATATGCCTGCTCCAGATGTTTTTTTTGTGCATTATTCATTGCTGCAACCAATATTGTGGCATCGGCACGTAACGAGTAAAACTCGCTGTCTACGGATGAACTTATTGCAGGGCCGTCAATAATAATATAATCGAAAACATCCTTCAGTTTTTGCAAAGCTTGCGACATTTTTGAGGAGTAAAGCATTTTAAGCGGCACACCTTCTCCAACGTTACCACAAGAAATATAAAGTAGATTTTCCCAGTTTGTACGATGAATGATATCATTCAACTCTCTCTTACCATTAATGTAATCAGAAAGACCAACCACTGCATTTTCATTAAGGCGTTTATAGCTGTTTCCTTTTCGAAGATCTCCATCTAAAAGCAATGTTTTCCAGCCCGATACAGCAAGTGATATCGACAACTCCACCGCTACTGAAGTTGTTCCCACGCACGGCTCACATCCGCAAAGATAAAACACTTTATAATCATGTCTTTCTTTATTCATGCACAGGTTAAAAACCGCATTGTCAAAAGCATCGTTTATGATGGGACTTTTGTTGCGATACACCTTTACAACTTTATCCATTTTACCATCCTTTTTATTATTTTTTTGTAAGCAAATCAACATTTTGTCATTATTTCTCAGTCAAGATAATTATACCAGAAAAATGTAAAAAATGCAATTAAAACAACTACAACTATTATTATTAATAAAACTATTAAAAGAATTTACTCAATTTTAGTTTTATGTTATAATATAATTAACTAATTAAAGTTTTTAAAAAAGGGATTCTGCTGTGTATATAACTGCTAGAATAAAAATTGCAATATTAACAGTAATAGTGATTTTATTATTGGGGTTAGTTTTTGCTTACCATACTTTTTCACAAAAAACAATCGCTTATATAGATTTAAGTGAGGAAGAGCAAACCATTGGGTTTCAAATAACCGATATTGAAACTGATGATATAGACACATCCGTTGAAGAGGATAGTTATATTTTATTAGGGGGCGAACATCAAGCTGAGTTTACCCTTAGCTTAGATAGCGAAGTGTTAACACCTGCTCCTAATGATGTAGTAATTGCGGTTAACTATCTTGATGAGGGTGCGTCTTCATCTCTTTATATTCAGTACCATAAAAGTGACGGGGATATAGTTCGTAGCGAGATTATTAACACCGGACTTGGCGATGGCCTGCGTAGTTATAATTTTTGGCTAACCGACATCGACTTTATAAATCATGATGATGATTGGGATGTTCAATTGGTTGCCGGTGAAAATGAAATTTCCATTGGCTCGATAGAGATGTTAACAACTCCCATCACCATACGTAATACTGCAAAGGCTACCATTACAGATGGAGTAACCAACGTTGATGGAATGGGTATATCTTTCTTTGATTCAAATTTTCAGCCCGTAAATATTGATAAAACCGAAAACGATCTCTTTGTTATTAACCCAAATGAAGGGATATTCAGCATGGGGTTTGATATATCCCCTGCCTATATTTCTGCGCAACATGGTAATGTTGAAGTTGTAATAGAGTATCTTGACGAAGGTGAGGGTAGTTTCAACCTATTATATAACTCTTCTATGCAAAAGGTAAGCTTATCAACCAACCAACCGGCAAACATATTTGAGACCGGTGATTATGTTAATACACGTGTTTCCTTCATAGCAGACAACGCATATCCTTCTGAAGAGGTGCAACTTACAGACACCGGCGAGTGGTTAACAAAAAAAATAACCCTATCTCAAGCGGCCTTTTCAGATAAGCTAAGTCAAAACGATTTTGCTTTACTATATGATTTCCCACAAGACCCAAAGGCATCACCAAAGCCTCTAACAATAAGGAGCATATCGGCAACAGGCAGTGGAAGCGGCAGCAATCAATCAACAGCGGAAAATATATCTATAAATTACAGCATAGTCAATTTATATGATGAAACTATTCTTCAAAGCGTTGATACAACTATAAATTTGAATGGTGATAAGGAGCAATATTTCGATACAGGAATTACGGTTACTCAAAACGGATGTTTTGAATTTAGGCTAAACGTAATAGAATGGGAAGATATTACGGCAATGCCGTTTAGCGTAATGCCTATGTACAACACCGATAACACTCTAAATGATATTTTTGGTGTGTGCACACACTATGGGTTGCCATGGTTTAGCGGGGATGTTACATTAAAGGCCTCGGTTGCAGACCTAATGGGCGCAGGTTATATACGTGACGAGATGCGTTGGGAACTCGCAGAAACGGAAAAGGGAATCGTTGAAATTTTGCCGGAATGGGACTATTTTGTTAACGAAGCAATTGCCCGCGGCCTTAAGCCTATGATTATACTTGCGTACGGAAACCCGCTTTATGATGAAGGGGGCTCTCCTTACTCCGAAGAGGGGCTTGCAGCCTTTGCTGAATATGTTACTACGGTTGTTTCTCATTTTGATGGAAGGGTAGAAGCTTTTGAAATATGGAACGAACACAATCTTATCGGTAGTGCTTTTAACATTACATCAAGACCGCCCGAGGATTACGTTAAGATGCTAAAAGTTGCATACGAAGCTATAAAAACTGTTAATCCGAACACTACCGTAGTTGCCGGATCAATATCAGGTGCCGATATTGTTTGGATTGAGGAGATACTAAACTTCGGTGCAGGAAGCTATATGGATGTACTGTCTTACCATCCATATACCCAACCTAGAAGTCCTGAACACGGAGGATTTGCCTATGCTGCCCCGATAATAACTCAAATTCTGGCTAGATATAACGTTAGCGTTCCTTTGTGGGTTTCCGAGGTAGGTTGGCCCACCTCGACAGATTACACAGGCGTTTCTGAAATAGATTCAGCGAACTATCTTGTTAGGGCTTATATACTGGGCTTAGCTACCGGAATAGATAAAATTTTCTGGTACGATCTTATTAATGACGGAGTCGATGCTACCGAACCGGAATATAACTTTGGATTGGTTAGAAACTGGAATGACCCACAGATGCCTCTTGCGGCAAAATTTAACTATCTAGCTTACAACACCGTTTCTGGGATGTTGGCTGATGCAGAATATGTATCTTTCACCGGCCTTTCAGACAATGTTTTTGCAGGAATATTTTCTCCCATTCACAGCGATACCACAATGCTTGTATTGTGGACATTGGAAGGTGAATCGGAATTGATTTTAAACGTAACCAGTTCTAATAACACAGTTACAGATATATTTTCAAACTCTAGGCAGCTAGAAAACATTGATGGTTCGGTGACGGTTAATATCACCACTTCACCAATATTTTTAGAGTGTTCTCTTGGAAGTGACCCAATAATTTCTTTAATAGAATAAAAACAACCTACCTATCAAATAATGTTTGATATGGTATAACTACATACCAATCGTTAACATAAATATCATATAATATTTTAACAAGGAAAATGGTTATAGTAACAATTATTAAAACCACTCGCCTACTATGTAAATGCTCACGTTTAAACATTTTAGGAATACAAAACATTACCGGTGCTGCAAAACACAAAAGCAACCGGCTTGACTGTGGTACCGCCGGCGTTAAAAAGGTAACAAAGGCCACCAGCCATTGCATATTAACCATAAAATTATAGTCTTTGTCGTCTTTATCGTTACCATATATGTAATAAAAGTCATAAAGGAATAGAATTATAAGTGAAAAAACAAATCCAATAATATAAAATCCGGTTGAATCTAGGAAAACTGAATCCAGATACCAAGCATACCGTGTTTTTGAAACAACAAACTTAACAACCTCATTTAGCGGCACCATAAGTACAGCACCTGCTAAAAGGCTAATAACATGTAGCTTAATATGGACACGCAAACCATACAAAAAGTAAATTGGTATAAAGAAAAGTGCACTGGTATGTATTGTACAGGCTAATAATATTATAGCAAAATACGGAATAGGCTTGCGTTGCTTTAAGTATTTCATGGCATATAAAAACATGGCAACCGTCATAGTTTGACGAACCTGATTCATGGAATTAAAATAGGTAGCATCCAGCACAAAAAACAAAATACTGTAGCTATAGCTTATCGCTTGATCGTATATTGCCTTAAATATAAAGCTATATGTAATTACGCTACATACGGCCGACATTAAAACAAAATCTGTTGAGAAAAAATATACTATACGATTAAGAAGGTTAAACCCGGGTTCTTGAAAAGAGTTTGTTCCTTCATTTATCCCGTAAAACAAATCATAGTAGATAGGCCAGTCTGTTCCAATCTCGTAGCGCAGAGCCGCAACTGCAATTAGAGGCAATGCTGAAAGAACTGCAAAAAAGTTTCGTTTCGACGAGTTGTTTTTAACATCAATTCTGTTTTGAAGTGAACTTACCTCCCTTTCGGTAGCGGCAGCTAAAGATGCAAAAAACAGTGATATGATGGTGGCTATAACATATACAGACATATTTATCCTTTAAATTTATATAAAACACAGGTTTATGTTAACCAAAATTCATTTTACCTATGCTTATTATTAACTCCAAAGCCGTGCTAAAAAGCATATAGCATGTGCTCCTACGATAATTATTGTAATATTACAGCATGAATTTGTCAAGTTTAAATCTAGTTGTATAGGCTCTGTCACCTCTTTATAGTTGTATAAGATACATGAAGATAACAAAGGATATATGTTGTGTTCTATTTATTGATGTAGTGCTGAATTATGATATTAACCTTTAAATAAGTTTAAAAAATTTTGTAAATCATCCACGAATCGCGAAACATGATAACCATCACAAACTGCATGATGAATCTGAATTGCCAACGGAATGATAGTCTTATCGTTTTCTGTGTGGTACTTGCCTATAGTAAAAATGGGTAATAGATAATCGTAGCCATTTTGCAGGTTTAGGTTAAACCCTGCAAAGCTCGTCCAGGGGAGTGAAGAAACATTAAAATAGTTGTTTTTAGCTAGCGGCTTAGAGCAGCTAGCCTTATCTTGATATTCTGCCATGTCGGAAATATAGTTTAGCAAGAACCTATCTATATCCTCATCATACTCGCTCCAAACGTTAGTGAATGTTTCAATATCACTATGAAATATTGTGTAGTATGGGTTTGAGTAGGTAAAGTACCCCAGATTATTTTCTTCATCAAATCCCATGCGAAATTCTTTATGTCTATTAACAGTATGCGATAGTGCAAAAAGAAAACTAGGAAAAAACTTGCGGTTACTATTTTGAACCTGCATTAAAAAGTTATCTATATCTAAATTCACCGTAATACTGTAAGTGCAGGGAGTATCGTTCATAAACCTATAATAGGTTTCCTTTCTGTTCCAACTCTCTATATCTATTATGTTAAAAAGCATAGCTGCCTCCGATTATGTAGTTTAAATTTATTATAACAATAATCAATATAAAATAAAAGTAATTATATAATAAAAATTATCCCAACATTGTGGCCGAGCCATGCTTGCAAAAACTAAGAATGAAATAGCTTTTCATCTCTCACATGTATGTGAGCATATCCCCCGTGTTTTAAGTATTTTCGTTTTGCTTATTTTGTTCATGTTCACCAGTATGTATTTTTCTAAAAGCAACAACAATTACAGCTCCAAATGCTAAGAGCACCAACAACACCGCCATAAAAATAAACACATAGTCATTTTTTTCTGTTGCAACTCCGGATTCAGTGTTTGAGGCTTCAAGGGCTATGGAATTATCATCGATAGGAATGATATTACTTTCAGACTCTTGTGATCCTTCTGCGGATTCTCTCACATATTCATCATCTTCTCTTATATCATTATCTATCTCACTCGTTAACAACATTACCGATGCTTTTTCTGCCAAACCTGTGCTTTTAACCGCTGTTTCAGAAAGAACAGGTTTGTTTATTAATAGTTCAACCGAGTATGCTCCGATTTCGGTATCGTTCACCATAATTTCCCCAGCAAAAGTTGTGTCTGCTGCCGTAACATACGCAGTAAAGCTCAGGGTAATCAACAAAATAATTCCAATAATAATCAGCGATATTATTCTTTTTGCTTTCATACCTATAAATCTCCTCCTGATAAAATTACATAAACTCCTAAACTAATTCCTAATATAAATTTATTAATTTTTTATATTATATTATATTTAAACCTAAAATAAATGAACCTTGCAAAATTGCAAGGTATTGTGTGTTTGCACATATGCGCATATTAAATTTTGTTACAAATGTTCAAAATTTTATCTTCTTATATTATTAAATTAAGCTCCCATAAACTGATGGGTACTGAATATACTAATATTTGATCTCAAGGATATAGCCTTTATTGCGCTCGTTTGTTATGTAATGAACACCTTCTTTTTCCAATTTTTTTCTAAGCCTTGAAAGCTGCGCCCACAAAAGGCTTGCACTATAAGGAATTTCTGAATTAGGCCAACACTTTGCAAATAGTTCCTCTGCTGTAATATAGGTATTGTAGTTTTTAGCCAAAACGTACAATAAACTGTATTCTTTAGGGGTAAGAAGCAGATCTTTACCGTCTACAGTGGCCACCATTTTTTCGATATACAAACTTAGCCGCCCAAACTCAAGACAGTTTGTGCTACTTAATCTTCTTAACAGGCTGGAAACAATTGCAAGAAGCTCATTTAGATCGTAAGGTTTTGTTAGATAATAATCCCCACCAATGTTTAACCCATTAATTTTTTCGGATGTTTGTGTTTTCCCTGTTAAAAATAGTATTATTATATTGTTATTTATATTCTGCTTTACCTCTTTACAAAAATCAAACCCACTTCCATCGGGCAGCATTACGTCAAGCACAATAAGGTCTACCGCTCTATTTCCTAACTCTGCCCTTGCCTGCTCTATGCTGTTTGCGCATAAAACATTATAACCTCCCCTGGTGAGCTTTTTTTTATTAAGAAGTAATAGGTAGGGGTCATCCTCAACCACCAGCACCGTTTTTGCGTAGTTGTTCATATTTTTTCCTTTTCCTCAGTAGCTATATCTATATATATCTTTGGCAGCTTAATGGTAACCGTTGTGCCTTCATTCTCATATGATTCAATTTCAAACAGACCTAAATGGGCTCTGATGATTTCGTTACAGATATAAATGCCTATCCCTCCACGATAGCCATGAGGTCCTCCATCTACATAGCTGCTTTTTAATTTTTCAAGAATAACCGGTGCTATCCCTTTTCCTTCATCGCTGATGCTAATGCAATTATAATCCTTTTCTCCCCATAATTTTATTGTAATTGAGGCATTATTTGTATGGTGGCAGGCATTTGAGAGAACATTATGGAGCACCTGTCGTATTCTGTTCCCATCGGCAATTATATCTTGCATCGGCTCGTTAATATCTAAACGTAACTCATTTTCACCTTCCCTTATCTGCAACTTAAACTGTTCTGTTGTTTCCATAATTAGGCGTTTAAGGTTAACATTCTCCTTCTTTATACTTAGCCTTCCTGTTTCAAGTGCAACTGTATCCAGCAGCTCAAATACAGTGTCATTTACCTCTTTTACCGTATCTATTATAATTTGCTGATTATCTTTAATCTCCTTGGTGTCTCCATCATCCTCTAATATATCCACGGTATCTCCTGCATAACCCATTATGATTGCCAGCGGTGTTTTTATTTCATGTGCAACAATTCCGATGAAGTTTGATTTCATCTTTAAAAATCGCTCTAACTCAAGCGCCTCTAGCCTTCGTTTTTCTTCCTTAAAACGAGCATCTTCAAGGGTTTTAACATTAATATAAAATATTCCTATTGCCTCTAAAACTGCAAAAACTAATATCCCAGATTCTGTTAGTGTATTAAGCATTATTTGGAAATTGGCATAAAAAAGTCCGTCATGTATAGCGCTTACAAATAAAATAAGCATAGAGATAATGACCATTCTTTTAGGAAAATCGATTTTTTTGCGTTTTTCTGGTGAAAAAAGTAATGAGCAGGCAATAATACTTACATACACTATCGTAACAATAAAGGCAGTTGTGCTAACCAGAACAAGCTTCGACATTGTAACACTGTCGAGAAGTAGAAAAAATATTGCAAAAACAATATGCGTATATGTAGCAATTTTTAGTGCTTTAAGAGAGGTTACCTCGTTAAGATGATAATAAAGAATTTCAGCTAATAAAGCAACCGTAAACGCAAGAGAAAGATACTCAATTTTAAATGCAACAATCCATGGTAAGTCATCAATAATCATGTAAAAAAACTTGCTTCCGGTTACACCTAACCTAAGAAACCAAATTATGCTTAGTAATGAAAAGTATATATTTATTCTGTAATTTTTAGTTACAAACGCTAATATGAAATACAGCAATGCCAAGGCAAGAAACATACCGGCAGATAAAATTTCAACGCTAGTATCGAAGTTTAAATACCAAGAAAGCAGTTCGGGGGATCCAATATACATAATAGAATAGCTGCTGCCCTCTCTATGCACAAAGTTTCCACCCTGAATAATATACTCCAGCACATTATTTTCGGCCTTAGCCTGTAAGCTGATTCTCTTATAGCCCGGTACAAAGTCTTCCTCATTATCTGCCACAGTTCCTACACTAAGATAATGATCACCATTTACATAAAATGTTCGTGCATAATCACACAGCGTATTCATAATATAAACACCATCATCCGGCATTATCAAAGTTGCACGGGCAGTTCTTGCAGTGTTGTAGTCTACGGGATTACCAATTATTATTAGATTTTCTTTTTCTTTAAACTCCTCAGGAGTTAATACCTCTCCCTCTATATACTCTATATTTCCGTTTAAATAAGCAATACTGGTTGAGAAATCAAAATCGGTTAAATCGAAAATGCCATTATCAGAATACACCGTAGTTAGGTTAACTTTCTGATTTTTATATTCCGTTTGGGCATAAAACAGAATAACAAAAAAAACGGCAGCAACCATGAGTACTATAAGCACGGCAGGATTTTTCATTTTCACTAGTTACTTCTTTCGTGTTGTATCCTATATGAATTTAGTATATATCAACATAAAACATAAATCAAGCACTATATTATTGCTGTTGGTACCCTCTTCAAGCCATTAATCTTTCGGGTGTATTAGTCATAAAAGTATGCTCTTCTGATTCTCAGCATCTTCAAAATGATGATATATATGCCCATATTCATAACCTAGAACCACAAAACGATTTTTAACCCCGGTATATCGTTAATCCTTGTTCGGCATTGATAAGTTTTTAACATTTTACCCTAAAATCATCTTTAAGGTCGCCGTTTCATTATTACTAAGCGTCTAACAATAAACCATCTGTAGATATAGTTGCCACCTGCCAAGGTATAAATTTTCCACTTGCTTTTAGAGCGTTTACTGTGGCATTTTCTATTCCTGCACAACAAGGAACTTCCATGCGAATAACACTCACGCTTTTAATATTATTATTTGCGATAATTTTTGTAAGTTTATTGGTATAATCACCCTCATCAAGTTTCGGACATCCTATTAAGGTTACCTTATTTTTCATAAATTCATTATGAAAATTTGCATAGGCATAGGCTGTGCAATCTGCAGCAATCAACAAATGTGATCCATTAAAGTAAGGTGCATTTTCCGGCACAAGTTTTATCTGAACAGGCCATTGCCTAAGTTCTGAAACAGCTTTATTTGCTAATTTTTCGTTTTCTTGTTCTCTAGGCTTTAACTCTTTTAAATTACTTCCCGGGCAACCACAAGGCAAAGGCTTTGCCTCTTGTTTTGCTACCACTTT
Source organism: uncultured Oscillospiraceae bacterium (assembly GCA_964368625.1). Taxonomy (GTDB): domain Bacteria; phylum Bacillota; class Clostridia; order Oscillospirales; family Ruminococcaceae; genus CAYJBH01. The sequence continues at coordinate 43,696 of CAYJBH010000020.1, forward strand.
TTCTGAAAAGCTAATTGCATTTACCGGGCAAACAGGCAAACATCTTCCTATGCCGTCGCAATAATCCTCACGAGTTACCTTTGCTTTTCCGCCTATAATTTCAATAGCACTTTGTTTGCAAGCATTAGCACAAAGTCCACATCCCACACATTTTTTTTCATCGATATTAATAGTTTTTTTACTCATTAATCCATTCCCCCAAATTAAATTTATTTTTTCATCGTTATCATTTTTTGTTTTCCTACATTTACTAATATTCTAGCATATAATACTGCTTGCTACTCAAACTCTTTCCAGTAATCGCAGAAAGCTAAGTTAAAATTGCCGGCATACGTCGTAAACATAATAATTTCAAGAAATTACTCAGTAATGTATTCTATTAGACTGACATCCTTGACTATTTTATCCTTATTATAGTATAATTTAAATAACGTTTCCGTTGTTTAAACAACAAAAAGGATGTTATGCAAAAAAATTATACTAAAATTATAGGCAATAAGCTTTTTAATAATATTTCCCAAAAAGATTTTTCTTCTATGCTTACCTGCCTTGAAGCGTTTAACAAAAGATACGGCAAAAATGAAATTATAATACATGAGGGTGATAGAATTAATTTTGTTGGGGCAGTGCTTGAAGGCGCTGTTAAGATAATAAAAACGGATTATGACGGCAATGATGTTATTATAGCAGAGGTAACCGAAGGGGATATATTCGCTGAAGTTTTTGCCTGTGCAGAAATTTATAGAAGCCCTGTAACAATTGTTGCAGCGACAGATAGCAGTATTTTATTTTTTAATTACAATAAGATCATTACGATTTGTAGTTCGTCTTGCGTTTTTCACAGGCAATTAATTTCTAATATGTTGAAGGTTGTAGCAAATAAAAGTTTGTATCTAAACAAAAGAATAGATGTAATATCGAAAAAAACTTTACGAAATAAAATACTTACATACCTTCACTATGAGAGTATGGGGCTAAATCAAATAACTTTATCTATGAACAGAGAAGATCTTGCAAATTTTTTATGTGCAGATAGAAGTGCATTATCAAATGAACTATCAAAAATGAAAAAAGATGGTCTCATTGATTATAATAAGAATGAGTTTACTTTATATAAGTAGCTGTTTCTGGTTAGACCCTAAATGACTATTAAGTTAAATTAGTTCTCATTCTCAAAAGGTGTCGCATTCACTCCCTACACAAAGCCTTAATAATGTATCCCTGCATCTATCTGTGTACAGCAAAATGCAGTGGTTCACTTGTTACAAAAATTTGGGTAAATTAAAAATATAACAAAATCAGAATTTTAGTTAACTTTGCAAAGGTTTGGGGCTGCAATGTGGCTCAGTAGGGCTAATTTCTATGTATTAAAGTATTAAATTGTTCGATAAGCAAAGGATATAGTGAATCATATCTAAACCCAAAGTTTTATTTTGATATAAAGCAATATGCTTTAATGTTAATAGCTTGAAGTTAACAACTTTTTATAAGGCGAATATAAAATTCAACCATTTGTGTCAATTGTTGTAGCGTGATGTGCTCATCGTTACCATGAATAGTGTTTAGCTGTTCCTTCGACATTTCAATAACCGAAAATCTATAAACACTGTCGCTAATCGAAGCATAGTGTCTTGAGTCACTTGCTGCATACATCAGATAGGGAGCTACTACTGCATCCGGCCAACAGGCTGTTACTGCTTCACAAAGTCTATCCCAAGCCGCGGTGTTTATGTTTGAAATTTTGCATGGGTCATCTCCGCCGATAACTTCAATCTTCACATCATACCCGGCAACGCACTTTTTCAGATGGTCGGTTACCGTTTGCGTTGTTTCACCGTTTATAATACGAAGGTTTGCAGTTATTGCGGCCTTGGGTGGAATAACGTTGTTTGCATCGCTTCCTTGCATGACGGTAAAGGCACAGCTTGTTCTCAAAAGCGCATTTAAACTTCCTCCGGAAAATCGCCCAAAAAGATCAAGTAACGGTGAAAACAGCCATAAATTTGCAAAGATAACTCTATAACCAAATCCTGAATGTCTTCCGAGCGTATCAAACATAGCACGGGTAGCAGGATTTAGTTTAAACTTAAATGGGTGTTTTTGTATTGATATTACAGCCGACGCAAGGTCGGTAATCGGTGTTCTACGTGGTGGTGACGATGCATGCCCGCCCTTAGATATTGCCGTAAAGTTTACATTAAACTGCCCCTTTTCCGATATACCAATAAGAGCGGATTTTCCGTCTACACCCGGAAAAACTCCGGACATAACGGCACCACCCTCATCCAACACAAGTGCTGGTTTAATATTATGTTGCTTAAAGTATTCCACAATTGACGGTTGGCCGTTTCCGGCTATTTCCTCATCTCCGGAGAAGGCAAGATATATGTCATTATTCGGCACAAATTCCTCGGCGATCAACCTATCGGCCGACTCCATAATTGCACAAAGGGTTGCCTTAGTATCAAGGGTACCTCGCCCCCAGATTATTCCATCGATAAGCTCGGCGGCGAAAGCATCTCTAGACCATTGCTCCTGCTGTGCCGGAACAACATCGTAGTGAGACATAAGAACCGTAGGATTATCCGCACTTTTCCCCCTCCACCTATACAGCACACCGGTTTTATCAAATCGTTTTCGCTCACAGCTTGTTACAACATTTGGATATTTTTCGGTTAATAGACTTCTAAATTTATCAAATTCAGAATAGCATTCGCCATCAAACACCGTTTTACACCTAATCATCTCCCTAAGATTATCGCATGCTTTTTCTGTGTTCACTTTAACATCTGCAACCGGCACCACTAGCTGTTTCTTGGGTACAAATAACAGTGTCCTTACTATTAATATTAAAACAAGTGCAATAATTATTGCCAAAATAGCTATCAACATCTCAAACCCTCTTTAAATTATTCCCTTTTTATACATTATCCTTGCAGCAACAAGTGCAATCAACGATCCCACAGGAACAAAAACCGAAACCGAGCCTGCAAGAGAAGGCACAGCAATAAACAGAACCAGCATAAAAATCATGGGTGGCATGGCTATTTTCCAACTCTTAGAAATAAACACAACTGCAAGACCACCAAAAAGCGAGGGCAGTATATTTTCAAATGCAGGTTTCAAAAGCGGTGATTGAAGTAGTGGTTCAAGCTGTGCGAGAAGAAGCACACCTACTGCTAAAACCAGTGTGGTGGTTACAGAGGAAACTCCGATTGCAATGGTGGAGATAACATCTCCCTCAGCAGTTCCAGGCTTAACCTTTGCAGAGTCCATTGCGCCAAGAGAGGCAGGCAGCTTTAGGTTTGTTAGGTTACCGGTAACAAAGCCAAGATAAGAGCCGCTTGCACCTAACATCGGAACGTAGGTGATCACCTCGATAACGGCAACCGTCCAGAATATAGGCGCAACACCTAACAGACCTGCCAAAACCGAGGTTATCGGTGGCCATGCATCGTATCTAACACAGATATAAATCGGAACCGAAACTATCAGCAAAAACGCACAAAACATCCACACTCTTCCGTAAAAGTGTGTAGCATCCTCGTAAGATTTATTTTTCATAACTGCACCTCCTTTAAACTGTAACCATGTTAACCAGAGCGGTTATCGGTATAGCAAGAATCATAGAGCCTATCATGCTAATAGGCATTGCAAAATCTTTTACCCATCTAATATCATATTTTTTAACAAATAAACCGCAGATTATCATCAATATCGAGCTTGAGAGCATAACGAAAACCGGCACCCATCCACGAAGACCCTCACCCACATCGGCAAATATCATTCCGAGAAACGCCGATATCATGCCAAGGAAAAGTGCATCCATAAAAATGCCTCCCCATCGACTGTCCTTATTTTTAAGTTTTATTAAACCACTCTCAATTTTTTTACCGAAGATAGGCACAAGAATTAAACTTGGAATAATTCCTAGTGTCATGACCCATGCTATAACCGCAAACACCGATGGGTCGGAAACCGTTTCGCTCATACTTGTGCCGGTTGCGGCAGCAGCAGCGGAGGCAGCAGGGAGCTCATATGTAATGGCACCAATAACCGAAAGACGAAGCCACGGAAGGGCAAATCCTAAAAATTTTGAAAGTGAAAAGATTCCGAGCAATATTGAAAGTGCCGGCGCAACGCTGAATACTGCACTGGAGACAACTGTTCGCCGCATAGTATCGGTCGAAATTCCGAGACTTTTTCCTCTACGCCATGCCCTTGCGGTAAAAAATATCGATTGACCAATTACAAATGCAATCACAATTGCAACAAGAACAAATAAATCAGGGTTATTCGGTGAAAAACTCATTACCTTTCCTCCATGTTTTACTCACTGAGAAATTATACTATGTTTTAGTAAATTTTGCAAACTTGGAACTAAATGCAAAAAAACATATTGGTAGAATAATAAAAGCCATTCGGCTGGATGTTTTGTTTAGATGGTTATGTCGTTTAATTGGCTTTTTAAAATATGTAATTTTACCAGCTAATAATTATTAAAACAAATGGGAAGTATTTACATGGTTACACCTATATAAAATTGTTAGACTGTGGCTATTGTTGTTTGCGTTGACATAGCACAGAATAAAGCAACCGTTCAGCACCCTACGACGCGTTTAAAAGACCTTCCCGATAAGCAAAAATCTTTGTTTATTACATACACAAACAAAGAAATTACGTAGAGCTATGTTAACCCATCGACCTACAGGGCGGGGGGTTAACGAAACAAAATAAGTTGATGTGGCTGTGATAAAAAATTGGTTAATAAAGCACTGCTTGAAAACAAGGTTGTTAATGGAATTTTTAAAGCTCTTAATAACAGTTATATAGAAACTGTGGCTAATAAAATAGCCTACCTTTCTATAAAAGAGGGCAACACCAACCAGCTAAAACGCATAAAAAAGCAACTCCGAGATAACGAAGTTGCTACCGCAAATTTAATAAAAGCGATTGAAAAAGGCACTGCTGTTGAACTTATATCAAGCCAGATTGAAAAGCGACAACAAGAAAAACTTTTACTTGAAACAGAACTTGCTAAAGAAAAGATATTAAGTCCAAATTTGACATTTAGCAAGTGAAATTCTACTTTGACAAGTACAAACAAGGTGATATAAACAGCACCAAGTTTAGGACTTCGCTTGTAGACACCTTTGTTAGAAAGATAGTTTTATCAGACGATTTCAGCGAAAAATACCTTGATATATACTGCAACGCAAGTACCGAGAATATAAGAATTCCCTTAGAAGATTTTAGTTCGTCTAAGGGAAACTTGTATTGTGTAATCAAAACGGATGTTATTGCTGTTGTTTGCCGACACCCGACCGGGAACGAACGGAAAAACGGTTTTTATCCGCTAAGGTTGGTGTTATTTACTTTTCAAAATATTTACTGTTTCTAACAACTGCAAGGTCGATAAAGTTTATTACCCCGTCGCCGTTAACATCAAGGTTATCGGTTTCGGGCGTTGCTACCGTGTTGTAGCTCTCGCCGGCTATCGCTGTTAAATCGTCTTTGTCGATTTCCCAGTCACCGTTAGTGTCGCCGAATTTTCTCTCTGTTGTCAGCGTGGGATAGCTATCCTGCGAAACCATCTCCCACCTGTACGCCTTTAGACCGTCTGGGGCTGTTTCGTTATACGCCTTAGCCCCTGCGATTAAAGCGGTGAGGAGGTCATCTGTCGAGATGTTCGAATCGGCTTCGCCCTCTATCGTAATCACCGACGTGGGCGACTCGAACGAGCCGACGTTTTTTACTGTGCCGCTTCTGATGTAGCCTATAGCCTTTAAACTCGTTCCTTTTTTATAGTAGCTGTTTGTGACGGCGTTGTTATAATTATACCCCACCACACCGCCGGCATTTGAAAGCTCACCAGTAGCCGAGACATCGCCGGTGTTATAGCTGTTTGTGACGGTGCTGAAAATATAGTTTTCTCCCACCACACCACCGACATCGGAATCCGCACCCTCTGCCGAGACCGCACCGGTGTTATAGCTGTTTGTGACGGTGCTTCTATTGCCATACCCCACCACACCGCCGACATTGGAATTCGCACCCTCTGCCAAAACCGCACCGCTATTATAACAGTTTGCTACGGTGCTATATCCTACATATCCAACCATGCCGCCGACTGCTGCACTGTCACCCGTTGCCGAGACCGCACCGCTAATATAACAGTTTTCTACGGTGGTGGAGTTGTTAACATATCCTGCCACACCGCCGACATAGTCCTTGCCTATTACGACACCGTCTACACCGACATTTTTCACCGTGCCACCGTTGATACGTCCGAACAACCCTAGCTGGACGCTCGTAGGTGCGTTTATGTACAGCCCTGTGATTTTATTCCCACCGCCGTCGAATGTACCACTGAAATGTATATCATCAACATACCCAATCGGTGTCCACATATGTTCCGACAGATCAATGGTTTTGGTAAGTGTGTATGCACCGTCATCGTGATTATCTATCAACCACGCAAGCTCTTCGGCGGAGGTGATTTTTCCATCTGTCGGTGCGGTTGTTGCCGCATTATCGCTCCAATAGGTTGCGTAAACAGGGTATCCCTCGTTTTGCCCTGTTTTTGGCATCCACATTTTAGCCTGCTCTGCGTCAGGGTTTGCGGTATTATATGCATCCACCCCTGCATTTAGCGCGGTGACGAGATTAATTTTCGATATAGAATCTGTGCTTGTGACGCCGTCGTCTATCGTAATCACCGAGTCGGGTGAGCTAAACGAGCCGATGTGGGTATAAGTTCCACGGAATAAGGCACCCGCGCCTTTCAACACATCTTTGTCTGTTAAATAATAGCAGTTTGTGATGGAACTTTCTGCTATATCGACCGACCCTACCACGCCACCGACATAAGCCACTTTATCGGTAACCGAGATATCGCCGATGCTGTAGCTGTTTGTGACAGTACCAGAATAGTTATACCCCACCATGCCGCCGATTTTGGCGTCGATACCAAAAGTTATAACATTACCACTGTTATAGCAGTTTATAATGTTGCCGGCACTATTAGTTCCCGACACACCACCGGTACTACTGTAATCAACGACTTCATTGTAACTAGTTTCGACCGTACCGGTGTTGTAACTATTTGCGATAGTGCCGGTGTTTCTCCCAACAACGCCGCCGGCAAAACAATCAGCTGTGACCATTCCGGTATTGTGGCTATCTATAACGCTACCACCATTTTCTCCTACCACACCACCGCAGTAAGCAGCAGAACCTACTAACAAGATATTTCCGGTGTTATAGCTGTTTGAGATGGTACCTTGTTCGAAGTTTCCGATTATGCCACCAGCGCGAGCATTCTTTCCTGTCCCCGAAATATTTCCGGTGTTGTAATTGTTTGCGATCCAACTGTTACCTCCGCTACTTCCCACCACTCCGCCGATATTGGCAGAATCACCCACAACCGAAATATCACCATTGTTGTAGCAGTCTATAACAACTCCATTGACGTTTTCCCCTACCACACCGCCAATATTGGAAAATGTGTATTCTGAATGGATGTTAGTGCTGTTGTAGCAGTTACTAACACTACCCCAGTTTTCTGCTACCACACCACCAACATGGTTATAACCCCTGATATCACCGTGCACACCTACATTTTTCACCATTCCGCCTGATCCAAGAAAGCCAAACAATCCTTGATGGTCGGTTGTAGGTGCGTAGATACTCAGCCCTGTAATTTTATGTTCTGCACCATCAAATGTACCATAGAAAGGTTTATCATTATAACCAATCGGCTTCCACATATGTGCAGATAGGTCGATGTCTTTTGTTAGTGTGTATGTGCCTGCGGTGTAATTATTAATTAGCCATGCAAGCTCTTCAGCAGAGGTTATTAGGCCGTTCTTCGGCTCAACCGCATAATCAGTCCAATAGGTTTCCAACATCGGGTAGTTGTTGTTCACATCTTTTTTTGTTACCCATCCTAAAGCGTCTATCTCAGGATCTGTAGCATTGTATGCTGCTGTGCCTTGGTTTAGTGCAGTTAAAAGGTCGGTTGTGGAGATAGAGTTGTCGGCTATGCCTTCTATAGTAATCTCTGAGTCCACAGAGGTGAATGAGCCGACATGGGCAAGTGGTGTTGAATGGTAACCTATGCTTGTGCTTACACCCTTGTCACTCTGGTAGTAGGAGTGCGTGATGATGGCGTTGCTGGTATCAATTCCAATTAAACCACCAACATAGGAGTTATTTCCCGTAGCCGAGATGGTGCCGGCGCTATAACAGTTTGTCATATTCTTATTGCTATCTCCCGCTATGCCACCAACATAGGAGTTATTTCCCATAGCCGAGATGGTGCCGGTATTGTAACAGTTTGTGATGGGGGTAGTGGAATATCCTACCACACCACCGATGCTGCAATAACCATTGGTGCTCGAAACATTGCCGGTGTTGTAACTATTTTGAAGAGTGCTGTCAACTATCGCACGTCCCAATATGCCACCGACATTATTGTTGCCTGTAACCGTGCCACTGTTGCTACTATTTGTGATGCTACCGGTGCTATACCCCACCGTGCCGCCAACAGAGGTGTTGCCTGTAACCGTAACACTGCTGGTACAGTTTATGACACTACCACCGTTGTATCCTACCACGCCGCCGACATAGTTGTAGCCGGTAACCGTGCCGGAAACAGAAACATTTTTTATCGTACTGTTCGAGTCGGTTTCGCCAAACAGGCCCTGGTATGAGCCTGTGGGAGCATTGATGTACATACCCGTAATTTTATAGTGCGCACCATCGAAAACACCGTGGAAAGATTGGTAATTGTTTATACTGCCAATCGGCGTCCACATATGCCTAGACAGATCAATGTCTTGTGTGAGTATGTAGTTGCCGCCTGCGGTGGGGTTATTTATTAACCACGCCAGCTCGTTGGCGTTGGTGATTTTGCCATCTTTTGGTGCCGTTTCCGAGGCGAAGTCTTTCCAGCGGGTTACAAAAACCGGATAGCCTTTGTTTTGGCTTGAATCTACATTCCATTCATAAGCGATCACAACAGGATTTGCCGTATCGTTGTATGCTATTGTACCGGCGCTTAATGCGTCGTAAAGGTTTGTTGTTGGAATAGTGCCATCAGGCGTAACGCCCCCATCTATCGTAATTTCCGAGTCAATACCGCTAAACGAGCCGACATTTTTGGCCGTGCCGGAATTTGAACCTATACCGGTTGTTGCACCCTTGTCCGTCAGATAGTAGCTGTTTGTGACGACACCTGTGTTATCTCCCACCACGCCGCCAACGCCGCCCGCTCCGTCAAGCTCGCCAATATTGTAACAGTTTGTTATCGTAGCGGTAGAAACCGAATTATACCCTACGATACCACCAACATTAGAGGTTGCATCGGTAGCCGAAACTGAACCACTGTTGTAGCAGTTTGTTATAGCAACCTCGGCATCTGTTGCACCAGCTATACCGCCGGCATTGCCGCCTGTGCCGGTGGTAGAAACATCGCCTGTGTTGTAGCAATTTGTTATGTAGTTACCATTTGTGGTAGCATAGCCCACTACACCGCCGGCATGGCCATCTTCGCCGGTAGCAATAACAGTAGCACTGCTGCTACACCCTACTACACTTCCAAAGGCATGCCCAACCACACCGCCGACATAGTTGTAGCCGGTAACCGTGCCGGAAACAGAAACATTTTTTATCGTACTGGTTGATGCAGTTATGCCAAACAGACCCTGATATTCAGCTGTGGGAGCATTGATGTTCATACCCGTAATTTTATAGTACGCACCATCAAAGATACCGTTAAAAGCACTGTTATTGTTTTTATTGCCAATCGGAGTCCACATATGTTTAGACAGATCAATGTCTTGTGTGAGTATGTAATTGCCGCCTACGTTGGGGTTATTTATTAACCACGCCAACTCGCTGGCGTTGGTGATTTTGTCATCTTTTGGTGCCGTTTCCGAGGCAAAGTTTTTCCAGTTGGTTACAAAAACCGGATAGCCTTTGTTTTGGCTTGAATCTATCTTCCATTCATATGCGATCACAACAGGATTTACAGTATCGTTATATGCCCTTGCGCCTTCGTTCAGTGCGGTTAGAAGGCTATCTGTGGAGATAGAGTTGTCGGCTGTGCCTTCTATAGTAATCTCTGAGTCCGCAGAGGTGAACGAGCCGACATTTCCAGCCGTGCCGGAATTTAAACCTACACCGATTGTTGCACCCTTATCTGTCAGATAATAGCTGTTTTTAACGACACCTGTGTTATCTCCTACCACGCCGCCAACGTCGCCCGCTCCGTCAAGCTCGCCAATATTGTAACAGTTTGTTATCGTAG
>CAYJBH010000021.1:0-2725 GCA_964368625.1 uncultured Oscillospiraceae bacterium
CAATTTTTTTGCGTTGCAGACCTTCATGGTTTTTTCGACAGTCCAAAAAATTTGCGTTGCAAAAAAAATTTGCGTTGCAAATTTGGTAATAATGTGTTAGAATTTAGTTGTGGTTGACCGATATGGACAATAGTTTATTTTAAGAGGGTTTTTATGTATCAGAAATTTTTTGACGCACCGAGTGAAAAGCAGGATAGGATAATATCTGCTGCGGTTAAGGAGTTTGCTCTTTATGGATACGAGAATGCATCTACCAACCGGATAGTTGCCGAGGCTGGGATTTCTAAGGGCATTCTTTTTCATTATTTTGGAAACAAGCAGAACCTTTTTGAGTTTATCGCCGAATATTGCATGCTGGTTTTGATAGAGGATTATCATGCCAAGATAAGCGTTAGCGAAACCGATTTTTTTGTTCAGCTTAAAAGAATGCTTACCCTTCGGTTTTCACTTAGCGAGTTTTACCCTTATGTTTTCCCCTTCCATAACAGAATGAAAAATGATGGTGGAGAACATACTAAGGAGTATCTAAAGCAGCTTGAAAACTACAGCTTTTATGAGCCATTTAAACGCTGCGATAGAAGCGCCTTTGCTTATGGTTCCGACTATGAAAAGGTGGTTCAATATACCGAGTGGATTGTTGAAGGGTTTATAGACCAATGTAGCACCAATGGTGTTAAGTCTATCGATAAGGCAATTGATGACTTTGTTAACAGCTATCGCAAGATGTTAACCGGTTTATCCAGATAAGAAAGGACAGCTAGTTTAGATGAAACTTATTATAGAAAATCTTGTTAAAAACTTTGATAAAAAAGAGGTTTTAAAAGGTGCAGACTTTGCCTTTAGTAAGGGCAAAATTTATGGACTGATTGGGCGCAACGGAGCCGGCAAAACCACCCTTTTTAGCTGCATCAGCGGCGACCTTAAACCGGATGGTGGCGGGGTTTACACCGAGCAGGACGGCATAAAGCGCTCTCCCGATATGGAGGATATAGGATTTGTTTTATCTGAACCTATTGTTCCTGAATTCTTAACCGCAAGAGAGTTTGTTAAGTTTATTTTAGAGATTAAGGGTAAGGATAAAGATGGCAGCCGCTCAATAGACGAATATCTGGAGTGGATAGGGATACAGGAGGATGACCGAGACAAGCTTCTTCGTGATTTTTCTCACGGTATGAAAAACAAGATGCAGATGCTCGTTAACCTTATTGCCGAGCCTACCATTATTTTGTTAGACGAGCCGTTGACCTCGCTGGACATAGTTGCGGCAGATGAGATGAAAAAGTTATTTCGCAGTAAACGAGACAATCATATTACCATTCTCTCCACCCATATTTTAGAGCTTGCACTGGATTTATGTGATGAAATTGTTATTCTTAACGATGGGGTGCTGACCCCTGTGGTTAAGGATGAACTTAACGACGAGGGTTACAAGGAAAGGATTATAACAATACTGCGTGGTGAAGCCGATGACTAAAACGCTTAGCCTTATATTAAGGCTTAGAAACACCTACCGAGCTAACTCGGTTATATTTGCGCTTCGCTCGTTGCCTTTTGCAAAAAAAATATTGCCGGCAACGCTTTACAAAAACCCTGCCATTAAGATAATAACTAACATTCTTGCTGCTATTTTTGAATTTGTTTCGGTTTTTCTTGGCAAGGTTATTTACCTTTTGGCTATCTTTTTTGTTATGGAGATGCTTTACAACGAGTTTGGCGTAAACATAGATTTTGCCCACCTGTTTATCTTTCTAACTATTGGTGGAGCAATAAGCAATAACCGGTTTGATAATGCTACAAGAGACAGCTATTATGCCATCTTTTTAATGCGTATGCCGGCAAGGGACTATGCCCTAACCGAGATGGCATATTTTTTGTTTAAATCTACAATCGGGTTTATCTTTTTTGCCCTTCTTTCCAATTTGTTTATGGGCATTGAGGTTTATGAAATAATTGCCATTCCTTTATTGGTTGTTTCGCTAAAGATAATATTTATGCCTCTTTTAATGTTTTATAGCCACCGTAACAGCAAAGCTATGGGGCGAAGCTACAGCCAGCTTCTTATCTCACTTATTTTAGCCGTTATCGGAATTGTTACCGGCATTTTTGGATTTACCGTATCCGGTGTTAGCCCTTTACTGGCTGCAATACCAACCACGATAGCCGCCATCTTTGTTATGCGGTATCTATGGCGATACCCGAACTTTAAAGAGTTTTATCGCAAACTTTTTATCACCGACATGGTTTTAATAAAAAGTTCCAGCCAATCGAAAAAGGAGATTTTAAGTGAAAGTTTTGCTAAGCAGATAGCTAATTCATCCGATATAAAAAGCTCTAAAAAGGGTTTTGCCTACTTTAACGAGCTGTTTGTTAAGCGCCACCGCAAAATTCTCTCCAGTTCTGCCCTTGTTATTGCCGCTGTTATAGCAATTTTAGCGATAGCTATTGGGGTTTATGGCCTTTTCGATGATGGGGTTAGCGAGATTACCAATTTCTTTATTTTAAATAACCTCCCCTTCTTTTTATTTATCATGTATGTTATTAACTGCGGTAACAGGGTTACCCACTCCATGTTTGCCAACTGCGATGCATCCATGCTAAGATATGGCTTTTATCGCCGTCCGTCGGCATTGCTACAAAACTTCACCCATCGTTTAATCTCGGTAATTAAGATAAACCTTATCCCCGGTTCGGTTATCGCTGCAGCTTTGCCTATACTTTTATTTAC